>CATJVQ010000066.1 GCA_949743955.1 uncultured Oscillospiraceae bacterium | reverse complement strand
CTCCCCCTCCTCCGTGCCGGAGCCATAGCCCTTGAGCACCAGCCGGTGGGAGAGGACGTCGGCGCACATTGCCTTTACATCGTCCGGCGTGACGAACTCTCTGGCCTGCATGGCGGCACGGGCCATGCACGCGCGCTGGAGTGCGAGCGCTCCGCGCGGGCTGACGCCGAGCCGGATTTTCTCATGTGTACGCGTCGCCCGCACGATGGACACCATGTACCCCTCGACCGCTTTTCCCACATGGATCTGCCGCACCGCCCGCTGTGCCGCGGTGACCTCCTCCTTCTCCGCCACGGGCTGGAGTGTCTCGAGCGGCGTGTCCGCAGAGAAGCGCCGCAGGAGGCGCGCCTCGTCCTCCGCATCGGGATAGCCGATGTGCAGGCGCATCAGGAACCGGTCGAGCTGCGCCTCTGGAAGTGGGAACGTGCCCGCGATCTCAATCGGGTTCTGGGTCGCTATCACGAGGAAAGGCCTCTCCAGCGGATAAGTCTCGCCGTCTACCGTCACCTGCCGCTCCTCCATGCACTCGAGCAGGCTAGACTGCGTGCGCGGCGTAGCACGGTTGATTTCATCCCCCAGCAGGATGTTGGTGAACACCGCTCCCCGCCGGAACGAAAATTCCCCCGTGCGCTGATTGTAAAAATTGATGCCCGTCAGATCCGAGGGCAGCAGATCCGGCGTAAACTGTATGCGGCCGAACGAGCAGCCCACCGAACGGGCAAGCGCCTTGGCCAGCGTGGTTTTCCCCGTACCGGGAAGATCCTCTAAAAGAATATGTCCGTCGGCCAGAACGCTCAGGATCACTTTCTCGATGACCTCATCCTTCCCCGTAATGACGCGGGACACGTTTTCACGCAGCCGGGAGGCCAGACCCGCCACTTCTATCAGTTCCACTTGACTCTACCCCTTCCAGTAACTTTTCCATAAATTGATGGTACCATGTTTCCGGAGCTGGTTCAAGAGTATTCCCCTCAAAGAGCTTGATTTTTTGTCCATTTTCTCCTATCATAGGAAAATGAGATGAATACTTAATTTTCTTCCTCTCGGTGTTATTTTTAAACAAATTGTAAATTTGGAAGACAGGCGCAGTAAAATAAGGCAAAGATATACACTGAAAAATATAGAGGAATCTGTGAGAGGAGACAGGGAGATATGAAAAGACGCAATACATGGCTGGCCATTTTTCTGGCGCTGACACTGGCTGTGCCGGCTAGCCTGACCGGCTGCGGCAGACGCCAGAAGCAGTCCGATGAATCCTCCTCTTCCAAGTCCAGCTCCGTGCACGAGGAACCCAATGAGAGGCGGGAACCGGATCAGGACGATGAGGACAGCGAGGATGAGGACGATCCGGATCGCCGGGACGACGAAGACGATGAAGACAATGAAGACAGCGGCGGCAGCCGGGAGGATAAAGTCGATGAAGAGGGCGGCAGGGGCAGCGGGAACGAACAGCGGCCGTCCTCCGGCGGAAACGGGACCACAGGAGCGGGTTCGAAGGCCGATTCGTTCTCAAGCAGCCAAGCCCCGCCCGCGAACCAGACAACGCCCCGCCCATCCGCCCCCAGTTCCAAGGCGGATTCTGAAGCGTCCTCCAAGGATGTTTCTTCCAGCTCCAAAGGCTCTTCCAAAGCCCCGTCTGGAAGTTCATCCAAAAAGGACTATGAGGCGCAGGCCGACGACGTTACATACCGTGACGCGGGCGCTTACAGCACCAAAGCCACGTATCAGAACGGCGTCATCCGTGGGGACGGCATCACGCTGCGCAACAAGACTTTCGAGGGGGATCTGACCATCACCAGCGCCGCCGGAGATGGGGACATCTCACTGGAAAACGTCACCGTCAAGGGGAAGCTCTCCATCGCCGGATGCGGCGGCTGGGTGAAGCTGTACGATACGGATATCGGCAGCCTGGAGCTAGATAAAAAGGGCGCGCAGGTTTTCGCCTCCCAGGGGACGGACGTCCGCTCCGTGGCCGTTAAAAAGGACGCCACCTTACAGGAGGGGACACTCTCCGGCCGCAGCGATGGATTCGAGAACATCACCGTGGCCGGGCCCACGAACACGCGCACGGACCTCGATTTACAGGGGATCGAGGTAGATCGGGTCACCACCGAGACACAGAGCTGGATCACCGTGGACGGTGACAGCTCCATTGAGCGCCTCTACGCGGAAGCCCCCACTTATGTCCGGGGTTCCGGGGAGGTCGGGCAGCTCACGGCCTCCAACGATTACGTCTACTATCAGTCGCGTCCCGAACGTGTGAGCACGGACAGTGGTGTGCGCTCCCCCCGCAAATACGATTCCAAAAACAACTATTGGAAGGGCGGCGACCGGAAGGACGAGGACGATGAGCGGAATGGCGCCGTCACCAACCGCAAAGAGATCTATATCCGCTGGGTGGACGCTGTCAACAACGTCTCCCTGACTGACGGACAGACGAAGACCATCCACCTCGAGACGAACGCGAAAACGCTTAAGGCGTCCTCCTCCAATGATCACGTCCTCGGCGTAACAGTCGATGAGGATCAGAATCTCGTGCTCAAGGCACGCGGCGCCGGGAACGTTAAGATCACGGTCACCGGTTCGCGCAGCGGCTATACAAGCGATACCCGCACCTTCTGGGTCACGGTCGAGAGCGCCGCTTCCCAGAAGCCCGTCATCGGCGATCCCGGCTTCTCCCCTGCGGGCTGGACCAATGCGGATGTTTCCGTTTCCTTCACCGTCACAGACGATAATCTCGAGAGCGTTACCGTTCCGCAGCGGACGGTGCAGAAGCTCTCCGGGGATCGGTATCAGTTCTCCGCCCCCGCGAACGGCACGTACACCATCACAGCCCGCGACAAATCGGGGAACTCTGTCACAAGGGATGCCGTGGTGAAGAACATCGACAAAACGGCTCCGCAGATGAAGCTCATCAGCAACCCACCGCTTTCCGGCAGCCCTGTGCTCGTCTCCTTTGAGGTGAACGACGCGGGCGGATCCGGCTTCAAGTGGGAATCTCTGCGCGTGAGCGGCATCGACCCGAAGGCTGTCTCCCGCACCGGCAGTGTCTGTTCCTTCTCCGCCAGCGCCGCCGGGACCTACACCGTCACCGGGCAGGACAACGCGGGGAACGCGTTCCGGCAGGAGATCACTGTTTCTTCCACACAGGTGGATGATTCCGTCGCCATTACAGGTACCGCCGTCACCCCGTCCGGCTGGGCAAAAAGCAAAACGGTGAGCATCAGCGTTCAGTCCGCCCTTCCTTCGACACTGACCGTGCTGTATGGCACCGAAAATATCCCCGTAACAGGTCCTTCCTTCACCGCTGTGAAAAACGGCGCCTATACTGTCACAGCTTCTAATGGCCGAAAGTCAGCGTCCACCACAGTGAATGTGAGTGGTATCGACATGACACAGCCCAATCTGAAAGCGGAATGGACCTTCCATCCTGCCGATAAAGCAAGGCGCTTCTTAGTTATTACCGCTTCGGACAACGAGTCCGGACTGGGGCAGGTCTTTGTGAATGGGGCTCCTGTCAAAAACTTCACCAATCCGTATTATTACGAGGTCGAGACGGCGAGCAGAAACTTCACGATTACCGCGCGTGATATGGTTGGAAACGAGACATCCGCCCTGACGATATCCGTCCCGGCGCTGACACCTCAGGAAACCGATAAGACAGCGCCCGAAGTCACCATCACTTTCCCGGAAGGCTGGGCGAAGGAGAAGACCGTGGACATCACTGTTTCGGACAGTGAAAGCGGCGTCAGAGAGGCCAGCGTCCATGTGGACGGTGTGCCGGTACAGACGCAGTCCGTCCTGCGCGACAGCAACCAGCAGAGGTTTACGTATACCGTGCAGAAGGACTCGGTTGTCTCCGTCTCCGCTACCGACGGCGCGGGCAATTCCGTTACGAAGGAGGTGTCCATAGACAAGATCGATACTATTCCGCCGGTGATTAACGCTGTTGTATCGGATGCGGATAAATGGAAACAGAAAAAGACACTGACTGTCTCCGCGACGGATCAAGGCGGCAGTAATCTTGTTTCCCTAACGGTGAATGACGAGAACGTCAACAGTAGTTTTTCACGGGAATATACAGCGAATACTCCCATCACTATCGTGGCGGTAGACAGCGCGGGCAACCGTACCGAACAGAAGGTAACGATTGGTATGATCGACACAACCGCCCCCGCCTCCCCGACACTCCAGTACACAACGAATGCAACCGGTCAGGTGGTTCTGACTGTGCTCAACGCCTATGCGGCGGCTAATCCTGCGACTGTCTATTCTTTCGAAACATCAAAAACACTGACTCTTCTCCCCCCACCGGCCGAAGCAAACGGAAGTCCCGAAACGACCGTTTACCGGACAGGGGTTGTCCCCACAGCGGCCGGTACGCCTGTTGCCTATGGTGCTCCTGTTGCCGCGGCCGTTCCCCTCACGCTGACAGCGCAGAACGGCGCCGACACACCCTACTCTATCCAAGTACAGACAACGGACGGCGCAGGCAACGTTACAACAACAGAGTATCGTGTGACCATCACCGTTCCCAAACCGGCTGTCCCGACCACTCCGACCACCCCGGGAACTACCACGCCCGATCCAGTCACACCATCCAATCCGGACACCACTCCCACCGATCCGGTGACGCCGGCCGAACCGGACACCACTCCCATCGATCCGCCGGCGCCGGCCGATCCGGATGCCTCCGCGACGAATCCCCCCGCAGAGGAACATACTCCCGGCGGGACGGAGAACAAATCCGAAGCACCTTCCCCTGCTCCGGAAGATACCGGCACGGAGAACCAGCAGCCCTCTTAAAACACGCAGCCGCCCCGAAGAAACTTCGGGGCGGCTGCCTTTTTGGTTGTTTTTTCCCTCTTCTTGGTTTATACTGGATATAGAACGCCGGACAGGAAGGGAGGGCCGATTCGACAGGTTCGGCCGGAACGGAGTTTTATAATAATCCTTATCGTCAATGAAAGCTGATGATTCGTATAAAGGACGAGAATTCAACAGGAAAGAGGAATCGGAATGCCCAGTGACAAACGATTTGCCGTCCTGATCGACGCGGACAACGTATCGGCCAAATATATTCAGTTTATCCTCAATGAGATCGCCAACGACGGTGTCGCCACTTATAAACGCATCTACGGGGACTGGACCTGCACAACGCTCTCCCCCTGGAAATCGGTCCTGCTCGAACACTCCATCACCCCTATCCAGCAGTATGCCTATACCTCCGGAAAGAACGCGACCGACTCCGCCATGATCATCGACGCGATGGACATCCTGCATTCGGGCAACGTGGAGGGATTCTGCATCGTCTCGAGCGACAGCGATTTCACCCGCCTCGCGGCGCGGATTCGGGAAAACGGCGTCGTCGTGGTGGGGATGGGCGAAAAGAAGACGCCTCAGCCCTTTGTCAAGGCGTGCGACAAGTTCCGGTATCTGGAGGTGCTGGCCGCCGAGACGGCCGAATCCGCCGAAGCGCCGGAGCCGCCCGTCCCCGCGGATGTACAGCCCAAGCAGCAGGAGATGACGGACGTGCGCACCATCCGCCGGGCCATCGCCACCCTCATCACCGAGAATTCGGACGAGGACGGTCTGGCGCTCGCCTCGCAGATCGGCAACGCGCTCACCAAGCGCTACCCGGACTTTGACGTGCGCAATTTCGGCTTTAAAAAGTTTACCCCGTTTGTCAAATCCCTCGGGATGTTCGAGGTCCGCCCGGAACGGCAGAAGGACTCCGGCGCGACACAGTATCTCATCCGCTTAAAGGAGACCACCACAGCCCAGCCCGAGGAGCGCACCGCTCCCCGCAAGCACCGGCGATCCAGAAAAAAATAAACAAAAGGAAGACGAAAGATGAATCAATCCGCTGAAATCCTGTGCATCGGCACAGAGCTCCTGATTGGGGATATCGTCAACACCAACGCCGCGTATCTGGCGAGGCGGCTGGCGGAGATGGGCATCCCCGTCTATCATCAGACCGTGGTCGGAGACAATCCGGAGCGTCTGCGCGCGGCCCTTCAGATCGCCTTCTCCCGGGCGGAAATCGTCATCACCACCGGCGGGCTCGGCCCGACCTACGACGATCTGAGCAAGGAGACTGTCGCCTCCTTCTTCGGCCGGAAGCTGGTGATGGACGACGCCTCGCTCAAGGCCATCCGCAGCTTTTTCGCGCGGATGAACCGGCCTGTCAGCGGCAACAACGAGAAGCAGGCCATGATGCCCGAAAACTGCACCATCTTCCCGAACCCGAACGGCACCGCGCCGGGCTGCGCCATCGAAGGGGACGGGGATATGGAGGGGAAAATCGCCATCCTGCTCCCTGGCCCGCCGCGCGAGATGAAGCCGATGTTCGACGAATCCGCCGCCCCCTTCCTAGAGCGCCTGAGCGGGCAGACGCTTGTCTCGCACAGCCTGCACTTTTTCGGCATCGGGGAATCGGATCTGGAGAGCCGCCTGCACGAGATGATGACAAAGAGCATAAACCCAACTGTCGCCCCCTACGCCAAGACAGGCGAGGTCCTCGTCCGCGTGACGGCGCGTGTCCATAAAAAGGAGGAGGCCGCCGCGCTCATCGATCCGGTCGTGGAGGAGATCCGCGCGAGCGTGGGTGAGTTCCTCTATGGCATCGACGTCGGCGATTTGCAGACGGCGCTTGTCCGCCTGTGCCAGGCGAAAGGGCTCACCGTCGCCGCGGCCGAGAGCTGCACGGGCGGCATGGTGGCCGAGCGCATCACCAGCGTGCCGGGCGCGTCTGAGGTGTTTGAGTGGGGCGTGTGCAGCTATTCTGTGCGCACAAAGCAGGAGCTGCTCGGCGTCGACGCCGGGCTTCTCGCGGAACACGGAGCCGTGTCCGCCGAGACGGCAGCGGCCATGGCGTCGCGCGCGCGGGCGCTCTCGGGCGCGGACATCGCCGTAGCCGTAACGGGCAACGCGGGGCCGGATCCGTCGGAGGGGAAGCCTGTCGGGCTGGTGTACGCCGCCGTCGACAGCGCGTGGCACAGCGAGGTGCTGACACTCAACCTGTCCCGCCGCGACGAGGACGCACGCGCCTATATCCGCACTGTGGCCTCCTCCCACGCGCTGAACCTCGCTTTGCAGACCGCGCGCCGGAAGCCCTGAACGCAACAAAGCAGATACGTCCGACCTCCAGATGCACAATTCCCTTTCCGGAATTGTGCATCTGTCAAACAGGAGGTATAAATGAAATCGGGGAAATTATTAGTAAAGAATTTTGATGCAAGAATTCCTAAAATAGAAATAAAGCCTAAAGGATCAGATTCAAAAATAGTCGTATTTTCAAAAATGTATGCTGAGAATGACGGCAAGAAAATGAATGTGAAGATTGATTTTAATGATGTTTCTGCAATCGAATTTTCTGTTAATTATTTTGATACTATGATTGGTGCGGAAGCATTGGGTTTGTATGAGATTGAGGATGTTGATTTCGTTAATTCCGTGGTCAAACGCAATTTTGAGCGTCGAAGAGAAGTCTATCTTTTCGAGGGTGATTATGACTACAATTCAAGTGAACCGGCAGATATGTTAAATGTGTTTGATCTTTTGGGAATATATCAAAAGGAAAAAGAAAAGTATCATGCTTTCGTTCAGAATCTGGATGCGGGCGTTTATATTATTATTGTGCGATAATTTCCGATTTGTTCGGCAGAAGTATTGCTCCGAAAAAGAGAAACATAAAATCCGAGGTCATGGATTATGATTTACTTAAAAGAAGCGAACATAGAGGATATCTGGAAAGAATACGATTTCATCACCCATACGCCCGCGGACGAAAACGGCTTCACTAACGCAGGCTTTGGGTGCTCAAGGGAAGACTTTGAATATAAAATCCTGCCGGGATATCTCCGCGCAGCAAAGGGAATCGGCCTGCGGGAAGGATGGGTGCCGGAAACGGAATTCTTTTTATGGGACAATGAGACCATTGTCGGCCTGTTCCGCATCCGGCACTATCTGACAGAGGCCCTCGCAAACGGCGGCGGACACATCGGGTACGGCATCCGCAAAGAGTGGAGAGGGAAAGGATACGCGTCCGAGGGGCTGCGGCTGACAGCCGAAAAGGCGTGGGGGATCATCCGCGAGGACGAAATCTATATGTCCGTCCACAAGGACAATCCCGCCTCCCTCCGGGTACAGTTAAAGAACGGAGCCTATATTCATCACGAGGACAAAAAGGAATTCTATACCCGGATAAAAAGACCCGCGGATCGCCGGATAAAATAATGTGTACTCTGCCATGGCGCATATATTACATATGCGCCGTATTTTTTTAATCCCCGGCACGGATCCTGTGCTAAATTTTCGATATCTATCCTGCCTACATTACATAAAAAATTATTTTAACGTTACTTGAACTTGCCGCGAGAATCAGCTATACTGATTTACTGTAAACGGAACTATCCGCACGAATAAACAAAGAAAGAAGTCGATTTTTCATGAAACGTTTCTGCCGGATTCTCAGTATGATTTCCGTACTTTTAGCCGTCTGCCTCTCCGGATGTCAGTCGAAACCGAAAACAACACAAGTCATCTTTCCGGCCTACGAGGACAATCAGACCGAATACAATACAAAAATTTTCGACATTTCCCCGTTTACGTTGAATATCGATCTGCCATCGGGATGGAGTATCCAAAACCCGGGGGGCGAACTGCTTCCGGATGTCGGCGGAGGCTTTTCGCCGGTGGACATCCTGAATGGAGACAAAACTGTCGGGAGCATCGACTACAACGTCTTTGAACTCTATGAGGGAACGACCGATGAAAATTTTTACCGTTCCGTCTACAATCAGCTGATGCTCGGCAGCGTCGTCAGCTGGGATAACGACTACTCCCCCGTTAAAGAGGACGAGACAAGCTGCACCGCCACCTGCAAGGTCTCTGTACGCGATCCGGAAACGGATTCCACCACCTACTATCCAGCCATCCTCGCCTATAACAAGGATCTGCTCGTCTACGTCAACATCGCCTTTGACGAAAACGCCGTCGACGAAGAAACGCTCTCCGCGATGGCGGAAAGCGTTCGTCTGGCAGCCAAATAAGTGTTCATGTATAGGCGAGCAGCGGGAACAGCCACGGGCTGTCCGTCCGGCCGCGAAGGAAAAGCGTGCAGTCCTTCTCATGATGCGGCGCGCTGCGGCACGGTGTACGGGTACAGCCGGTCTCGTCGGCGGGCGTAAAACCCAGCCGGACGCGCCGTCCGCCGGCCAATGCCGCGGCGATATCCCGAAGCGGCGGGCCCGCCTCTCCCAGCACGTCCAGAAGCGTGAATATTTCCCCGTCCTCTTCGGTGACAGCTATCTGCTCCCCGATAAGCCATATCCCGTCCCGATACGCTTCCATGCAGTTAAAGATCCGGATCCCCGCTCCCGAAAGGCACTCCAGCGCGGCATACGGATTCCCTTTCCCGGCATACCCCGCCAGAAGCGCAAAATCGTCGGGGGACGACAGATCCAGCCGCCGGGGTGTATCCGGCAGGCGGGACGCGTCTGCTGTGGAGAGGACGAAGCCCGTCTCCTCCCCCGGGACGAAGCCGAATTTCGGATAGTAATCCAGAACACTGTCGTTGGCGAACAGCATCATCCTCTCGCACCGCCCGTCCCACAGGCGCAGGACGCGCTCCATCAGATAACGGCCGAGCCCCCGATTCCGGTGGCTCGGCTTTGTCATCACCGTGCCCAGCTGGACCCAGAGCTCTGTCCGGCCGAAGACGCGCATCCGCATCGGGTTTGCGGCCAGGCAGGAGACAACCTCCTCCCCGTCGAGCAGGACATGCGGGCAATAGGTATCGCCCCAGAATCCGGCGCGCCGCCACGGTTCAAAGTCGATGCCGAAGGTCTCCCCCGCCAGCGCGTTGAAGCTGGCACGTACCGCCGGGTCGTCCCGGATTTCGGTGCGGACCATATAGAGCGCGCCGCCTATCCGAATGGTTTCGGACTGTACTGCTTCGGACTGACGCATCCAATCTTCCTTTCTTACTGCGAGATATTTTTTATCACATTTGCCGGGGAAATTTCATTAAAAGCGTTTTATGGTAAAACAAATATTAAAAAGCATAAAATACCCAACCATTTTTCATCATCTTTCCTCTCCCAAATCCCGATTTCTCAACTCAATTCTATCATGGCTATCCGCAAAAGACAAGGGGAATACGTTCTGTCACAAAACATCGGAAAGGGAATAAACTAATAACAGGCTCCATCGGCGCCTATGATTTACTTTTAGTAAAAGGAAAACATACTTGAAAGGATGCGAACGAATGACAACGGTCATGACAAATTTACAGGAGGGGCAGCTTGCGCGGGTCGTCTCCATTCTGGCGACGGGAAGCATGCGTCGCAGGCTGCTGGACCTTGGCCTGATTGAAGGGACACCGGTTGAGTGCATACAGAAAAGCCCGGCGGGAGATCCAATAGCGTTTGCGGTACGCGGCGCGACTATCGCTCTGCGCTCGGAGGACTCCTCGGATATTCTGGTTACACCAGTATGATATAACTGGCGCAGTTCAAAAGAAGTTCTTTTGAACCGGCAGATTACGGACGCGTTTACTGGTAGAAAGGAGTGAGAGCCCCATGGGTTTGACAGCCGAGTCAGTGGGTCTTGGCGCGGCAGGCGTCCGGCGGGAAAAGAATAGCGGGGCCGACCGGGTCATCGCCCTCGCGGGGAATCCAAACGTGGGCAAGAGCACTGTCTTTAACGCCTTGACCGGAATGAATCAGCATACAGGAAACTGGCCTGGCAAGACTGTCGCGACTGCGCAGGGGATTCACCGCCGCATGGGTCTTGCGTATTCGATTGTAGATTTACCGGGTACATACTCGCTTCTGGCGCATTCGGCGGAAGAGGAAGTGGCGAGGGATTTTCTCTGCTTCGGCGGCGCGGACGCTGTCATCGTCGTGTGCGACGCGACCTGCCTGGAGAGGAACCTGAACCTTGTCCTGCAGACACTGGAGATCACGCCGCATGCCGTCGTCTGCGTCAATCTCTGCGACGAGGCGGAAAAAAAGGGGATCCGGCTGGATCTGGGGGCGCTGGAGGCGGAACTCGGCGTCCCGGTCGTGGGGACGAGTGCGCGCAGCGAACGCGGTCTGGACGAACTGATGAACGCGGTCGAAGGTGTATGCGGCACGGCTTCCTCCCTCTCGGTACCGGTGCGGTATCCTGCCAAAGTAGAGGAAGCTGCCGCAGAACTGGAGGAAGCGATAAAACCCTGCGCGGCAGGAAGAGTGAGCACTCGCTGGCTGGCGCTGCGCCTGCTCGAAATGGACGGGGCAGAACCTCTGCGCGAGACACTGCGGGAACACCTCGGAGAGGATATTTTTTCCCATCCAGCGCTGGAAGGTGCCCGAAAAAAGCTGGAAGACGCCGGCATGGGGCGGGAAGCGCTGCGGGATCGGATGGTGTCCTGCATCGTTCTGCGGGCCGAGGCACTCTGCCGGGCAGCTGTCCTCCGCCCGGCAGGAAATCAGGAATGGCAGCGGCGTCTCGACCGGATTCTCACCAGCCGCTTAACCGGCATCCCGGTGATGCTCGCACTGCTGTGCGGCGTCCTCTGGCTGACCATTACAGGGGCAAATATCCCGTCCTCCCTACTCTCGCGGGGACTGTTCTGGGTACAGGACCGACTGACAGATCTCTTCCATTTCCTCGGCGCACCGGAATGGCTGCACGGGCTGATCGTATTGGGGGCATACCGGGTGCTGGCCTGGGTGGTCGCCGTGATGCTCCCGCCGATGGCTATTTTCTTCCCCCTCTTCACCCTGCTCGAAGATTTCGGCTATCTGCCGCGCGTGGCGTTTAATCTGGATCACTGCTTCAAAAAAGCACATGCCTGCGGTAAACAATCACTTTCTATGTGCATGGGATTTGGATGTAATGCCGCGGGTGTCGTGGGATGCCGCATCATCGATTCCCCGAGGGAACGTCTTATCGCCATTCTCACGAACAATTTTGTCCCCTGCAACGGGCGGTTTCCAACGCTCATCGCAGTAATCTCCATGTTCTTCGCCGTATCGGGACCAATGCAGTCGGCCGTGTCGGCACTGCTGCTGACAGGGGTCATCCTTTTAGGCATCGCGCTCACGTTTCTCGTTTCCCGCCTGCTCTCGGCCACAGTGCTGGGCGGCATGCCCTCCTCGTTTACACTCGAGCTCCCTCCCTACCGCCGCCCGCAGGTCGGGCGCGTCATCGTACGTTCACTGTTTGACCGCACGCTCTTCGTCCTCGCGCGCGCGGCAGCGGTGGCGGCCCCGGCCGGACTCCTGCTGTGGGGAATGGCCAACATCACCGTGGGGGATGTCAGCCTGCTCGCCCACTGCGCGGCGTTCCTGGATCCGTTTGCCCGCCTTCTGGGGCTGGACGGCGTCATCCTCATCGCGTTTATCCTCGGCTTCCCCGCCAACGAAATCGTGATCCCCATCATCCTGATGGCCTATCTCTCCACTGGCACGCTGGTCGACTACGGGAGCCTTGCCTCTCTTAAAGCGCTGCTCGTCCAGAACGGATGGACCTGGGTGACAGCTGTCTCCGTCATGCTGCTGTGCCTCATGCACTGGCCCTGCTCCACCACCTGCCTGACCATCCGCAAGGAGACAGGCAGCCTCAAATGGACCGCCGCTGCCATCCTGATCCCAACAGGGATCGGCATGCTGCTCTGCTTCCTCTTCTCCGGCGCTATGCGTCTGCTTGGCTTGGTCCCATAAAAAATCACCGGCAGCGGATTATAACCGCCGCCGGTGAATCGATCTGCTGTTTTATCTTGCATATGCGCGGGGGATGGACTATAATAAAGGCAACGCTTATGGCAATCCTTAAAACATCCCCATTACCACCCTGCAGAAAGCCCATGGCCATGGTTTTCTGCGGGGCATTTTAACAGTCATATTTTTGAGAACTGCCATAAAGGTCTACAAGACAAAGGAAGTGTCCGCCATGCCCGGTGCCAAAGCAGAACCATACCACATCAACAGCACCCTGGCACTTTGTTTTCTCGCCTACTCCACTGTCTATATGGGGCGGCTGAACCTCTCTGTCGCCATACCGCTTTTGCAGGAGGAAAACGTCGTCGATACGGCGGCCGCCGGCCTGCTCAGCAGCGTATTCTTTTTTGTCTACGCATTCGGACGCGGCGCAGGCGGCTCTATCGGGGACAGGGCAAGCCCCAAACTCCTGCTCGCAGGCGGGCTTTTCGGGGCGGGGGTCGCCAATCTCTTGTTCGGCTGTCTGCCGCCTGTCTGGCTTCTGTTTCTTCTCTGGGGATTCAATGGCCTGTTCCAGTCCACCCTGTGGGGACCGGCCCTGCGCCTCACCGCCGGATCGGCCGAGGGGGAGGCAGAGCGTTCGTGCGCGGTGATGAGCCTTTCCTGCTCCGTTGGAGCGGGGAACCTTCTTGCCATCGGCATGAGCTTTTTTCTCTCCCGGTATGGCGCAGGGCCGGTTTTTCTCGTTCCCGGCATCCTTATGTGTCTGGCGGCAGTCGCCGTCGCCCTGTTCCTGCGCACGCCTGCAAATCTTTCCGCCTCCAAAGAACCGCCGAAAATTACAGCTGTCCTGCACGATCGGTGCGTACTGAGCATGATCTTCCCCGCCATGGCGCACGGCGCAGTGAAGGATAATCTGTCCCTGTGGCTGCCGATCCTGTTTATCGAGATGTATCAAACCGATCTGACGTCGGTCTGGTTTTACATCCTCCTGATGCCCGCCGCCACACTCCTCGGGCGCATCCTCTTCCCGCCGCTGTATAAAGCGTGCCGCGGCAACGAGTTCGCCGCCGCCTGTGTCTCGTTCATCGTATGTGCGGCTGCGCTTGTCCCCTTCCTGTCCGGCACACCTCCGATGGCGCTGGCCGCCGTCCTCTTCGCTGCCGTCTCGGTAACGGCCTCGATGGTGAACGCCTCCTTCCTCTCCGTCTACCCTGTCCGCTATCAGGAACAGAATCTGGTTTCCTCCGTTGCAGGGATGATGGACTGCGCCACCTATATCGGTTCCGCTGTCAGCTCCGCCGCTTTCGGCGCTGTTATCGCTCTGTTCGGTTTTCGCACCATGCTGATCATCTGGTTTGCGCTCTCCGTCCTCAGTGCCGCCACCATGCGGTATGTCCAGCGCCAGGCCGCTCTTTTATGACGCATCCTCTTCCTTCGCTCGCCCCCGTTCCATGGGGGCGAGCCTTTTAAATATCCCCCGCAGGACGAACAGCGCCGTGACAGCCAAGATGAGTTCCGTTACAAACTGCGCATACGCCATGCCATAGAGCGGGAACAGCCAGTTCAGGATACAGATAGCCGGGATTTCCATGACAATCTTGCGCAGGATAGCAAAAAAGAGCGCGTTTTTCCCCAGCCCGATCGCTTGAAATACGCCAACCGCCAGAAAGTCCATACACAAAAACGGCAGTACCAGACATAAGCCGCGCAGGAAGCTCGTCCCATAGGACACGATACTCTCATTGCGGATGAAAAGCCTCATCAAGGGCGCCGCCGCTGCGTAATAGATCACGGAGACACTCACCAGCGCAGAGACCGTGCTTCTCGCGGAAAAGACGATCGCATGCTTCATGCGTTTGAAATTGCCGGAGGCATAATTGTAGCTGACCAGCGGCATGATGCCGTTAGCGAACCCCAGCGCGACGTTCATGGGCACCATGTTGATCTTCTGCGCGATACCCATGGCCGCGACCGCATCCGCGCCGTACATCGACATGAAGTTATTGAGCACCGTCATCCCCGTCACATTGAGCAGGTTCTGTATGGACGCGGGAATCCCCACGCCGCACACCCCAACAACAATATCCTTCCTGAAGCCGAAGAGGCGGGGATCGATGCAGACATACGTATTCTTCCGCCTGACAAACAGCAGGATAAAGAAATACGTACAAGCGGCGCAGTTGGAGAGGAAGGTCGCCATCCCTGCTCCGGCCGCCCCCATATTGAGTCCCCACGGCAGGATAAACAGCGGATCGATGAGGATGTTGAGCGCACAGCCGCTCATGGTCCCGATACTCGCGTGCAGTGTCCCGCCCTCGGAACGTACCAGATCCCCCAGCACAACGTTCAGGATAGAGGGCATCGCGCCGAAGGCCACCGTCCACTTCAGGTATTCCACGGTGGGGCCGAAGGTTTCCGCATCCGTCCCGAGAAGGCGCAGCAGCGGGACCTTTCCCACGATATAAAAAAATGAAAACAGCAGGCCGCAAAGAAGGGCGCAGTAAAACCCGAAGGAGGACGCCCGGCGCACAGTATCGTATTCCCTGCGCCCCAGCGCGCGGCTCATCATGCTCGATGTCCCTACACCGAACAGGTTGTTCACCGCGTTAAAGGCCAGCAGAACCGGGGCCGCGAACGTGACCGCCGCATTCTGAATCGGATCACCCAGCATGCCGACAAAATATGTATCGGCCAGATTATACAGCACCATCACCAGCGCGCTGATGACCGTGGGCACCGCCATGGACAGGACCGCCTTTGGGACGGGTGTCTCCTCAAACAGCATCTGTTTCTTTTGATCCTTCATTTTATCCTCCCTGCCAACAAAAATTTTCATGCGCTCACAGGATGTTCACCCAAAGGCCGCCGTCAGGCTCCCCTTTTGCAGCAAATGCCCCTGTGCCGCCCGCAGAAAGGCCCGCTTCCCGGCGTTCGGGCCTAGGTTAATCGGCGTATCCAGCGCATAGACACTCAGGCGATAGATGTGCTTCCTCCCTCTCGGCGGCTTCGGGCCGGCGTATCGGTGCCAGCCGTAGGCGGCACCCTGCACAGCGTCCCCCAGCGCGGGGACCCGCTTCCCCGGCGGGATAGCTCCGCATACCCTCTCCGCCGCGGGAATATTCCAGATGACCCAATGAGTAAATCCCCGTATCGGATGGCTGAGATCCTCTAGCGTTACCGCCAGCGTCTTTGCCTTCGGCGACAGGTTCTCTATCACAATTTCCGGGGAAATATCCGCCCCCCGCCCCGTGTTTTCCGGCGGGAAGACGCCCCCGTCCGGCAGGCCGGGACATGTAAATTTCAGTTCCATTTCCGCCTCCCTATAAGGAAAGGGACACGGCGGTAACCGTGCCCCGTAATTCTCCAATTGTAACCGTCAGAATAGTTTTTTAAGCCCGCTCAGCTTATCTCCAACGCCCGACAGCGCGAGCTTTGCGCTCACTCCGGAAATGATCGGCTGCAATTTATCCTCGGGGAGATCCACTCCCACCAGTTTTTCGATGGTTTTCACCGGCTCTTCTTTAAAGTTCTTGAGCATCTCCGGATCGTTCTGTATCTTTTTTACAATTTCGTCGATCTTCTCTTTGATGTCCAGCTTCAAATCCATTTCCTTACTCCTTTATCGCTTTATCCCTTATATTCTTATCATACTGCGATTTTCCAGTTCCGTCAACACCCGTTCAGATCCGGCGCAGGCTCCCTACCAGCACGACCGCCAGTGTCCAGATAAGCTGATAGATTAAGATAAAGTAAAACGCCAGATACGACATCCCGACAAAAAACGCGAAGAACGTGATCACCGCGTACCCGACGAGGATCTCCATCAGCTGGCAGGCTACCCCCACTGTAACGGACGCCTTGATCCGCCCGATCATACCCAGAGCGCGGAGCATGGACATAATTGTCCCTGAATAGAGGATGGAGGCCTGTGCCCGGCCGCGCGGCGCAGTCATGCGATCATAGTCGGCATGCAGCGCGGAGGGAATGATGCGGATGAGCTTCTCCGGATAGTGGAACATGGTGGCCAGCCAGGCCGGCGTAATGATCGGATCCGTCGTGTGCACGATGAGGGCCATATTGGCCGCCGCCAGTTCCTGCATCTGCGCGCTGACACGGTGATTAGGCGTATAGGACAGCGCAAAGAGCGCGATGAGATCCCCGGAATTGGCCAGATACAGAATCTCTTTCCCTTCTCCCGCCACGCGCTGTTCATAATCGCGCGAGGGAGTCGCCACACCGTGATTGCGCATGAGCTGCGCGTTCCCGATGAGCACACGCTTCCCCTCGACCCAAGCGGAAAGACCCATCTCATCCTCATAGACCACATTCTCGACAGGCTTGAGGACACTGTCATTGGAGTTAATCATACTCTTGAAGATGGATGCAAGCGGGGAATCCGTGGCGCAGATAAGGCTCGCGGCATCCAGGATGGCGGACTCGATCTGGTTCTCCTGAAACACCTTCATGGCGCTCAGTGAAATGCTGTCCTCCGGGAACAGCTCCCGGGCCCTGAATGTGACAGCCTTCACATCGTTATACTCCTCCACCACCGGATATCCGGCGATAGCGGCGCCGCACTTTTTTAACCGCCCCGCTGCACGGAGCATCGGAAGATTACTCACGATGGTCGTCGTCGCCGGCGCACAGACAGCCAGCAGCGCCGCGCAGACGGAGAGTGTCGTATAGATGGTGGTATCCAGGAACAGGTAATACGTCAGGAACGACACCAGAATCGAGGCCCCCAGCGCGACAAAGGCCAGAATCCGGGTCAGCCCGTGGGCGTAATCATGCGCATAAGAGGCGTCCAGGAACCCGGTCACGTAGCGGGTTTTCACCGCATAGGCTATTTCCGGCGGATCCGACTGGATCCCGCGCGAAAGCTCGTGGGAGAAGTCCTCGCTCTTTACCGTACGCATCACATGCTTATCGCCGTCCGCGCAGGCCATGCGTCCCCCGATTTCAATGCGCTTCGCCTGCATCAGGCGGCCGAGGAGGTTGAGCAGCATCCCGAACACGGGAATACAGAAATACAGATGCACGCCGTTTCCAAAGTCGGCGGCCGACGGGGTAATCACCAGCGCCACTCCCTGCGCCACGCTCGCCAGCATGGAGAGGGCGATGAGCGAATCTCCATCCGCGCGCAGTGTGCACAGGCCCACGAGCCCGCCGCCGATTGTCTGGGAATTGACAAGCATGGCCCCCGCCATCAACAGGAGGTTGACAATTAAAAAGGTGCGCATTGTGTCCCCCTCCGCCCACATGAACGGGAAGGTCGGCACGGCGGGATTCAGATAGGCCATCCCGAAGTAGAAGAGCCCTAAAAAGGCGGCCGACGTCGCTCCGATGCGGATCCCCAGAGACATCCGCAGGTGTTTTATCTCTCCGAGGATAGAGCGCCGCTCCTCCTCATCGTCCTCATAGCGTGAGTCAGCGATGCTGTCATCCTGTATATCTCCCGGTGCGAGTGGAATCGGCGCAGAACCGATGGGCGTACGGTGCAGCAGCTCGCTCTCCGGGCGTGTGCTGACACGAGTGCTCCCTTCCTTCTGTACCGGCTCTCCGGGAAACTCCTCCTCCGGCGGTGTAAACGACGGAACAGCCGGCTTCGGCGGAACCGGCGCGGCTGCCGAAGACACGGAATCAAAACTGAGCCGGCTCTCCTTCGGCACCTCCGGTATTTCCGGCGCTTCCACCGGTACAGAAGGCGCAAAAACCGGATCCGGGATAAACGAGGCCGTTTTCAGCGGCCTCTCCGGCTGTTCCGGCGCAGAAACGACCGGTTCCGGCGAGACCGGAGAAGCCGGAGCCTGATACGACGGCTCGGGCGGCGTATATACCGGAGAAGCCGGAGCCTGATACGACGGCTCGGGCGGCGTATACACCGGAGAAGCCGGAGGCTGGTATGACGGCTCAGGCGGCGTATACCCCGGAGAAGCCGGGGGTTGGTATGACGGCTCAGGCGGCGTATACACCGGAGAAGCCGGGGGTTGGTATGACGGCTCAGGCGGCGTATACACCGGAGAAGCCGGGGGGTGGTATGACGGCTCAGGCGGCGTATACACCGGAGAAGCCGGAGGCTGGTATGACGGCTCAGAATGGCTGTTCCGGCAAAACGGCTCCTCAGACAGAGAGGAATAGGCCGGCGTATAAGAAAACGATCCTGTCGCCTGCATGGGTGTGTCCGGCGAAGGGGATGCCGGGGGCGGCGAAAAGTGGAAACTGAATACGCCTCCGCCAGCATTCGGGAACCCTGTCTGTGCGCCCACGGCGGACGAAACCACCGGAGAATACAGCGGCGCACTGGACTGCATGTCAGGCTGCGGTTCGGTCTGGCTCATTACGGATGTCCTCCGCCGCGCGGTATTCAGGGGCTGATCCGGATCGAGCCCCTTCCCGAGCCCGACCCCTTCGCCAAAATTCTGGAGCAGATCGTCCATGGACGGTTTGGGCGTGCGGCGGCGGACTGTCGGCGGCGGGGAGGCCGGCGGCGGCACGGGCACCGGATCCACAGGCGTCTGGACACGGGCAGTCCGCGTCTCGGCCACCGTGGGCGCGGAGGGCAGCGGGCGGTCGTAGTCATAACCGCCGGCCGGGCGGCGTTCCTCCCGCGGCGCATAGCCGTAATCCTCCGGGTAGCTCTCGTATTCACGCCGCCGTGTACGCGGCGGTTCATATTCTTCCCGGCGATAGGCATCGTAGCCGTCCTCCCGGTAGCGATCGCGCCGGGGCGGCGGATAGTCCTCCTCCCGAGCATACGGCTCCGGCTCATAGCGCGCACGGCGGTATTCCTCCCGGCGGTACGCGTCGTAGTCCTCCTCGCGGCGGCGGGGAGGCGCGTCATATGGCGGCGCGCTGCGCGGAGCGTCCCAGCGGGATCTCTCCGGAGGCGGGGCGGAATAATCGTATCCCCTCTCCTCCCGGGGTGGCTGCGGCGCATAGCGCGGGGCATCCCAGTCCGGATAATCCCGGCGGCGCGGCGGGCACTCCTCCGGCGGGGAACGGCGCTCCGGCTCATGCCCAAACTCCCGCTTACGCCGGACCTCTTCGAGAATATCATCTACATTATAATTCGGCATCCTCTGCTTTTCCTTTCTCTCAGGAGCGGGAATCCGATCCAATGGCCGGAATCCGATGACGCTGGCGCGTAATTTCATAGAGCAGTATGCCTGCCGCCACCGACGCATTCAGCGACGTGACGCTGCCATACATCGGCAGGGAGAGAATCCCGTCGCACCGCTCGCGCACCAGGCGGCTGACCCCTCTCCCCTCCGAACCGACGACAAGCGCCACCGGTCCGTCCAGGCGCTGGCGGCAGTAACAGCCGCCGTCCATATCGGCGGCGTAGATCCATACGCCCCGCTTTTTCAGTTCCTCCATGGTCTGTACCAGATTGGTCACGCGCGCGACCGGCAGTGTCTCGAGCGCTCCCGCCGCAGCCTTGGCCGCCGCGGGCGTGAGGGACGCGTTTCTCCGCTTGGGGCAGATGACGCCATGCGCGCCAGCGGATTCAGCGGTACGGATAATCGCACCCAGATTGTGCGGATCCTCCACCCCGTCCACCAAAACGAAAAAGGGCGGCTCCTCCCCTGCCCGGGCGAACAGTTCCTCCAAGGAAGCGTAGCGATGAGCGCTCAGCGCGGCCGCCACCCCCTGATGGACCGTATCCGGACAGAGCATGTCCAGCCGGCGCGTATCGACACGCTTGACCGGTATGCCCCGCTCCGATGCAAGCGCGACAAGCTTAGACAGCATGCCGCCCGCGCTCTCGGACGAGACATACAGTATATCGACCTCACGCTCGCCCTGGAGCAGAGCGAGCACAGGGTTGCGTCCTGCGATAATCTCCCGGGGTTCTCCGGGCTGCTGATACTGCAAATGACCCCCTCCGGTCTCAGAAAAATGGGATTTCATTCCGAATCCTGACCCCTATTATACCAAAGGGAGGGAACGATTACAATCCCGGCGGAGAAGGATCTTTTCCGCTGCTTAAAACAGCACGAAATACAGCGCTATCGCTCCGCCCGCCAGCAGCGCTCCCAGAACAGCCGATACAATCCGTTTAAGAGGCCAGCGCCGCTTTCTTTCACTCAGCAGTGAGACAGGCGCGCCGCTGCGGAACAGTCCGCCGGCATAGTCCTCGGCCATTTTCACCATCTTTTCCATGGATCCGTTCTCCTGCTCCGGACGCAAAAACAGCACAATCCGCTCAAAGCAGCTGTCATCCTCGCCGTTAATCTCAATAATACGCTTATTTGTCCCGCGAATCACACCAAGTCCCCCTTTTCTTATGGCAATTCTCAAAAACATATTCTTCCAGATACGCACAATTCGGTAATATTTTTGAGAATTTCCATAATTGTGCATGGATATTGTTGGCAGGGGATTCCTTCAATATTCATTCCACCATTTCCACACCCCACCCTCCCCAAAAGTGGAAAATCAGACCAATATACGGTCGGTAATTCCGGAAAAGTGGAATCCCTCTGTGGAAAACCCGGTGGAAAATGTGGAAACCCCCGCCGTCAAGCCGGTCAGGGGCGGTGGATTCCTTTGGGGAAATCCGGGGAAAGATCAGAAACCGGGCGCAGTTGTTACCGAGCGTAAACTCTCTCAGTCCATGGAGCGGGCAGAGAGGAACGCGGCCGAGCGTTCAATCGAGGATTTGACCTCGTCCGGAGCCGGGCCGCTGTGCGCCGCGCGGTAATCGAACAGGTTGCAGAATTCGTCGATATCCCCTTTCAGTTCCTCCAGGCGGCGCAGCGTCAGCCGGCCGAGCGCAGCGGCGAAGGCCGGAAACTGCTTCTTGGGCAGTTTCTCCTGTGCGGCGCTCAAAAGCTCCGTATAGTGCGGGAAGCAGACTGTCTCCTGCTCGTCGAAGAGCCTGCGGAAGCTCTCCTCCTTTACCCACATTTGCAGGGTATTATCAAGCATGCGGTCCATCGACTGCGCAATGCGATCGCACACAAAGCATCCCCCGGAAATCTCCTTCGCAAGCTGGACACGCTTGTCCTTCCCGACAAGCGGCGCTTTCGCGTCCACAATCTCCGTGCGGATGTAGTCCAGGTGGGACTGGAGCATCAGCCCGATGGAGAGGCGGTTTTTGCGCGGGAGCATCATGCGGAAATGCTCTGTGCAGAATCCGACCTTATTTGTCATCTGCCGCACATCCGGCTCCATCATGGCCGCGCCCATGATATACTCCACTGCGCGCTCCTCCAGCATGTCCCGCATCCGGCACAGCGGACAGCCCTCCTTCGGTTCAAACACCTCGCTGACCGGAATCGTATAAATTGTATCACGCATGGCTGACACTCCTTTTTTATGGCAGTTCTGCCATAGGGATTTTCGTCGTATTTGCTGTGCAAAAACTTCCTGTGTGAAAAATTTCTGCATTCATCGTGCTGCACTGCTCACACATGAAGTTTTGTTTGTGGTATGATAAAAACCGACAAAATATTTAGGGAGGATGCTTATGCACCGGATTTTTCTGCCCCTGCCCAACGGGGACTTCGATCCCGCCCAGACCTTCGACTGCGGACAGGCGTTCCGCTTTTCCCCCCTGCCCGACGGCACATGGACAGGCGTCGCCGGATCGCGGCGCGCCGTCATTGAGCGGCGGGCGG
>CATJVQ010000065.1 GCA_949743955.1 uncultured Oscillospiraceae bacterium | reverse complement strand
GCCCCGCACCCCGGAGGAGATCGACCGGGGCGTTACCGGGCAGCAGCATATCGCCCGGATGCTGGACAAAAGCCTCCAAAACCTGGGGATGGACTATGTGGACCTCTACATCTACCATATGTGGGACCACCAAACACCCCTTTATGACATTCTGGAAGGTCTCAGTGGTGTCGCAAAGGCGGGGAAGGCCCGGTATATCGGCATCTCCAACTGCTTTGCCTGGCAGCTAGCCAAGGCAAATGCCCTGGCGGAGAAGGAGGGCTTCCCTAAATTCATCTCCATCCAGGGGCATTACAACCTGCTGTTCCGGGAGGAGGAGCGGGAAATGGCCCCCTACTGCGCCGAGGAAAACATCGCCATGACCCCGTACAGCGCCCTGGCCGGCGGACGGTTATCCAAAAAGCCTGGAGAGAGCTCCAAGCGTCTTTTGGAGGACAGCTACGCCAAGCTAAAATATGACGGCACCGCCGAGCAGGATATGGAGATCATCTGGCGGGTGGCGGAGCTGGCGAAAAAACGGGGCGTTTCCATGACCGAAATTTCCCTGGCCTGGCTGCTCACCAAGGTGGCTGCCCCGGTGGTGGGGGCCACCAAGCTGCACCACATTGAGGGAGCGGCAAAGGCGGCGGAACTCACCCTGACCGCAAAAGAAATCGCCTATCTGGAGGAACCCTACCTTCCCCATAAGCTGGTGGGGGTGATGGCCCAGAACACCGCCGCCGCGTCAAAGCCCCATGTCTGGTCTACCGGCGATCAGAAAATTTAGGAAGAGAGGGGGAGTTACGGATGAATCCGAAAGCCATTGGCAGGCTCCTAGTGGACCTTGCCATGACGGTCCTGCTGCTGTTCCAGATGGGCTACCATCTTTGGGGCGAAATGACCCATGAGTGGACCGGCGCAGCCCTCTTTCTTCTCTTTTTGCTCCACCAGCTTCTCAACCGGGGCTGGTACAAGAGCCTGTTCCGGGGGAAGTACACCCCTGTGCGTGTCCTCTGGCTGGTGGTAGATCTGCTGGTGCTGGCCGCTATGGCCGCCCAGCTGTACAGCGGGATTATCCTCTCCCGGTATGTTTTCCGGTTCCTCCCCATCCACAGAGGGATGGCCCTGGCCCGGCGGCTGCATATCCTGGGGGCCTACTGGGGATATCTGTTCATCGGCCTTCACCTGGGCCTCCACTGGGGGGCGGTGCTGAAGAGAATCAAAAAGCGTTTCCAGGCAGGGCAGAGCAGCCTTCCCCCGCTGCTGCCCCTCCTGGCGAGTCTTGCCGCCGCAGTCTATGGGGCCTTTGTCCTCTGGAAACGGAACCTTGCAGAAAATCTCTTTTTGAAAAGCGAGTTTGTATTCCTGGACTATGAGGAATCACGGTTCCTGTTCTTTCTTGACTATCTAGCGATGGCGGCCCTGTGCGTCTTTATCGCCCACTATCTGGCTGTGGGGCTGCGGATCCTGGCCAACCGAAAGGAGCGGACAAAATGAAGTGACCCCCAAAAGTAAGACAAATATTCAGGTACAAATTGTTCAAGCAGCCGAAAGGGCTTGCTGTCTGTGAAGAACAGGCGGCAAGCCCTTCAGCTTAGCCTTGATACGACGGTTGTTGTAGTAATCGAGATATTCAAAAAGTTCGGGTTTGAAGTGTTCCATAGAATGAAATTCTTGCGGATTAAGCAACTCGCTCATGAGTAATCCGAAGAAGTTCTCTATAACAGCATTGTTCAGACAATTTCCCTTCCGGCTCATGCTCTGCCGGACACCTTTGTTCCGGAGCATCCTCTGATACTGTTTGTGCTGGTATTGCCAGCCCTGGCCGGAATGGAGGATCAGATCGGTCAGAAATCGTATGGCTGACCAGATCGCTGCTATGCAGATCAAGAATGGGCGAGAGACAGAGCTTCTTTCCAAATAAACTGAACTCCGTCACATCGGCAACCCACTTTAGGTTAGGGCTTTTCGGCATAGAAGCCCCTGTTCAAAAGATTCGGAGCGATCTTGCCGATTCCACCCTTGTAGGAACGATTTTTCTTCGTTCTGACACGGCAAACCAAGTTCCTTCATAAGCCGCTGGACAGTTTTGTGGTTCAGAGGAGTATTGCGCCTGCAAAGTTCCATTGTAATACGGCGATACCCGTACCGGCCTTTGTTTTCATGGTAGATGGCCATGATTTCCGCCTTGGCTGCTTCATACTTGTCTGAGCCGTTCATCCGATTCAGATGATAATAAAAGGTCGCACGGGGCAATTGAGCGATTGAAAGAGGAATATTCAGAGAATGTCTTTGCCTCAGCTTTTGAACTACCTGCGTTTTCTGCGCTGGCGTCGCTCGTCTTCCAAAACCAAGGCTTGCAAGTTTTTTAGGTATTTTTTCTCTGCTCGCAGCCGCTGCACTTCGGCCAGCAAATCCTCTGCTGCCTCTTTAGGCAGCTTCTTTGGGCTGCTGCTGCCGCGGCCTCGACGCTCAATAGCAAAACCCTCTGCGGTTTCACAATAACTGAGCTTTTCTTTTGCATCGTTTCCACCACCAGTTTTTTGAATCCTGGTGTGTATTTCTTGTTTGAACCCCTTTGGGCATTATAAATCACCCCACTTGTTATTCAGTATACCATACTGTCTAACAAATGGGGTGCAGTTCAGTATTCCAGCTGCTTTTTTTCTCTTTATTCGGAAAAATCGGTTATTCCGGCAGAGAAGGGAGATGCAGGCACTGGCGGATCCCACGGACGAGGCGCCGGATATCAATGGGCTTTGGCAGACAGAGGGAAAAATATTTTTCCAGATTGTCTCGCCCGTTTTCATCAAACACCTCGCTTGTCGCGGTGATGATGGGGATAGATGAATCCGGCCGGAGCAGATTGCGGATGATTACAGCCGCTTCCATACCACTCATATAGGGCATGCGCATGTCGGTAAGGATCAGATCATAGGTGCCGGGGGCGGAGGAAGAAAACGTCTGTACCAGATCCCGCCCATTATAGACGATATCTAAAACAGCTCCCTCCATAGTGAGCAGCCGGCGTGCGGCAGCGACATTTTCCTCGCTGTCTTCTGCGAACAGGATGCGTAACCCTGTCAGCGCGCCGTGCGATCGTTCCGGCGATGCCTTGACGTATTCTGATTCAGGCAGGGAAAGAGTAAAGAAAAAACGGCTCCCCTCATATTCCCGGCTTTCCATATCCAGATGTCCGCCCATAAGAGTAATCAGCCTGTTGCACAGAGCCAGTCCGAATCCTTCTCCGGCACGCAGGTCGGCTATATTTTTGCTCGACCGGAATCGGGAACGGATGCGCTCCAGATTGACCGGCGAAATCCCGATTCCATTATCCTCCACACAGAAACGGTACAGGTTCCGCTCTCCGCACGGACCGATTTCCTCAATGAACAGGTGGATTGAGCCAGTGGAGGAAGTGAATTTGAAAGCGTTGGCCAGCAGATTGGTCAGCACCAGACGCAGGCCGGCCTCGTCGCCGCGGACCATATCGTGCCGGCAACAGGAAAAGCAGGAGAATTTCTGCTCCCCCTGTGCCGTGCCGCGCATGAGCATTTCCAGAGAGGTGGCCAGATCACGCAGGGAAAAGGGTTCGTCCGCGAGCCCAAGACCGCTGTGTTCAAGGCGGGACATCTCCAGCACATTGTCGACAAAGGCGAGCATATCCTGCGCTGTCTGACTGATACGGCGCAGGCTCATGGAGGCCCGCAGCGGATCATCGTCCGCAGCGCCCTGCAGGATTTCAGTCAAGCCAATGATGTCGGAGAGAGGCGCACGCAGCTCATTGGACAAGCGGGAAATAAACGTGGTTTGGGTGCGGTTGAGCTTTTCCGAACTTATTCTTTCTATGACGCCATACTGAATAGCGGCCACTTCCCGCAATTCACGCTGCTCCTGGACACTCCATGTCCGTTTCTTTTTTGCCCCATAGACAACGGACCCATGGAATACACCCTGAATAAAAACAGGACACAACAGGAGCGAATGCAGAGCATGACAGTGCAAAAAGTCCTTAAGTGTGTCCGAAAAGGTACTGATTTTTTTCCCGTTTAAAAAGAGCGGGGTACTGACCCATTTTTCTATCCATCCGGTCTCCGGTCCGCTTAAAAACGGTTTGGATGGGGTTAGAAAAGCCTGTACACTATCCCAGAGAAAGTGAACCCGCATAGACCGGGCCTTGCTGAGCAATTCAATCACACAGATTTCATCGACCTCATACTGCCGGGCGATACGGGAATAGAGAACATGCAGGGACGCTTTCAAATCCATGACCTGAGCCATTGTCCGAAAGGCGAAGGAAAAAATATTTTCGTCCTCCCAGTTATCCTGTGCATGCAACCGTGTCATTTCATGGAGCCCCAGGAAGCCGACCGGCCCGGCGAGGTCTTCGTAAATAGAAAAAGACCCGGCGTTAAACTGCTGGGCATAATAGAGAGCGGCAAAGGCATTGTCGATTAAAATCCCGGCGTCGTGCTCCGTGCAGACGGTTAGACCAATGCTCGCGCACAGAAGGTGGCGGCGTTCATCATCAATATACGCGGAAGCGATGCTCGTACGCAGCTTTTCAATGATGCTCATACAGGTGTCCCGTTCCACGCCGGGGAGGAAAAGCAGGAATTCGTCGCCGCCCATACGGGCTGCTACGCCGTTTTCTCCATTTACGCGCCCATGCTGTGCCAGACGGCGCAGCAGATCCCCTATCCGCTGTAATACCATATCGCCGAACATCCGCCCTCTAGCGACGTTGACTGTACAAAAATGGTCGATGTCCAGAACGATCAGACTGCTGATACAGTCCTCCGGAAGACGATCAAGACGTTCCTGAATTTCTGTTTTTGCCCGTTTTGAGAGCCAAAGCTGTGTCAGCGGATCCTGTTCCGCACGGAAGAGTACCCGTTCCTTTTCCTCGTCCTTTTGCGCGATCAGCTTTTGATTGAGAAGACGAAGCCGTTCCAGTTCTTCCAGTAATGCCTGCTGTTCCATACAATTCCACCCCCCGCCCTAGATTTTTCCTTATTTCATTCTTCTTGTATTACTTTTATTATATCATAGTTTCTATTCATTTAACAGTATGTAGTTAATAAAAGATATGAATAATATACAAAAATATTTATCTAATTTGGATAAAATTATTCCTTAAATCGAATAGAAGCCTCAAAGCAGAGCTGTTCAGTTCGGGCACTGACATACCAGCTTACCGGTGTTCCCTGAAAGCACGAGACTGACAGCCGATCATGCAGGCACGCTTCATTGTGAAAGGAGATGAGCAATTCTTCCGGTTCCTTCTTTAGAGAAATCTCGTCAGGGAGAACATCCATAACAAAATCGGCATAGGCAGCGTTGTTGACGTGACGGTTGATATCCAGATCGGAAAAACGGATTTCCCGCTCCCAGGCAGGGGGGAGGGAGGCGTTTTTCATATCCGCAGGTATGTGGATGCGCAGGGCGGAAAGCCGATCCCTGCTGAAGGTTTCTCCAAAGGACAAGCTGCCGGGAAAGGCAGAGGGGCGGAGGATCCGCCTCGAATGCAGATCCACCAATGCCCAGAGACTGTCGGAACGGAGGACAAGGCTACCGGACGCATCGAAGATTTCGTTCTTCCGGATAAACTGTACTCCGGAGGGGGGAAGGGGCGTTGTCTGCCAGCGGAGGATTTCCCCGCTCTCCGGCCGACGGAAAATTTCCAAGCGAATTTTGGAAAGAAAAAATCCCTGTCCGATTTCATAGAGCTTTTCATTGGGATAACCGAGAGCATCCAGATGCTCCCCGCTGATTTCCTGCAAATGACGCAGAATGAATCCCAGCTTTATTCGGTTGTGAATATCACATTCCGGATCGGTAATACGCAGAGATTTCCAGAAAGTTACATGGTTTTCGGTCAATGGCACGGCGGATAGACTCCTTTCCGGTTTTTTAGAACGAGCAGGGCTGACCGGTCAGGCGGCTGGCGAGGTCACACAGATCCTTTGTATCAAAAAAGTCGATGACCAGCGATCCGCCGCCCTCCCGGCCGGCGGGCCGGACTATCACGCGGCGCCCCAGCTCCTCCGCTAAAGCCAATTCCAGTTCCTGATAGACGGAGTGAGGCGTCTTTTCGCCTGCTCCGGACGGGGACCGTTTTTCTGCCTTTTTGATCTTCCGCGCCATCTGTTCAATATCTCGGACCGTGATCTTATCAGCGAGCACCTTTGCCGCATTTTCGCGGATGATCTGCGGCTCCTCCAGTGCCAAAAGCGCACGGGCATGTCCGGCAGAGACACGCCCCTGCTGCACCATGCCGAGAACATCCTCTGGGAGGTTCAGCAGTCGCAGCGCGTTTGCTACCGCCGGACGTGATTTTCCAACCACCTGCGCGACCTTTTCCTGTGTCATATCATACTGCTCGATGAGCTGGCGGTATCCCATGGCCTCTTCTACCGGATTGAGATCCTCCCGCTGCAAATTTTCAATGAGCGCCAGTTCCATGGCCTCCTGATCGCTCATCTCCCGAATAATCACGGGGACACTGTTCTCACCGGCCATCCGGGCGGCACGCCAGCGGCGCTCTCCGGCGATCAGCTGATAGCGCCCCGCCGGCATGGGGCGCACGAGAAGAGGCTGTAAAATGCCGTGATCCCGGATGGAATCAGCCAGTTCGGCCAGAGATTCCTGGGAAAAGGATTTGCGCGGCTGATCCTGATTCGGCTCGATTTCACTGATTGGAAGCATGGTATTGTTTTCGCTGCTGTTATCGGCAAACAGGGCATCCAGTCCCTTTCCCAGTCCGCCGGGTCTGTTTCTGGCCATAGGCTGTCCCTCCTGGTTTTGCTATCTGATTCATCCTGTGGGTTACACAGAGAGATAATTTAAATAGAAATCTTCTACTGTAAATGGTTTATGAAGAATGTACCTGGTACAGGGCGAGGATCTCTTCCGCCAGGGCGCCATACGCCTGCGCTCCCTTGGATACCTTATCAAAATAATTGATGGGTTCTCCATAACTGGGCGCTTCAGACAGACGCACGTTTCGCGGGATAACCGTCCGGAATACCTTATTTGGAAAATACTTCTTGACTTCCTCCACAACTTGCACGGTCAGATTCAGGCGGGTATCATACATCGTTAATAGTACGCCCAGAATGTCGATAGTGGGGTTATAGAGGCGTTTGACCTGCCGCACAGTCGCGACAAGCTGGCTGAGTCCCTCCAACGCATAGTATTCGCACTGGATGGGGACGAGAAGATCGTCCGCGGCAGCCAGTGCATTGAGCGTAATAAGCCCCAGGGAGGGGGGACAGTCAATCAGGATGTAATCATATCCCAGCTTGGCGGGAACCAGCAGCTTCTTTAACCGAAGTGTTCTGTCCTCAAAATCAATGAGCTCCAGTTCCGCCCCCGCCAGTTCAATGCTTGCGGGCAGAATATCCACATTTTTGAAGGGTGTATGGATTATAGCATTGATATAGGGCATGTTTTCGATCAACAGCGTATAAGTGGTATTTTTAATTCCCCGTTTATTGATACCGAAACCTGTGGTCGAATTTCCCTGGGGATCAACATCCACCATCAGAACCTTTTTTCCCCGCTCGCCCAATGCCGCTGTCAGGTTGACCGCCGTCGTCGTTTTGCCGACGCCTCCCTTTTGATTCGCGATTGCGACAACTTTTCCCAAAATGTCCGTGCCTCCCTGGTTAATTGGATTGGACGATCCGTCCATTTTTTATTATAACATACCCCTTTCCGCTTTAAAAGAGTGTTTCACATGAAACAGTCGAAAAAAGGTACAGAGAGCCGCGGCAAAACGGCTCTCTGTACCTTGGGATTCGTGGGAAACGATCCGTTTCTATGAGAAACCCGCCAGGCGGGACTCTCAGCGGGGCAGAGCATCGGCAGGATCGATCTTTTCCCGGGAGGGAGGATCGCAGGGGATCAGCTCCTTGGCGATACGGATGGAGTAGTGAATGAAATGCTCGTCCTCATCGTGTTCAGCGCTGGCCTCAATGCCTGCATTCTGCATGGTCTCAATCGCGTGATTGATAGTATTGACAAAAATGCGCACATCCTTTGGCACGAACCGGCGGGACTGACGCAGGGAAGCCTGTCCCTTTGATGCTCCGGGCTGAATCAGATGCTGGATGTACTGTTCTGTCTGCGCGACATTCATACCGCGGCGGATAATTTCCTCCACAGCTGTCTTTTGCAGCTGTGGGCTCGGGAGAAGAAGGAGGCAGCGGGCATGCCGTTCGGTGAAACCGGCAGCGGTAATCTGCAGGCGCAAATCCTCGTCGAGCCTGAGCAGACGAAGCTTATTAGCCACTGTGGACTGTGCCATCCCCAGGCGGCGGGCGATTTCTGCCTGTGTCAGGGAGTGTTCTTCCATCAGGCTCCGAATCGCCAGCGCCTGATCAAAGTAACTCAGGTCATCCCGCTGGATATTTTCAATCAGTGCTAGCACATGGCTTTGCAGACTATCTAATCGCTCGACAATGGCGGGAATCTTCTCCTGTCCAAGAAGGCGAAAGGCGCGCAGGCGGCGCTCCCCGGCGATAAGCTCATAAGATTTGCTCCTACCGTTTTCGTTTTCCTCCAACACCCGGACCGTAATGGGCTGCAGAAGTCCGTTTTCTTCGATACTCTGCGCTAATTCCTGCAAACTTTCCGCAGAGAAGGTGCGGCGCGGCTGGCCGGAATTGGGAACAATACAGTCCAGAGGGAGAAGAATGACCTGGTTGACAAGTGGTGGGGAGGAAGCGGATTCACTTTCCTGTGCTCGTCCCCAAAACCGCCTGGAGCGGCTGTTTCCGGACGATTGAAAGATCATATTGACCGACCGCCTCTCCGAACTGGTTTTCCACAAAATCAACTCAATCCTGTGGAAAATCAGAAGTATAAGGACAGTGTAGCATAAAATACCAATGTTTTCCACATAAATCGTTCGGGAAAATTCGCTGCTTCCCTGAAAAAAGTGACAAATCAGAGGGGGGATTTTGCCATTTTAGCAGCAGGACGGGGAAATTTTGGCGGTGTATGCGATATTTTTCTGATAAGAAGGATACATCGCTCACTGGAATCGGGGAGAATGAAGGAGCGTTCCGTTTCCGCACGGCCTCCCAGCAAGGCAAGCGCATGCCCGGCAAGAGCAGTTTCTTCCGCTGCGTTCCGTGACTTCAGCGCCGCAAAAATTCCCCCTACACGGACAAAGGGAAGACAGTATTCACAGAGGACAGGGAGGGAGGCAACGGCCCGGGCTGTCGCGAAATCGAACTGTTCGCGCAGGGAAGGATCACGTCCGGCATCCTCGGCCCGGGCGTGAAGCAGGGAAGCATTCACATTCAGCCGCTGGCAGAGCTCCTGGAGGAAAACAATCCGTTTATTGAGGCTGTCCAGCAGAGTCAAGTGAAGGTCATCACGCGTCAGGTGCACCGGCACGCCGGGAAAACCGGCTCCCGTCCCCACATCAATGAGGGAAGCGCCTGCGGGAATGTCGGCGGCAGCGAGCAGGAGCAGGCTGTCGAGAAAATGCTTGACAGCAATCCCCACCGGATCGGTAATCGCCGTCAGATTGACCTTTTGGTTATACTCCACCAGGAATTCAGCATAAACATCGAGCTGATCGAGCAGAGCATCGGACATATCAAGTCCAAACGGCACGCACCAAGCGCGCAGATCATCACGCGGGATCATGGGAATTCCTCCTTTGTCTGTTTTCCAGTTCGATGAGCAGAATCGAGATGTCCGCCGGACTGACGCCGGAGATCCGCGAGGCCTGGCCAAGATTCAGCGGACGGATGTGGTCGAGTTTCTCTCTGGCCTCCAGACGCAGCCCCCGCATGGCGAGGTAATCGAAGTCCGGCGGAAGAGGGCGGCTCTCCAGACGGCGCATGCGCTCCACCTGTTCCAACTGACGCCGGATATACCCTTCATATTTGATTTCAATTTCAACCTGTTCGACGATGGAATCCGGCAATGCAGGAGCGGCAGGATCGAGGGGACGGAGATCGGCATAGGAGAGCTGGGGACGGCGTATGAGATCGCAGAGCGGTACGCCGGTGGAGACCGGGGATGTTTCATGTGAAACAAGCAGCGCGTTGAGAGCCTCCGACGGCTGGAGCACAACAGTGCGAACCCGTGTAAGCTCCTCCCGTAGACACCGCTGTTTTTCCTCGAAGCGCCTCCAGCGGCGATCGGAGATGAGGCCGATTTCGCGTCCCAGCGGGGTCAGGCGGGTGTCGGCATTGTCCTGCCGCAGCAGCAGGCGGTATTCAGAGCGCGAGGTCATCATCCGGTACGGCTCGCAGCAGCCCTTAGTGACGAGATCGTCGATGAGCGTCCCGATATAGGAGGAGGCCCTGTCAAGAACGAACGGCGTCTTTCCGGCGATTTTGCGCGCCGCGTTAATGCCGGAGATGAGGCCCTGCGCGGCGGCCTCCTCATAGCCGGAGGTGCCGTTAAACTGGCCGGCGCCGTAGAGCCCAGGGACGTGGATACATTCAAGCGTGGGCAGCAGCGCCAGCGGATCGATGCAGTCGTATTCGATGGCGTACGCAGTACGCATGAGCTGGACATGCTCCAATCCCCGGATACTGCGGTAAAAGGCGAGCTGAACTTCCTCCGGAAGCGAGGAGGACATCCCCTGTAAGTAGAGCTCCTCGGTATCCGCCCCCATGGGCTCCACGAAGAAGGAATGCCGGGATCGTTCGGCAAAACGGATCACCTTATCCTCAAGGCTTGGGCAGTACCGGGGACCCACGCCCTCGATCTTTCCGGCATAGAGGGGGGAGCGGCCGATATTTTCGCGAATAATCTCATGCGTGCGCTCATTGGTGTACCCCATATGGCAGACAACGCGATTGACAAGCGGCGGATCGTTCTCGCCGCGGTCGAAGGAGAAAGGGGTGACGGGATCATCCCCCACCTGTACTTCGAGCTGAGAGAAGTCGACACTTGAGCGCAGGACGCGCGCGGGCGTCCCGGTTTTGAAGCGCCGCAGGGGGAGGCCCAGGCGGCGTAAAGCGCCGGTAAGAGCCTCGCTTGCGTGCATCCCGTCAGGGCCGCTGGGGGCGCTGTATTCACCGATGAAAATCCGCCCGCCCAGGTAGGTCCCGGAGCAGAGAATAGCGGCCTTTGCCGGGTGGACTGCGCCGAGAGCGGTCACAACGGCGGAAATATGCCCATCCTCCGTGCGCAGATCGACGATTTCCGCTTGGCGCAGAAGAAGGTGGGGCTGCTGTTCCAGAACACGTTTCATATAGGCGTGGTAAGCGCGGCGGTCGGACTGTACGCGCAGCGAGTGGACAGCCGGACCTTTCCCGCGGTTGAGCATCCGGGACTGGAGCATCGTCGCGTCGGCGGCACGGCCCATCTCCCCGCCGAGAGCGTCGATTTCCCGGACAAGATGCCCCTTGGCTGTCCCGCCAATGGAGGGATTACACGGCATGTTGGCGACAGCGTCAAGCGAGAGCGTGAAGAGGATGGTTTCCATCCCGAGCCGGGCGCAGGCGAGCGCGGCTTCAATGCCGGCATGTCCGGCCCCAATCACCGCGACATCACAGGACTGAGCGGTATATTCTAAAATAGAATCACTTCCCTTAAGATGGTTGCTTTCATTATAGCATAAAAGCGGAAGAAAGGAAGAAAAACCGGCTCGGACTTTCATCCGGGCCGGCTGAAAACGAAAAAATTATAACGAGGCGGCGAGATAGCGTTTTGGCCCGAGGGAGTAAAGATTATCTCCCAGGGTATCAATAATGACTGTTAGCGGCATATCCTGTACAGTCAGCCGCCGGATGGCTTCGCTGCCCAGATCGCCGTAGGCGATAACCTCGGCGCTGGTGATGCAGCGGGCGATCAGCGCTCCGGCGCCCCCGACAGCGCCGAAATAGACAGCGCCATACCGTTTCATCGCCTCCACAACCGCATCGCTGCGCGCTCCCTTACCGATCATCCCGCGCAGTCCCAGGGCGGTCAGCCGCGGAGCATAGGCATCCATCCGCCCGCTGGTGGTGGGACCGGCCGAACCGATGACGCCGCCCTCCCTGGCGGGAGAAGGGCCGGCATAATAGATGACAGCGTCCCGCAGAGGGAAGGGAAGGGGACTGTTCTCAACCAGCGCCTCAACAAGCCGTTTATGCGCGGCGTCGCGGGCCGTGTAGATGGTTCCCGAGAGCAGCACGCTATCTCCGGCACGCAGGGAACGGGCTTCCTCCTCAGAGAATGGGGCATTTAAACGGATAAGAGAGGTCATACCGTTTCCCCCCTGAACGCACGAAGCGCGGCCTGAAAGACAATGTCGAAGGGAACATGCGCACTCTCTGCGGCGGCGGCCACGTCGTCGAATTCGGGCTTACAGCGGGAGATGCCCCACCCTTCGCTGACCTTCACGCGAATCTCACCATAACCGGTATGAACGCTTTGGAAACGGCAGGAGAGCTTCTCCCGCCGGCAGAATGTACACCGCACGCCGCGCGTGGTGGTGTGCTGAAGGATGAGCCGGGAGAACGCCTCTTTTTTCTCCGGCGTGCAGAGCACCGTCAGCAGGACGCCCGGACGGTTCTTCTTCATCTGAATGGGGGCGGTAAAGACATCCAGCGCCCCTTCCCTCTGAAGCAGACTCACCGCGTAGCCGACAGCCTCCGCCGTCATATCGTCGAGGTTGCAGGAGAGCTCGGCAATTTCGTCGGTCTCGCCCTCTCCATCGGAGGATTCTCCCCAGAAGGCGCGTACACAGTTGGCGGAGGGGAAGTCGCGTCCGCCCATGCCGTAACCGATTTTTTGGATCCGCAGGGTGGGCATGGTCTGGAAGAAAAGAGCGGAGGATTTGAGCAGCGCAGCGCCGGTCGGCGTGCACATCTCGCCCTCAATCTCCCCGGCGTAGCAGGGGATACCCTGCAAAATGTGCGCGGTCGCGGGAGCGGGCACGGGCAGGACGCCGTGCGCACAGCGGACGCTTCCCCACCCCACCCGGACAGGGGAAGCGATCACCTGCTCCGGATCCAGCAGATGGAGGGCCAGAAAAAACCCGACGACATCCGCTACTGCGTCGAGAGAACCGACCTCGTGAAAGTGGATCTGCTCAATGGGCGCGCCGTGGGCATGGCTTTCGGCCTCTCCGATAAGGCGATAGGCCTCTCTCGCATTCCGGCGCACATTCTCTGGAAGGGGAAGGGAATCTATCAATTTACAGATGGACGCATACGTGTAGTGTTCGTGATGGTGCTCATGATGATGTTCGGGAGCGTCATGATTGTGATGTTCATGCGCCAGAGTGTGATCGTGATGATGGTGTCCATGGATGTGATGATCATCATGGGGATGGACATGATCGTGCGGATGCTGCGCCGCCGCTTCCTCCTGTCCGTCAATCAGCACGCGCAGGCGGGTGCCGTGGATGCCGCATTTGGCGCACGCCTGCGCTTCCACCCGAATGCCGGGAAGACCCAGCGCATTCATGGTATCGAGGAAGGCCTGCCGGTCTTCAAGCAGCTCATAAAGGGCGGCCGTGAGCATATCGCCGGCCGCACCCATGTTGCATTCGAGATAAAGGGTCTTCAAAGTGTTCCTCCTTGTATTATCTATGCGATATATTCCTATTTAGAAACTTCCAGAAGACATCCGTCCTCCGTCACGGTCATCTCTGTCACGACAGAACGGGTATAGCGGATGATCTCATTCAGGTGCTTCTCCTCATTGGGGCCGAAGAAGGTGAAGGAATCCCCCTCCCGGCGCGCACGGCCAGTCCGGCCGATGCGGTGCAGGTAGTACTCATTTTCAAGCGGGACCTCATAATTGAAGACAGCATCCACATCGGTGACGTCGATGCCGCGCGCGGCGACGTCGGTCGCCACCAGAATGGGCAGGCGTCCGGCCTTGTACTCGTTCATGATCTTCGTCCGGTCGGACTGCCGCATATCGCCGTTCAGGCAAGCCGCCTGGAAGCCCCGGTCAGTGAGCTGCCCGGTCAGCGAGGTGGTCGCATACTTGGTGTTGCAGAAGATGATGGACCGCCTGTAGTTCTTTGCCCGCAGGATAGCCACCAGATCGTTGAGCTTTTTTGTCCCAGTGGAAGCGATTTTGAACTGCGTGATCTTCGGCTCGCTGAGCTTGACAGGCTTGACCGTGATCTCCACCTCGTCGCGCTGATAGAGCCAGCTGATGTCCATGACCTCCCTTGAGATGGTGGCCGAGAACATGGCGAGCTGGCGCCCCTTAGGCAGGACGTCAAGTATGCGGCGCACATCCTTCATGAAGCCCATGTCGAGCATCTCGTCGGCCTCGTCGAGCACGGCGACGCCGACTCCACGCAGATTGACAGAACGCCTCTGCATATGGTCGAGCAGGCGTCCCGGCGTAGCCACCACGATCTGGGGGTGCCTGTGAAGCGCGTCGAGCTGCTTGGCGATCGGCTGGCCGCCATAGACCGCCGCCACCTGTAGCCCCGGGCGGAACTGCGCGAGCGCGCGCAGATCGTCGCGGATCTGGCAGCACAGTTCGCGTGTCGGGCAGAGTACCAGCCCCTGTACATCCTTTTTCCCAGGGTCGATGCGCTCTATCATCGGCACCCCAAAGGCGCAGGTCTTCCCTGTGCCGGTCGGGGCCTTGGCAATGACATCCTTCCCCTCGAGCATCACCGGGATGGCTTTCCGCTGAACCTCTGTCATCTCCGTGAAGCCTATTTTTTCTACTGCCTGTAAAATTTCTGGCGAAATTAACGCCGACATCTCCTGATATGTTGCCACCATTACATCTCCCGCATTGATTTCCCCTTCATCATACCATGTTTCCCGTTTCTATGCAATCAGGGAGTTTGCCATACTGAGGCGCACAGGAAAAAGCGTCGAAGTACTGAGCCGGCAAAGTGAAAATGCGCTTGAAACAGGGAGGGCGGCATGTTATGATAGAGAGGAAGGAAGCCCCGGTCCTGCCGGGCAGAACTATGCGGAACCATTTGGAAAAGGGTGAGAAGGATGAGGGAAAACAGGAACGAATTTTTACAGAACCGTTTACAGCGTCCGCGAGGGATCGTGGATATAGTGCTGGATACAGACACATACAATGAAATAGACGATCAGTTTGCCCTGTCGTACCTTATCCGTTCGCCGGAGAAGGTCCACGTCGAAGCCATTTACGCCGCACCCTTTCACAACCGCAAGTCGAACGGCCCGGCCGACGGAATGGAGAAAAGCTACCGGGAAATATTCAACGTTTTGAGTAGAAACGGGGAAGAATATTACAATCAGTATCATGAAAAGGTCTTCTGCGGTTCGACAGCCTACCTGGCGGACGAGCATTCTCCCATCGAGTCGGCGGCGGCGAGGGATCTGATCCGCCGCGCGATGGGCCGGGAGGAGCCGCTGTACGTGGTGGCCATCGGGGCGATTACGAACATTGCCTCCGCGTTGCTGCTCGAGCCGGGACTGCGGGAGAAGATCGTCGTCGTCTGGCTGGGCGGCCACTCGCTGGACTGGGATCATACGGACGAGTTCAATATGAAGCAGGATATCGCGGCGGCGCGGGTCGTGTTCGGGAGCGGCGTGCCGCTGGTGCTGGTGCCGTGCATGGGCGTGGCCAGCTCCTTTGCAACCACGGGCCCGGAGCTGGAGTACTGGCTGCGCGGAAAGAACACGCTGTGCGACTATCTGTGCAACATCGCCGAAGCGGAGGCGAAGGGGGACGGACAGGGCGAGGTCTGGAGCCGCGCCATCTGGGACGTGACGGCGGCGGGCTGGCTCGTCTGCGGGGAGGCGATGCACGACCGGTACGAGCCCTGCCCCATCCCAGAGTATGATCATCACTATGGTATCGACCGCAACCGCCCGCTCATCCGCTATGTCTACGGCATCGACCGCGACCGGCTCATGGCGGATCTCTTCGGAAAACTCGTGAAATAGACCGCAGAAGCCTCGTCCAGATGTATATTCCGGATGAGGCTATACAAATTGTATATCTATTTTACCTCTTGTCCATACAGCCGCAGGGTATCGAGGTAGCCTAGGCGCATACTGAACGCGGCGGCATCGGGGCTGAAAAAGAAGGTCATCCCGAGCGGGCGGGACGGACAGAGTGTGTGCAGGGGGATGTCCCGGCGGGCAAGCCTTTTGCGTAAGCCGAACCCTTTGATCTCCACAGCGAGGAGTCCCTCAGCGCCCAGGCGGACAGCGAGGTTCAGGGGGCAGTTGTCATACCACGCGCCGTCGACAAAGTGAGCGCCGCCGATGCGTTTGGGCAGGAAGAAAGGCGGGCAGGAAGACGATGCCGCCACGCAGCCACATTGCCTCCGCCCTCTCCAGATTGCCCTGTACGAACATCGCCGCGTTCAGCGCCCCAACGGAGGAACCCGTCGCGACGGCGATTTCTTTTTCACATCCGAGCTCCCGCAGCGCCCGCCATACGCCGATCTGATACGCACCCCGCGCGCCGCCCCCGCTCAAGACAATGCCCAGTCCCATCCCGAACGTCTCCTTCCGTTTATTATCAACATAGTATACTATGGGGAGCACGGTCGGGAACAGCCATATCGGCCGTTTCCGGAGAGAAAAAGGCGCCTTAAAACTGGACAGATCCACCAGAACAGCCCCGATTTTTGTCCCCTGGAGAGCAAAAACAGAAAAAGCGGAAAAATTGTCCGGACAAATGTATGAAAGGGCTTGAAACCGGCAAAAAGATATGATAAGATAAATAAGCGTGACTGCGAGATATGCGTTGAAGCGGGAGGTTGCCACGAACTTCGTGGGGAATTTCCGCCGAGTATGTCCGATTTCAAACCGGGCGACTTTAAATTCCGAACAGGCCGTTCTGCGTCCCCGCGCCGGAGGATTCCGCTGCGGCAGGTCAGCCTATGCCGGATAAACCCGTTTGAGGTTTATCCTTTTTTTATGCTTCAGGCACTGGACGCACGGCGGCGTGTTCGGAATTTAAAAGGAGCTTTGGCGACTAACAATTTAGGAGGCGAAGTTCATTGGCAGTCAAGGAAAAGATCAGAATCAGGCTCAAGGGGTATGATGCGGCTCTGGTGGATGCGTCCGCACAGAAGATCGTGGAAACCGCAAAGCGCACGGGCGCCCGTGTGAGCGGCCCCATTCCGCTCCCCACAGAGAAGGAGATCGTGACCATTCTGCGCGCTGTACACAAGTACAAGGATTCGCGCGAGCAGTTTGAACAGCGGACTCATAAGCGGCTTATCGACGTGCTGCGCCCCTCGAACAAGACTGTCGAGGCGCTCACCGGGCTCGAACTGCCCGCCGGCGTGGACATCGAAATTAAGCTGTAACTGGTTCTGGCAAAGGTCAAGTTGGCTTCCTTAAGTCAAAGCCAACCAATAACCGAAGGAGGAAAGCAACATGCAAAAATGTATCCTGGGCCGGAAGGTCGGTATGACGCAGATCTTTGATGAGATCGGCAACGTCATCCCCGTGACCGTCATTGAGGCGGGACCGTGCATCGTCGTCTCCAAAAAGACGTCCGAAAACGACGGCTACGATGCCGTGCAGCTCGGCTTTGGGGATCTCAGCGACAAGCACACGAACAAGCCGATGAAGGGTCACTTCCAGAAAAACGACGTGGCTCCTAAGAAGTACCTCAGAGAGTTCCGGCTCGAAGACTGCGGCACCCTGAACGTGGGCGACCTCATCAAGGCCGACACCTTCACCGCCGGGGACGCTGTGGACGTCTGCGGTACCTCGAAAGGTAAGGGCTATGCCGGCACGATCAAGCGCTACGGCAACCACCGCCTCAAGGAGACCCACGGTTCCGGCCCGGTTCACCGCCACGCCGGCTCGAACGGATCCACATCCAGCCCCTCGCGCGTGTTTAAAGGCAAGCGCTTGCCTGGGCAGATGGGCGCCGAGCGTGTCACGGTGCAGAACCTGACCGTTGCGAAAATCGACGCGGAAAATAATCTTATTGCGCTGCGCGGAGCGGTGCCCGGCCCCAAGGGCGGGCTTGTGCTCATAACCGACAGCGTGAAGGCGTAAGGGAAGGAGGAAGCACAATGCCCAGCATTCAGGTTGTTGACATGACCGGCAAGGTCGTTTCGGAAATCGCCCTCTCCGACGCCATCTTCGGCATCGAACCCAATCAGGCGGTCCTGCATGCCGTCGTCAAGAACTACCTGGCCAATCAGCGCCAGGGGACCCAGTCCACCCTCACCCGCACCGAAGTCACCGGCGGCGGCAAGAAGCCCTGGAGACAGAAGGGCACCGGACACGCCCGCCAGGGCTCCATCCGTGCTCCGCAGTGGCGTCACGGCGGCGTCGCGCTCGGCCCCAAGCCCCGCGATTACAGCTACACCCTCAACAAGAAGGTAAAGCGGCTCGCCCTCAAAAGCGCTCTCTCGGCAAAGGTGATGGAACAGAACCTCATCGTTGTGGACAAAATCGACTGCGCGGATTACCGCACGAAGACCATGGTCGAATTTCTCTCGGCGGTGGGATCCCAGAAGAAGGCGCTCATTGTGATGCCGGAGAAGAACGAGAAGGTCATCAAGAGCGCGGCGAACATCCCGGGAGTCAAGACCGCCCTCGTGGGCACCATCAACACCTACGACCTGCTCCTGCACGACAAGCTCATCGTGGATAAGCAGGCGATTGAAAAAATCCAGGAGGTGTATGCGTAATGAAAACTCCGCATGACGTCATTCTCCGCCCCATCATCACCGAGCAGAGCATGGCCGATATAGCGCTGCGCAAGTACACTTTCAAGGTCTTAAAGTCCGCGAACAAGATCGAAATCGCCCAGGCGGTCGAGTCTGTCTTTGAGGTGAAGGTCGCCAAGGTCAACACCGCCCATGTGCGCGGACGCTATAAGAGGCAGGGCCTCCACGGCGGGTACACTCCCTCGTGGAAAAAGGCCATCGTCACCCTGACCGAGGACTCCAAGGGCATCGAGTTCTTCGAGAGCATGGTGTAACAACGAGAGGAGAGTGAAATCGAATGGCGATTAAAGCCTATAAACCCATGACGCCGGGCACCCGGAACATGACTGTGACCGATTTCTCTTCGCTGTCGAAGGTGGCCCCCGAGAGAAGCCTGCTGGCCCCGATCAAAAAGCATTCCGGCCGCAACTCCTACGGGAGGATCACCGTCCGCCACAAAGGCGGCGGCAACAGGAGAAAATACCGCATCATCGACTTTAAGCGCGACAAGCACGATATGCCCGCGAAGGTGCTCACCCTTGAGTACGATCCGAACCGCACCGGACACATCGCGCTCGTGCAGTATGAGGACGGCGAGAAACGCTACATCCTCGCCCCGAACGGACTGAAGGTTGGGGACACGGTTGTCTCCGGCACCGGCGCTGACATTAAGCCCGGCAACGCGCTGCCGATGCGGAACATCCCCGTTGGCACGTTCATCCACAATGTGGAGCTTTATCCCGGCAAGGGCGCCCAGCTCGCGCGTTCGGCCGGCGTCATGGCTCAGCTCATGGCGAAGGAGGGCGCTTACGCGCTGGTCCGCCTTCCGTCCGGGGAGCTGCGCAACATCCCCGTGGGCTGCATGGCCACCATCGGCCAGATGGGCAACCTTGACCACGAGAACGTTAAGATCGGCAAAGCGGGCCGCAAGCGCCATATGGGCATCCGTCCGACCGTCCGCGGTTCCGTCATGAACCCGTGCGACCATCCGCACGGCGGCGGCGAGGGCAAGAGCCCCATCGGCCGTCCGGGCCCCGTAACCCCGTGGGGCAAGCCGGCTCTCGGCTACAAGACAAGGGCCCACCACAACCGCTCCGACAAGTTTATCGTCAAACGTCGGGGCGCCAAGTAGGCCGGAAGGAGGCAGATTTAATGGGTAGAAGTGTTAAGAAGGGACCGTTCGTGCAGCCCGTTCTGCTCAAGAGGGTCCAGGAGATGAACAGCCAGGGCGAGAAGCGCGTGCTGAAGACCTGGAGCCGCTCCTCCACGATTTTCCCCGATTTCGTCGGCCATACGTTCGCCGTACACGACGGGCGCAAGCATGTGCCGGTTTACGTGACGGAGGACATGGTGGGGCATAAGCTCGGCGAGTTCGCCCCCACCAGGACTTATAAGGGACACGCCGGCGCCCGTAAGAGCCAGTAAACGCAGGGCGAAAGGAGGAAACCATACAATGGAAGCAAAAGCGCATCTGAGATACGCCCGCATTTCGCCCCGCAAGGTGCAGATTGTGCTCGACCTCATCCGCGGCAAGGATCTCGCCCTCGCGGCAGCCATCCTGCGCGAGACGCCCAAGGCCGCAAGCGAGCTGCTCTCGAAGCTCTTAAAGTCCGCCGCCGCCAACGCGGTGAATAACCACAGCATGAACGAAAACGACCTCTACGTCGCGGAGTGCTTCGCCACGCCCGGACCCATCCTCAAACGCATTCGTCCGCGCGCACAGGGCAGGGCCTTCCGCGTGCTGAAAAGAACGTCACATATCACGCTTGTCCTCAAAGAGAAGGAATAAGCAGGAGGAGGTAAACAATGGGCCAAAAAGTAAATCCCCACGGCCTTCGTGTGGGCATTATTAAGGACTGGGACTCCCGCTGGTATGCTAAGGACGATGTCTTTGGCGACACTCTCGTAGAGGACTACCGCATCCGCAAATTCCTCAAGAAGACCCTCTACGGCGCGGGCGTGCCCCGGATTGAAATCGAGCGCGACGCTTCGAGAGTCCGCATTCACATCCACTGCGCGAAGCCGGGCATGGTCATCGGCAAGGGCGGCACGGAGATTGAGAAGCTGCGCCTGCTGTGCGAGGATCTTGTCAACAAGGGCAAGAAGCCGGAGGAGAAGAAGAACGTCTTCGTCAATATCGTCGAGGTACGGCAGCCGGATAAGAACGCGCAGCTCGTGGCCGAGTCGATTGCCAGCCAGCTCGAGCGGCGCATCAGCTTCCGCCGGGCGATGAAGCAGGCCATCCAGCGCGCCATGCGCCTGGGAGCGAAGGGCGTGAAAGTCAAGGTGTCCGGCCGCTTGGGCGGCGCGGAAATCGCGCGCGACGAGAGCTACCACGAGGGCAGGACCCCGGTGCAGACACTGCGCGCCGACATTGACTACGGCTTGGCCGAAGCGCACACCACCTATGGGCGCATCGGCGTGAAGGTATGGATCTATACGGGCGAGGTGCTCGGGGACGCGCGTGCCGCTTCGACACGTCCGGAGCCTCCGAGAGATAGCCGTCCGCCGAGAGACCGGCGCGACCGCCGCCCGAGAAACGACCGCCGTGACGGCGCCCCGCGCGCTGCCAGGCAGGAAGGGGGCAATCAGTAATGCTGCTTCCGAAGAGAGTGAAGTACCGCCGCGTACACCGCGGGCGGATGAAGGGCCAGGCGGACCGCGGCAATACGCTGACCTACGGCGAGTACGGTCTGCAGGCGCTCGAGCCGGCGTGGATCACCTCCAACCAGATTGAGGCGGCCCGTATCGCCATGACGCGTTACATCAAGCGCGGCGGCCAGGTCTGGATCAAGATTTTCCCCGACAAGCCCATCACCGAGAAGCCGGCCGAGACCCGAATGGGTTCCGGTAAGGGTAGCCCGGAATACTGGGTGAGTGTGGTAAAGCCCGGCAGGGTGATGTTTGAAATCGGCGGCGTCACCGAGGAGCTGGCGCGCGAGGCTATGCGCTTGGCTGCGTACAAGCTGCCGATCAAGTGTAAATTTATCCGTAAAGAAGCCGTGAAGGAGGGCGAGGCTGAATGAAGGCCGCAGAGCTGAGAGAGCTTTCCACCGCGGAGCTCAACGAAAAACTGACCGACCTGAAGGCCGAGCTTTTCCAGCTGCGTTTCCAGCTTGCGATAAACCAGCTCGAAAATCCCACCCGAATTAAGGCGGTCAAGAAGGACATTGCCCGTATCCTGACGATTCTGTGCGAACAGAGCCGCCAGGAAGCGAAGTAAGCCGAAGGGAGGACTTTTCACTTGGAGAACGCAACGCGCAATAACCGTAAGGTCCGGGTCGGCACCGTTGTCTCGGATAAGATGGATAAGACAATCGTCGTCGCCATCAAGGACAACGTCAAGCACCCTTTGTATAAGAAGATTATCAAGAGCACCTACAAGCTCAAGGCGCACGACGAGAAGAACGAGTGCGGCATCGGCGACAAGGTGCAGGTCATGGAGACGCGTCCCCTTTCCCACGACAAGCGCTGGAGACTCGTCAAGATTCTGGAAAAGGCGAAATAACCGGATTGAAAGGAGGAACGCTCTGTGATACAGATGCAGACCCATCTCAAGGTCGCCGACAACACGGGCGCGAAGGAACTGATGTGCATCCGCGTGCTCGGCGGTTCCCGCCGGCGCTACGCCAATATCGGCGACGTGGTCGTGGCCAGTGTCAAGAAGGCCGCGCCGGGCGGCACCGTGAAGAAGGGCGATGTGGTAAAAGCCGTGATCGTGCGCTCCGCGAAGGGCGTGCGCCGTGCTGACGGAACGTATATCCGCTTCGACGAAAACGCGGCCGTCATCATCAGAGAAGATAAAAACCCGAGGGGCACCCGTATTTTTGGACCCGTGGCGAGAGAGCTGCGCGACAAGGAATACCTGAAGATTCTCAGCCTCGCCCCAGAGGTTCTCTAGGAGGTGCAGCGAATTGAATAAGAAGCAGATCGTCCACAAGCTCCATGTCAAGAAGGGCGATACGGTGGAGCTCATTTCCGGCAAGGACCGCGGCAAGCGCGGCAAGGTCCTCGAGGTGAGCCCGAAGGAAGGGAAAATCATCGTTGAAGGCCTGAACGTCGCCACCAAGCACGTCAAGCCCCGCGCAGTGGGTCAGGCGGGCGGCATTGTCTCGGCCGAAGCCCCGTTCTATTCGAGCAAGGCGATGCTGGTGTGCCCGAAGTGCAGCAAAACGACCCGTCTCCGCCACCGCATCCTCGATGACGGCACGAAGGAGCGCGTATGCGTGCGCTGCGGCGAATCTTTTTGAGTGAGGAGGAGAGTACATGGCAGCAAGACTGAAAGAGTCCTATCAGAAGGACATCGCGCCGGCGCTGATGAAGAAATTCGGCTACAAGAGTGTCATGCAGATCCCGAAGCTCGATAAGATCGTCATCAATGTGGGCTGCGGGGAAGCGATTGCCAACCCGAAGGCCATCGACGCGATAATGACGGATCTCGCGGCCATCACGGGCCAGAAGCCGGTGGTGTGCGTGGCGAAGAAGTCGGTCGCGAACTTCAAGGTTCGTGAAGGGATGAAGATCGGTGTCAAAGTGACGCTGCGCGGAGACAGGATGTATGAGTTTGTCGACCGGTTCTTCAACGTGGCGCTGCCGCGGGTGCGCGACTTCCGCGGCATTAACGGCAACGGCTTTGACGGACGCGGCAACTATAACATGGGCATCCGCGAGCAGCTCATTTTCCCGGAAATCGAATACGACAAGATCGACAAGGTCCGCGGTATGGACTTAAGCTTTGTCACGACCGCCAAAACCGACGAGGAAGCCCGCGAGCTGCTCACGCTGATGGGCGCGCCGTTTGCGAAGTAAGGAGGAAAATTCAAGTTGGCTAAGAAGAGCATGATCGCCAAGCAGCAAAGAGCCCCGAAGTTCTCCACGCGCGCGTATAACCGGTGCAAAATCTGCGGCAGGCCCCACGCCTACCTGCGCAAGTACGGCATCTGCCGTATCTGCTTTCGGAATCTCGCGTACAGCGGCCAGATTCCCGGCGTGAAGAAGGCGAGCTGGTAAACCCGGCGTGAAGCGCAACACAAAGGAGGAGTTACGGAATGTATCTTACCGATACGGTCGCCGATATGCTCACGCGCATCCGCAACGCGAATTCGGCGAAGCATGATACGGTTGACATCCCCGCTTCGAAAATGAAGGAGGCCATCGCGCAGATCCTTCTCGACGAGGGGTATATCAAGAGCTTCTCCGTCATCGACGACGGGAAGCAGGGAGCCATCCGCATTGTGTTAAAATATGGCCCCAACAAATCGCAGATCATTACGGGGCTGCGCAGGGTCTCCAAGCCCGGCCTGCGCATCTACACGTCCTGCAAGGATGCGCCCAAGGTCATGAAGGGCCTGGGCATCGCCATCATGAGCACCCCGAAGGGAATCATGACCGACAAGCAGGCTCGCAAAGAGCATGTCGGCGGCGAAGTCCTCGCATTCGTCTGGTAAGGGGGGCAGAGAATTATGTCACGTACAGGCAGAAAGCCGATTCATATCCCTGCCGGAGTCGAAGTCAAGATTGACGGGCATCACGTCTCCGCCAAGGGCCCGAAGGGGCACAACGAGCTGGATACGCATCCGTCCATGACGCTCACGATGGAGGGCGGTGTCATCACCGTCACCCGCCCGAGCGATGATAAGGAGCACCGCAGCCTCCACGGCCTGACCCGTTCGCTCGTGGCGAACGCCGTCAACGGCGTGGCGACAGGCTTCACTAAGGAGCTCGAGGTCAACGGTGTCGGTTACCGCGCGGCCAAGCAGGGGAAGAACCTTGTTCTCACGGTGGGCTATTCCCATCAGGTCATCATGCCGGAGCCGGAGGGCATCACGATTGACGTGCCCGCGCCGAACAAGATTGTTGTCACCGGCGCCAACAAGCAGCAGGTCGGGCAGTTCGCGAGCGAAATCCGCGGTAAGCGTCCGCCGGAGCCGTATAAGGGCAAGGGCATCAAATACGCGGATGAGGTCATCATCCGCAAGGAAGGCAAGACAGGCAAGAAGTAAAGGAGGGAACAGCAATGGTGAAAAGACCCGACAGCAAGCAGGCGCGCCGTCACCGCCACGTGCGTGTGCGCGGGAAGATTTCCGGCACCGCCGAGCGGCCGAGGCTCAACGTCTTCCGCTCCGCGAAGCACATCTACGCGCAGCTCATCGACGATGTCGCCGGTGTAACGCTTGCGAGCGCCTCAAGTGTCGAGAAGGACTTCGGCTGGGGCGGCAATAAGGAGGCGGCGGCCAAGGTAGGCAAGACCATCGCGGCACGCGCGCAGGAAAAGGGCATCACCGAGGTCGTGTTCGACCGCAGCGGCTACCTTTACCATGGCCGCGTCAAGGAGCTGGCCGAGGGCGCCCGCGAGGGCGGACTCAAATTCTAGGGGTAAGGAGGAGACCTGTTTGACTCGTATAGATGCAACAACGCTCGATCTGAGCGAAAAAGTTGTTTCGATCAACCGTGTGGCGAAGACCGTCAAGGGCGGGCGTATCTTTAAGTTCGCGGCCCTTGTCGTCGTCGGCGATGGCAACGGCACCGTCGGCTTCGGCATCGGCAAGGCGGGCGAGGTCCCCGACGCCATCCGCAAGGGCATCGAGGACGCGAAAAAGAACCTGTACCACATCGCGCTCAAAGGGACAACTATCCCGCACGAGATCATCGGCGAGTTCGGCGCGGGGCGTGTGCTGATGAAGCCGGCCCCGAAGGGCACCGGCGTTATCGCGGGCGGCCCAGTGCGCGCCGTGCTGGAGGTGGCCGGTATCCGTGACATCCGCACGAAGAGCCTGCGCTCGAACAATCCGTGCAACGTCGTGACAGCCACGATGCAGGGGCTGCGGTCGCTGCGGAACGTGGAGCAGGTCGCGGCGATCCGCGGCAAGAACGCCGCGGAAATTCTGGGTTAAGGAGGTCGCGGCATGGCAAAGCTGACGATTAAGCTCGCGAAGAGCCTTAACGGCTGCAAGAAGGACCAGATTGCGGTTGCGCATTCCCTGGGCCTTCGGCGTGTCGGGCACACGACCGAGCAGCCGGACAATGCCGCCACGCGCGGCAAAATCGCAAAAATCCCGCACCTGCTGCAGGTGATAGAGGAGGCGCAGTCATGAAGCTACATGAACTTTCTCCTGCGCCGGGCAGCGCGAAAAAGGCCTACCGTGTAGGCCGCGGCGCGGGCTCGGGCAACGGCAAGACTGCCGGCAAGGGCCACAAGGGCCAGAACGCCCGCTCGGGCGGTGGCGTACGCCCCGGTTTTGAGGGCGGCCAGATGCCGCTGCAGCGCCGGCTGCCGAAGCGCGGGTTTGTCAACATTTTCCGCACCGTGTACGCGGAAGTGAACGTATGTGAGCTCGAGCGCTTTGAGGACGGCACTGTGATCGATCATCAGATGCTGCATGAGGCGGGGCTCGCGCGGAGGAACTGCGACGGGGTGAAGATCCTTGGCCGCGGCGAAATCACAAAGAAGCTGACGGTGAAGGCGGCCAAATTCTCCGCTTCTGCGAAAGAGAAGATCGAAGCGGCGGGCGGGAAGGCCGAGGTGGTCTGAGATGCTGGAAACCCTGCGCAATGCGTGGAAGATTCCGGACCTCCGCAAACGGATGACGTTCACCCTGCTGATTCTGCTGATCTACCGTATCGGTTCGGTGGCGATTCCGGTTCCTTACCTGAATCCGGGCGTCATGTCGCAGATGCTTGCGGGGGACGGAAACCTGCTGGGATTTATCAACATCCTTTCCGGCGGCGCATTTGAGCAGGCGACGCTCTTTGCGCTGGGCATCTCACCGTATATCACGGCGTCCATCGTCATTCAACTCCTGACCGTGGCCATCCCCGCGCTCGAGCGCATGGCCAAGGAGGGCGAGGACGGACGCAAAAAGCTCAACAAGATCAACCGGTATACCACGCTGGGCCTGGCGCTGATGCAGGCGGTCGCCTATTACTTCCTGCTGCGCAATCAGGGGGCCCTCGCGTACCGCGATGGTTTCTCCGGCGTGTTCTCCGCCATCGTTATCATCATCTGCTTTATCACGGGCGGTCTCGTGGTCATGTGGCTCGGGGAGCGCATCGACGAAAAGGGTAGCGGCAACGGCAGCTCGATGATGCTCTTCGCCGGTATCGTTTCCCGTGCGCCGCATATCGTGGCCCTGATGTGGCAGTATCTCCAGATCGGCGGGAAGTATTACTTCTTTGTTCCGCTCATCATCGCGCTGTTCGTGGTGCTCATCGGCTTCATCGTGTGGATGACCAACGCCGAGCGCCGCATCCCCATCCAGTATGCCAAGCGCGTCGTGGGGAGGAAGATGTACGGCGGGCAGTCCTCGTTTGTGCCGATTAAGGTCAACATGTCCGGCGTGATGCCTATCATCTTTGCGAGCTCCCTGCTCGCTATTCCCGGCACCATCCGTTCCTTCGCACAGCTCAAGGAGGGCGGTTTCTGGGATACCGTGCTCGGTTGGTTCAATTACAACAACTGGCTCTACGCTATCCTCTATTTCCTGCTCATCATCGCGTTCAACTACTTCTATGTGGCCATCCAGTACAATCCGATTGAAATGGCGAACAACCTGCGCCGCAACAACGGTGCGATTCCGGGCATCCGCCCGGGCAAACCGACGAGCGATTTCATCTCCCGCGTCATCTCGCGCGTGACGCTCGTGGGCGCGATTTTCTTGGGGCTCATCGCCATCCTGCCGATTGCGCTCGGGGCCATCTCCGGAATGAACATCTCGCTCGGCGGTACGACGATTATCATCGTCGTGGGTGTGGCGCTCGACTTTGTGCGCCAGCTTGAGAGCCAGATGATGATGCGTCATTATAAGGGCTTCCTCGAATAAGGGGAGCGTCACGAAAGGAGTGCGTAAGCGATGAAGTTGATCCTTTTGGGAGCGCCGGGCGCCGGGAAGGGCACTCAGGCTGAAATAATCTGCCAGAAGCTGGGCATCCCCACGATTTCTACCGGCAACTGCCTTCGCGAGGCTGTCGCCGCGGGGACCGAGATGGGGAAGAACGCCAAGAGCTATATGGACCGCGGGGATCTAGTGCCGGACGAGGTCGTCATCGGCATCATCAAGGACCGTCTCGCGCAGGACGACTGCAAGAACGGCTTCATCCTCGACGGGTTCCCCCGCACCGTGCCGCAGGCCGAGGCGCTTGATAAAATGGGGGTCGAGATCGACCGCGTCATCGAATTGAGCGTGCCGGATGAGAAGATCATGCGGCGCATGGGCGGGCGGCGTGTATGCGGCAAATGCGGCGCAAGCTACCACATGGAGTATAAGCCCCCGAAGAGCGAGGGCGTGTGCGACGCGTGCGGGAGCGAGCTGCAGATCCGCCGGGACGACAGACCCGAGACGGTCCAGGATCGGCTGCGTGTGTATCACGAGCAGACCGAACCGCTCAAGGGGTATTATGAGAAAAAGGGCATCCTGCGCGTTGTTGTGGGTCAGGAGAAGGTCGAGGAGACCACCCAAAAGACCCTTGAAGCTCTGGAGGCTCTATGATTTCACTGAAAAACGCCGCCGAGATGGACTGTATGCGCGACGCTTGCCGCATCAGCGCCCAGGCGCTGCGGCTGGCGGGCAGTCTGGTCCGTCCCGGTGTGACGACGGCGGCCATCGACCGCCAGGTGGAAGAGTTCATCCGCTCGCAGGGGGCTGTGCCCTCCTTCTTACACTACAACGGTTTTCCCGCGAGCACCTGCATATCAATCAATAACGAGGTTATCCACGGTATCCCCAGTCACTCGCGGGTTATCCATGAGGGCGACATCGTGAGCGTGGATGTGGGCGCCGTCTACAGGGGATTTAACGGCGACAACGCCGCCACCTTCCCGGCCGGGCAGATTTCCGATGAGGCGCAGCGCCTGATGGACGCAACGAAAAAAGCGCTTTATGCCGGCATCGAAAAGGCGCAGGCGGGGTTACGCATTGGGGACATCTCCGCGGCCGTTCAGGCGGTGGTGGAGGGGGCTGGCTTCGACGTTGTGACTAGCTATGTGGGGCACGGCGTCGGGGCGGATATGCACGAGGAGCCCGAGGTACCCAATTTCGGCAAGGCCGGGCACGGCCCGCGGCTCTGCGCGGGGATGACGATCGCCATTGAACCCATGGTCAACGCCAAGGGGCGGGCGGTCAAGGTCCTTCAGAACGGCTGGACTGTCGTGACCCGGACGGGGAGTCTCTCGGCGCATTTCGAGCACACTGTTGCCATTACGCCCGACGGGCCGGAGATCCTGACCGTCGCCGGGGAGGATGGGCGGCTATGAGAGAAGCGTTAAACCATGCCGCGGCCCGAATCCAGCCCGGACAGGTGGTTCGTTCGTTGGCCGGGCGCGACAGCGGCCGGATGCTCGTGGCGCTGCGCGTGGAAGAGGACTATGCGTGGGTGGCCGACGGCTGCCTTCGCCCGATAGAGCGGCCGAAGAAAAAGAAGCTGCGCCATCTGGGCGCAACGAGACGGACCGTGGAGGAGCCGGTGAGGAGCGACAGAGAACTGCGCAGGCTGCTTGCGCGTTTGGAGACAGACGAAGAGGAGGAGTGAGCTTGTCAAAGAGCGATTGTATCGAAGTAGAGGGCAAGGTCATTGAGGCGCTGCCCAACGCGCAGTTTCAGGTACAACTGGAGAATGGACATGAGATCCTGGCCCACATCTCCGGCAAACTGCGCATGAATTTCATTCGTATTCTGCCCGGGGATAAGGTCACGGTGGAGATTTCCCCCTATGACCTGACCAAGGGGCGCATCACCTGGCGGTCCAAGTAGACAGAGCGCAGGTGGAGAAACTGTCCTTAGATAAAGGAGGTATTTGCATTGAAAGTACGGCCTTCTGTAAAGCCAATGTGCGAGAAATGCAAGATCATCAAGCGTAAAGGGCGCGTGATGGTTATCTGTGAAAACCCGAAGCATAAACAGCGCCAGGGTTAATTTGGAGGTGTATTGAATGGCTCGAATCGCCGGTATCGACCTGCCGAAGGATAAGCGTATCGAGATTGGACTTACGTATATCTATGGCATCGGCCGCAAGACGGCAAAGGACATCCTGACGGCGACCGGAGTCAATCCGGACGTGAGGGTGAAGGACCTGCCCGAGGAAGATGTGAGCAAGCTGCGCGAGTTCATCGACCATAACCTGCATGTAGAGGGCGATCTGCGCCGCCAGACCGCGCTGGACATCAAGCGCCTGGTGGAGATCGGCTGCTACCGCGGTGTACGCCACCGCAAGGGCCTGCCCGTGCGCGGACAGCGGACAAAGACCAACGCCCGCACTCGTAAGGGACCGAAGAGAACCATCGCCAACAAGAAGAAATAAGGGAGGGATACGTCGATGGCAAAGGTTACGCCAAAAAAGACCACCCGCAAACGCCGTGAGCGGAAGAATATCGAGCGCGGTGCGGCGCATATCCAGTCCACCTTTAACAACACGATTGTTACCATTACCGATACGCAGGGCAACGCGCTCTCGTGGGCCAGCAGCGGCGGGCTCGGCTTCCGTGGCTCCCGCAAGTCCACGCCGTATGCCGCGCAGACCGCTGCGGAGACCGCTGCAAAGGCCGCAATGGAGCATGGGCTCAAGACGGTTGAGGTCTTCGTCAAGGGGCCGGGTTCCGGGCGTGAGGCCGCTATCCGTGCGCTGCAGGCCGCGGGGCTCGAGGTCAGCCTCATCCGGGATGTGACGCCCATCGCGCACAACGGCTGCCGTCCGCCGAAGAGAAGACGCGTTTAATCGACGCGAATCGGGAAAGGAGAGAATGAAATGGCAAGATATACCGGCGCCGTATGCCGCCAGTGCCGCCGCGAGGGACAGAAACTGTTCTTGAAGGGTGAGCGCTGCTATACGGACAAATGCGCTGTCACCCGCCGCGCCTACGCGCCCGGCCAGCACGGCCAGGGCCGCAAGAAGACGAGTGAATACGGCCTGCAGCTGCGTGCCAAGCAGAAAGCAAGACGTTTCTACGGCGTGCTCGAGGGGCAGTTCGCGCGCTACTTCGATATTGCCGAGCGCAAACCCGGCATGACCGGCGAAAACCTGCTGCGCATCCTCGAGTCGAGACTCGACAATGTTGTGTACCGCTGCGGGTTCGCTTCCAGCCGTCCGGAGGCGAGGCAGCTTGTCCGCCACGGGCATTACACGGTCAACGGCCGGCGTGTTAACATCCCCAGCTACCTTGTGAAGGCCGGCGACGTGGTGTGCGTAAAGCAGAAGACAGCTTCGTCCGATAAGATGAAGGGCGTTACAGAGGCGAACGGATCGCGTCCGGTGCCGAGATGGCTGGATGTCAACCGGGATAAACTTGAGGCAAGAGTTATTGAGCTGCCGAACAGGGAGGACATTGATCTGGATGTCGAAGAATCCCTCATCGTCGAGCTGTACTCCAAGTAATCCTGAAGGTGCGCATCTGTTTGTGGAAAATGTGGGAAACGCGAACAATAAAGGGAGGGACCTGATTTGGTACGAATAATCGAGCCCAAGATCGAGATGGCCGACCTCAAGCCGGACGGAACGTACGGCAAGTTTGTTGTCGAGCCGCTCGACCGCGGATTTGGCACAACCTTGGGCAACAGCCTGCGGCGGGTGCTGCTCTCCTCGCTTCCCGGCGTGGCCGTGACGTCGATTAAGATTGACGGCATCCAGCACGAATTTTCCACCATCCCGGGTGTGAAGGAGGACGTGACGGAGATAGTCCTCAACATGAAGGGGCTGACCGCGAAGCTGTACAGCGATACGTCGAAAATCGCGTATATCGACGCGCACGGCGAGTGTGAGGTGACAGCCGGGGACATCCAGTGTGATTCGGATGTCGAGATCCTCAACCCGAGCATGCACATCGCCACCCTTGGCGAGGGCGCGGCCCTTTCAATGGAGATAGTCATTGACCGCGGGCAGGGGTACGTGTCCGCGGACCGCAACAAGCAGCTTCTCAAAGAGAAGATCATGGGCGACAAGACCATTTCCGACCGCAGCCAGATTGACAAAATGATCGTTGGAAAGATTTACACCGACAGTATTTATACCCCAGTGCTCAAGGTGAACTACACGGTGGAGAATACGCGTGTGGAGCAGATCACCGACTACGACAAGCTGACGCTGGAGGTCTGGACCGACGGCACGATTTCCGCGAAGGAGAGCGTGAGTCTGGCAGCCAAGATCCTCAATAGGCAACTCAATCACTTCGTCGATCTGTCCGACGAGGTGAGCAGCACGGAGATCCTCGAGAAGAGCGAAGACAACATGAGCGAAAAAGTTCTTGAGATGACGATTGAAGAGCTTGACCTGTCGGTACGCGCCTTCAACTGTTTAAAGAGGGCGGGCGTGAACACTGTCAACGATCTGATTAACAAATCCCCCGAGGAAATGATGAAGGTGCGCAACCTGGGCAAGAAGAGCCTTGAGGAGGTTGTAAGCAAGCTGGAGTCCCTCGGCTTTAACCTCATGAAAGAGGAAGAATAGTTCCCGAAAAACCAGAAGTAAGGAGTGAATTTCGATGCCAGGTACCCGCAAACTCGGCCGGACGAGCGACCACCGCCGGGCCATGTTGCGCGCCATGGTGACGTATCTGCTCGAGAACGGCAAAATCGAGACAACCGTCACCCGCGCCAAGGAGGTCCGCTCTGTCACCGAAAAGATGATTACGACGGCAAAAACGAACACCCTCCACTCCAAGCGGCAGGCCTTTGCGTTCATCACCAAAGAGGACGTGGCCAAGAAACTGTTTGATGAAATCGCGCCGAAATATCAGGACCGCAGCGGCGGTTATACCCGCATCATCAAGACAGGCCCCCGCCGGGGCGACGCCGCCGAGATGGCGATTATCGAGCTTGTGTAACCTAACCCTTATCCGGGACGCCTTATGGTGTCCCGGATTTTCCAACAGGGAGAACCAACAGAGAAAAGAGGAACACAGGCAAATGAAAAAGAAGGCTGTACAGGCCGCTTTCCCGCACACGATCCCGGTTCTCATCGGGTTCCTTTTTATGGGTACGTCCTATGGGCTGCTCATGCGCAGCAAGGGGTTTCCGTTCTGGTACCCGGTAGTGATGAGCGTCCTGATTTTCACGGGCTCGGGGCAGTTTATGGCCGTGGAGCTGCTCGTGAGCATGTTCCGCCCGCTGCACGCGCTGTTCCTCACCCTGGTCGTCAACGCGCGCTACCTGTTCTACGGCATCCCGATGCTCGATAAGTTCAAGGGGATGGGGTGGAAAAAGGTGTACCTCATCTTCGGCATGTGCGACGAGACATTCTCGATCAACTGCACTGTCCCGCCGCCGCCGGATGTGGATAAAGGCGCGTTTATGATGGCGGTCACCGTTCTCGATCACCTCTACTGGATCGCCGGGACAACGCTCGGTACCCTGCTCGGATCCGTCGTCCGCTTTGACACCACCGGGCTCGACTTTGTCATGACGGCGCTGTTCGTCGTCCTCTTTGTCGGCCAGTGGGAGGAGAATAAGGATCACCGCCCGGCGCTGACCGGGATTGTATGCTCCGTCCTCTGCCTCATCTTGTTCGGCGGCGAAAACTTTATCCTGCCCGCGATGGGGCTCATCATCCTCTGCTTCTTCCTCGACGGGAAGAGAAAGGGGGCGGTGTCGTGAGCGAGACACAGGAGCTTATCACCATCGCTATCGTCATGCTGGGGACGGCGTTCACCCGTTTTTTCCCCTTCTTCATCTTCCCCGAGGGGAAGGAGCCGCCCGCGTTTATTACATACCTTGGCCGGGTGCTGCCCTATGCGGTTATGGGCTTTCTCATCGTCTACTGCCTCAGAAATGTCTCCTTTCAGAAAAACTTCGCTCTGCCCGAGGCCATCGCGATTTTTACGGTCGTGGTCCTGCAAAAGTGGAAAAAGAATTCCCTCATCAGTATCGCTGGGGGAACTATCCTCTATATGTTTCTTGTGCAGGTTTGTTTTGTGTAAAATCCTGCCGCATTTCACTTTTCTCCGGCTGAATGGTGGAAAATATGGAGTGCGGCAGGACTGTCATTGACAGAATCTGTTACAGGCGATATAATAGGATCGAAGTCGGGATCACCTGATGAAATAAAACCGCGGAGCACAGAACTGTTTCGGGTGAAACATTTTTTGGAGGAGGAGCTTTCTGTGAAGAAAATCTGTCTGGGCGTTGCCTGCCTGTATACGTTTGTTTCTCTGTCCGCCGGCGCGTGGGCCTGCGGGCATCATCGGGGGGCCGCCTATGCGCCGGCTGCGTCCGCCGCGGCGGTGACGTCCCCGGCATCCACTGCTCCGGCGACGCCGGCGTACTGCACCGTAGAAGGATGCGGATGTGTCTGGGGCGAGTGCGAGCATACGGTCTGTGCCGTAGAAGGATGCGGACACGTCTGGGGCGAGTGCGATCACACGCTCTGCCCCGTAGAGGGGTGCGGGTACGCCAGAGGGACGTGTGATCATGTGCTGTGCACGATCGAAGGGTGTAACCATGTCTGGGGCGACTGTGAGCATACGCGTCCGCAGAGAGTCGGGTGCTATCGCGGACACGGACATCACGGATGGTAATTTTTTCATTTTGATCTTAATATGAAAAACCCCTCTCTTTTTGACTAAAAATCAAATGGAGAGGGGTTTTTATAGACAAATAATGTTAAATAAGCATAGGGAAGATATTGACAATTATATAAAATGATGGTATATTATAGAAAAACAAGGAATAATATAATGAAATAAAGGAGGGATGAATCACCAAAATTAGGAAGTTAAGAACCAGATGTTGGATCAGGAAAGGAGTCTCGTAATGAAAAAGGAAAATGCAAAAATGCAAAAATGCAAAAAATTATTGAGTGCCGTTATTGCAACTTTTTTAGCATTTACCAGTACAGTAACAGTGTGGGCGGATACTCCTCCAGATCCTGGCCCAGGTGGATTTGGTTCGCAAATAGAAGAATCCGTAAAGCCTGGAGAGGTAGCAAGTCCAAATACAATATTTGGACCAGATGATTCGAAAATTATCTCGAGCACAAAAGCAACGGAATATCCGTATAGATGTGTAGCCAAGTTGAAAATCAAATTTCCTGATGGAACTAATGCGCAGGGAACAGGTTTTTTGTATTATGACAATAAGAGTACAAAGTCCTTACTTGCAACAGCGGCACATTGCATTTATGACGGGCGCCATGGCGGACAAGCTACATCTATTACAGTTCAATTTCCTACAAAATCAAAGCCTGTAACAAATCAAAGCCTTATGCACGTTCCGTCGAAGTATAAGGCGGGGGCAACATCTACTACATGTGGTGCATGGCAATATGATTATGGGGTAATAGAACTTCCTTCTATGGGACTTGGAGTATTTGGTACACGTACTTCATGTAAAGTAGGGGAAATTATTGATATTTTGGGTTATCGAGCTGGTGAATCTCAACTTAGATATTCAACCGGACCTATAACAAAGGTTGGTACTTGGGATATTTCGTTCCGAGTAGATACGTTAAGTGGACAAAGTGGTGCTCCGGTCTATGTGGACACAGATGAGGGTCCTTATGCTGTCGGAATCTGGAACTATAATGCAAATAGCGGAAGGGAACTTCCTGATAGCGCGCCCGATGAGGAACAAAACACAGCAGCTAAATTATCAGCAGGTGCATGGGATTTTATGAGATCATTTAGATGAATTGTTGGAGAAAAGAGGCAATCTATATGAAAGTCCGATTGATCGTGAGCCTGCTGTTGACTATGTTTATGCTGGCGCTCCCCTGCGCGGCGCTGGATTCGGAGTTGGCTAATGACGATTTAGGCTCGCCGCCGGACTGGGGCTTTGATGAAGTACCAGAGATCGCGCTTGTAACGCAGTCGATTACTGAAACTTTGGAAAAGAATCTGGTCTTGGGTGAGGATTATACCTATATTACGTACGGATGGGATATTTACGGTCAGGGACAGATCAATATTGGTGTGGCGAATGAGGAAAATGTCCGGAAGGCGGTTTCAGCGTGTCAGGATCCGCGTGTAACGGTCATCTATGACGAAATCCAGTGGACCCGTATCAACGGGAAGGACTATAACGATGTCCAACTGAGCCAGGCCAGCGAAAGGCTGTATCATAAGCTGGAGGGAAAGCTCGATCCGCAGGATTACGCCAGTATGATG
>CATJVQ010000064.1 GCA_949743955.1 uncultured Oscillospiraceae bacterium | reverse complement strand
CCGCCTGCTGCGCGAGCTTAGCGACGAGAGCAAAAACGACTTTGTCGACACGCTTCTCGGCTTCTTAACCTATCAGCCGCCCGAGGCGCTCTCGGACGTAATCACCCGCTATATCGGCGATTTTGAACAGTGGTGGTACCATTCCCGCCCCTTCATCGCGGAGTGGTGATAGGAACGCTCAGAGCGTAATCTCCTCCCCCGGCTCGACAATGAGGCGCCCGGGCGCGTCGAATGTCTCGGCGATACGGCGGTCGAACAGCGCGCCAGGCTTCATGTGGATGGGGATGCTGTGCTTCGCCCCGATGATCCGCGCGCACTCAGACGCTTCTTTGGCGTCCATGTTGTAGATGCCGTCGATGGGCAGGAGCACGTAGTCGAGGTGGATGGCGGCCATGTCCGCCATCTCCTCCGTCGTCGAGGTATCGCCCGATGCGTAGACGGTCACATCGTCCACCGTCAGCAGATATCCTACACAGCAGTGCGGATCGTGGCTGCGGTTCTTCGCCTCGACCGCCCGGATATCGATCCCTTTCACGGAAAAGGACTGGTGCTTCCCGCCCCGGAGCGCCTCCCGTTCGGTGATGACAATGCACCCCGGCGCGCGGGCGGGCAGATCGACACGGTTATGGTCGCTGTGCTGATGGGTCACCAGAATGAGGCTGGCCGGTGCATCGTACCCCTCCCCGATGAACGGATCCAGGTAGACAACCGCCCCGTTATCGCTCGTGATGCGGTAGCTTCCGTGTCCCTGATACAGTAATTTCGCCATACGGCAGATCCTCCTCTGTATGTCTTTTGTTTTCTCCTCCTTTAAAAAACGGGCCCGGCTGGTTACCGCCGGGCCCGCACATTTTTTCTGCTTATGCCTTGCCGACAGAGCCGAACAGCTCCATCTTCTCCTTGACCGTATCGCGGATGGCCTGCGCGCCAGGGGCAAGCAGCTTGCGGGGGTCGAAGCCCTTGCCGGCCTTGTCCTTGCCCTCTTCGATGTACTTGCGGGTCGCCGCAGCGAAGGAGAGCTGGCACTCAGTGTTGACATTGATTTTGGCAACGCCCAGGGAGATGGCGGTGCGGATCATGTCCTCGGGAATGCCGGTGCCGCCGTGGAGCACGAGCGGGATACCGCCGGTCGCCGCGGCGATCTTGCCCAGCGCGTCGAAATCAAGGCCCTTCCAGTTGGAGGGGTACACGCCGTGGATATTGCCGATACCGGCCGCCAGGAAGTCGATGCCCAACGCGGTGATGCGGGCGCACTCATCGGGGGAAGCGATTTCGCCCATACCGACGACACCGTCCTCCTCGCCGCCGATGGAGCCGACCTCCGCCTCGATGGACATCCCGTTTTCATGCGCCGCCTTGACGAGCGCTGTCGTCTTCTCGACGTTTTCGTCGATAGGGTAATGCGATCCGTCGAACATAATGGAGGAGAAGCCCGCCGCGATGCACTTCTCGCATCCCTCGTAAGTACCGTGATCCAGGTGCAGCGCCACGGGAACCGTAATCTTCAGCTCCTCCATCATGGCCTTCACCATGGCCGCCACGGTCTTAAACCCGGTCATATATTTGCCCGCGCCCTCGGAAACGCCGAGAATCACAGGGGAGGAGAGCTCCTGCGCCGTGAGCAGGACGGACTTTGTCCACTCCAGATTGTTGATATTGAACTGACCGACTGCGTACTTTCCCTCTTTGGCTTTTACAAGCATTTCTTTTGCAGCAACCAGACCCATTGTTTTCAACCTCCCAGCAAGATTCATATCCTTATTATACCACAAAAGCGAAGCGTTGTGGTATAATCGGCCATGCCCATAAGGCGGCCAAATCAATCAGAGTATAATAACCGCCCTGCGGTTATTATACCACGCCTCCCGGCTGTTCGCAACTGTCCGGGGAAATCATTCCCGGATTTTCACGCCGTCCTTAAAGCAGCGCGCATAGCTGTCGATGGCCCACTGGATAACGTTGCAGGCCGCGCCGCGCCCCATCACCTCGTCCACGACCGTCTCCTTGTTTTCCAGCTCCTTATAGACGCGGAAAAAGTGCGTCATCTCATCAAAAACATGCCGGGGAAGATCCTCGATCCGCTGGTACGAATTGAATGTCGGATCCCCGAACGGGATGGCGATGATTTTTTCGTCGTTGTGGCCGTTGTCCTTCATGACGATGACGCCTATCGGATAGCAGCGCACAAGTGTCAGCGGCTCGAGCGGTTCGGTGCACAGCACCAGCACGTCGAGCGGGTCGAGATCGTCGCCGTAGGTGCGGGGGATAAAGCCATAGTTGGCGGGATAGTGTGTCGATGTGTACAGGATGCGGTCGAGGATGATCATCCCCGTCTCCTTATCCAATTCGTATTTCTTTTTGCTGCCCTTGGGGATCTCGATCACCGCGACAAAATCGTCGCGCGTGATGCGTTCGGGCGCAATCGAATGCCAGGGATTAAACATGGCGTTCCCTCCTTTCTTCTCTGTTCACTTCAGTATACCATGTCCTTCCAGCCCTGACAAGAAGCGGGAAGGAACGCGCCGGATTTTTCTCTCCCGGTTTTTGTAAAAATACTCTGTGCAAAGCGCTCGTTTTCTGTTATAATAAAAGGGATACACGCGCCGCCCGCCAGGGCGGCGCCATACAGGAAGGATGAGAACATTGGATCTGGCACAAAATATAGCCGCGCTCCGGAACTGGAAACAGCCGCTGGGCGTGATCGGAGGCTTTCTTGCGTTCTGCATTGTATGCGGCGCTGTGGATACGTCCATGCTCGCGGGCAGCTACCGCCCGCTTGATCCCGTTACTGAGGTGAAGGAGGTCTATGTCGATCCGGTACCGGTACCGGCCTCTCCCGCCGCGGGCGGTTATACATATCTGGATGCGCTCTCCTTTGCCGCGCCGGAGGCTCCTGCCGCACCGTCCGAGGACGGCGGCGGGAACGCCGTCATGGCTGCGGCCATGGCGGAGAGCCCGTTTCTTCGCCGGTTCGAGTCTTTTCAGATTACACCTCCCGCCTCCGCCGCGGAAGAGGCCGCGGGCGGAGGAACCGCCGGCGTGCCCTACGTCGCGCCGAAGACAGTGAATGTCAGCCCGTCGGCAGGCGGATATGAGAAGATGCTCGCCTGGAAGGAGGCCTATCCGGACGTTGTCGGATATCTGAAAATTCCCGGGACAAACATTGAGCATCCGGTGGTGTGGAATGCCAACAACCTGTATTACGAGCACCGGGATCTCAACAAGCAGTACAGCCATAACGGTGTCATCTGGGCGGATCAGGATGTGACCCCTTCCAGCCGGAACACCATCCTCTATGGGCACAACTGGACCAACTACTCCGCCACGCCCCGCATCGGCAGTGCGAGCGATATCATGTTTGCGCAGCTCACCGGATATCAGTACGCATCGTTCGCGCAGAGCCACCCCACCATCCAGTACGCCAACGCCAACGGCGACGGGACCTATGTCGTCTTCGGCGCGTTCTACACCACGGAGCTCGGATCGTATACGAGCGCTTCTATGTCCCCCACATCGGCCCTCGCCATGGCCAAACGGCTCAATCTCTACAATTTCAGCACCGAAGTCACCGATTCCGATAAATTTATCACCCTTTCGACCTGCACCCGCTATTTCGGCGCGTTCGAGGCGCAGCGCTTTGTCGTTATGGCGCGCAAGCTCCGCGATGGAGAAAAGGCCAATATTACAATCAGTTCAAAAGCATAATCAACCGGAACGGCTCTGCCGCAGCAGCGGCGGAGCCGTTTTCATTAGGAGGCAGTATGAAAAGCCAGATTTTCTGGGGGATTCTCCTTGCGACTATTGCGGGCGAATTCCTCCTCCCCGCTCTGCTCGGGAGGCGTGTCCCGGGCTACGACAGCCGGAGGATGGTGATGAGCGTTCTCGGGAACCCGAAAAGCCCTGTGCGGAAAATCTATAACCTGTGGCTCGTCTGGCTGGGCGGGTTCCTCTCGCTGGCGGCGGTTCTGTTTTTCCTCTCTGTCAGGCCTGTCTCGTTCCCGCTGGCGGTGCTGACTCTCCTCTCCATCCTGACTTTCGCCGTGGGCGCCGGGCTGCTGTCCGGGATTTTCAGCGTGAATGAGGAGAAAAATCTCTCCACTGCGGCTTCAAGGATCCACGGGATCGGCGCCGCTATTGGCTTTATGGCGCTGCTCTTCTTCCCCCTGCTGGACGCCCTCGCCGCCTTCCGGCAGGGAAAAGCCCTCATCGGATGGATGGACGCCGTATCGTTCGTCCTCGCGCTGGGATTCTTCACGCTGTTCGTCCTCGCGGACAAGGAATCGTTTCGGGGAACCGCTGTCTCCTGTGAGGGGCTGTGGCAGCGCCTCTCCCTCGCGGCCATGTACATCCCCTTCCTCATCCGGATAATAGAAGGATTTTTTCAGTCCTTTGGGCGGTAGCTCGGCGCTTTGGGCGGGGCTAGGCCGCGTTTCACCTCATGATAATACGCATAGGTCATGGGCGCGGCATCCGAAAGCTGCCGCGCCTCTGTAGCCTCGCCGAGGAAGACCCAGTGCGTTTCGGCATCCATAGCGTCCCACACGCGGAAGCTCATCACCGCTGTCACATGCTCGCACACATAGGGGATGCCGCCGGCATCCGTCTGCACGGGGTAGCGGTCAAACTTGTCCACCTCGCGGCTGGAGCGGAAACCGAACAGACCGATGAGCTCCATCGGAGCAGACTGTGCGAGCACTACCGCCGCAAATTTTCCCGTCCGCCGGATCAGGCGGGCGGTTTCGTTTTCCTTATGAATCGTCACCGTGGCGAGCACGGGTTCCACCGCGGCCTGTGTCAGGGTGTTGACAACACAGCCCGCCGTTTTTTCACCGTCTCCGGATGAAATCAGGTACAGTCCGTAGCTTAACTGGTCAAAGGCTTTCAGATCCACGTTCATGGCAGCTCTTCCTTTCCGTATTGTCCGGTGCGGATAGTATGCCCACAAGCGCCGCCCGGAATTCCGTATGATTGCCGCCGGACAGGGTCATACTGATCCTGCAATACGCTGTAAAAATCGGAAAAGGAGGACGCGCGAAATGGAGGCGTGTTTTTCAGGCGACTTCGGCCGCGACGCCAAACGGATGGAGGAACTCCTGCGCATCCGTGAGAGCTTTGACGTGATTGGAAGGGCTGTCACTGTCGGCGGACAGCGGGCGCGGCTGTATTTTGTAGACGGTTTTGTCAAGGATTCGGTGATGGAAAAGGTGATGGAGGTCTTCCTGTCCCTCGACTCCCTCAGCGACGCGCCGGACGCCAAAGCCTTCTGCGAGCGGCATGTCCCGTACATGGAAGCGGACACGGCCGGCACGTTCGACGCTGTCATCACCGGTGTCCTCTCCGGCACGCCGGCACTGCTCATTGAGGGCTACCGCGAGGCGGTGCTCATCGACGCGCGAACCTATCCGGCGCGCGGCGTGGAGGAACCGGGTGACGACAAAGTCCTGCGCGGCTCGCACGACGGTTTTGTCGAAACACTTGTCAGCAATACGGCGCTTATCCGCCGCCGCATCCGCGACGCGCGCCTCACAATGGAATACCTGAGCGCCGGAGAAAAGTCCCGCACGGATATCGTGCTGTGCTACATGTCCGGGACAGCCGATGAGCACCTCATCGCCCGCATACGGAAAAAGATTTCCTCTGTGAGTGCGGAAGCCCTCACCATGAACCAGGAGTCGCTCGCCGAGAGCCTGACTCGCCCGCAGTGGTACAACCCGTTCCCGAAGGTGCGCTACACGGAGCGCCCCGACGCGGCGGCGGCCAGTGTTCTGGAGGGGAGCGTGCTGGTGCTCGTTGACAATTCCCCTTCCGTGATGGTTCTCCCCACGTCGGTCTTCGATTTTGTGCAGGATGCCAACGACTTCTATTTTCCCCCGCTCGTGGGGACCTATCTGCGCCTGGTGCGTATGCTCATTTTTCTGCTCACCCTCTTACTCACCCCGACATGGTACCTGCTCATCACACACCCGGACCTGCTCCCCCCTTCACTTTCATTTTTGCAGGTGCAGGAGCCGAACGGTGTCCCCATCCTCGCGCAGCTCCTAATCGTCGAGTTCGTTATCGACGGGCTCAAGCTCGCCTCCTTAAACACGCCGAGCGTCCTTTCAAACTCCTTTTCCGTCGTGGGGGCGCTCATTCTCGGGGACTTCGCCGTCCAGGCGCGGTGGTTTGTGCCGGAGGTAGTCTTGTATATGGCATTTGTCGCCATCGCGAATTTTACCCAGCCGTCGTTCGAGCTTGGGTACGCGTTCAAGCTCTTCCGCATGGTCATCCTCGTGCTGACGGCGCTCTTCGGCGTGTGGGGCTACGCGGGCGGGCTTCTCCTGATGCTGGCCATCGCCATGAGCACGCGCACCATCTCCGGGAGGCCCTATCTCTATCCTCTCCTCCCGCTGCATCCAAGAGCGCTTCTGCGGCTGCTTATCCGGATGCCCATCTCCAAAGAAAACTCATAAAAGGATAAAAACACCACGCCGCAAAAATTTTTTGCCGGTCGTCCCGGCGCGGGAGGCCGGAAGCCTTGTATTTCGGCTCCCGCCGTCGTATAATGAGGGAGACTGAAGGCCGTTTGGATAGAGTATCCGCCGCATACCCCATTTTAATCTTTAGGAGGCAGGAGCTATGGCAAAAAAGATTGCGTTTATCGGCGCGGGAAGCGTCACCTTCACCCGCAATCTGACACGGGATATTTTAACCTTTCCTGTGTTTCAGGACTGCGAAATAGCGCTGATGGACATTAAGCAGGAGAATCTGGACTACGCGAAAAAAGCGGTGGACCGGATTGTCAGCGCCGGAAATTATCCCGCAAAGGTTACCGCGACCCTGCGCCTGGAGGAGGCGCTGGACGGGGCGGACGGCGTGCTCTCCACTATCCAGACTGGGGATGATGAGGGGCCGTATCTGGACATGTCCGTGCCGAAGGAATACGGCATTTCCATCAATATCGGCGACACCCGGGGGCCTTCCGCCATTTTCCGTTTCCTGCGCACACTGCCCGCCATACAGGAGATTGTGCGCGGCATCGAAAAACACTGCCCCGACGCCACCTTCCTAAACTACACCAACCCCATGGCGATGCTGTGCCGCGCGGTTCAGGGGACATCGAAGGTGCGCACAAGCGGCCTCTGCCACAGCGTACAGCACACATCCGAGATGCTGGCAAGATGGATCGGCGCCGATATGAAGGATATCACCTATGTCTGCGCCGGAATCAACCACCAGGCGCACTATTTAAAATTCCAGTGGAACGGAAAGGACGCATACCCACTGATTTATAAGGCCATCACGGAGCGGCCGGAGATCTACAACGAGGAGCAGGTGCGCAACGAGATGTATCTGAACCTCGGATACTATGTGACCGAGTCCAGCGGCCATGCCAGCGAGTATAACGCCTGGTTCCGCAAGCGCCCGGACCTGATCGAAAAATACTGCACGAACGGCACCGGCTGGAATCCGGGCCATGACTGGATCGATAATTTCAAAGGAATTGGCAGCAGGGATGTACGCCGCCGCGAGGAATTCGATAAATTTATCGCGGCGGAAATTGATTTGAGCCGCGGAACGGAATACGCCGCCTACATATTCAACGCGATATTCGGCGACAACACACTGTTTGAATTCAACGGCAATGTGCGGAATTTCGGGCTGATAGACAATCTGCCGGTCGGCTGCTGCGTGGAGGTCCCGGTTCTGGCCTCCAAGGGCGGCCTGGAGCCCATCCACGTGGGGGCGCTCCCGCCTCAGCTGGCCATCCTGAACGCGCAGAACGCCGCCTGCGAGGAGCTGGCGGTGGAGGCTGCGCTGGAGGGGGACCCCATGAAGGTCTACCACGCCTGCCTCTATGACCCGCTGACCTCCGCAATGCTGTCTATGGCTGAGATACGGGAGATGGTAAACAAGATGTTTGAAACACAGAAACACTGGCTGCCTCAGTTTAAGGTCCATAAGGTTTAGCGCGTTCACCCCTGGCGGAATCCGGTACCGCTTCCGGAAAAATTTTTGCGCCGCAGGGCTTCCATTTTTTTTTCGTCTGTGCTATACTGTTATATGTTCCTGTTACTGATTCCTGAATCATCGGGAATCAGTACTATGCGCCTGTAGCTCAGTGGATAGAGCACCGGCCTCCGGAGCCGGGTGCGCTGGTTCGATTCCAGTCAGGCGTACCAAAGTGAAGCCTGTGTATAACGCCTGTTATACACAGGCTTTTATCCTGCTCCGGAGGTGACAATCATTGCCAAAAACCGCTTCTGACTCCTGCAAAACGCTGGCGGACCTCCTCCGTTTCCGGATGGGCCCCCGCTCCCTTCTCGCCCGGAAAAACCGGACGTTTAACGAACGCTTTGATCCCGGCGGCATTGTGAACGGGCAGGGCCTGCCGCCGGTACGGGAGCTGCGCTACGGTGTCACGGACATGGCGCACGCCGGATGCGGCATCATCGCCGTCTACAATGCGTTCCTTCTCCTGGATAATCCCCAGCGCCTCTGCGACGTGGCGGTCTGGGGAGATCTGCACGCGTCCAACCTGCTGGGGCTCTTGGGGACATTTCCGTGGAAGGCGAAGCGCCTGTTCCGGCAGATGGGATACACGGTGACCGCCGCGCGGGACAAAACGCTCTACGATAGTCTGGCCCGGGAGGCGGATGTCTGCCTCTTCTCCTACTGGAACCGGCGGCGGAACCCCTTTAAGGGGATGCACACTGTCTGTGTGCGCTGCCGCGCGGAGGGGCTGGAGGTCTATAATCAGTTCGACGCGTTCCCCGGCGTGTCGCGCCGAGCCTCCTTCATGAAGTGGATGGAAGACGGAATCGGCCCTGTCTGCCTGTACTGCATCCGCCGTGTCCGGAAATAACGCGCATAACGCTATGCAAACAGCGAAAATTATGGTATACTGATCTGCATAAAGCACAGTGCCGCGGGTTATGACAAATCATGGGGGATGGCCGGCGCCGTCCGTCGTTTTGCTGTTTAAACTGAGAGGGAAGGCGGAAAAGCAATGAAGGCAAGAATCGCTAAGGAAAAGGAAACCGCTCTGCTGTACGGCTTCACGGAAGAGAAGGAAGAGGCTGTCTGCGGCGTACTGGAAAAACTGAATATAGAGATCCGCACCGTCGCGGGGGAAAGCATCACCATGACACTCGGCGCGCTGGCCGGACTGCCGGGCTTCCCCGCCGTGCGCGCGGCGGACGATGAGAAGATCGACTTTCCCGAGTGCGAGGCGCTTGTCCTCTCGGGTGTCTCCCGCCAGCGGCTGGACGAGGTGCTCGCCGCGCTCAAGGAGGCGGATCTCTCTGTCCAGTTCAAGGCGGTCGTCACGCCGCAGAACCGGAGCTGGACATTTGAAAAGATGCTCGAGGAAATCCGCTATGAGGATCAGATGATGCGGGTACTTGTCCCGCTGCGGCAGAATCTCGAGCGCCTCAAGGGGCTGGATCTCTCCACCATCCCCGATTCACACCGCCGCGCGGTCGATGTCGCCATCTCCCGCGCGAAGTCGATGGCTGTTTCACGCACGGCCACACCCGAGCAGGTCAAGGCGGCCAATGTCGCCATGATCGAAGCGCTGCAAAAGGCGAAGGAAGCTGCGATAGCGCAGGGCTGACACGGTTTTCCATCCGCGGCAGATACAGAACTTTAAGAAACGGACAAGGAAGTTCAAAATCTGATAGACCGGGGGCGTTGGAACGATAAGGAATGTGGGGCGTAGCGTCTGCTATGCCTCACATTTTAGTTGTTAATGGGAAATAGGAGTGGTACAATTAGTTCGTTAAGATTTGATCGGGCGGTGCGGACATAATGAGCGATATTCAGGAGGAAATGATGTGCGACAGGGTCAAGCTGGCAGTTATCGCGAGAGAAGAAGCTGAAAAACCGTACAACGGGAAAGCGAATCATTGTGCGCCAAATATACAGGATATAGCCGCACGATTCCCAAACTGGTCTGTGGACGAGGCTGATGGGCTTTGGTGTGCGGCGTTTGTATATCATTGCGTCATATTAGCAGGATTCAGCATTCCTGTTTGCCCGAAAGAATCCTCTTGTTCTCTTGCAGGCTGTGCGGCCTGGGAAGAGTGGGCGCAGGCAGATAACCGTATTGAGTACCACAGCGGGAATGATAATGCCTTTAAGCCCGCGGCTGGGGACATCGTTCTTTTTGACAGGGTATTTAACAACATGGATCATGACCATATTGGAATTGTGCTTGAAAATGATGATGATTATCTGATAACCGCAGAGGGTAATGTTGAAAATGTCTCTCAGATTTTAAAACGTAAAAAGGACAGCCATATCCGCGCATATATCCGCATCCCCGATAATTTTTCGTATTAAGGCAGCTTCCTACTGGAGAGGGAGATATGGCCTTCATTAAGATTTCTGCAAACAACGCTGTTCAAATTCCATAACATGAAAAATACCCAGCGGACTGCTCCGCCGGGCATACTTACGCAGAAAAGGAGGCTCCATATGGCGCATACACTCGAGGAGATCCGCGCGGAATACCGCCGCCTGGACACGCTGACCGGGGTGGACACCTCGGGAATCGACATCGTCCTCTCCCCGCGGCTCGTGAATCACTACGGCTTATGCCGTCTCTCCCGCACAGGGCGGCGCTGCGTCCCCACGCAGATTGTCATCGCGCGCTTCCTTCTCGATGAGGAGGACGCCTTCTGGGACACCATCCGCCACGAATACGCCCATGCCGCCCTCTGCCTGCGGACAGGCGTCCGCCATGGGCACGACGCGCTGTGGAAGGCGCTGTGCATCACGGTCGGGGCCTCTCCGTCGAGCCGGGCCGATACATGCGAAGGGTTCGAGCGCCGCCGGGCCGCCGCCATCCGCTATGTCGTGCGGTGCGAGACGTGCGGGGCGACATTCGAGCGCATCCGGAAGACAGCGTTTATCCGGGCCGCCGCCGAGGGGAAGGCGGACGCGTACCGCTGCCGCCGGTGCGCCGGAAACCGTTTTACGCTTCTTCAGGCACCGCCTCCAGCACCGACGTGCAGTGCGGGCAGCGCGAAGCCTCGATAGGGATCTCCGAGCAGCAGAACGGGCACTTTTTCGTTATCGGGGCAGGGGGCGCTTTGGGCGCTTCGTGCTTCTTCCCGAGCTCCGCGAGGCGGTTCATCATCTTGACAAGCAGGAAGATGAGGAACGCCATGATGAGGAAGTTGATGACAGCGGTGAGGAACGCGCCATACCGGATCTGGACGGCGCCGTCGGAGAGGGAGAGCATCCAGTCGCTGAAATCCGTCTTGGCGAACAGGCCGATGATGGGGGAAATAATATCGTCGGTCAGGGACTTGACGATGGCCTGAAACGCGGCGCCGATGATAACGCCGACAGCCAGATCGATGACGTTCCCGCGCAGAGCGAACGCTTTAAACTCGTTTAAAAATTTTTTCATCCCGCACCCTCCTTACGGGCGAAGCTCTGTCCTGCCGCCCATGTACATCCGCAGCGGCTCGGGGACGGCGACGCTGCCGTCCGCGCGCAGGTTGTTCTCGAGGAAAGCGATGAGCATCCGCGGCGGAGCGACAACCGTGTTGTTGAGCGTGTGCGCGAAGTACGTGCCGTTCTCTCCCCGGATGCGGATGCCCAAGCGGCGGGCCTGCGCGTCTCCGAGGTTCGAGCAGCTTCCAACCTCGAAGTACTTCTTCTGCCTCGGGCTCCACGCCTCGACATCCTGGCTTTTGACCTTGAGATCCGCCAGATCTCCCGAGCAGCACTCGAGCGTGCGGACGGGGATATCCAGCGAGCGGAAGAAGTCCACTGTATTCTGGCAGAGCTTAAAGAACCACTCCCGGCTCTCCTCCGGCTTGCAGACGACGATCATCTCCTGCTTCTCAAACTGATGGATGCGGTACACCCCGCGCTCCTCGATGCCGTGCGCCCCGACCTCCTTGCGGAAGCACGGGGAATAGCTGGTCAGTGTCTGGGGGAGCTTGTCCTCGGTAAGGATGGTGTCGATAAATTTGCCGATCATCGAATGCTCGCTCGTGCCGATGAGATAGAGATCCTCGCCCTCGATCTTGTACATCATGTTTTCCATTTCCGCAAAGCTCATTACGCCGTCCACGACATTGCCGCGGATCATGAAGGGCGGGATGAAGTACGTGAAGCCGCGGTCGATCATGAAGTCACGCGCATAGGAGAGGATGGCCGAGTGCAGGCGGGCGATGTCCCCGCAGAGGTAATAAAAGCCGTTGCCGCTGGTCTTGCGGGCACTGTCGAGATCGATGCCGTGCAGGCTCTCCATAATATCCACATGGTACGGCACGTCGAACGCCGGCACCACCGGCTCGCCGAAGCGCTCCACCTCGACATTCTCGCTGTCGTCCCGCCCGATGGGGACACTCTCGTCGATGATATTCGGGATGACGAGCATCCGCTCGCGGATCTGCCCGGAAAGCTCCTCCTCCAGCTTTTCAAGCGCCGCGAGCTCGTCCGCCATGGCTGTGACCTGGGCCTTGGCCTTCTCGGCCTCCTCCTTCTGGCCCTTGGCCATCATGCCGCCGATCTGCTTGCTGATGGTGTTGCGCTGGCTGCGCAGATAGTCGCACCGTGTCTTCGCCTCACGGTAGCGCTTATCCATATCAATAACTTCGTCCACCAGAGGCAGCTTTTCCTCCTGGAACTTTTTGCGGATGTTTTCTTTGACCACGTCCGGATTGGTCCGCAGAAATTTCATGTCCAGCATGTTTTAAAACTCCTTTATCGCTCGGTTACTCATTCGATTCTTTCCACAGTATAATCCAGCCGCGGGCAAAAAGCAAGCGGACTTGCCAGAAAAAGCCGGATGGTCTATAATAAAAACGGTTTTTCTTCTCGGAAAACTCATTTTTAAAACAAGAAAGGAAATCGGTCATGGCGTTTATTCAGAATTTCTCCTTCTCCTCCAAATATCTGGACACAGAGCCGCAGGTGGCTGTCGCGCTGCCCTCGAGGCGCCAGGCGGCCAGCGATAAGGAAATCTGGCAGCTCGACAGCAAGTTTAAAACCCTCTATCTCCTGCACGGCGCCGGGGATAACCAGAGCGTCTGGTCGCGGCTGACGAACATCGAGTGGTACTGCGAGCAGTATAACGTCGCCGTCGTCATGCCCTTCGGCGCGATGAGCTTCTATACCGACATGCTCCACGGCCAGCGCTACTGGACATATCTGAGCGAGGAGCTGCCCCGCTACATGCAGGCTATCTTCCCGCTGTCCGACAAACGGGAGGACAACTTCGTCGCGGGCAACTCCATGGGCGGCTACGGCGCCTTCAAGCTCGCCCTCTCCTGCCCCGAACGCTTCGCGGCGGCGGCGAGCCTGTCCGGGGCGCTGAATATGAACGCGGAGATCGAGAAGGTACAGACCGAATCCGCCGCCTCCCCGAACCCGGCAAGGCTGATGAACACCATCCAGAACGTGTTCGGCGGCATCGAGGGGTTCCGCGATACGCCCAACGATCTGTTCTGGCTCATCCGCCGCAATCTCCAGGAGGGCCGCCCCATGCCGCGCCTCTACCAGTGCGTAGGGACAGAGGACTTCCTCTATGAATATAATCAGGATTTCCGCCGCTTCACGGAGGAACAGGGCGTCGCCGTCACCTATGCCGAGCAGCCCGGCCGCCACGACTGGGACTACTGGCAGGAGCGCCTGCCCGACGTGTTCGCCTGGCTCTTCCCGAAGGAGGTATAGGAATGAAAACCATCGGTATCGAGACGCTGTACGAATACCGGTTTCTCTCCGGTGTCCGCCTCTCGCCGGACACGGAGCGGACAGCGTTCCTCGTCCACCGCTGCAAGCCGGAGGGGGACAGCTACGCCTCCGACCTGTGGGTACAGGGCGCGTCCGGGGCGCACCGGCTGACCGCGTCCGAGGATACTGGCTGCTTCTGCTGGAAGGACGCCGAAGCCCTTCTCTTCGCCTCCAAACGCGGCAAGGTCCCCTATGGCTCCACCGCGTTTTACACCATCAGCACCGGCGGAGGAGAGGCGGAGCGGGCGTTCACAATTCCGATGCGGGTCAGCCGCATCGAGCCGCTCGGCGACGGGCGCTGGATCCTCTGCGCGCTGTGGGACAACGCCGCGCCGGACACGTCCGGCCTCTCGGACGAAGAGCGGGAAAAGGTTCTCCGCAAGCAGGATGAGAACCCGGACTGCAACGTGTTCGACGAGCTGCCCTTCTGGTTTAACGGCGAGGGCATCACCAACAAGAAGCGCCCGCGCCTCTATCTCTACGACGAAGCCTCCGCCTCGCTGGACGCCTTAACCCCTCCCCTCTACCAGACCGAGGGCTGGGCGCTAAGCGAAGACAAAACGCGCGTGCTCGCCTGGGGGCTGGAGTTTTCCGACATCAATACCGGCCGGCAGGACGTGCGTGAATACTGCGTCGGGGCAGGGAAAACGCCAAAGGAGCGCATCCTGCTCGAGGCGGGCGCTTACAGCGTGCAGCAGGCCGGATTCTGGGGCGATGGCTGGCTCCTGCTCGCGTCCGACTGCCAGCGGTACGGCATCAACGAGAACCCCGTCCTCTACACGCTGGACACGTCCGGCGCGCTCACACTGCTGTATGGGGAGGATCTCTCCTATGGCAGCTCTGTCGGGTCGGACTGCCGCTATGGCGGGGGGCGGGACTTCATCATCGCGGACGGGGCCGTCTGGTTCACCGTCACGGACCGGATTTGTTCGCGGCTGTGCCGTGTCCTCCCCGGCGGTGCGTTCACGTACCTGACGGCGGCGGGGGGCAGTGTCGACTGCTTCGACGTACGGGACGGACGCATCGTCTTCATCGGCATGCGCGGCATGGGCCTCCAGGAGCTTTACGCGCTGGACGCTGCCGGGAACGAGACCGCGCTCACGTCCTTAAACGCTGCCATCCCGCAGGAATATACCATTTCCGAGCCGAAGCCCTTCCCGTTCACAGCCCGCGACGGGCTGGATCTCGACGGCTGGATCCTTCCCCCCACCTGTCCCGCTATGGACGGGCAGAAGGCCCCGGCCATCCTCGACATCCACGGCGGGCCGAAGACGGTCTACGGCCCCGGCTTCTTCCACGAGATGCAGGTCTGGGCGGCGAAGGGGTACTATGTCCTGTTCTGCAACCCGCGCGGGGGTGACGGACGCGGCAATGCCTTCGCCGACATCCGCGGTCATTACGGCGACGGGGACTATCAGGATCTGATGGAGTTCGTCGACCGGGTGATCGAAGCGTACCCGCAGATTGACACGGCGCGCATCGGCGTCACCGGCGGCAGCTACGGCGGGTTTATGACCAACTGGATCATCGGCCATACGACACGCTTTGCCGCGGCGGCCTCCCAGCGGTCCATCGCCAACTGGGCCACGATGCAGACTGTCTCCGATATAGGCTTCGAGTTCCCCTCCGACCAGACAGCCGCGTCCATCTGGGGGAACCCATCCCTCCTGTGGGAGCAGTCCCCCCTGCGTTATGCCTCGAGCGTCCGCACGCCGACACTTTTCATCCATTCGCGCGAGGATTACCGCTGCCCGGAGAACGAGGGCCTCCAGATGTTCGCCGCCCTCAAGCGCTTCGGCGTCCCGGCCCGGCTGTGCCTCTTCCACGGCGAGAACCACGAGCTCTCCCGCTCTGGTATGCCCCGCCGCCGTGTGCGCAGGCTGGAGGAGATTACAGGTTGGTTTGAAACGTATTTGAAATAAAACGTTTCTTTCCACTTGACAAACCCCAAAACCATGATATAATAATTTTTAATTGAATAGATTCGCAGGAAACGCGATGATGAGGAAAAAGCGGATTGGTCCCGCTTTCAGAGAGCCGGCGGGTGGTGTGAGCCGGTGGAAGGACTTTTCGCAAACTCACCTCGGAGCGGCTGAACTGAACGGGAGTTTCCTTAGTAGGAAGGACGGAGCCTGACCGTTAGCGCAGGAAGTGATTTTTGTCACGGTGAGCGGCTGCCTTTTGGGCGGCAAGAAGAGTGGTACCGCAAGATCTTTATCTGTTGATTTAAGATCCTGTCTCTTTGTTGAGAGGCAGGATCTTCATTATTTATCCCGTATTTTTAGTTGGATCTTCGGTTTTTCCGGAGATCCGGACACAGAGGAGGAACGTTTCAATATGATGGACGCAAGCAAGTACGGCATCGGCTATTATCCCGCTCCCGGCCGGCATCTGAAGTGGGTGGAAAAGGATCACATTGAGAAGGCCCCGACCTGGTGCAGCGTGGACCTGCGGGACGGCAACCAGAGCCTTGTCATCCCCATGAGCCTTGAGGAAAAGCTCGAGTTCTATCAAATGCTTCTGAAGGTTGGGTTCAAGGAGATCGAGGTGGGTTTCCCTGCCGCGAGCGAGACGGAGTATGAATTCCTGCGCACCCTCATCGAGCGCGATATGATCCCGCAGGATGTCACCGTCCAGGTGCTCGCCCAGTGCCGGGAGCACATCATCCGCAAGACGTTCGAGGCCTGCAAGGGCGCGCCGAGCGCGATCATCCACATCTATAATTCGGTCAGCGTCGCCCAGCGCGAGCAGGTCTTCCGCAAATCCAAAGAGGAGATTCTCCAGATCGCCGTGGACGGGGCTAGGCTCATTAAGAAGCTGGCGGGCGAATACGAGGGGAATTTCCGCTTCGAGTACTCCCCCGAGAGCTTCACCGGCACCGAGCCGGAGTACGCGCTGGAGGTCTGCAACGCGGTGCTTGACATTCTCGAACCGTCGGAAAATAACAACGTCATCATTAACCTGCCTGTCACGGTTGAGATGAGCCTGCCCCACATCTACGCGAGCCAGATAGAGTACATGAGCGAGAACCTCAAATACCGCGAGCACGTCACTCTCTCCCTGCATCCGCACAACGACCGGGGCACCGGTGTCGCCGACACGGAGCTCGCGCTCCTCGCCGGGGCCGACCGCGTGGAAGGGACACTCTTCGGCAACGGCGAGCGCACCGGCAATGTGGACGTTGTCACGCTGGCGATGAATATGTATTCCCACGGCGTCACCCCCGGACTGGACTTCTCCGATATGCCCACCATCGCCAAGATCTACGAGAAATGCACCCGCATGCATGTCTATGAGCGCTCGCCCTACGCCGGGGCCCTCGTGTTCGCCGCTTTCTCCGGCAGCCATCAAGACGCAATCGCCAAGGGGATCAAGTGGCGCGAGGAAAAGGCGCTCCACCGCTGGAGCGTGCCGTATATCCCCATCGACCCCACCGACATCAGCCGCACCTACGATGCCGACGTTATCCGCGTCAATTCGCAGAGCGGAAAGGGCGGCATCGGGTATCTTCTCGAGCAGAATTACGGCTATGTCCTCCCGCCGAAGATGCGCGAGCACTTAAGCTACCTGTGCAAGAGCATCTCCGATCACGAGCACCGCGAGCTCAAGGTCAGCGACGTTTACGACATCTTCCAGTCGCACTACTTCGGGTGCGATGATCCTGTCTCGATTGCCGATATGGATTTCGTCCAGAAGAAGGGCGAGGTGAAGGGGAACGTCGTCTTCTCGAAGGGCGGCGCGGACACGACGCTCAGCACCTCCGGCAACGGCTCGCTCGACGCGGTCAGCAACGCGCTCAAGGCCTACACCGGGGCCTCCTACAGCCTGCGTGTCTACACCGAGCACAGCATGCAGGGAGTGAGCTCCGGCAGCACCGCCGCCGCCTACATCGGGCTCGAGTGGGAGAACGGCGAGATGACCTGGGGTGTCGGAACCGATACGGACATCATCCGCGCGAGCGCCCACGCGCTGCTCAGCGCTTATAATAACCGGATCCGTCAATAATTTTCTTCGTAAAGGAGCTTTCTCATGGGAATGACTATGACACAGAAGATCCTGGCCGCCCACGCCGGGCTCGATTCAGTCTGTGCCGGGCAGCTGATCAGCGCAAAGCTCGACCTTGTCCTCGGCAACGACATCACAACCCCCGTTGCCGTCAACGAGTTTAACAAGGCCGGCTTCGAGAGCGTCTTCGACAAGGATAAGATCGCCATCGTCCTCGATCACTTCGTCCCCAATAAGGACATCAAGGCCGCAGAGCAGTCCAAGCAGTGCCGCGACTTCGCCTGCGCCCACTGTGTCAGCCACTTCTACGATGTGGGCAGGATGGGCATCGAACACGCGCTGCTGCCCGAGCAGGGCGTCGTCACGGCCGGGGACTGCATCATCGGCGCGGACAGCCACACCTGTACCTACGGGGCCCTCGGCGCGTTCTCAACCGGTGTCGGCAGCACCGACATGGCCGCGGGCATGGCCAACGGCACAGCGTGGTTCAAGGTCCCCGCCGCCATCCGCTTCGAGCTGACGGGAGAACTTTCCCCCGTTTGCAGCGGGAAGGACGTAATCCTCTCCATCATCGGCCAAATCGGTGTGGACGGCGCCCTGTACCGCAGCATGGAGTTCACCGGCCCGGGCGTTATCTCACTGTCGATGGACGACCGGCTCTGCATCTGCAATATGGCTATTGAGGCCGGGGCGAAGAACGGCATCTTCCCCGTCGATGAGCGCACGATGGCCTATATGAAGGATCGCTGCGAGAGGGAGCCCGTCGTCTACACCGCCGACCCGGACGCGGAGTACGAAAAGGTGATTGAAATCAACCTCTCCGAAATTGTCCCGACGGTGAGCTGCCCACACCTGCCGGAGAATACGCGTCCGGCGAAGGAGCTCGGCGATATCCGCATCGATCAGGTCGTCATCGGAAGCTGCACCAACGGGCGCATGGAGGATATGGAGGTCGCGTATAAGACCCTGTGCGGGAAGAAGGTCGCTTCCGGTGTCCGGTGCATCATCATCCCCGCCACGATGCAGATCCTGCGCGAATGCGTCGAGCGAGGGTACGTCACCGCTTTCATCGACGCGGGAGCCGTCGTCTCCACGCCGACGTGCGGGCCGTGCCTGGGCGGATACATGGGCATCCTCGCCGCGGGCGAGCGGTGTGTGGCTACCACCAACCGCAACTTTGTCGGACGCATGGGGCATGTGAAGAGCGAAGTGTATCTCGCGAGCCCCGCCACCGCCGCGGCCAGCGCCCTGACCGGTTACATCACCGAACCCAAGGAGGACAAAGATGGAAACCAGAGGACATGTCTTTAAATATCAGGACAACGTCGATACCGACGTCATCATCCCCGCCCGGTATCTCAACACGTCGGACGCGGCCGAGCTCGCCCGGCACTGCATGGAGGATATCGACGCCTCCTTTGTCGAAAAGGTGAAAGCCGGGGATCTCATTGTCGCGGGGTGGAATTTCGGCTGCGGATCCTCGCGCGAGCACGCCCCGCTTGTCATCAAGACCTGCGGGACGGGGTGTGTCATCGCCAAGAGCTTTGCGCGCATCTTCTACCGCAACGCCATCAACATCGGCCTGCCCATCCTCGAGTGCGAGGCTGCCGCCGACGAGATTGCCGCCGGGGACGAGGTCCATGTCGATTTCGATACCGGCGTTATCGAGGATGTCACCACCGGAAAGAAGTATCAGGCCCAGCCCTTCCCCCCGTTTATTCAGAACATCATCGCCGCGGGCGGCCTTCTCGCCTCCCTGCGGCAGGAATGAGGTCACGGTTATGGAGAAAAAAATAGCGGTCATCCGCGGGGACGGCATCGGCCCTGAGATCGTCGGCGAAGCGCTGCGCGTGCTCGACGCTGTGGCCTCCCTCTACGGCCACACCTTCATCTATGAGGATGTGGATATGGGCGGCATCGCCATCGACAAATGGGGCGATCCCCTCCCCGAAGCGATGCTCCAGAAGTGCTTGGGCGCCGACAGCGTGCTCCTCGGCGCCGTGGGCGGGGAGAAGTGGAACAGCGTCCCGGGCGAGAAGCGCCCGGAGAAAGGGCTCCTCCGCCTGCGCGCCGGGATGGGCGTATACAGCAACAACCGTCCGGCTAGGATCTGGCCGCAGCTCGCGAGCGCTTCCCCGCTGAGAGCCTCCATCGTGGAGAAGGGGATCGATTTCATCATCGTGCGGGAGCTCATCGGGGGCATCTACTTCGGCGAGCATAAGACCGAGACCGCCGGGGAGGAAGCCTGCGCCGTCGACGTCCTGCGCTATACGGAGAGCGAGATCGAGCGCATCGGGCGCATTGGGTTCGAAACGGCGCGCAAGCGCCGTGGACAGCTCTGCTCGGTGGAGAAGAGCAATGTCCTCGACAGCAGCCGGCTGTGGAAAAAGGTCCTGCACCGCCTCGCGCCGGAGTACCCCGATGTCACGCTCACGGACATGCTCGTGGACAACTGCGCGATGCAGATTGTCAAAAACCCCGCCCAGTTCGACGTCATCGTCACCGAGAACATGTTCGGCGACATCCTCTCGGACGAAGCCTCCATGATCACCGGATCCATCGGCATGATTCCGTCCTCGAGCCTCGGGAAAGGATCCAGAGGGCTGTATGAGCCCATCCACGGCTCGGCCCCCGATATCGCCGGGACCGATACGGCCAACCCCATCGGCACCATCCTCTCCGCGGCCATGATGCTGCGCTACAGCTTCGACCTGCCGGCGGAGGCGGACTGCATCGAGAACGCGGTCTCCGCTGTCCTTGACGAGGGCTGGCGCACGACGGACATCATGCCCGGCGGGGACGAAGCGTCCCGCTGCAAAAAGGCGGGCTGTTCGCAGATGGGCGGGCTGATTGCCGGCCACCTCAAGAAAGGATGATGAACCTTTGATCTTATCCGGCGCTGACATTGTCGTCAGAACCCTGATTGAACAGGGCTGTGAAGTCGTTTTTGGTTATCCGGGAGGACAAATCATCAATGTATATGACTCATTGTATAAATATCAGGACGAACTGCGCCATGTTCTGACCGCGCACGAGCAGGGCGCGGCGCATGCGGCGGACGGCTACGCCCGCGCGACCGGGAAGCCGGGAGTGGTCTTCGCCACGTCCGGCCCCGGCGCGACGAATCTGGTTACGGGCATCGCCACGGCGTTCCTCGACTCCATCCCGATGATAGCCATCACCGGCAACGTTATGAACGCCCAGATCGGCACGGACAGCTTTCAGGAGATCGACATCACCGGCATCACCCTGCCCATCACGAAGCATAACTACTTTATCGGCGCTATTGAGCAGTTAGCCGATACCATCCGTGAGGCCTTCCGCCTCGCCGTCTCCGGGCGTCCCGGCCCGGTGCTCATCGACATCCCCAAGGACATCCAGCAGGCGAAGTGTGATTACGAGCCCCAGCCCCCCGTAACGCCGGATGAACGCTTCCCCGCCAAGGACGTGCGCATCGAGCAGGCGGCCGAGTGCATCAATAAGGCAGAGCGCCCGTTCCTCTACTTCGGCGGCGGCCTCCTCTCGAGTGAGGCGCAGGACGAGCTGCTTGAAATGGCCGAGCGCATCGACGCGCCCATAGGCTGCTCGATGATGGGGCTCTCCGGCATCCCGAGCGGACATCCGCGCTTTCTGGGTATGCAGGGTATGCACGGGCACTATGCCTGCTCCATGGCCATGCACCATGCGGACTGCATCATCGCGCTCGGCGTGCGGTTTAACGATCGCGTGACCGGCAACCGCGCCAAGTTCGCGCCGAACGCGAAAATTGTCCACATCGACGTGGACGGCTCGGAGCTCTTCAAAACCGTGAGCGCGACACATGGTTTACGCGGCGACCTCAGACTGACCCTCCAGAAGCTCCTCCCTCTCCTGCGGCAGACACGCCGCCCGACCTGGCAGGATATGGTGGAGCGCTTCCAGACCGAGGAGGCCGGGCAGCGCGACCTGCGCGACGGACTCACCCCCCGCAACGCCATGCGTGCGCTCGACGCCCATCTCGGGGAGAACACTCCCGTCGTCACCGACGTGGGGCAGCACCAGATGTGGGCGGCGCAGAATCTGTCCTTCCGCCGCCCGCGCCGGTTCATCTCGAGCGGGGGATTGGGGACGATGGGCTTCGGCCTGGGCGCAGCCATCGGCGCCCAGATGGGGACGGGGGAACACACTGTCCTCGTCATCGGCGACGGCGGCTTCGGCATGTGCCTTAATGAGATGGCGACGGCTGTTTCCCAGCGTATCCCGGTGGTCATCCTCGTGCTTAACAACGGCGTACTCGGTATGGTGCGCCAGTGGCAGACACTCTTCTTCGATAAGCATTATTCCAATACCGTCCTGGATCGGAAAACGGATTTCGTCCGGCTGGCGGAGGCGTTCGGCGCGAAGGGAGAGGCTGTCGCGGATCTGCCCGGCCTCGACGCCGCTATGGGAAGAGCCTTCGCGGAGAACGGGCCGTATCTCATCGACTGCGCCATCAGCCGGGATGAATTTGTCCTGCCCATGCTCCCCCCCGGCGGCTCGATGGACGATATTATCGTAAAGGTGGGTGACTAATGTGAAAAATAAATTTTTCACATTGTTTTACGGAAATGGAGGGAGAGTATGAACCGGTACACTGTGGCTGTCCTCGTGCGCAACCAGTTCGGCGTCCTCAACCGTGTCACCAGCATGTTCCGCCGCCGGCAGTTTAACATCGACGCTCTGACCGTCAGCGAGACAGAATCCCCCGACCTTTCGCGCATCACCGTCCTCTTCGACGGCGAGCCCTCCATGAAGCGTCAGCTCGTCGATCAGCTCTACAAGCTCCCGGACGTCTGTTCCATCCACGAGCTGGACGCCGAAAACACCGTGAGCAGCGAGCTGCTACTCATCAAGATGGAGAACGATCCCGTCACCCGCAGCGACATCCGCGCCGCCGCGGAGGCGTATGAGGCCCGGACGCTCGACTATACCCGGGACGCTATCGTCATGCAGATCACCGGCGAGAGCCGGCGTATCGACGATTTTATCAACCTGATGCGCGACTATAAGATTCTGGAAATCTGCCGCACCGGTGTCGTATCGCTTGAGCGCGGCAGCACAACCATCCGCAGGGACACCCGCCTGTGAGGCTTTCGCCCCATGGACGAAGAATGAAACAGTATAAAGTGAGGGAATTTATCATGGCAAGAATTTTCTATCAGCAGGACTGCGACCTTCAGAAGCTCAGCGGGAAGACCGTTGCCATCATCGGCTACGGCTCGCAGGGCCACGCCCACGCGCTCAACCTCAAGGACAGCGGCGTAAACGTCATTGTGGGCCTCTATGAGGGCAGCAGGAGCTGGGCGAAGGCGGAGGCGCAGGGGCTCACCGTCATGACCGCGGCCGAGGCGGCGAAGAACGCCGACCTCATCATGATCCTGATTAACGATGAAAAGCAGGCGAAGCTCTACATGGAGAGCATCGAGCCGAACCTCACCGAGGGCAAGACACTCGCCTTCGCCCACGGCTTCAACATCCATTTCGGCTGCATCAAGCCGCCGAAGGACGTCAATGTTATTATGATTG
>CATJVQ010000063.1 GCA_949743955.1 uncultured Oscillospiraceae bacterium | reverse complement strand
CTACGTCGTTCTCGAGGAGCCCTATGAGGGCGGCAATGTCCGCGCTGACAAGGAGCCCGTCGACGACGAGCCGACCGAGCCCGACGACACCGACGCCACCGGCTCTAAGCCCAACCCCGGCACCGGCGCGATGCCTTTCTGAGTAAGTTATCCCTCCTTTAGCAAACATTAACTGAACCCCCGAAAAAACCGGCCTACTCTCCAGGGCTGGTTTTTTCGAATATTTTAAGGAGTGGTTCTTTCTGAGCAGCCTTTTTTCGGAGTTTTCCTGTCTGGAGCGGGATTTGCAGGCCCGGATATGGGCGCATCTGGAACCGCTCGGCATAAACCGCCTCTGTTTTTCCTATCTGTTGTATATCGACGCGCATTCCCCTTGCAGGATAGGCGAACTGGTGGAGGCGTTCCATATGGATAAGGCGTCCGTAACACGTTCCATGGCGTCCCTCGGAAAACTGGGGTTCGTGGACAAACAGGCGGATAAGGCACAGTCGCGGGCGATCGTGCTGGTGCTTTCCCCGGCGGGAAAGGCCGTTGTCCGCGAAGCGGAGGAAATCACCCGTGAATGGGAAGCGGACCTGCACGCCGCCATGCGTCCCGGCGAATATGACGCGACACTCGACGTCCTGCACCGCGCGCGGGAGAACTTTGTCCTCGGCCGGGCACGCGACGCGGCGGAACTGGCGATGAAAAGGGATCGGCGCACCGTATTCTTCATCTGAATAGAATCTTTACATAACAGAACAGAACCGGTACGCCGCAGCGTATCGGTTCTGTTCGATAATAGCATTTTTATTCCTGATTCCCGTTTTCTTCCGGAACGGGAACGGCAGGCTCCGCCAGTTCCGCGGGTGCTGTCTCCGGCGCAGGCTGTGCCGTGCGGGAACGGCGGCCGCGCTTTGCCTTCGGCTTCGGCTTTTCCGCCGCGGCAGTACGGCGGCGGCGCTTAACAGGCGGCTTTTCCGCCGCGGCAGGAGCTGCCTGCGCCTCCGAGGCCTCGGGCAGAATCGGGCGGATGATCCAAAGCTGTGTCTCGCTGCTGCTCTTATCCCAGATATGCAGCTGCGCCCGCGCCTCAAGAGACTGATCGATAAGGTCGAGGTACTTTCCGGAATGGCTGGAACGGATGCGGTAGACATTTTCTCCCGCAGCAGGTTCAAGAATCCACATCTGGTTGGTCGCCTTAACGCTGTTCCACATATGCACGGGGGAACCGTTCTCACACCCGGCCATTTCAACGTCGAGCACCTGATGTGTGCCGCGGTTCATAATGGTTACATTTCCTCCGCCTAGGTCTTCAAAGCACCAGCTCTGCAGGGCGGTACCCATCGGGAAAAAGACCCGTGCGCAGTTATCCATGACATCGAGCGCCATACCGCTGCACTTATTGACGATAAGGTAGTAGGGGATAGTCTGAATTCCGTTTTTCTCTTCCATTTAGTGGCCCGCCTCTCCTGCAATTTCCTATTTTATTTATTATATACCCTTGCAGAATACTTGTCAATCCGTCCGCTCTTTTCAGCAGCGGAGGGACGGTAATTTTTTACCGTCGGGTAGTTTTTTACTGTCCGGTGTTTTTGGGATGCCGCGCCCTTTATGGCAAGCACGATTCCGGAAACCAGCGGGACACACAGGCAGTAGCTGAATACAGTGCGCAGCTCCGCTCCTCCCAGCGGGACGACGCCGAATAGCCCGGCCAGCACGGGATTGTACAGAGAGAGATAGACCATCACACCGGACACCAGCACGGCGCCGCACAGCCAGAGGTTATCGAAAGGATTGATGGAGAAGAGCCCCTTCGTCTCACTCTTGCATTCGAAGACATGAATGAGCTGGGTGCACACAAGGGTCAGCAGCGCGCCGGTACGCGCCACGGTGACTTCCCCGCTTGAGAGGAGAAGGGACACGAACACAGCGACAGTGGTGATCCCAATGAGGAGACCGCGCAGGACAATGATAAAGGCGAGCCCGCCGGAGAAGATAGAATCGGAGGCGCGGCGCGGCGGGGTGGACATGACGTCGCCGGAGGGGGGTTCCATGCCGAGTGCGACGGCGGGCAGCCCGTCGGTGACGAGATTGACAAGCAGGATCTGGATGGGCACGAGCGGGACAGGCATCCCGGCGAGCATGGCGAAGAACATGGTGAAGACCTCGCCGAGGTTGCAGGAGAGAAGGTAGCGGATGAATTTACGGATGTTCTGATAGATGACGCGCCCCTCCTCGACAGCATAGACAAGGGTGGCGAAATTGTCGTCGAGAAGGATGACGCTCGCGGCCTCCTTGGTGACGTCCGTGCCGGTGCGCCCCATGGCGACGCCGATGTCCGCTTCCTTGACGGCGGGCGCATCGTTGACACCGTCGCCCGTCATGGCGACAATTTCTCCCTGCGCCCGCAGCGCCCGGACGATCCGCAGCTTGTGCGCCGGCGTCACGCGCGCGAAGACGGAGACCTGCGGCAGAGCCGCGGAGAGGGTTTCATCATCCATGGTGTCGAGCTCACGCCCGGTGAGCACGCGGTCTCCCTCCCGCCAGATGTCCAGCGCCGCCGCGATGGCACGTGCTGTCACGGCGTGGTCGCCTGTGATCATCACCGGCCGGATGTGCGCGCTCCGGCACAGATGGACCGCCGGGGCCGCCTCCTTCCGGGGCGGATCGAGCATCCCGCAGAGCCCCACGAAGATGAACCCCTCCTCCGCCGTGTCCCCGGCGGATGCCGGGCGATACCCGAATCCCAGCACGCGTAAGGCGTCTCGGCCCATGCGCTCGTTCTTCTCGAGGATGCCCGTCCGCAGTGCCGCTGTCAGCGGGCGAACCCCGGCGCGGGTCAGCACCTGCGTACACCGGCCGATGAGGACGTCCGGCGCGCCCTTGCAGAGGAGCAGGCGGCCGGAGGAGGGGGAGCGCGCGAGCACCGACATCAGCTTGCGCGTGGAGTCGAACGGGTTCTCCTTTTCCACCGTGTACCCCGCCTTCTCCCGGCTCACCCCCGCGTGGGATGCCAGCGCCACCAGGGCCGCCTCCGTCGGTTCGCCCGGCGCCCGGCGTGGGGCCGCCCCTTTTTGGAAAAACGTCCGCTTCGGGGGTGGGGCCGCGTCGCTGCACACGACGCAGATATCTAAGAGCATTCGCAGCGCGGCGTCGCCGCCCGGGGAGCGGGAAGAACCTCCCGCTGCCGAAAGCTCCCTGTCCGCGGCGGAAAATTCCCTTTCCGCCGTACACACGCGCTGGACACTCATCCGGTTTTCGGTGAGGGTGCCCGTCTTGTCGGAGCAGATGACGCTCGCGCATCCGAGCGTCTCCACCGCGTGCAGGCGCCGCACGAGGGCGTTCTGGCGCACCATGCGCCCGACAGAGAGCGCCAGCGCGATGGTGACAATCGCCGGCAGCCCCTCCGGCACCGCCGCCACGGAGAGGGAAATACCGGTGAGGAGCATGTCGAGCACGGGTTCCCCGCGCAGGATCCCCGTCGCCGCGACGACGGCGCAGATCAGAAGGCATCCGACACCGATGACCTTGCTGAGCTGTGCCAGCTTCTTTTGCAGCGGCGTCTGCTGCTGGCCTATATCGCCGAGCATCCCGGCGATGCGCCCCATCTCGGTGGCGTCCCCTGTGGCGGTGACACGGCAGAGGCCCCGCCCGCGCAGGACCATCGTGCCCATATGGACCGGATCCCGGACATTTTTCTCGACCCCCGCTGATTCGCCCGAGAGCATCGACTCATCGCACGAGAGGCTCTCCGACTCTAGGAGCTCTCCGTCCGCCGGGACGCGATCCCCCGCCTGGAGGCGTACCACGTCCCCGGGCACGATGAGCCGTGCGTCGAGCGTGCGCAGCGCCCCGTCCCGGAGGACCGACGCTGTGGGGGAGGCCATCTCACTGAGCTTTTCGAGCGTCTTCTCCGTGCGGTACTCCTGAAGGAACCCTAAAAGCGCGTTTAAAAAGACGATGGCGAGAATCGTCGCCGCCTCCGTGACCTCCCCCATGAGGACGGAGAGCCCCGTCGCCGCGAGCAGGATGAGGATGAGCGCGTCCCGAAACTGCCCCGCGAATATCTTCGCTGCGCCGCTCTTCTTCTCCCCCCGCAGGCGGTTTTCCCCGACCTGCGCCAGAAGCTCTCTTGCCTGCCGCTCACTCAGCCCACGCTTCCCGTATTCTTCCACGACGACCATCCTTCCCTCTCTTGTCCATTTATTCTATTCGGTTGTCCGGTGTTTTTATGACACAGGAAGGAAAAGGGCCGCTGCGTTTCGGCAGCGGCCCGGAGGTTATTTCTTGATCAGAGGTGAGTCGGTGATGATGATCGTATCGCCCGTCTCCGTGGTGAAGGAGAGGAAGCTGTTTTTATCCACAGTGTACCGCGGATCCGTTAAGAGCGTGTACTGGTTCTTCTCCTTATCGTAGCGGTAGAAAACCAGAGTTTTTGTATCCAGCCCGCTGAGACTGAGCTTTGTTTTCACCCGGACGGGCGCGCCGAACGGGCCCTTCTGGGTGAAGCTCAGCACCCGGATGCGGTTTACAAAATACTTCCCGAACAGGGCGGACACCTGGGTGTCTCCCTGGCGCAGCCCGAGCCGGACGGCCGCGGCGGGGGAGATGTCAAGAGGGGCAAAGGTGAGGGAATCGGAGGAATCCGTGCGCGTGAACTGGAGGCGCACGGGGAGGGCTTCCGCCCGCAGGGAGCGCTGCAGGGCGGAGAGCTCCGCCTCACTGATTTGGCTGATGTCCGGGACGCGCACAGTGACAGCCTCCGTCTCGCCGCGCTTTACCGCGCCGCGCACCGCCGCCCGGATGCCCGGCAGCACCTCCGACGCCTTGAGCGGCTTCACGGCCGGCCGGGCCGGTGAGGACGATTTGGACGATCCGCCGGAGGACGATTTGGACGATCCGGACGAGGATGTGCCGGAGGGCAGGATATCGTCGGGGAACACGATGTCCGGCTTGTCCTCGGACGGGGTGAGTGTGATTGCCCCTTTGGTGACGATAAAGTCACTGTTGTGATCCGTCTCGAATTCGAGCCAGCCGTCGTCCGTAACGTCCACGTTCATGGCGACGGGGACGAATTTTTTCTCCGTGTTGTCGTAGTAATAGACGGACAGGTTTTTGACACCCATATACTCCCGGAACGCGTAGTCCGCCTTGATGCGGATTTTCGCTTTCCCCGGCAGTTTCCCGTTGTTCGGGAAGCTGAGGACATAGACGTTTTCGTTTTGGATTTTGTCCTGTAACTCGTCCGCGTTCGGGCTGTTCGACCAGTAGATCGGGTTGATGTCCACCTTCAGCTCGAGCGACTTGGCGTCCTCGGGCTTAATGTCCCTGCCGTTAAACTCCCACTGGATGCCGTTGCCCTCAAGCATGAGGGTTTTGTCCGTCCCCGCGATGGCCTCGAACACGTCGGCCGAGATGCGCGGGTTGGATTCGTAGCTGATGGACGCTCCCGCCCCGTCCGGGAGATTGCGGATATCGTCCGCTAAATTCGGGTTCTGTGTGCCGGTGATGAGCGTGTTGGCGTCTACCTGGACGGCGAAGTAGAGCTCTTGGGGGAGGAGTTTGGCGTTTTCAGGGAGGTAATCACTGTTTTTGCTGTAATAAAATTGGGAATTATCCGCATTATCATATATCTGTATTTGATCAAGTTCATAAACACCTCCTAAATCATATTGTGAAATAGTAATTGTACCTTCACCTTTTCTGGATTCTTCAGAAAACCAGCATAACCCCATATGCTCTTTTTCTGTTTTCCTGTTTTTGAACCAATAATATACCTTACTTACTCCGGCTATATCATCCTTTGCGTCCACCGTCACATGGATAGTCTCTCCTACACCCACCTCCGTCTTATCAATCGACACGGAGATAAGCTCCGGTGGGTTGGGATCCGGTGTGCCGTAGAGCGAAATCCCCTCGTTCTGGCTGCTGCCGGGGACAAACTCGTCCTTTGCGGCGGCGATAACCGGCATAAAGCCCACAACCAGGCAGAGCGCTGTCAGCAGTGAAAAGAGTCTTCGCGTACTTTTTCTCATCATTCTCTCTCCTTCTCCTCAAATATCCAGTTCAGTGAACCACATAACCATATTATACAAATCCTGCCGGATACTGTCAAGAAGAATCTTGCCTCACTGCATCTTTACAGAACGGGTTCATTCGTGTATACTTTTCACAGAGGTGATAGCGATGGCAACCGACCGGGCACGATACACCGTCTCCGTCACGCAGGAGATGTTTGAAGCGATTGAGGACTTCCGCTTTAAGAACCGTTACCAGACCCGTTCCGAAGCCACGGTGGAGCTTATCCGGCTGGGGCTGGAGCAGATTCAGCGGGAACAGGGAGAAAAGTTTTCCTCCGATGATGTTCGTTTTTCCCGCTTTTAGTGATATCAACAGAACATGGAATGTGGAAAACGGGTAAAAAAGAGGGCAATCCCTTTTGGGACTGCCCTCTTTGATTATTCCTACGAATAAACAGCATCATTTCGGGAAAGAAGGTACACACAATACTGATTCATGCTGATTCCTTCCCTTTTGGAATGCTCAGCCAGTGAACGATGCAGACTGCGGGGAATTCTCAATTTAAACTGCCCTGAATAGTCTTCCAGACTATCCGGTTCCTGAATCGGGATTCCTCCCTCAAGTGCCGCCTCAATCCATACCCTTTTAGCATCTGAAGCGTTGGCAACGGCACTTTCTATCGTTTCGCCGCAGGTAATACATCCCGGAAGATCGGGGTAAGAGACTACAAAGCCGCCTTCCTCCCTATCCTCTACAATTTCCATCCGGTAGGGCATAGCCATATACTCATTCAATGTCTTCACCATTTTTTGTCTCACTTTCTATAACCTGCTTCACAAGCTCTGCATATACTTTTTTAATCGGTTCATGTTTAGGTGTTGTAATCGGTCTGCATCCTGACTTCCGGAATGTATAATGACTGCTGCCGCTTCTCGGGGCATACATCTGATACCTATAAATTTCCAGTATTTTACGCGGCTCATCAAATCGGAGGTCTTTTGACAAAGAACAAATGCGTGTCAATAGTTTATCCCACTTTGGCATTATGAAGCACCCTTCGCTTTTATTATATGTGGTGTCATATACGGTGTCAATAGATTTTTTCAAAATTGTAGCTTATAGATAAACCATACCCCACAGCACAGATAATCCGCAGGATATCCATTCTGTGGGGTAGATAGATTACATCTGTCCTCTCTGCCGCTCGAGCTCTTCGAGATCGTAGGGCGTGCGCTGGTAGACGAAATAATTGAGCCAGTTGGTGAAGAGGAGGTTCGCATGGGCGCGCCAGCTGTGGACGGGTGTCGCCGCCGGATCGTCGCCGGGGAAGTAGTGCCGCGGCAGGCGGATGGGCAGTCCCTTGTCCCGGTCGCGGAAGTATTCAGCCGCGAGTGTCATGCGGTCGTACTCAGAGTGGCCGGTGACGAAGATCCGCCGCCCCCCCTTGTCCGCCGCGATGTAGACGCCCGCCTCGTCCGACACTGCGAGCACCTCGAGCGACGGATGCCGCAGGATGTCCTCCGCCCGCACCTCGGTGTGGCGCGAATGCGGGGCGAGGAACTGCTCGTCGAACCCGTGCAGGAGCATATGGCGCGGCACGAGCGTGCAGTGCGTGAAGACACCGAACATCTTCTCCGCCAGCGGATATTTCGGGACGCCGTAGTGGTAATACAGCGCCGCCTGCGCCCCCCAGCAGATGTGCAGCGTCGAATAGACATGCGTCCGGCTCCAGTCCATGATGGTACACAGCTCGTCCCAGTAGTCCACCTCCTCGAACGGCAGCTCCTCCACCGGCGCGCCGGTGATGATCATGCCGTCGAAGCGCTGGGACTTAATGTCGTCGAACGTCTTGTAGAACGCGAGCAGATGGCTCGCCGGCGTGTTCCGGCTTGTATGCGTCGCGGTGCCCAGGAGCTCAACATCCACCTGTAAGGGGGAATTGCCCAGAAGGCGCAGAAGCTGTGTCTCCGTTTCGATCTTTTTGGGCATCAGGTTTAGGAGCAGAAGGTGCAGCGTGCGGATGTCCTGATGCTCCGCCTGCCGGCGTGTCATATGGAAGATATTTTCTTCCTCGAGCGTCCCCGCTGCGGGGAGGCCCTCCGGGATACAGATGGGCATCCGGCCCACCCCCTTTTTGGTTTAGTGGAGCGGGAGATGGCCTAATCCTTATCTCCAATATAAGGATTACACCCTCCGCAGGCTCTGGTCGATGTCCTCAAGGATGTCGTCGATATTCTCGAGCCCAGTCGAGAAACGGATGAGCCCCGGGTTGACGCCCGCCGCGACAAGCTGCTCGTCGGTAAGCTGGCGGTGTGTGGCAGACGCAGGGTGCAGCACGCATGTGCGGATGTCGGCGACATGGACCTCGTTGCTGGCCAGTTTTAGGCCGTCCATAAACCGCACCGCGTTTTGCTTTCCGCCCGAAATTACGACCGACACCACGCCGCACGAGCCCTTCGGCAGGTACTTCTGCGCCAGCGCGTAATACGGATCCCCCTCGAGAGCGGAATACCGCACGGATTCAATTTTGTCCGACGCCTGAAACGCCTTCGCCACGGCCAGGCCGTTCTGGCAGTAGCGCTCCATGCGCAGCGGCAGCGTCTCTAGCCCGAGGTTCAGAAGGAACGCGGAGTGCGCCGCCGGGTACGCCCCGAAATCGCGCATAAGCTGCATCCGCGCCTTGGTGATGTATGCCGCCTTGCCGATGGCGTCGCACGTATAGACAACGCCGTGATAGCTCTCGTCGGGCTCTGTGAACTCGGGGAAGTTCCCGTTCTTCCAGTCAAAGCGCCCGCTGTCCACGATGACACCGCCCACCTGCAGGGCGTGGCCGTCCATATACTTGGTGGTGGAGTGGACGACGATATCCGCCCCGAAATCGAATGGCTTGCAGAGGATGGGCGTGGCGAAGGTGTTGTCGATGATGAGGGGCAGGCCGTGCGCATGCGCGACGCGGGCGAGCTTCTCAATGTCGAGGACAGCCAGCGCCGGGTTGGCGATGGTCTCGCCGAAGACACAGCGCGTGTTGGGCTTGATGGCGCGGGAGATGGCCTCCTCATCAGCATCCGCATCCACGAAGATGCACTCGATGCCGAAGCGCTTGAGCGTCACGGCGAAGAGGTTGACTGTGCCGCCGTAGATGGTGGAGGTGCTGACAAAACTGTCCCCGGCGCTGCACAGGTTGAGGACCGAGATGAGCGACGCCGCCTGCCCGGACGAGGTGCACATCGCGCCGACACCGCCCTCCAGATCCGCTATCTTCTTCTCCACCGCTTCGACTGTCGGGTTCGAGAAGCGGGAGTACATGTGCGCGGTGGGCATATCGAACAATTCCCCGATATGCTCGGTGGAATCAAAGCGGTAGGTGGTGCTCTGGCAGATGGGCATCACGCTCGGCGCCCCGTTCTGGGGCTGGTATCCGGAATGCAGGCACTTGGTTTCGTCTCTCATAGGTGATCCCTCCAACTTTTTCTATATGGTAAATTTTTTATGAACTCGCCGCGCTTCACGCTGTACAAAACGCGAAAATCGACTATAATAGAGGAAGATGAAACGATTATAGCACGATTTTCCCCCCCTTGTAAAGACGGACACACTTAAAGAGAAGAAAGGGTCGACGGGATGAAAATGAAAACAAAATTCGGCAGGACCTGCATGGGCCTGCTTACCTCCTGCCTGTGCGCTGTGACGGCGTTTGGGCTTTTTTCTGTAGACGCGCACGCCGTGACCTATAAGCTGCCGGAGGAATACACCATCAGTTCCCGGGCCGCTTACCTTTATAACCTGGATTCGGAGACCGAGGTCATGTCCTTAAACGCGCAGGAAAAAATGCCCCCCGCTTCGACAGCGAAAATTATGACCTGCCTCTTAGCTCTCGAAAACACAGCGAATCTCGATACGGAGATCGTCCACTACCCGCAGGCGGTCTTTACCGAGATGAACGAGTTCATGGCCGCCACGGGCCTCACCTCCAGCGACATCTCACAGGCGGACGTACAGGTGGGGGAGGAACTGACCATGCGCCAGGCGCTCTACTGCCTGATGCTCCAGTCGGACTGCTACTCCGCCCAGGCCATCGCGCGGCATATCGGCGAGGGGGACAGCGCCGCCTTTGTCGAGATGATGAACACCCGGGCCGAGGAACTCGGCGCTGCCAACACATATTTTACAAACCCGCACGGCCTCTATGAGCCGGAGATGGTGACAACGGCCTACGATCTCTTCCTCATCACCAAATACGCCATGCAGCAGCCGGCGTTCATGGACATCTGCTCCACGCCCACGATTGATATAGCGCCCACAAATGTGGCCCGGCACGCGGACCAGTACCGGCTCATCTCCACGATTAAGACGATGATCCGCGGCAGCGACTATTACTATGAGCCCATCGCCGGCATCAAGACGGGAACGCTCCCGGAGGTGGGGATGAACTATGTCTCCACCGCCTCCAAGGATGGATATAACTATCTGCTTGTCCTCATGGGCGCGCCCGCCTATGACGAGGAGGGCAATTCCCTCCCCGAAAAGGCTCCCTTTATTGATGCGAAAACCATCTACGACTGGGCCTTCGAGTGCTTTGAAATCAAAACCCTCTACGAAAAGGGCGCGACCGTGGGGCAGGTGAACGTGAACCTCTCCGGGGAGGAGGATTACGTCAACGTCCTCGCCGCAGACAGCTTCATGGCGCTTGTCCCCGTCGACGCCACCGAGACCGGCGACGGATCCTCCGCCATCGCCAAGCGGCTGAATCTGCCCGAGTCCGTCGACGCGCCCATCCGCTTCGGTGAGAAGCTCGGCACGATGGATGTCGTCGTCTACGGGGAGGCGGTCGGCTCCATCGACCTCATCGCCAAGAAGGACGTCAACCGCAGCCAGTCCAAATATATGCTCTCCCGCGTCACAGATGTGCTCTCTAAATTCTGGATTAAGTTTGTCGTCGTACTTGTCACGCTCATCGTGGCCTTTTACGTCGTTTTAATGATTCTGCGCAACCGCTACCGCCGCCGCTACCGCCGCGCGCGCGGCAGGAGGCGGTAACAGGGGGGCTTATTGTACGATAAGGTCATTCCTATGAGGGAATGACCTTATCTTTCTGTTCGCCGGTATCCGGTTTCCAGATCCACAAGGTTTCCGAGCGCTTCGTCCCCGGCCAGACGCCGCAGATTGTCCGCCGCGATGGCGGCTATCCGCTCGACAGTGGTGTACACATGGTCGCCGCCCGAGATGTGGGGCGTGATCAGCGCATTGGGCATCCGCCACAGGCGGTGATCCGGCGGCAGCGGTTCCGGGTCGGTCACGTCGAGTCCGGCGCCACCGAGCCGGCCGTGCTCGAGCACATCGCACAGAGCCTCGGTATTGATGGCACTCCCTCTCCCGACATTGAGCAAGTATGCCCCCTGCTTCATTCCCATCAGCCGCTCCCGGGAGAAGAGGCCCCGAGTCGCGTCCGTCTCCGGCAGGCTCAGCGCCACGACGTCCGACTGCGGAAGGAGCCTGTCCAAATCGCTTTGCAGGTACACCGCCTCCGCATAGTCCGGTACCGGACCGAGAGTGCGCCGGATACCGGTGACGTGCGCCCCGAAGCTCTGGCACAGCCGCCCGAAGCAGCCGCCTATATCCCCCATGCCCACGATGAGCACCTGTGCGCCCTGCAGGGACGCGACCCGCCCCTCGTCGCGCCACAGGCCGTCGCGCATATGGTCATGGTATGTGCCCAGCCGCTTCATCAGAAGGAGGAGCATCCCCATCATGTGTTCGGCAATTGCCGGGCCGTACGCCCCCGTCGCGTTGGCCAGCGCCACCGGGCGCCCCATCCTCTGCACCGCTTCGGGGTAGTTCCCTGTCCCGGCCGAGATGAGCTGGATGAGCTTCACCGCCCGGCATTCCCCCAGCCGTTCCGCAGGCGGATTGCCGACAATCGCGTCATATTCCTCCAGCGGGATCCCCTGTATCCCCCGGCAGAAATCGAACGTCGCTCCCGGCACGCTTTGGCGCAGCAGCTCCCGCTCCTTCTCCTCAAACATGCCCCCGAACGCCATGAGCACCAGAACTTTTTTCACCTCTGCCATTTCTTGCCGCCCCTTTCTTTTTTCTTCAGTGTACATGATTTTTCTCTTTCCCGCAACATTCTTTCCCAAATCTTCTGTAAACCGCAGAAAATCCCGGCCGTTCTGATAACCCGCTTAAAAACCGGGAGAAATCGTGGGAGGCCGCCTTTTTCTTTGGACGTTACGTAGTTTCAGCAGAAAACGGAGAGCAGGAAAAATTCCGGCCGCTTTGGATAAACTATTCTCCGGGCAACCGGCCCAGAGAAAGGATTTTTTCGATGAAGCACCCTGTTCATCCGATTGGTGAAAACGACCGCGAGCTGTTCGACAATCATTTCATGGTTTCCTCCGCTGCCGAATGCACCGGGCTCATCCCGTCCGCCCCTGTGGATGAGGCCTCCGCCGACGCCTACTCCGATCTTTACGATATCCCGCTCGCCCAGAGCGCGGAGGAAGCGCGGCACGACCTTCAGTCCTGGAAGAAGACGCCCAATGCCGTCAACTGCCGCGGCATCGACGGGGAAGGCAACGCTACCTGATGTGTACGGGAGCGGATTTGTCCGCTCCCGCTTCTTCCATAAGGTACTGCGCGAGCAGCTTCCCTGCCGCTCCGACCGCATGGGACGGCAGCAGCGACGCATCCGCGAGACCCTGTGCCGAGTGCAGTGCAAAGGTTTCCACCCGCGCCCGCCACGCCTCTGTTTCCTCTTCGCACCGTTTTTCCGCTTCCCTGTCCATCCATCCCCCAAGGATATACGCCGCCACGATAGCCAGCACTGATACCAGAATGAGCCACAGCATGCCGATGACCTCCTTTATTCTCATTATAGAAAGTCAGGCGGAAAACGTGACAGATGGGATAATCCGCCGCCCTGGGGGAACAATTCTGGATAAGGAGGCGCAGAAAATGCCTAAACGGATTCTTCAGTTCATGACCCTTGCGATGCTCAATATTGTGATGATTGCTCTCGCGCTGATGGCCGGGGCGAAGGCCGAGGAGGCGTCCGAGGCTTCGGTGGACGACGCGGATCTCTACCTGCTCGCACGCATCATCTCCGCGGAGGCGCGGGGCGAACCGTATCAGGGGCAGGTGGCGGTAGGGGCGGTAGTGCTCAACCGGGTGGAGCACCCGTCGTTCCCGGACAGCATTGCCGGGGTTGTCTACCAGCCCGGCGCGTTTACAGCCATCGTGGACGGGCAGTTCGACGAACCCATCGCCGACTCAGCGTGGCGTGCCGCCCGCGACGCCCTCTCCGGCTGGGACCCATCCGGCGGCGCGCTGTACTACTTTAACCCCGATAAGACCGATAACGCCTGGATGCATGCCCGCCCCGTCATTCTGCGGATAGGCGACCACCTGTTCTGTTCGTAATGCTTCCGGTACGGAGTACAGCGGTTTTTCGAGCATATCGAAGAGCTGTACCGGCAGCAAAGGATTTATGAAAACCGAAAAGGCAGGTAAGATGTGCGGCATCTTACCTGCCTTTATGATGGCTTTTATCCTGCTGATCTTGAGCAGGGAAGCAACCGGTTCTTTTTACCTCCCGCCGCATAAGCGCCCCCACTAGGGACGGGGACGCTTCATCATCGCGTTTTTACAGAACCGGCTGTAGGACGGCGACCGGCTCGTTCTCATAGCGGAAGCCGTGCATGAAGCCGTCTAAGGCGGTGGAGCATACGTCGCCGCCGATGATTTTGTTCTCCGCCACCAGCATATTCAGGCGGACCTCGTCGGTGCAGTCGGGATAGTTGAGGATCCGGTAGCAGAAGCGGCGGACCTTCTGGCCGCGGTAACGTGTCAGGTCCAGTCCCTGCGACTTCTGTAGGGCGTTGTAGTCCTCATAAAGCGTATCGAATTCGCGGGGGATGAGCACTTCCTCGATTTCCACTGGCTCCTCCTCCACCTCCCAGCCGAACTGCGTGATGAACGCCAGACGCTGATCCCCCGTGTTCACCGTGTAGTTCTTGATCACAGCCCCGTCCCCGTCCAGATTTACGGACACCTCCCGTACCCGGAACAGGCTGCCGAGCCCTATCACCAGCGCGCATCCCACCACGCACGCCAGCAAAATTTTTCTCCGGCTTAGGCGCATCGAAACCAGTAGCATAAAAGTCCCCTCCCTTAAACCTTCGGATGCCGCAGTCTATGCGGGGAGGGGGAGAAAATATGCATACGGCATCGGGAGGAGCCATCCGCCGCCCCAAAAACGGTTGAAAAAGCGGGAGGAGCGTGATAAAATGAAAACAAATGTCGTCAGTTTCCGGCACAATACAAAACAGGATAAAGCGTTGGAAACAGAAAGAAATACAGTTGGGAGGCGGATAGGATGGAATTAAGAAGAGCGGGGATAAAAGATGCGTGTCTCCTCTGGGAATTGCAGCGGGAAGCGTTTGCCGGATTATTGGCCAAGTATCAGGATTATGATACAAACCCGGGCAATGAATCGCTGGAGCGGATAGAAGAAAAACTCAGGGAGACCGGCAGCTATTTCTATATGATTCTGGAGAAGGACAAAATCGCCGGCGCCATCCGGATTGTGGACAGGAAAGACGGCGCCCGGAAGAGAATCTCTCCGCTTTTTATTCTCGGGGAATATCGAAACAGAGGCTGCGCGCAGTCGGCCATTATCGAGGCGGAGCGCATCCACGGCGAGGACAACTGGGCGTTGAGTACGATCCTTCAGGAAATCGGGAACTGTTATCTGTATGAGAAAATGGGATACCACAGGACAGGGCAAACAGAAGCGGTCAACGACAAAATGACAATCGTCTATTACGAAAAAAATTAGCGGATGAAAGGCGGGAGCCGCGTTCATACAAAAAAGGGAACTGTCCTCTGCGGACAGTTCCCTTTTTTCTTCTTATGACGCAAAAGCCGGCCGGAAAACGCGCCTAGTTCCTGAAATCCTTGAGCCACGCATTGAACTTATCGAAAAAGCCCTTCCGTTTCTCGTAATTGCGGTCGCCGGTGAGCTTATCGAAGCTGCGCAGTGCCTCTTTCTGTTTGCCGCTCAGGTTGCGCGGCACCTCAATATTCACGCGTACGTACTGATCCCCGCGCCCGCGTCCGCCGACATACGGAACGCCCTTGTTGCGCAGGCGGAACACTGTCCCCGGCTGGGTCCCGTCCGGGACGGTGTAGCTGACCTTCCCGTCCACGGTCGGCACGACGATCTCGTCCCCGAGCGCGGCCTGTGTAAAGGTGAGGGGGATGTCGCACCAGATGTCGAAGCCGTCGCGTTCGAAGAGCGGGTCCGGCCGCACCGACACGGTGATGTTCACGTCCCCGCCGGGCCCGCCGTTGAGCCCCGCGTCGCCCTGGCCGCGCAGGACGAAGGTCTGTCCGTCGTCGATGCCCGCCGGGACGCTGACCTCGAGCTTCTTCGTGTGCCGGACACGCCCCATCCCGCGGCACTCCGGACACGGCTGTGTAATGATGCGCCCCTTGCCCGAGCACTTCGGGCAGGGCTTCACGGTCTGGATAACGCCGAGCGGCGTGCGCTGGGAGACGCGCACCTGCCCCGAACCGCCGCAGTCCGGGCAGGTCTCCGGGTGGGAACCGGCCTTCGCGCCCGAACCGCCGCAGGCCGAGCAGCTCTCGAGATGCGGCACGCTGACCTCTTTCTTAACGCCCTTGACCGCCTCCATGAACGACAGCGCCAAGTTGATGTTGACGTTATTGCCCTTGATGGGCGCGTTCGGATCCCGCGTGCGGGTCGAGCCGCCGAAGCCGAAGCCGCCGAAGAAATCATTGAAGATGTCGCCGATGTCGCCGAAGTCGAAGCCACCTGTCCCGTAGGCGGCGCCGCCGCCCCCGCCGTAGCTCGGATCCACTCCGGCGTGGCCGAACTGATCGTAGCGCTGGCGCTTCTGCGGGTCGGAAAGGATTTCATAAGCCTCGCCGACCTCTTTGAACTTCGCCTCCGCCTCCTTGTCCCCGGGGTTTAAGTCCGGATGGTACTTCTTTGCAAGCTGGCGGTAGGCTTTTTTCAGTTCGTCCTCCGAACAGCCCTTGGAGACGCCGAGCACTTCATAATAATCCCGCTTTTCAGGCAAAAAGAATCACCCTCTCTATCTCGTCAGAAAAAAGGACGCCTTACGCGACTTTTGCGCTGCACGAAAAATCGCGTAAACCCGTCGGCAAGGGGTAAGGACGCCCCTACCCCTTGCGCGGTTTATGCAGTATGCTTACTTGTTGTCGTCGACCTCGCGGAAGTCCGCGTCGACGTATCCGTCGCCGCTGGCGTTCTGGCCCGGGTTCGGCTCCGGATTCGGGCCAGCCTGCGGTCCGCCCTGCGGCGCGGACTGCGCTGTCTGCTGGTAGATGCGCTCGCTGATGCTGTAAAACGCCTTCTGCAGCTCGTCGAGCCGCGTGCGGATGAGCTCCGTGTCGCTGCCCTTGAGCGCGTCGCGCACACCGTCGAGCTTCGCGCTGAGTTCGCCCTTCTCGCTGTCCGAGAGCTTATCGCCCAGCTCGTCGATTGTCTTCTCGCACTGGTACACCATCTGCTCGGCGTTGTTGCGGACATCAATTTCTTCGCGCTTTTTCTTGTCCTCCTCCGCATACTGTTCAGCTTCCTTGACCGCCTTGTCGATATCCTCCTTGGACATGTTGGTGGAGGAGGTGATGGTGATGTTCTGCTCCTTGCCCGTACCGAGATCCTTGGCCGAGACGTGCACGATGCCGTTCGCGTCGATATCGAAGGTGACCTCAATCTGCGGAACGCCGCGGCGCGCGGGGGCAATACCGTCGAGATGGAACATACCCAGCGTCTTGTTATCCCGGGCCATCTCACGCTCGCCCTGCAGGACGTGCACCTCAACCGATGTCTGGTTATCGGACGCGGTGGAGAAAATCTGGGACTTCTTGGTCGGAATGGTGGTGTTGCGGTCGATGATCTTCGTGAACACGCCGCCGAGTGTCTCCAAGCCGAGGGAGAGGGGAGTGACGTCGAGCAGCAGGAGGCCCTTGACGTCGCCGCCGAGCACGCCGCCCTGGATGGCCGCGCCGATGGCGACACACTCATCGGGGTTGATGCCCTTGAACGGATCCTTGCCCGTGATGCCCTTGACTGCGTCCTGCACGGCGGGGATACGGGTCGAACCGCCCACGAGGAGGATCTTATCAAGCTCGCCCGCGGAGATGCCAGCGTCGGACATGGCCTGACGGACGGGGCCCATCGTGGCCTCGACGAGGTCGGCGGTCAGCTCGTTAAACTTCGCGCGCGTCAGGGAGAGGTCGAGGTGCTTGGGGCCGGTCGCGTCGGCCGTGATGAAGGGGAGGTTGATGTTCGCGCTGGTCATGCCGGAGAGCTCAATCTTCGCCTTCTCCGCTGCTTCCTTAAGGCGCTGCATGGCCATCTTGTCGCCGGAAAGATCCACGCCGCTCGACTTCTTGAACTCGGCAATCAGGTATTTCATGATCCGCTCGTCGAAATCGTCGCCGCCCAGGCGGTTGTTGCCGGCGGTGGCGAGCACCTCCTGCACACCGTCGCCCATCTCGATAATGGAGACGTCGAACGTGCCGCCGCCGAGGTCGTAGACCATGATCTTCTGATCCTGCTCTTTTTCGATGCCGTAGGCGAGGGCCGCGGCCGTCGGCTCGTTGATGATGCGCTTGACATCAAGCCCTGCGATGCGTCCGGCGTCCTTGGTGGCCTGGCGCTGCGCGTCGGTGAAGTAGGCCGGGACAGTGATGACCGCCTCCGTGACCTTCTCGCCCAGATACGCCTCGGCGTCGCTCTTGAGCTTCTGGAGAATCATGGCGGAAATCTCCTGCGGGGTGTACTTTTTGCCGTCGATATCCACGGAATAGTCGCTGCCCATGTGGCGCTTGATGGACATAACGGTGCGGTCCGGGTTGGTGATGGCCTGCCGCTTGGCGACAGTGCCGACCATGCGCTCGTTGTCCTTGGAGAAGGCCACGACGCTCGGTGTCGTGCGCGCCCCTTCGGGGTTTGGGATGACGACAGCCTCGCCGCCCTCCATGACTGCTACGCAGCTATTGGTGGTGCCCAGATCGATGCCGATAATTTTTCCCATAATCAATTCCTCCTGATCGATGATTCTATCAAAAAAACTTTTTGGTTGTTCAAAACATTCACTTCACGCGCCTGTTAGTTTGCGCAGTCGAAAACGCTAGTTTGCGACGCTGACCATCGCATAGCGCAATACGCGCTCACCGATGCGGTAACCCTTCTGCATCACCATGCTCACGACGTTTGCCCCGAGCGATTCGTCGTCCACGTGCATTACGGCGTTGTGGAGGTTCGCGTCGAACGCGTCCCCGGCCTCGCCGAACGCGCTGACTCCCAGCTCCTCGAGCGCCTTTAAGAGGGAATCGTAAATCATGTCCACGCCCTTTTTGAAGCCGGTGTCGCTGCACTCGCACGCGAGCGCCCGCTCGAATGCGTCCACCACGGGGAGGAACTTTTCCACTGTCCCCGCCACGGCCGCCGGGTATACCGCATCCTTTTCGCGCTGGCTGCGCTTGCGGAAATTGTCGTATTCCGCGAGCATGCGCAGGTAGCGGTCGTTGAGCTCGGTATACTTCTTTTCCATCGCGTCTGCCTTTGCCGTTTCCTTCGGTGCGGCCGCCTCCTCCGGTGGAACGGCCCGCGCGGTGTCCTCTGCCGCTACAGTTTCTGCCGTTGCGGCCTCTGCCGTCTCCTCCGTTTCCGGCTGTGCGGCGGGATTCTCGTGTTCACACAAACAGATCGTCTCCTTTCGATGACTGCGTTCCCGCGTCGTCGTCCGCGGTGTCACGCCGGTATGTTTTTGTAAGGAGTGTGCCCAGACGCTCCGCGAAATACTCGAGATGCGGGATCAGCCGGTCATACGGCATCCTCACTGGGCCGATGATGGCGATAACGCCCGACGAGTCCCCCGAAATCCGGTAGGGCGCCATCACCAGCGAGGAGTGGACTAGCTCCTGCAAATGGTTTTCCTTTCCGATGGTCACGCTCACAGTGTTTCCCTTGCCGCAGAGCAGCCGTGTCATGCGTTCCCTTGAGCAGACGAGAGCAAACAGATCGTGCGCTGTATCCGAGGCGCCCTCCTGGCGCAGGAGGTTGACCTCTCCGCTGTAACAATAGAGCCCGTCGTAAATTTCCCGGCACAGCTCAAAGATGGCGGAAAGCATCGGCAGGAACACCCGCGAATACTCCCCGAGCGAGACCGCCACGGCGGAAAGATACTGGATGGTGATCTCATAGAGACTGCGCCCGAGAATGCGGGAACCGGCGAACTTCTGGAAGAAGTCGCACAGGCTGCGCGTCACGCGGAATTCCACGCGGCAGATCTTGCTGCGCAGGACGCCGTTGGAAGCCATGAGCAGGATAACCACGGTATGTTCATCCGCCGGGATCAGCTCGACCTTGGATACCACAACGCTCGCCGCTGTCCGTATAGCGGAAACGGTGACGCATCCGGTATAATCGGCCAAGCGCTTGGTCGCGTCGAGGACAAGGCGGTCCGGATCCGGGTCGCCGACATTGAAGAGTGCGTCGACCTCGTCGCATTCGGCCTCGGTAAGGGGGGCGGGCTGCATCAGGCGGTCGAGATACACGCGGTACCCGAGATGCGAAGGCACGCGCCCGGCCGACGTGTGCGGCTGTTCGAGCAGGCCCATGTCGAAGAGGGAGGCCATCTCGTTGCGGATGGTGGCCGGCGAGACGCCTATCCCCTCCATCATGCTGATGGTTTTGCTCCCCACCGGCTCGCCCGAGCGGATGTACTGCGAGACAATAGCGGCCAGAATCCGCAGCTTGCGCTTATCGAGTTCCAATGCCGCCACCTCTTTAAATCTTGGTTTAGCACTCGAGTTATCTGAGTGCTAAATATAATGTATCACGGAAAAACGAGGAAGTCAAGACGGTTCATAGTTTTTTTACAGATAAGTTTTGCGGCGAAGCGGAGAAAGGGGAGGGTTCACAGGCTGTTCAAGACAGGGACATAAAAATGTGCTATACTGCCCATACTATAACCTCAGGAAATCACAATAATGGAGGAGGACATACACAATGGCAGCGGAACATTTTACAAAGGAGACGTTTGAAGCGGTAAGGGCTCCGGGAGTCACGGCGCTTGTGGATTTCTATGCGGACTGGTGCGGCCCGTGCAAGATGCTCGCCCCGCTCATTGAGGAGCTTGCCGGTGAACTGACAGACGTGAAGGTCGGCAAGGTCAACGTGGACGAAAACCAGGACCTGGCCGCTGAATTCGGGGTGATGAGCATCCCGACAGTAGTCGCCCTGCGGGACGGAAAAGAAGTCCAGCGCACAGTGGGCTTCACCTCGAAGGCGAAGCTCCTGTCCATGCTCGAGGCGTAATCAGGCGGAGGATACCCATCTAGGGCGGGTATCCTCTTTTTTTGCCCGTTCTGTCGTGCAGGCGGTTTTTCCGGCATAGGTATAGTCAATGCGGTTGTAATTTTGTAATTAAGAAGTGGCTTACTTCTTTAATGAACGGCATGCACTATATACGGCAGGGGGGACGCATATGCTGGGGGAGTGGCTGCTTCTGGCGCTGGTGATAGGGGTCGTGTTCGTCAACGGGTTTACCGACGCGCCGAACGCGGTGACAGGCGTTGTCTGTGCCGGGACACTGCCGTTTGGCATGGCGGCAGCGATGGCGGCGGCGTGCAACGTGGCGGGGCTGCTGTTCGCCTGGCGGTATGCGCCGCGCGTGTCGGACACGGTGCGCGGGACGGCGGATTTTTCGGCGGCGGGGGAGCGCACGGCGGCAGCGGCGCTGTGCGGCGCGATGCTGGCTGTCATCGCGTTCGCGCTCGCTGCGTGGGTATTCGGCATCCCGACAAGCGAGAGCCACGCGCTGCTCGCCGCTCTCTCGGGCGCGGCGCTGGCCGGAGGGGGAAGGGTGTCCCCCGGGGCGTGGGCGAGCGTGGCGCTGGGGCTGGCTGTCTCCTCGCTGGGCGGCCTTCTGGCGGGCGCTCTGCTGGGAGCCGCCGTCCGCCGCCTCCCGAAGGGCCGGTGGATGCGGGGAGTGTCGGTCGTATGCGCGGCGTTCATGGCTCTCATGCACGGCGCGCAGGACGGATTAAAGTTTACAGCCGTCCTCGCGGCGGCGTTCCAGTCCGGAGCGGTGCGTCCGGGAGGAGCCATGCTCGTGGGGGGCGCGATGGCGATCGGCACCCTCTGCGGCGGGCGGCGCATTGTCGAGGCAGTGGGGGAGAGGATGGTCCCACTGGATGCGGGCAGCGGCGCGGCGAGCGATCTCGCCGGAGCGCTGCTGCTTCTGGCGGCGACATGGACGGGTGTGCCAATGAGCACGAGCCACACCAAAACCTGCGCCGTCCTGGGGGCGGGGGCTGCGTCGGGCGCGCCGGTGGACGGGCGCGTGCTCGGCGGGATGATCCTCGCGTGGGCGGCGACATTCCCCGCCTGCGGGGCCGCCGGCTGGCTGTTTGCACGGCTGGCCGCGTGATTCGGAGAAATACAGATATTTCTTTGCTTCCCTTGATTTGGGAGAAAAAGTGACGAATAAGTAAGGTGTACGTAATAGGAGGATAAGCCGGCGTCCGGCCGGTAAAGGAGGGATATCCATGTTTGGAATGAGTTCCATCTATTCTTCTTATGGCAGATACGGGAACTATAGGGCTAATGCGCTGATGCCCAACTATTCCCGCATCAATGATATGCGCCTAGTCTCGGCAGCCAGCCGCCGTTTTAACAGCATCTCCAGCACACCGGGGACAAGTTATACCTATAACCGGTATAACCGGAAGGACCCCGCCGCGTCGATTCTTGACACGGACACGGCAAGTTTTCTGAAGGAATACCAGAACAAGATGAGCGACCTGCTCCAGAAGTCCAACGCGCTGCGCGCGGACAATCCGAGGAGCAAGACCGGGGAGCTGACCGCCAAGTCGAGCAGCGAGGACATTCTGACGGCGGATATCAAATACCGCCTGAGCGAGCCGGCCAGCTACAAGTTGAACGTCAGCCAGCTGGCCGCTGCGCAGAAGAATGTTTCCGAGGGTGTCGACCGTTACGGCAATGACGATATGGCGGGCAGCCTTGTTATCGCCACGAGCGACAGGGCCAACCCCATCTCGGTAAACGTCGGGAATGCCATGGGCAAAAACAACTATGAGAAGCTCCAGAGCGTGGCGCGGGAAATCAACCGTTACCGCACAAACGTCACGGCGCAGGTGGTTGTCAACGAGGGGAAGGCTTCTCTCGAACTGACCGGAAGCGAGACAGGCAAATCCAATGCCTTTAACGTCACCGGCACCTACGCGCAGTCCTCCGGGCTCGATAAAACAAAAGAGGCAGCGCAGGACGCTGAATACAGCATCGCTAAGAACGGCGGCAAGGCGTATAAGTATACGTCCGAGTCGAACACGGTCAATGTTGGTGGGTATAAGCTGCAGGCCAACCTCAAAAAGACCGGCGAGGCCACGATTGATACAGGCGCCGACAATGAGAAGACAGCCGACGCTATCGGTGATCTCGTTGAGAGCTACAACAGCGCCTTAAAGCTCCTTAATGACAATGCGTCGCGCGGGAAGGGCGTGCTCCAGCAGATGCGCCGCATGGTGCAGCCGCCGGTGAGCGAAAAAACAATGGCGCAGGTGGGTGTCATCGCCAATAAGGACGGTACGCTCAACTTTGACCGAGACACATACCTCAAGCAGGCGGATCTCTATCCGTCGCTGACAAAGAGCATCGTCAGCGGCGGTTACAGCATCGCCAACGGGATCTATGACGATGCGAAAGCCGGGATGAACATCTCGTCCTCCCGCCTGACCGGCATCAATCCCGCGGGGAACCGGTATTCGGGCGCGAGCTATATGCAGATGCAGAATTCATACCTGCAAAACCCGCTCAATTATTTCAGCACCTATAATAGCAGCGGCATCGTCAGCCTCTTCAACAACAATTCGGTGGGGCTGTTGATGAATATCAATATCTGACCTGTGCGGAGCCGGAGCTCCGGTGAAGCATGATTTTGAAAGGGAGGGGAGCACATGCAGCCTATCGGGGCCAGTGGAATGGAAAACCGGTTCTCCTCTGCCTATCCGACAGAGAATCATCAGAGCGCGCTCAGCCGTAATTTTGTGGAGCGCGGCACGGAAAAAACCCAGGGGGGCTCCGTTCCGAAGGCAGCGGACGGCAGCCACCTTCGGAACGGAGGGGCCCGTGCCGATGGGGCGCCCGCCGGCGGGAAGGGGCAGGAAAACGCGCTGCTCGGCCGGAAGTTCGACCGCAATGAGTGCCAGACGTGCAAAAACCGCCGGTATCAGGATGGATCGGATGATCCGGGTGTGTCCTTTAAGACACCGCAGCACATCAGCCCGGACGCTGCCCCCTCTGCCGTACGTGCGCACGAGATGGAGCACGTGTACCGGGAGCAGGCGTCGGCGAGGCAGGAAAAGCGCGAGGTTGTCAGCCAGAGCGTGACGATTCACACAGGCATCTGCCCCGAGTGCGGGCGGGTGTATGTCTCCGGCGGGACAACGCGCACCGTCACCCGCGACAAGTCGGACGAGGTGGAGGAAGTCCTTCAGAACATGGCGAAGGACGAGGAAGAATAAGTAAGGGCAGGACAGACCGCGAGGGTTTGTCCTGCCTTTTTTATGGGGTGGGATATCTTCGGGAAAAGTGTCCGCGGGAGAGAGGGATAAACTGGGATTTTATCATTTTAATTTTTCCCATTCTTCACGCTTTATGGCATAGGCATATGATATCCCATTCTTTTCATCGGGATATTCTTTTACTTTCCTCATACCGATTGTAATGGCAGTAGAATATGAACCAACATTTGTATATTTCATGTAAGAATATAGACAATCGTATTCTGTATTCATAAATGCCCAATCTCTAACCGCGCTTGCGGCCTCACTTCCAAAACCTTTCCT
>CATJVQ010000062.1 GCA_949743955.1 uncultured Oscillospiraceae bacterium | reverse complement strand
TACCGGAACGGTTTGCATCATTTTCCTCAATAGCTCAGTTGGTAGAGCATGCGGCTGTTAACCGCAGGGTCGTTGGTTCGAGTCCAACTTGGGGAGCCAGAAAAGCTGCATCTATCTCATCGATAGATGCAGCTTTTTCATTCTTCCATAGATGCCTCTGAAACCGGGATGTGCAGGATGTATTTGTTCGTTCCGAATTCACCGGTGATTTTTCCGCCGTTTTTCTGCATGATATGCAGCGTGGCCGCGTTATCTTTGTGCGGAAAGAGCTTAATTTCCTGGTATCCGAATTCCCTGCACCGGGACAGCAGACTTTTAAACAGCAGATCCCCGTATCCCTTCCCGCGATGCTTCCGGGCGACGCCGTATCCGAGGTGTCCCGCTCCGACGACGGTCTCCAGATACGCGTTAGATCCGTGCCGGATACGTCCGTAACCGACGGGTTCACCGTCGATGTAGAGGAAATACGTCGTGCAGGGAAGCCAGCCGTTCCGGAGATTTTGGCCGGAAGCGTAGTCATGCTCTCGCCGGAGCCACGCGCGATATTCGTCTTCCGTCATCCCATATGCCGGATTGGAAAAACCGTTTTCCCCATCCTCTATATCCTGAAGCATGGCGTATTCAGCCTCTCCCATGTCCAGGGACAGTTCCCGAAGCTCGGCTCGCATGCTGTCCGCCGTCCTCTTTTATAATTTATGCTGTGTCCACTTGCCGCCGTTGAAGCGGACCATGGAGAACACCATGCGGATAAGCTGATCAAAGAACAGTGAGAACCAAGCCCCGATAAGCCCCAATCCCATTGGATAACAGAAGAGCCAGGCCGATCCTGGCCGCAGGAACGCAATGCTTAGCAGTGAGACGGCGGCGGCAAACATCGTGTCGCCTGCGCCGCGCAGGCACCCCATCAGGACGACCTGCGAGGTCTGGATAAACGTCGTGACGCCGATGATGATGACAATCGTCTTCCCCGTTTCAATGATGCCTGCGTCCGTGGTAAAGGCCATCATCACAGGGCCGCGGAAGAAAAAGAAGAGTACCATCAGCACGAATGAAACCAGCAGCGCGATGCGCTGGCAGGCCTTGCCATAGACGATGGCCAGATCCGAGCGTTTTTCCCCTAAACTCCGCCCTACCAGAGACGACGCGGCAATCGAGAGACCATCGCCAAAGCAGAAGGACAGGGTCAGGATATTCATGCAGATCTGATGCGTAGCGAAGGGGATGGTTCCCAGGGAAGCGACAATTTTTACATAGGTAAAAAAGCCGAAGCGCATACAGAGCTGCTCGAACAGAGACGAGGAGCTGACCAGCCAGATGCTGTGGAGCGTCTTCGCATCGAAGCGCCAGCTCCCATGAGAGAGAAGGGATAAAAACTGCCCATGATGCAGCAGGCTTTTTAAAGACATGAGAAAGCCGACAAAGAAGCCGACGATGGTTGCAATCGCCGCCCCGCGCACACCCAGGCGGGGAAACCCGAGGTGTCCGCCGATGAGCAGATAGTTGAGGACGATATTCACCCCGTTGGCGGTCAGGTTGGTGCGCATAGAGATACGCGTGTTTCCCACGCCGCGCTGGGCGGCGTTCATAGTCAGGAGTACGCAGTTAAAGAACATGCCGCCCATCAGGATCTGAAAATAGGCGACCGCATCGTCGAGGATATCGGCCTCCGCTCCGGCAAAGGAGACGATGGGGCGCGCAAAGACAATGCCGAGGATGCTCGAGAGGATGGAAAAGAACACGGAAATCAGAATCGTCTGGCGCAGGACGCTGTTTGCCTTCTCCTGATCGTTTTCGCCTCGCCGCCGCGCGACGACCGCCGTCACGCCGACATTCAGGGACAGGATGACCGCGAGGAAAATGAACTTGGGCTGGTTGGTGATACCCACCGCCGCGATAGCCTCCGGCCCAAGAGTGCCGACCATCATGGTGTCGATGATGCCCACCAGCCCCACCAGCACGCTCTCCACAGCCGACGGCCACGCCATATCCAGTGTCGCGCGGTAGACGGATCGAGTATCCGGGATTTCTTTCCCCCGCAGATCGGCTGGAAGCATGCCTTCACAGGTAAAAAATCGTTTAATTGCTGCAACCATTTTCCACTCATCTCCCGCTATTTAGTATAACATGGAATTCGTTGCATTGCAAACTATTTAGGGAGGAAATGCCGAATGAAGGTAGCGAAGACAAGGCGGCAGGAACTGCTCTTTGCCGGAGTCGCGCTGGGAATGGCGGCCATACTGGCTGCGCTGGGCGGTATTATGCGCCTGCGGGGAGGGGAAGCTGTCGCGGAGGTGCGCGCCGGTGATGCACAGGGCATCGGGACACACCGTGTCGCGCTGCTGGAGCTGCACGCCGGTGCGGATCCGGTCCGCCTGTCTATGCGGGAGCTTGGAGTGGATGTCCCCGTCTTCTTCGAACTGGCGCAGGGACGCATCCGTTTCGTTGACGTTGGCTGCCCGGATAAGCTCTGTGAGGGGTTCGGCTGGCTGGAACACGCCGGGGAGAGCGCTGTCTGCATGCCGAACCGTGTGTCCGTCACCATAATAGCGCGCGCGGACTTGTCAGGGGAGGAGGAAGATGGTATAGTGAGGAACAGACAGGCTCTACAAAAGAAAGGATGATTGCATCATGGACGGTGAAAATTTTCTGAAACGGATAGGGGCGCGTCTGCACTCCCTGCGCTACGCTTTGATCGCACAGGGGCTGCTGGCGGGCCTGGGATCGGGTGTCGTGGTGATCCTGTTCCGCGCCGCTCTTGAGAGAGCGGACGCTCTGCGCGGGACTGTGCTCGCCTTCTGCCGGACCCATGTCTGGGCCGTCCCGCTCCTGCTTATTGGGCTGGCCCTTGCGGCGCTGGCCGTTTCGGCGCTGCTCCGGTGGGAACCGTACATTTCAGGCAGCGGGATCCCGCAGGTGGAGGGAGAGCTGAAGGATGAGATCTGCCAAGTGTGGTGGCGTGTATTGGCGGCAAAGCTCGCCGGCGGCATCATCTCCATCGGCTGCGGCCTCTCGCTCGGGCGGGAGGGGCCGAGCATCCAGCTCGGCGCGATGGCAGGCAAGGGCACGGCGTGTCTCCTGCACCGGAAGAGGCCGGACAAAGCGGCAGAGAAGCACCTGCTCGCCTGCGGAGCCAGTGCCGGACTCGCCGCCGCTTTCAATGCGCCGCTGGCCGGTGTTCTGTTCGCGCTCGAGGAGCTCCACGGGCGGTTCTCTCCGGAGATCCTGCTCTCCTCTATGGCCTCCTCCATCACGGCGGACTATCTCTCCCGGCAGGTCTTCGGTCTCGCCCCCGTCTTCGATTTTGGGGTGCTTGAGGAGGCCATCCCGCTGAGGTGCTATGGGCATGTCATTCTGCTCGGCGTGCTCCTCGGCCTCTTTGGCACACTCTATAACAACACACTCACCGGCACGCAGTCGCTCTATGCGCGCATACCGCAGCGCTCCGTCCGGCTGCTGATCCCGTTCCTGTGCGCGGGGGGGCTGGGGCTTGTCTATCCCGGCGTCCTCGGCGGCGGCCATCCGCTGACGGAAACCCTCCTTTCGAATACGCTCACCCTCGGTGCGCTGTGCCTGCTGCTCGCCGCCAAGTTCGGTTTTTCCATGCTCAGCTTCGGTTCCGGCGCGCCCGGCGGCATCTTCCTGCCCCTGCTCATCCTCGGCGCGACAGTCGGGAGCGTGTACAGCCGTATAGGCGTCCCGCTCGGGCTGGACGCGCGTTTCTTACAGAACTGCATCTTCCTCGGGATGGCTGGGGCCTTTTCTGCCATTGTACGTGCCCCGGTGACAGGGATAGTCCTGATTTCCGAGATGGCGGGCGGTTTTGGCCACCTGCTCTCCTTCTCGCTTGTCTCCTTTGCCGCCTATCTAGTGCCGGATATGCTCGCCTGCCGCCCGGTTTACGATCTGCTGCTGGACCGTCTGCTTGGGCGCTCTACACGCCGGTGATGTCCCGCACCTCGGGGATTTCCGTCCCCACGAGGACGACGGCTGCTGCCGTATAGTGTCCGTCCCGGCAGGAGAAATAGACGCCCACCCCCAGCGACTGTGCGTCCGGATACAGGAGGCACTCCTCCTGTGTGGGACTCTGTGTGAGGGAGGCATACCAGGTATCGGCATCCGGATGGACAGCCTGCTTTGGAGCCGTGTACGCGATGGCCTCCCCCCGTTCCAAGCACTCCATGGGGAATTCTGTCTCCAGCACAGTCAGCCACGCTCGGCCGTCCGGGCGCGTGTGGGAGATGCAGCCGGACTTCTCCGATTCCATCGCCCGCAGGCGGGCTGCCCCCATCAGCCCTGCGTGGACGGCCAGCGCCGGAAGCCCCGCCTCAGTGCGGGCCGCGTTGATGCGCTCGGTCAGATCCGTTTCCCCGGCTTCATGGAAGCCCCGCCCGTCCTCGACAGCGGGCGGTGTCTGGATAGTGAGCGCCGGGGCTCGTGTAATTTCCAGGGTGTGCGCTTTTGCAGGGGTTTCGTCCGCAGGTGCGGAGGGGACAGCTGTGTCCTCCTGCGGCAGTGTGCAGGAAACCAGTACGCTCGCCAGAACCACGCCATAGGCCGCTAGGGACATTGCCCGGCGCCCGAATTCCTTCATACTCTGTATACTCATTCGACAAAATACTCCCATTTGTTTATTTTTGATTTTGAATACAATCAGTATAGAGTATGGGAGGATTTGGAACAAGAAAATCAGGTCGACGGTGGATTTGCTTTAGCAAATCCACCGCCAAGAAAAATTCTTGATGGAGCAGACTCCATCATTCCGCTTATGCGGAACCGGATTTTTCTTTAAGGGGGTGAGGCGGGCCCTTCGATCGTTCGGCCTTCTTTCATTTGGGTGATTCCCCCAAAAATAAATTGAAAGATAAATTGATGGAGTAGGCGCTATTAAATTTCTTATATTGAGTTTGATAGGTTTATTTTTAGGCAGATATTACGAACAGTAAACCCCCTCCCGAAACCGGGAGGGGGTTTTGTATGGGATGGTTATTCTTCGCCGGCCGAGTCGGACTGCTGCATGGAGGGGGGGCCCTCCTCTTCAATGTTCAGTCCGCGGCTGATTTTAAATTTGTGATAGATCTCGAGAAGGTTCGGTTCATAGTCGAGGCCGAAAAAGGAGGGGACAAGGAAGGAGAAGATGTGATCGAGCGGGGTGTCGCGCTGGATGGCCAGTGCGGTCTCAACAATGAGAATGTTTTTTAAAAAGGGCTGGCCGGTATAGTTCCCGGTGAGCAAATAATGATAGAGAACCTTCTGTGTAAAATCTGTGTCGGCAATGTCCACAACGGCGGACATCGCCTTCTTTAGAAAGGGATCGTTAAATTTGATGGGGTCCTGATGAATATAATGATCCATTTCAACCAGGCCGAACGAGTGCGCAAGGTGCGCAAGCTCCATGAGCAGCCCCACCACAGGCAGGCAGTCCTGCTTATCAAGCCGGCTGCACTGAATGTGCTGGGAGAAATAGTTCATTTCCAACATTTCCGCCACAGGCTGCACCTCGTTATACGGGGTCGGATTCGTCGAGATGCGCGGTCAGTTCGTCGATAAGGGAAACGAGGCGGGCGATTTCAGGCTTGGAAATCTGCGCGTCCGCTCCGAGCTCCTCGCCTTTGAGGCGCATAGCGTCGTTAATCAGGGAGGAGAAAAGGATGAGCGGCGTGAGCCGGAGAACCTGATCCTCCTTGACGAGCTTTGTCAGGCGGTGCCCGTCCATCTGCGGCATCTCGATATCGCTGACAATGCACGCGACATGCGACTCGATCGGATCGCCGCTGGCCTTCGCCTCGCACAGGAAGTCCCACGCCTCCTGCCCGTTGTCACATTTGATAGTGTTGACATATCCGCTGCGGTGCAGCGACTCGAGGATGAGCTTCCCGAGCAGCATGGAGTCCTCCGCAATGAGGATGGGCTTTTCCGAGCGGCGGCGTTCGCCGAGCTTATCAAGGTCGGAAAACTGGATGCTTGTCTGTGGATTGATTTCGGCGATGATTTTCTCGAAATCGAGAATCGTGATAAGTCGCCCCTCAAACTCGGCGATACCGGTCGCAACCCCTTCGTTCCCGCCGTAGATGAGCGGATCGGGCTTCTGCATCCGTGTCCACGAGATGCGATCAATGCCCACTACCGTGTGGACATGGAAAGCGAAGTCGAGATTATTGAAGGTGGTAATAATGAAGATATCGCGTTCGGGGAATTCGGAGGGGGGCAGCCCCAGATACTGCGCCAGATCGATGACAGTGACAACCTCGTCGCGCGGGCGGAACACACCCTCAACATCCGGATGTGACTGCTGCATGCGCTTGATGGGAACGGCCATCATGATTTCGCGCACCTTAGCTACATTGATGCCAAACAACTCGCCGGCTATCGTGAATTCCATGATTTCCAGTTCATTTGTGCCGGATTCCAGCAGGATTTCAGTCTGTTTAACCTCTCTCATTCGATCAACCTCTTTTCTCTCCTTTAATCGTACCACACAAAATGTTTTTTTTCAATCCGCAAATGTAAATTACGGGCCGGCAGGAGATTGGCAGAGAGGCTTCTGAAAATCCTGTAAAAAATTTTAGGGGCTCCCCCTTGAGTTTCTGAAAAGGCGGCCGATACATAAAATAGAGCCAAAATGTTAATAAAACAGAGTATCGAATATTGTCGGTCGCTGTCTGGCGGGGAGCGAAAGGGATTATTTTTTTTTGGTCAGAGAAGCGGCTATATTTATTTTGGGAGGAATAGAGTATGAAGATCCGAAAGAGGCTGTTCCTTACGGCGCTGGCGGCTGTTTTTGCGGGGACGATGAGTTTTTCTGCGTTCGCTGTGGAAACGACTACGATTGAAGTCACTTATGTCGAGCCTACAATTGAAGTTACCGTGCCGCAGACTGGCAAGGCCTATATCAATCCGTATGCTCTGCCGGTACAGGTGTCGGGCGGCGCCGTTACAGTCGCCGGGCAGCAGATCGCGAGCGATCCGATGGTGATTATCAATCGGAGCGAGGTCGATCTGGAGGTCAGAGTTGAGGTCACCGGGACTGTTACCGGGGCAACCCCGGAGACAAAGATGCTCCTTGTGAGCGAGAAGATGGACAGCGACGATACCGGGAAAAAGGCGTTTGTCTATCTCCAGATGGAGAGGTTTACGCAGGGGACGGATACAAGCCCGGAGAACGCGCTGAAAAATCTTGAGGCTGTGCCGATAACCTATCGTGCCTCGAGAGATGTCCTTGTTCTCGACGGGAAAAAGTCGACTCTAGAATCTACAGCTCCGATGGCTACGCTGCTCAAGGCGAATAGCGGAACGCCGCAGGTCGGCAGCAACGCGGCTTTCCGCCTGACAGGCTTCTGCTCGAAAACGCCGAAGATCGCTTGGAGCGCGGCGGATAAGATCACGGCGTCGGTTGCTTTCACCTTCTCTCCGCCTTCCAAGTGATTTTTGGATCCGGTGATGCAGCGGCATAAAAATTCAGGAGTTCTCTTGAGTTTTGAGTCAGACATCCGATATATAGGTTGAGAACAGGATGAAAATTTTTATGGTTACAGGAGGTATCTGATGAACCCGGATAAAGAATCGGTTTCACAGGAGACTTCAACGGAAATCACAGCGGAAGAAATTTCCGGCGCGCAGGCAAAAGCAGTCGGAACGGCAGTGAAAACGGCCGGAGTGTCGACAAAAACTGTGGTGATTGCTGCGTCGGTAGCGGTTGTTGCGGTAGTGATTACGGCGGCTGTCATTATCCTAAATGTACTCAATAAAGATGACAACACCATCGGCTATGCGTCCGATGCGAAGGTGATGCTCAATCAGAACGATTTACAATCGGCGTTTGACGAGGCCCTTCGGAATGCGCGTGACAGTTATGTTGCGCTGCGGTATAAAAATACGGCGTACAGTACGGACGGAACCCATTTTACCTGTTCCATCGTCAATTCGGCGGCGAACCTTTATGACATGTTCTTAACGATCTATGCCGACGAGGCGATGACGGATCAGCTCTTCCTCTCCGGACTCGTTCCGCCTGGAAGCGGATTCGAGGAGCTTACGCTGGATCACGCGCTGCCGTCGGGCCAGAACCGGGTGTATGTTGTTGTGACCCAGGTTGATACGAATGATGACGGCGAGCAGGTTATAAAGAATCAGGTGGTTCATACCATCGAATTTTATGTTGAGTAGGTTCATCGGGTTTCCATGTTGTAAACAGCTCCGGGGCTGTTACAAAATACATTCATTATCTTTAGGAGGAAATGGTATGAAATTCAGTAAGAAGCTGCTTTCAATGGTGCTGGCTGGCGCTCTTGCGATTTCCGCGAGTGTTACTGCTTTCGCTGTTGATAAGAGCACAGTGATCACCGGTGAGTATCAGGACATTGAGATTGAGGTAAATGTTCCTACAACTGGCGCGGCGCTCATCAACCCGTATCGTCTCCCGCTTGAGAATGTTACGCTTGGCGGCAGCAATTTTGCCGAACTTAATGCCGGACAGCAGATCTTCACTGTGCCGATGGTGGTTGAGAACAAGACCAAGATCGATCTTGATGTCAGCGCGAGCCTCAGCGATACGACTGCTACTGGCCTGACTCTCGCTAGCGAAGCGCCCGAGAAGGATGCCACCACCAAGAGTGCGTTCGTGTACTTCCAGATGGCGCCGACGAATGAGACGACCCTGGCTAATGTTGAGGCCAACGATTACTATGCTACAGCCAAGTGGCCGGCATACAGCGCGAATAAGTGCCTGGTTCTGCAGAACGCCAAAGAATCGAAGTTTGATACTGAAACTGTTCTTGCGACGATCAAAGGCGTAGATGCGGCGACCCTGGCTCCTCAGGCTGGCAGCCTTGCGATGTTCCGTCTGACGGGCTCCTGTGTAAAGGCTCCGAAAACTCCGTGGGCGACGAGCGATACCTTCTCGACGAAAGTTGTCTTTACCTTTGCTCCCAGCGAGACGACTGCTCCCTGAGTGTGATTTTTAGGATTTTGAATGAGTTTCCGGAGAAAGGGATGTACGGCTTTCAAAGAGGCCGTACATCCCATCTCGAAGGAAGCATGTCATCCGGCGGAAAGTCTGTTTAAGGAGAAACCTCCGATGAAGAAAAAGAGGATTCAGATTTTGGTCATAACAGCCTTAGTGCTGGTTGTGACATCTCTTTCGGCTTTCGCCGTCCCTCCAAAGACATACACCACGGAGATTAACGCAATCTGCGCTGTTCCGGATATTGAGGTTGTCGTACCCTCGGGGATGAATGCGTATCTCAATCCGGAAAGTTTGAGCGCTACGATTGATGGCCGGTTAGAAAACGGCCAAATCATATCCGCTCCCTCCTGGATTGAGAACAGGAGTGTGGTTCCGATTCAGTTGGATGTCAGCATAACCGGAACAATCAATAGCGACAGCGATATGGCTTTGGTCTCAGAATCTACTAAGAATCAGGACTTGAGGAGTAAATGGGCATTTGTCTATTTTGAAATTCAGTCCGCCAATGCCCGGAATTGGTCTTCTTGGGATTCTAAGTACAACGAAGATAAGCATATGTTGGTTCGTGTTGGTACAAGGACCCGCAAAAATGCTGTGAGGCTTGATGCGGGCGGATCGGATAATTCTTTTGGTGTATATCGTTTAGCCGGCGATTGTGTTGAGAACCCCAGATCGCCATGGACCACTCAGGATGGATTTGACGTAGAGGTTGTATTTACCTTTACGCCCCTGCCGGTGATTTGAGTTTCAAAAAATCATTGTTGCCGTGCGGACGTATCAACGCTCGCACGGCTCTTATTTTAATGGGGAATTTACCATGAAAATGAGAAAGTTCTATTTAATGATGCTGGCACTTATTCTTGCTGTAACGATGGGTATTCCCTCGTTCGCGGAGGATGGGATGCCGGAGACTCCCGCAGAAGGAGAGAATATCGCGGCAGACGGTGATACGGACGCCACGGAACCATCAGATGATGGGGATGTCACGGAACCATCGGATGATGGCGATGTCACAGAACCATCGGATGATGAGGATGTCACGGAACCATCAGGGGATGGGGATGTCACGGAACCATCAGGGGATGGGGACGCCACGGAACCGTCGGAGGATGGAGACGTTACGGAACCATCAGAGGATGGAGACGTTACGGAACCGTCGGAGGATGGGGAAGAGCAGCCGACTGTCGGCAGTTCGGAACTGGAACAGAAGGTGCAGCCGCCTAAAAGAGTGACATTGGTGGAGAGGGCGCCCTCGACGATTGACGTGTCTGTTCCGGGATCTGGAAAGGTGTTTATCAATCCCTGCCGTCTGCCGGTCAGTCTGGAGGGCGGCCCGAAATCCACGGATCAGATTGTTTCTAAAACGATGTATATCCGCAACCGGAGTTCTTCGCCTGTCATAATGAATGTGACAGTACAGGGTATAATTGGTGCGGGGAGTGATATTCGCCTGGTGGTCGATAAGCCGGATTCGGATGCGACCAGGAAGGATCTTTTTCTCTACGCGGAATTTAAGCCCACGTTAGACGATATTGAGCCGGTTTGGGATCCCCGGTTTGGGGATAGGGATTATCAGCTCACCGTGACATCGACGTCCAGACGCCGGAGCGAAGTTCTGACACTGGCGGCGGCTGGGAAAGAGAAAAGCTGCGCCGCGATGCGTCTGTTCGGAGCGACAGTTATGCAGCCCAAAATACCGTGGACAGCGAATGACAAGGTCGAAGTGAATTTCACGTTTGAATTTAAACCAGTTTAAGGAACATTTCTGCTGTTTCCGGGTCTGAATAACAAAATACTGGGGGTACCCCAGTATTTTTGTTTTAGTTGACTATTATCGTTAGGTTAAAGACTGATTTGGATGCTGCAGCGCCTGTCGGCGGGGAAATAAGGGTGGCTTGACTTAGTCGAACGAACCGATCGCCAGTGATGATACGGCTAAGAGGGCATTTCTGTATTTCCAGATGAAGGATACGCAGCGGACGGACGTGGGAGGTATTATTTCCGATTCCTGTTTTTATGATCCGTGGATAGAACATACTGCTGTGAAAATCCTGATCGTACAGAATGGAAATACCCTGAAATTTAAGACGAATACCACGCTCGTGACGTTCAAGAAAGCGGATAGAAGAAGGAATCCTGTTCCCGGCGGTCCGGCAATGACCTGTTATACCACAGATCCCCTCTCTTTTGTGGTACAATGGATATGGAATACCCAGAAGGAACAGGATAAAGGAGGATTTCTCAGTGAGATTAGTAACACGTTCAGATTTTGATGGACTGGCATGCGGCGCGCTGCTTCTGGAGGCGGGGATCATTGATAACTGGAAGTTTGCGCATCCGAAGGACTTGCAGGACGGGCTGGTGGAAATCGGTCCGGACGACTGCCTGGCGAACGTGCCGTATGTAGAAGGGTGCGGGCTATGGTTCGATCACCACTCCAGCGAGCATGAGCGTCTTGCGCTCGAGGGGAAGTACAAGGGCGAAAGCCGGCTGACGCCGTCCTGTGCGCGGATCATCTATGATTACTACGGCGGGAAGGAGCGCTTCCCCCAGTTCGACGATCTGATGGATGCGGTGGACAAGGTGGATTCCGGCAATCTGACAGTCGATGAAGTGATGAATCCCCAAGGGTGGATCCTTGTCGGCTTCCTGATGGATCCGCGCACGGGGCTCGGGCGGTGGCGCCAGTTCTCGATCTCGAACTATCAGCTCATGGAGAAGCTGCTCGAGGCGTGCCGTGTCATGACGACAGAGGAGATCCTCGCTCTGCCTGACGTACAGGAGCGCATTGCCGTCTATAATGAGCAGACGGAGAAGTTTAAAGAGATGGTCGCCGCCCATACGCGCACGGAGGGGAACGTTATCATCACCGATTTGCGCGGGGTGGATCCCATCTATACGGGCAACCGCTTCATGATTTACAGCATGTATCCGCAGCAGAACATATCGGCGTGGATTGTCAGCGGGCGTGGGGGGCACGGCTGCTCGGCTGCTGTCGGGTACAGCATCCTCAACCGGACGGCTGCGCTCGATGTCGGCAGCCTGATGCTCAAATACAACGGCGGCGGACACAAAAAAGTGGGTACGTGCCAGTTCAGCGACGAAAGCATGTCCGCAGAGCTGCCGAAGATGCTCGGCGAGCTCTGTGCGCTGGCGAACGCCTAATCTGAAACAGATTGGAAGAATGCAGAAATTGAAGCAGGCCGCGGGCGAAAGCCTGCGGCCTGTTTTTGTGAGAGGCTGCCCGGATTAAAGAATCTCCTCAATGAACTTTACGCCGGGGCATTCGGAAAAGAGTTCGATCATCTTGGCGTGGTGGACGGTCCGCTCCATCTTGACAGTGAAGATAACGCCGATCAGATCATTGTCCTCGCCGGGGCGGTTATTCTTCTTATTGAGCTCCACGTTGGAAACGGTGATATTCTGCTCCCGAAGGTTTCGGATAAACCGGCCGACATCCTGCATAGAGGAGAATTCGGCGAAGAAGTCCATGACACGGCTTTTGGAGATGAAAGTCCACTCCAACCGGTGCATGACTGTCATTCCGGCATAGACAAGGAGCGTGCAGATAATGGCACCGGAATAGAACCCGATGCCGATAGCCAGCCCGATGGCGGCGGAGGTCCACAGACAGGCGGCGGTGGTCAGCCCTTTGACCTGGCTGCGCACCGTGACGATAATGGTGCCCGCGCCCAGAAAACCGATGCCGCTGATCACCTGCGCGCCCAAGCGGGCAGGATCGCCGGTGTTGAATTCATGGTACATAAATTCACTCGTACACATAATCAGGGCGGCGCCCATACACACAGTCATGTATGTACGAAACCCGGCAGGACGCCGCTTGCGCCCGCGTTCCAGTCCGAGCAAACCACCCAGAACCATGGCCAGCAGCAGCCGAAGGGCGATGATAAAGTAATTGATGCCCCCATCGCTGGCGATGGCGCCTCCTATTGTGGCCAGAATACCCTCCATTTTATCCTCCTGATCCCTCAGCCGCGCAGAAGAGCCGCCATTCGGTTCGGGAAATTGGTGATGACGGCGTTTACGCCCAGTTCCAGCATGCGGCGCATGTCCGCTTCCTCATTAACAGTCCAAACATTCAGCCCGATGCCCTTTTCACGCATCTTTGCCACGTTTTCTTCAGACAGGGAGATAAAACAGGGGTGCATGTACTGTACGCCGTGTGTTTTGGCGTAATCGCCTTCGTCCAGAAGCCAGCAGTCATAGAGGAAGCCGCGTTCGATTTCAGGCGCCAGCTTCCCGCACAGGCGGATGGACTCATGGTTGAAGGAGGAGAAAATGATCTTCTTTTCCATATGCCGCGCCCGGATCATGTCGATCACCTTCTGTTCCATATCCTTATACCACACGACGCCGTTTTTGAGCTCGATGTTTGTGATCAGCGGTGTCTCCATGACCCAGTCCAGGTATTCCTCGAGTGTCGGGATGGGCTCGAAATCGAATTTTCCCGGCCGGACCTGGCTGGCATCAAAGCGGCGGAGCTCCTCAAGAGTATAATCGTATACACACTTTTCGCCGCCCGTGGTGCGGACAAGGGCTTCATCGTGGATAATGACGGCCTGTCCGTCACGGGTCAGATGGACGTCCAACTCAATGCCGTCGCATCCGGTCTCAAGCGCCTTGCGGAAAGCGAGCATCGTATTTTCCGGATATTCCCCGCTGAAGCCGCGATGGGCGATGTTTAAAGCTGCCATAAGATACATCCTCCTGTAATAATTTTATAGCTTAAGGACACAGCAAATCGCCGCATCCTTTATCGCCTGAATAAAAAATGGAACCGGGTTCCTGTCCCTTACACAAAGAGTACGGGAGAAAAAACCGCGCTTTCCCTTTTTTGCACTCATATATGTGTAAAATGTTTGATTTTGCCCGATTGTGAATAGAAAGCTCCATCTATATCTGTTATTATACTATAAAAAGGGGAGGAATTTCAATTTATTTAAAAATAAAAATTGAAATTTTGTGATTTTTGTAAATTATTCCAACACTAAAGACTGTTTGGAATGTGGAAAACAATGTACTCCAAGAGAGGACAGGAGGGTTACCTCAGACGCGCTATTTATGGTTGCAAATCATGCGCCGACTCGGTATAATAAAGGAAAAGAGGAGGGATATACGATGACCCAAGAAGAGCTGAATCAGATTAGAGCGCTGCTGCAGGAGCAGGAAACGCGGATCACGGAAAAGATGCAGGAGCAGGAAACGCGGATTACGGAAAAGATGCAGGAGCAGGAAACACGGATCACGGAAAATCTGACCCAAAGCCTGACAAAGAGGATTGAAGAAGGAGAAAACTCCCTCATCGAAATGATTCAGGATGTACACAAGGATCTGGACGAAAAAATTCGGGCCTCGGAAACGAGGATCAACATCAAGATTGAAAACGACATTACAAAGCGGATGGATTCTCTCTTCGACGGTTATAAGCTGACGCATGAAATGCAGTGGCAGATGCGCGATGATTATGATAAAAGGATCGAATCACTCGAACAGAGGATCAGCGCACTGGAAATGCAGGTTGGATAAGGGCGGCCCGGCCGTCCTTTTTGTTTCACTTATGGCAATCCTCAAAAATATCCGCATAGATAAGGCGCTGCAGAAGACAATAACGGAGGCTTTCCTGCGGGGCAACAATGGAAATATTTTTGAGGATCGCCGCAGAAGATGGAGGAACCTATGAGACTGGATAAATTTTTAAAAGTATCGCGCCTGATTAAGCGCCGGACCATCGCCAATGAGGCGTGTGACGCGGGGCGGATCATCGTCAACGGCAAGGCGGCCCGGGCGTCGTATGAGGTGAAGGAGGGGGATGTGCTGGAGATCCAGCTCGGCCAGAACCCGCTGCGCGCACGCGTCCGGCGCGTGACGGAGCACGCGAGCAAGGAGGACGCCTCCTCCTGTTACGAGCTTCTCCAGTAGCCGGCATGTTTTCCTCCTTGTCCGCATAGAAATGGGGTAATGACCGCAGCGATGAGGAGGAGTACCCATGGCCCAGACAGAGCATGCGCAGACCGCGCCCCATAATGTCATCCTGGAGGGACGCCATATTCTGACTGTATCCGGCGTACAGGACATCGACCGGTATGATGAGCAGTCGGTTGTAGCGTTCACGGAGCTGGGAGAGCTGACCATCAAGGGGGAGAACCTGCATATCAATAAGATTGACGTGCAGACCGGGGATCTCAGCCTAGAGGGGGAGATCTGGGAGATGAGCTACAGCGAGGGGAGCGCGAAAAAGGCCGGGCTGCTTTCGCGGCTGTTCCGGTAAGTGGTTCCGAGTGTGCATGCCGCCGCCCAGACGCTGCTGTTTCTGCGCAGCATGCTTCTGGGCGCGTGCCTGATGCTGGTGTATGACGCGCTGCGTATCCTGCGCATGGCAGCGCCGTCGCCGGGGTGGCTGGTTTTCCTTGAGGATGTCGGCTTCTTCGCCGCCTGCGCTGTGACAACATTCGGCTTCCTCGTCAGTGCGAACTATGGGGAGATCCGCGCGTTTGCGCTGCTCGGCGAGGCTCTGGGCGCGCTCTTGTGCGCGCTGACGCTTTCTCAACTCCTGATGGCCTGCTCACGCACGATTATCGCCGCCGTACGCGCGGTCTGGAATGTGATTTTCCGGCTTTTTCTGCGCCCGTGTTACCGTGTCTGCCGGTGGATAGCGGGACTTATTGTCGGCTGCGTGCATGGATGCGGCGTAAAAATGAAAAAATCTCTTCATCTGGCCAATTTCGGGTTGAAACAGAGGCGGTTTTTGTTGTATAATTTAATCAAATCCAGACGCAGGGACCCGCCCGCGTCCGGGAGCTCTCCCGAAGGGGAGAAAAATGGGAATTATAGTAAACGATATAAATTGTCAGCCAAAAACCGGTTTCAGAAACCATAAATCAAAGTTTTTAAATCCGGTTGTTGGATAATTTGAAATGTCGTTTGCTATAGCTTCAAGAGGTGTGGAGCGTATGCGAGCGAAGACTGTCCAGAATAAACGGCGCCGTCCGTCGGGGAACCTGCTGTTCCGCTTGGCGGTAGTCGGTTTTGCCGTTTATGCCGGCATCAGCATCCTGAATCTTCAGACTGAGGTTGCGCGCAGCCGGCAGGAGCTCTCTGAACTGACGGATATGGCCGACCGTCAGGCCAAGGCGAATCTGGAGCTTGAGATGCAGATCGGCGAGGGCGACGATGAGAACTACATTATCCGCCAGGCGCGCAAGGAGCTCGATTATGTCTTCCCATACGAAAAGGTTTTTATCAACACATCGGGAAGCTGAACGCAGAGTTTGCGGGAGTACCTAAAGTTGAGGAGGAACTGCAAGTCCATGCAGGTGGAAGTAGGCAACATCTTAGAAGCCAAGGTGACGGGGATCACCAAGTTTGGCGCGTTTGTCAAGTTCGAAAACGATCAGACAGCAATGGTGCACATCTCCGAGATCGCCCCCACGTATGTCAATGATATTGCGGATTATCTGACAGTGGGGCAGGTGGTCAAGGTCAAGATTCTGAACATCACGGAGGAGGGCAAAATCAGCGCCTCCATTAAGCGAACTCTTCCACCTCCGGAACGGCCCCAGCATGGGCCGCGTCCGGCGGGAGCACGTCCCTCAGGCGGCGCGCCGCGCTCATCCGGACGCGCCCCCTCTGCCGGTCGGGATAAATCCTCCGGTGGGCGCGGCGCTCCCCGTTCGGCGATTGCCGCGCAGTTTCCGCCCCAGCCTGCGGCCTTTGAGGATATGCTCTCTAAATTTATGCAGACCAGCGACGATAAGATGTCCGATATGCGCAAGACAATGAATGTGAAGCACCAGGGGAACCGCCGCGGCGGCGGGAACCGGCGCGGTTAAAATGCAGTGCGGGCGGCTCTGTGCCGTCCGCACTTTTTGCCGGATATCGCCGGGGGGGAGGACACATGCCGGAAGGAATTCTCATCTGCGGCCCCAACGGCGGCGGGAGCGATCCTTTTGCCAGTTCGGGGAGCGGATGCTCCCGGGCAGGGATTTGTACGAAACAGAGGAGACATTTTTTCGGATGGCGGCGTCGCGCACGGAACAGGACGCCGCCGGCTGGCTCGAGGGGCGGGGCATCCGCCTCCTGCGCGTGGACGGGACACGGCCGGCGGCGGAGAATGTACACACGATTATAAAGGAGGTTTCTGGCGAATGGACGGGAAAAATAGGATAAGGCTGGAAAAAGTGACCGGGAAAAACCTCTGGGAGCTGATGGAGCTCCGGGTAAGAGACGATCAGACCCCATTCGTCGCGCCGAATACAACGAGCATTCTGGAGGCGTACGTTACGCTGTCGTCGGGCGGACAGGTCTGGCCCTTCGGCATTTACGACGGGGAGACACCTGTCGGGTTCCTGATGATTTCGTTCGGCACGGACGAAAACTGGGAGAACCCGCCGCCCATTGCGCAGGGGAACTATTCCCTGTGGCGGCTGATGATCGACGAGCGCTGGCAGGGGCGCGGCTGCGGCCGGCAGGCGCTCCGCCTGGCGCTCGATTTCATCCGGACCCTGCCCTGTGGGGAGGCGGAATACGTCTGGCTTTCCTATGAACCGGAGAATCTGGCGGCCAAACGGCTGTACGCCTCCTTCGGCTTCGAGGAGCTCAGGGGGATGATGGACGGGGACGAGCAGATAGCGCTGCTGCGGCTATAGCGGCAGAAAAGCCGCTGCCGGTCCGTTACCATCCGCTGACGTGCGCGCGCTTCATGGCCCCAAACAGGCGCAGGGAGAAGCCGTGATCCTCCCGGTCGCGCTCGGCGAGCCAGCGCTTGATCTCCTCGCGCTCGGTGTGCCGGTCGGCGGGGCAGGCGGAACGCACCACCGGCAGTCCGCTCTGCCGCGCCGCGCCGAGAACCTCCTTCTCCGGAGCGAAAATGAGCGGGCGGATGACGGTGAGCTCCTTTCTTGAGAGCCAGGTAACGGGGGAGAAGCAGCCGATTCTTCCCTCCTCGAACAGGTTCATGACGAAGGTTTCGGTCGCGTCGTCGCGGTTGTGGCCGAGGGCCAGTTTGTTGGCGCCCATCGCTTTGCAGGCGTCGTGCAGAGCGCCGCGGCGCATCCGCGCGCAGAGGCTGCACGGGTTTGTCTCCCTGCGCTCGTCGAAGATGATGGTGCCTATCTGTGTGCGCCGGAGCACGAAGGGGATATCCATCTCCCCGCACAGCGCCGCGATGCCGGAATAATCCGCCTCCTTTCCGCCGAAGCAGGGGTCGAGCGTGAGCGCCGTGAGCGAAAACGGGATGCCCAGATACCGCCGCAGGCGCCAGAGCCCTGTGAGCAGCACAAGGGAGTCCTTTCCTCCCGACACGCCCACCGCCACATGATCCCCGGGGGAGAGCATTTTATATTCATCGACCGCCTTGCGGATATAGCCTTCCATTTTCTGTTCGGGCTTCATAGAGAGCCTCCTTTGTTTTGAGGACTTCCGTTCCATCATACCACGCCTCTGCCATCGGCGCAAGAGAGGAGGCCGGCGCGGGACATTGACGAAAAAAGGCATCCGTGGTATCATAAAAAGAGTTACAGCGCATCGAAAAAGGGTGCGCGGAAAAGGGGGTTTTACCTTGGTCACAGCCGCACAGGCGCGCGCTTGCGCACGCCGGATCATCCAGGAAAATAAGAGCCTGCTCCTGCGGGTGTATGCCGCCTATTTCGGCATCACCGTTGGAATGATGGCCATATCGTCCGCGTTCTCCGCGAGCCCCGGCTTCTCCATGCTCTGGAGCATCGGCGTCACGTTTTTAACCATCCCCCTTGTGCTGGGGCTTCTGCATGTCAACAACATGATCTATTACCGCCGCCCCTGTTCGGTGGGCAACCTCTTCGACTTCTTCCGCAATTACGCTGTATCCATCAAGGTTGTCGGCGCGTCGTACATCTTCATGCTCGGGACGATGGTCGTCCTCATTCCCATTCTGGTGATCGCGTTCATCCCCTTTATCGGTGTGATAGCGGCGGGGTGGTACAGCATAGAGAGCGCTGTTGGGCCGGGGCTGGTGCTCTATGTGCTCTTCATCATCCTGCTGGTGGCGCTGCTGGAAATGCTTATCGCTTCGATTGAGATGTCCGTCTACTACATCGCGCTGCGCAACCGCTCGATTTTGTTCGGCGATCTGCTCTTAAAATCGCTGCGGATCGGTTTTCGATATCTGTGGAAATATTTTGTGCTCCAGCTCACATTCTTCGGCTGGTCGCTGCTGGCGAGCCTGCCGCTGGGCATCGCGGCCGGGATTGCAACAGTGATGCTCATCGGCGGCTCATGGATCTCCGCGACGATGCTGCTCCTGGCGGGCGCGTTCCTGACCCTCGCGGCCGCGACGGTGCTGAATGTCTACATCTATGCCGCTTCGACAGTGTTCTTCAACACCGCTATCGACGAATACGAGGGCCAGACACCGCCCCCGCCCGTTTCGCCGTCCGGTCCGTTTTCTGAGGGGGACGCCGTGTCGGAGGAGGAGTTCTTCGTCCGGGAGGAGCCGGAGGAGGAGTCTGCCCCGTCCGCGGAGGAGACCGTGGAGCATATGGAGGCCGAAACGCTTCCGGCAGGGGAGACGCGTTCGGTGGTTGTCCTCAGCGGGGGGATCAGGGAGCTCTCCGCGGCGCGGATGATTACACAGGTCACGCGCCTGGACATCACGGAGGCCATGGCGTTCCTCAGCCAGACACCGAAGACCCTGTGCGACGGCGTGACGGACGAGGAGGCGCGCCGGATAGCGAAGCTCCTCACGGACGCGGGCGCCAAAGTGGAAATCCGTTAAATTTTCCGGGATGCGCATAACCGCTCCGGTTCGGGTCCATGCTCTGAAAAGAGACCTGAACGATACGAAGGAGTGGATGCAATGCAGTTCAAAGACAGCCGGACCTATGCGAATCTGATGGCCGCTTTTGCGGGAGAGAGCCAGGCGCGCACGAAATACGATATTTACGGTGCGAAGGCGCGCAAGGAGGGGTATCAGCAGCTCGGGGAGCTGTTCGAGTACACGGCGGAGAACGAGCGCTATCACGCCCAGCAGTGGCTGGAATATATCCACGGCGGCGAGGTCCCCGGCACGCCCGACAATCTGCGCGACGCGGCGGGCGGCGAACGCTTCGAGTGGACAGAGATGTACCCGCGCTTCGCCAAGGAGGCGCGCGAGGAGGGCTACAACGAAATAGCGGCGAAGATGGAGCTGGTCGCCAAGATCGAGAAGGATCACCTCGAGCGCTATGAGAAGCTCCTCGACAGCGTCCAGCAGGGGCTGTGCTTCAAGCGCCCGACACAGATCACTTGGGTCTGTCGTGTGTGCGGTTATGTCTATGTCGGCGAGGCTGCGCCCAATCTGTGCCCCGTGTGCGGGAACCCGCAGGCGTACTTTCAGCAGAAGGCGGAAAATTATTAAAGAGATGAAAATCCCTCCGGTTAGGCGGAGGCACATAAGGAAGTATTATAAAAAGTTTCATTCAACCGGCGCGGCATCAGTCACGCCGGTTGTGTTTTTATTTTACGTCATCGGAACAGACAAAGAGCAAGGATTGCTTTCAGCAGGGAAATATGATATAATTTTTTATAAAATATCCTGTTCATGGTAGAGAAAGATCAAATTTTTAAAAATAATAAAACTCTCCTGAATGGGATTCTACACGTTTGTACCAGGACGCTGGGATTTAGCCGGTATATGGCGATTGTATGCCGCGGTTTTTCCGAAAAATATCCCACACAGACATAGTTTTATGTCCTGCATGAAGTAAAAAATAGCTGCTGCATAAGCGGCTTTGTATAAATTGATATTAAAGTTTTTATCATGAATTCTATCAGGGGGAATAACCATGGAAAACATTTTGCAGATGGCCGGCAGGTTATTCCAAAACCGTTATATCAGTTCGATTAAAAAGGCATTTACCATCACGCTTCCAATAATCATTCTGGGCTCGATAGCGTCGCTGGTCAATAATATTCCCATTAACATTGTGCAGGCAGGCCTGTCCACCCCGGCTGGACAGGTGATTCGAGCTGTAAATAGCGCGGTTTGGCTGGGCAGCACAGCTATCATGGCGATTTTGATTGCATGGACTTTGGGTTTTTATCTTGGAAATACCTATAAACTTAACGGTACGCTTTCAGCCCTCACAAGTGTATCCGCCTATCTGAGCATTTGCGTTACAACCTCGGATGGCGGCATCTCGTTGAGCCGATTGGGTTCTGGCGGGCTTTTTGGAGCTATTCTAATCGCGATTCTGGCCACCGAGTTGTACCATGTATTTTCCTGTCTTAAAATCAAAATTTCGGAGGATATGGCAGAGGAGGTGCAGCAATTATTTGCGGCTCTTTTCCCCGTCATGCTGTCCGTTTTTTGCATTG
>CATJVQ010000061.1 GCA_949743955.1 uncultured Oscillospiraceae bacterium | reverse complement strand
TCCTCCTCGATGCGCGCCGCGATGTGCGGATGCGTGATGGCGTTTAAACGCCGCAGCTTCTGCCGGTCGTGGAACACGACATCCGCCAGCTTCTTGCGGTTGAGTTCACCGTGATGGTCGAGGATCTCCATCCCGAACTCGAGCACCAGCGCTCCGAGATAGCTTTTGGAATTGTTGGCCACATCCCGCGCGAGCACATCCGCGTCGATGACGGCCATCCCTCTCGCGCGCAGGAAATCGCACAGCGTCGTCTTGCCCGCGCCGGTCTGCCCGGTCAGCCCGATGACAATCATACATCCACCACGTCAAACGCGGCCGCCCGCTGCAAGCGGTTATACACCGCCAGCCCCATCCCCACGGTATCGGGGCAGTGGACGTACACCGTTTGGACTCCTTTCCGATCAAAATCCCTGAGCGCCGCGAACAGGCTGTGCGCCGCATCCTCCGGCCCCTTCCCGAGCAGGACAGCCGGGAGCCGGAGCCCCTTATCCTCACCGATGAAGCACAGCGCCGCCGCGCCGGGGGCCGCGTGCGCGTTGACATACCACGTGAACGCCTCCACGTCCCCGCGGACAAGCTGCACCCGCGCTTTCGGCGCGTAGTGGCGGTACTTCATGCCCGGAGCGCTCGCCCGGCTCACAGAATCAATGGGCCCGGTGACGGCTTCGTCGACCGCTACCTCCCCGAGCTCCTCCCTGAGCATCTCCAGCGTGACCGCCCCGGGCCGCAGGAGCCGGGGCGGGGTCTGCGCCAAGGAGATGACTGTCGACTCAACGCCCACGCTGCTCGGCCCGCTGCGGACAATCGCGTCCACGCGCCCGTCAAGATCCTCGATGCAGTGCTCGGCAGTCGTGGTGCTCGGCGCGCCGCTGCGGTTTGCCGAGGGGGCCGCGAGCGCCAGAGAGCTCTGGAGGATGATTGATCTCACCACCGGGTGGCTGGGCATGCGGATGCCCACTGTCGGCAGTCCGGCGCTCGTCTCGTCGGGGATGACGGAGCTCTTTTCGAGCACCATGGTGAGAGGCCCGGGCCAGAAGCGCCTCGCCAGGCGCACCGCCCCTACCGGGATGCTCTTTACCAGCGAGGGGAGCATCGCCTCCGAGGCGATGTGCACAATCAGCGGATTGTCCGCCGGGCGCCCCTTCGCCTCAAAGATGCGGCGTACAGCGGCGGGATTTAACGCGTCGGCGGCAAGGCCGTAGACCGTCTCTGTCGGGACAGCCACCACCCCGCCCGCCTTAAGGATGGCGCTTACCTCTTCAACCGCGCTCTCCTGCGGAGAGCGATCGTCAATATCAATGATCCGTGTATGCACTCTCATCCCTCGCTTTCCCGCAGCTTCTCGGCCTCGGCGAACGTGATGAGCGCGTCAATGAGCTCGTCGAGCGCGCCGTTCATGATGGCGTCTATCTTATAGAGCGTCAGCCCGATACGGTGATCCGTCACGCGCCCCTGCGGGAAATTGTAGGTGCGGATGCGCTCGCTGCGGCTGCCTGTCCCCACCTGGAGGCGCCGCTCGCTGGCGATGGCCTCGTTCTGCTCGCTTATCTTCTGCTCATACAGCCGCGAACGGAGGATCTTCATCGCCTTATCTTTATTCTTATACTGGCTGCGTTCGTCCTGGCATTCAACAACCAGCCCTGTGGGCAGATACGTGATGCGGATGGCCGATTCTGTCTTATTGACATGCTGCCCGCCGGCGCCGGAGGCACGGTAGGTATCGATCTGCAGATCCCCCGGATCGATTTCCAGCTCGACCTCGTCCGCCTCCGGCAGGACAGCCACTGTCGCCGTCGAGGTGTGGATGCGCCCCTGGCTCTCTGTCTCCGGCACACGCTGCACGCGGTGGACACCGCTCTCATATTTTAAGCGCGAGTACGCGCCCTCCCCCTCCACGGAGAAGCTCGCCTCCTTCACGCCGCCCAGCTCGGTCTCATTGAGGTTTAAAACCTCTGTCTTCCAGCGCCGGGTCTCGGCGTACATCAGGTACATGCGCATGAGGGATGCGGCGAACAGCGCGCTCTCCTCGCCTCCCGCGCCGCCGCGGATTTCGATGATGACATTCTTTTCGTCGTTCGGATCCTTCGGGAGGAGCAGGATTTTGAGCTCCTCCCCATACTTTTCCAGCTTCTCCCGGCTCTCGGCGTACTGCGCCTCCACCATCTCCCGGAAGTCCCTCTCGAGCCCCGCCTCCTCCATCAGGGAGCGGGCCTCGTCGGCATCCTTCTGCGCCGCCATATATTCCCGGTATTTCTCCACCACCGGCGTCAGGCGCTTATATTCCTTCATCAGGTCGCGGTAACGGTCGGGCGAACCCGTCACTGCCGGGTCCATCAGAAGCTCCCCCACTTCCTCATACCGCGCCGCGACCCCATCCAGCTTTTCAAAATTCATTCTCCCATCCTTCTTTCCGGCATTCCGCCCCTCCGCGCATAAAAATTTATAAAACCGGCTCCTCCTTAGCCGCGTCCGGATGCGGCGCACGAATGATGGACTTAATGTTTTTCTCGCACTTGCTGCGCGCCACCATCACCTCATGTCCGCAGCCGAGACAGCGGATTTTAAAATCCATCCCGCTGCGCAGCACCAGAAAGCGGTTCCCCCCGCACGGATGCTGCTTCTTCATTACCAGAATGTCCGAAACCCGCACATCCATTCTGTTCTTAGTTCCCCCTTATCTGTTCCCCATAATGCCGCACATACTCGCGGGCGGCCCGATGATTCCAGTATACCAGATTACCCCTGTTCCGGCAAGTTCTGCGTTTTGTACACCCGGTAATATCCAATACGAACCCATGTTTTTCACTCTTTCCACATGCTTTTCCACAACCAAACGGAAAAACCGGCGTCCAAGTTGTGGAAAACCCTGTGGAAACCGTGGAAACATCCGCTTTATCCCCGGTGGATTGTCCGAAACAGGGCGGGGGAAAACTCTCCCGGATCCGGTCGGTTTACCCGGCGTTTCCACCGCTTCCTCCCCAAGGGCGAATTTACAGAACGTAACACCCAAACGACAGAAAAGCATTGACAACAGCGGGTTCAGGGAGGATAATGGAAAGAAAACCAAAAGGAGTGGGCGCTGTGAGCCTGTGGGAACTGACACTGATCGCCGTGGGGCTGGCCATGGATGCGTTCGCTGTCTCCATCTGCAAGGGGCTGGCTGTCTCCCGCGTCACGCCCCGCCACGCCCTGACAGCCGGGCTCTATTTCGGCGGCTTTCAGGCCCTGATGCCGCTCATCGGCTTCCTGCTCGGCCGCCAGTTTCAGACCCTTATCGCCCGGTTCGATCACTGGATAGCGTTCGTCCTGCTCGGGGTTATCGGGCTGAACATGTGCCGCGAAGCGCTCTCCGGAGAGGAGGAGGACGTCTCTGCAAACTTCGGTGCGCGCGCGATGCTGCCCCTCGCTGTCGCCACGAGCATCGATGCGCTCGCTGTCGGCGTATCGCTCGCGTTTTTGCAGGTGGACATCGTGCCCGCCGTGAGCCTCATCGGCGCGGTGACACTTTTCCTCTCCTGCGCGGGCGTGGGGCTGGGCAGTGTCTTCGGCGCGCGCTTCAAGGCGAGGGCCGAGCTCTTCGGCGGCGCGGTGCTCATTCTGATGGGAGTAAAAATCCTTTTCGAGCACCTCGGCTTCCTCGGATGATACCGCTACTTCGGCAGTCTGAACGCCGCCCCGGCCGGGGCGGCGCTTTTTTGTTTTAGACTCTCTGCGGCCTCTTCTTATTCTGCTTTCCAGAATGCGGCGCTGTAGGGGGGCAGCTCGCTCCCGCCGCCGAAGTCGTGCGTCTCTCCCGTGATGAGATCCACGGCCCGGCCCGCACGCGCGTCAAAATGCGCGATATACGGCTTATCGTCCGCATTGACGGCGACGAGCACCCGCTCGCCCTCTGCCGCGCGCTCGAAGATGACCTGCCGGTTTGTGAGCACGAGCGAATGAAAGTCCCCATCGCAGAGCGCGCGCGAACCCGCCCGCGCCTTGGCGAGCAGCGCTATCCAGTCCGTGAGTTCATTCCACTCCGGCGTCTCCACCGCCGGGCGCAGGGCATCGTCTCCCCCGGCGCCGCGGCCCTTTTCGCCCTTCATCCCCCACTCGCTGCCGTAATAGAGGCACGGGATGCCCGGCATGCCGAACAGCAGCGCGTAGATGAGCGGGACATGCCGCTCGTTCTGGAGGATCGAGGCTACCCTTGTCACGTCATGGTTGTCCACAAACGAGAGCAGGTGCTTCCCCTTATAGAGCGTCCAGTTCTCCGGCCCGAACTGCCGCAGGAGCGAATGCGTGATCTCAAACAGGTTCATTGAGTTGAAGCTCGAATAAAGCCCCTTGTAGCACTCATAGTTTGTCACGCTGTGCAGCAGTCCATCCCCCATGTACTGATTATAATCCCCGTGCAGTGTCTCGCCCACGAGGAAGAAGTCCCGGCCCATCGCGTCGCAGTGCGAACGCAGGCGGCGCAGGAAATCCTTGTCTAGGCAGTACGCCACGTCCAAACGCAGGCCGTCGATATCAAAATCTCGCACCCAGCCGTTCACGCATTCGAGGATGTGATCCACAACCGCTGGGTTGCGGAGATTGAGCTTTACGAGTTCATAGTGCCCCTCCCAGCCCTCGTACCACAGTCCGTCGTTATACGCGTCGTTGCCGCCGAAGTTGATGTGGAACCAGTCCCGGTACGGCGACGCCTCCCGGTTTTTAAGGACATCCTGGAATGCCCAGAAGCCCCGCCCGACATGATTGAACACCCCGTCGAGCACGACACGGATACCCGCCTCGTGTAGCGCCCGGCTTACTTCGGCGAAGTCCTCGTTCGCTCCGAGGCGGCAGTCAATTTTGCGGTAGTCGCGCGTATCATAGCCGTGGCGGTCACTCTCGAAGATGGGGGAAAAATAGACCGCACCCACCCCGAGTTTTTTAAGGTGATCCACCCAGCCCAGTACCCGCCGGATGCGCGGAACGCATACGCCGTCGTTTTCCTGCGGCGCGCCGCACATCCCGAGCGGATAAAACTGATAGAATACGGTCTCATAGGGCCAGAAGGTCATGTCCATCACTCCTTATGACTGAATAGTTGGAATTACCAGCGCCTGTCCCCCATCTCCCTGCGCCAGTTGCGGCGCGTGGCGCTGTACCGGCGATTACTTTTCCACCGGTCGATGAAATCAGGGCCGAAGAAGAGGAAAAAGTTTACAAGCGACATCAGAATGGCCGCACAGGTGGACCAGTCCTTATAGACAAAGCCATAGAAGACGCCGGCGAGAAACTGAAGCCCGAAGAGGGCCCAGTCGGCCCACGCGAGCCATTTAACCTTAACGGGGATAATAAAGAACAGCAGCACGCGCTGCTCGGGATAGAGCTGCGCAAACGCGAGAAAGAGAGACAGGTTCAGATACGTGTTGGTTGTACTGCCGCTGATAAGTCCCGCGGCAATCGCGCCGAGGATGCCGCACAGATAATAGACATTAAACTGAAACGCGCCCCACGCGTTTTCGAGCGAAGAGCCGATGAAGTAGTAAAAGTACAGGGCAATAACGACCGTGAGCACTCCGCTCCCGGGCGGAGAAAAGACGAACGTAATGAGCCGCCAAATCTGCCCGCGCAGGATGGCGGTACGGGAGAAGGAAAGCCACGACATTACCGGGATGCCCACCACGCCCTGTAAAATATATACAGCCAGCATCGTCAGCGTAATATAGATCATCAGGTTGGGAATGGCGAACCTCCCATATTTCCGTTCGAGACGGTAAAGCCAGCGCATAGCCTCTCTCCATTCGTGTTGGTATTTCTATTCTGCCGCAAAAGCGCGGCGATAATGGCAGGATCTATAGGGCCGAACGAATCATGATATAATAGCCGCTTTGCGGCTATTATATCATATTTTATCCCGCTTGAGAAGCACGGAACCGCCGCCTATGCGGCGGTTCCTATAAAAAGTTATTTTTGACTTCATAGAAGTCAAATTTTGGCCGCAAGCGGTCAAACCATAACTTTTTTATAAGGCTCAGGCTTCGGCACCTGGGGGCCGCCGGGCGCGAAATGGAAGAACAGGGCTCCGTTTCCTCCCGGGCGCACATTGTTTATATTCCCAGGGCAACCTCCATCATGCGGGTGAAGGAGGTCTGGCGCTCCTCGGGGGTCGTGACCTCTTTGGAGACGAACGAGTCCGAAATCGTGAGCAGGCACGCGGCGTTTTTGCCGAGAACGGCAGCATTGTGGAAGAGCGCGAACGACTCCATCTCCACGCACAGGCACCCGTGCTCCTCGCGGAGGCGCTCAAAATAGGGGGAGGTGTCCTGCTGATAGAAGACATCGCTCGAATGGACAACACCCTCAATGAGCGGCACGCCCGCCCTTTCCGCCGATCGGCGGAGCTTCTCGCAAAGTTCATCCGACGGATAGCGCATGTCCGCCGTCTCGCCGCTCTGCACGCGCGCGAACGACGACTCGCTCCACGCGCCCGTGGCGAGCACGACGTCGTAAATCTTCGCCTTCGGGGAGTAGGATCCGGCCGAACCGATGCGGATGATATTATCCACCCCGTAGACCGTGTAGAGTTCATAGGAATAGATGCCGATGGAGGGCATGCCCATCCCCGAACCCATGACGGAGACAGGGCTTCCGCGATACGTTCCCGTATAGCCGAGCATGCCGCGGACCTCGTTAAAGCAGACGGGGTTTTCCAAATACTTTTCCGCGATGAACTTAGCGCGCAGCGGATCGCCCGGCATCAGAACAGTTTTGGCGATATCCCCGGGAGCGGCGCTGTTGTGTGGAGTTCCCATGTTTCTCTCTCCTTCCTATTTGTCGCCCAGCGTTTCGGGCTGCGGGTATTCCTCGCCGAATGTCTCGGCGGTCACCTTTTCCATGACCTGATCTTCATACGGGCGGTCGGCGCGGTCTCTCTTCGCGGAGACGATGCGCTTCACTTCCTCCATCCCCTCGAGGACGCGCCCGAACGCGGCGTACTGCCCGTCGAGATGAGGAGCCGCTTCGGCCATGATGAAGAACTGGCTGCCTGCGCTGTCCGGGTGCATGGCGCGCGCCATTGAGAGGACACCCGCCTCATGCCGCAGCGGATTGTGAAACCCATTGTCCTCGAACTCTCCCGGAATCGTATATCCGGGGCCGCCCATGCCCGTGCCGTCCGGATCGCCTCCCTGGATCATGAATCCCGGAATGACGCGGTGGAAGATGGTTCTGTCATAGAATCCCTTCTCCACCAGCGAGAGGAAATTGTTGACCGTGTTCGGCGCCGTTTCAGGGTAAAGCTCCGCTTTAATAACACCGCCTCCCGCCATCTGAATCGTAACGACTGGATTTTTCATTTGTCCGCCCCTCTTCTTCAAAAATACAAGCCTGTATGACGATAGTATACCACACTTTCCCTCCCGCTTCCACCGCATTTTTCCGGCTTTCTATGCACCCTGAAATGAAAAACAGGGGATGATTGACAAAAGATATCATCCCCTGTTGCAATAAAGGCGGCGCCATAACAAACGGCAGGCGCATGACTACACCACCCCGGAAGGGAGATATGGTCATGCGCATTACGATACATATTGGGATCTTTACGGTCACGATCATCGTAAAACGCAGAAACCGCCACCCCGGCAGGTGACGGTTTCCAAGTAAACCATTAACCATAACGGGCTGGCCGCTTGCTGTGGTGCCCTTTATTTATGTATACACGAAACGGCGGTGTTCTGTCAAGGATGCCGCCGCAGGGATCTTGACAAACCCGAGCGGTTGTGCTAAAGTCTAAATTAATATATTATTGAAGGAGGGCGGATAAGATGGCAGGACGTATCGTCGTCAGCGTCGTCGCAGAGGGGACACCGGTTGCTGCTTTGTCCGCCCGGCGCTGACTGATCGCGCTCCCGACGGTGCAAATCCGCTTCCGGTTTTTCCGGGGCGGTTTTTTTATATCAATCTTCAAAATTGAGGATGAATTCAGCACAGCAGGATTTTCGGAAAGCAGATGAGAGGAAGATAAACATGAAAAAACAGTTGGACAAGACGTACGATCCCTCCCAGTTCGAGGACCGCATCTACCAGATGTGGCTGGACGGGGGGTACTTTAAGGCGTCGCCGAACCCGAAGAAGAAGCCGTACACCATCGTGATGCCGCCGCCGAACATCACCGGTCAGCTCCACCTCGGCCACGCGATGGACTGCACCCTTCAGGACACGCTCATCCGCTTTAGGCGCATGCAGGGATACGAGGCCCTCTGGCTTCCAGGCACGGATCACGCCTCCATCGCCACGGAGGCGAAGATCGTCGAGGCGATGCGGGAGGAGGGCATCACCAAAGAGGACCTCGGACGCGACGGGTTCTTAGATCGCGCTTGGGCGTGGCGCGAAAAGTACGGCGGACGCATCGTGGAGCAGCTCAAGAAAATGGGCTCCTCCTGCGACTGGGACCGCCAGCGCTTCACCCTCGACGACGGCTGCTCCCGCGCGGTGCGCACCGTCTTCAAAACGCTCTACGATAAGGGGCTCATCTACCGGGGCGAACGCATCATCAACTGGTGCCCGCACTGCCGCACCTCGATTTCCGACGCCGAGGTCGAGTATGAAGACAAGGCCGGGCATTTCTGGCACCTGCGCTACCCGCTGTCCGACGGCAGCGGCTGGCTCGAACTGGCCACCACGCGCCCGGAAACGCTGCTCGGCGATACAGCCGTCGCCGTGCACCCGGACGATGAGCGTTATAAGGCCCTCGTCGGCAAGACGCTCACGCTCCCGCTCGTCGGGCGCGAGATCCCCATCGTGGCGGATGAATACGTCGAAATGGATTTCGGGACGGGCGTCGTGAAAATCACTCCCGCCCACGACCCGAACGACTTCGAGGTCGGGCTGCGGCACAATCTGCCCGTTATCAATGTCATGAATGAGGACGCCACCATCAACGAAAACGGCGGCAAATATCAGGGGCTCGACCGCTACGCCGCGAGAAAAGCCATCGTTGCCGATCTGGAGGCGGGCGGGTACCTCGTGCGCACCGAGGACATCAGCCACAATGTCGGGAGCTGCTACCGCTGCCACCATGAGGTTGAGCCGCGCGTGAGCCTGCAATGGTTCGTGCGCATGAAGCCCCTCGCCGGCCCCGCCATCGACGCGGTCAAGGACGGCTCCGTCCGCTTCGTGCCCGAACGCTTCTCCAAAACCTACCACAACTGGATGGAGGGCATCCGCGACTGGTGCATCTCCCGCCAGCTCTGGTGGGGGCACCGCATCCCGGCGTGGTACTGTGAGGAGTGCGGGGAAATCACTGTCTCCATCGATCCGCCCGAAAAGTGCGCGCACTGCGGGAGCGGGCACATCCGCCAGGACGAGGACACGCTCGACACCTGGTTCTCCTCCGCCCTCTGGCCGTTTTCCACCCTCGGCTGGCCGGACAAGACGCCGGAGCTCGATTACTTCTACCCCACGTCCACGCTTGTCACCGGTTACGACATCATCTTTTTCTGGGTGGCGCGCATGATCTTCTCCGGTGTGGGCTACACCGGGAAGGCGCCGTTCGATACCGTGCTCATTCACGGCATCATCCGCGACGCGCAGGGGCGCAAGATGTCCAAATCCCTCGGCAACGGCATCGATCCGCTCGAGGTCATCGCCCAGTACGGCGCGGACGCGCTGCGCTTCACCCTCGCCACGAACAATTCCCCCGGCAACGACATGCGCTTCTCGCAGGAAAAGATCGGATCCAGCCGCAACTTTGCCAACAAGCTCTGGAACGCGAGCCGCTTCATCCTCATGAACCTCTCAGACGAGGTGGACTCCCTCGCCCTGCCGCAGACACTCACGCTCGAGGACAAATGGGTCCTCTCCCGCTACAACACGCTCGTGCGCGAGGTGACGGAGAATCTGGAGAAATTTGAGCTCGGCGTGGCCGTGCAGAAGCTCTATGACTTTATCTGGGATGTCTACTGCGACTGGTACATCGAACTGACAAAATCCCGCATCGCCGCGGGCGGCGCGGACGCCGTGAACGCCCAGCGTGTGCTGACAGCGGTCATGGGCGGGATCCTCCGCCTGCTGCATCCGTTCATGCCGTTCATCACAGAGGAGATCTGGCAGGCGCTGCCGGGAGAGAACGGCAGCATCATGGCCGCCGCCTGGCCTGTGTACGACGAAGCCCTCGCCTTCCCGGATGAGGAGGCCGCGTTCGAGCGGGTGGTCTCGCTCATCCGTGCGGTGCGCACGCTCCGTTCCTCCATGAACGTTCCGCCCTCCCGCAAGGCGAACCTGCATATCGCCACCGCCTCCCCCGACGTCTATATCGCCGCGCGCCCGTTTATCGAGCGGCTGTGCTCCGCCTCCGGGGTCGAGACAGGGGACTCCTTCGACATCCCCGGCGCTGTGCAGGCCGTTACCGACGATGCGCGTATCTTCATCCCGCTCGGGGAGCTCATCGACCTTGAGAAGGAGCGCGAACGCCTCCGGGGCGAACGGGAGGCCGCCGAGAAGGATGTTGAGTTCTTCGGCAAAAAGCTGGAGAACAAAAGCTTTGTCGAGCGCGCGCCGCAGAAGGTTGTCGACGCGGAGCGTGAAAAGCTCCAGAAGGCGAAGGACCGGCTCGAAAAGATCCTCGAAAGCCTCGCCGCCCTCGGCTGATACGGGAGGGACCGGGATGCTCATCGACTTTCACACGCACCTGTTTCCGGATAAGCTCGCTCCCCGTGCGCTCGGGGCCCTCTCCGAGACGAGCGGCATCGCCCCCGTCACGGACGGCACCGCCGCCGGGACGGAGGCGGTACTTCGGGAGAGCGGCGTGGACCGGGCGGTCGTCATGCACGTGGCGACAAATCCAAGGCAGATGGCGAACGTCAACCGGTTCGCCCTCGAGCTCCACGGGCAGGGGCCGTTTATCTGCTTCGGCAGCGTCCACCCCGATGCGCCGGACGCTCTCGACGAGGCGGCGCGTCTTAAGGCGGCGGGACTGCCGGGTGTGAAGCTCCACCCGGACTATCAGGGCTTCGACGCGGACGAGAGGCGCCTCTGGCCCCTCTATGACACACTCTGCCAGTTAGGCCTGACCGTCTGCTTTCACGCGGGGCTCGATCCCTTCTCGCCCGAGCATATCCACGCCACGCCCCGGATGCTCGCCTCCGTCGCGCGCGAATTCCCGAAGCTGCGGATAATATGCGCACATTTTGGCGGCTTCCGCTGCTGGGATGCCGTGGAGGAGGATCTGGTCGGGAAGGATGTCTTCCTCGACACCTCCTTCTGCGGCGGGACGCTCTCCCCGGAGCAGGCGGGGCGCATCGTGTCCCGCCACGGGGCGGAGCGCATCCTGTTCGGCAGCGACTGCCCCTGGCAGTCTCCGGCCGTCTCGCATGATTTTCTCCTCTCGCTCGGCCTCTCCGACCGGGAGCTCGAGTGTATCGAGTCCGGCAGCGCCCAGCGCCTGCTGGGGATAAATTGTAAATTTTAATCGCCATATGAAGGGGCGCCTCCCATGACAGATGAATGAGGGGCGCTCCCATTTATTTTTCCCGGACGCTTGTGAAGCGCCCTTTCCAGTGGTACAATAAGAGGGCGAAAGGAGTGTGCGTATGTGGTTCCCGTTTCTCTGGCTGGGGTTATGCGTCGTGCTCGTGCTTATTGAAGCCGCGACACCTCAGCTCGTCTCCATCTGGTTCGCTCTCGGCGCGGCTGTGACAGCCTGCGTCTCGCTTACCGGCGTGCCGCTGGCGGTACAGCTCTGCGTCTTTGTCTTCGTGAGCTGCCTGGCGCTGCTGGCCAGCCGCCCCTTTGCGGCGCGTATACTCACCCGGCGGCGTGTCAAGACCAATGCCGACGCCGTTGTCGGAACGCGGGGTGTCGTCACCGAGGATGTAGACAATCTTAAGGAGGCCGGGCGCGTGCTCGTCGGCGGGCTCTCATGGTCCGCCCGCAGTGAGGGCGGTTCGCCCATCCCCAAAGACACCGCCGTATCCGTCCTGCGTATCGACGGGGTAAAGCTCATTGTCCGCCCCATTACTGAAGAGGAGGTTTCTTCATGATCCCGTTCATCGTCATCACCCTGCTCGTTCTCATCATCCTGATTACGCTTGTCTCGTGCATCAAGATTGTGCCGCAAGCGAATGCCTACGTCCTCGAACGCCTCGGCGCGTACCACCAGACTTGGGAGACGGGCGTCCATTTCCGGATGCCGTTCTTCGACCGCATCGCCAAGCGCGTGAGCTTAAAGGAGACGGTTGTCGACTTCAAGCCCCAGCCTGTCATCACCAAGGATAATGTCACCATGCAGATCGACAATGTCGTTTTCTATCAGGTCACGGATCCGAAGCTGTTTACCTACGGTGTCGAGAACCCGATTTCCGCCATCGAAAACCTGACCGCGACAACGCTGCGCAACATCATCGGCGAGATGGAGCTCGACCACACCCTCACCTCGCGCGACGTTATCAACACCAAAATCACCGCTATCCTCGACTCCGCCACGGATAAATGGGGCATCAAGGTCAACCGGGTGGAGCTCAAGAACATCATCCCGCCCAGCGAGATTCAGGACGCGATGGAGAAGCAGATGAAAGCCGAACGTCAGCGGCGCGAGTCCATCCTGCGCGCGGAGGGCGAGAAGCGCAGCCAGATCCTTGTCGCCGAGGGCGAAAAGGAATCGGCCATCCTTCGGGCGCAGGCGGAGAAGGAATCCGCCATCCTCCGGGCGGACGCCGTGCGCCAGCAGAAGATCCTCGAGGCCGAGGGCGAAGCGCAGGCGGTGCGCACCGTGCAGCAGGCCGTCGCCGACGGTATCCGCATGCTCAACGAGGCGTCCCCGAGCGAGGCGGTGCTGTCCCTGCGGGGGCTCGAGGCCTTCCAGAAGGCCGCCGACGGCAAGGCGACAAAGATCATCATCCCCAGCGAATTACAGCGCCTAGCGGGACTGGGCGCCGCGGCGCGCGAAATCTTCACCGACTGACAGGAGGGCTTCACCATGGGAGAACTGGAACAGCGCGCGCTCCGGCTGCACCGCGAGCACCGCGGCAAGCTGGAGGTTGTGAGCAGGGTACCTCTCGCCGGACGCGAGGATCTCTCCCTCGCGTACACGCCGGGGGTGGCCGAGCCGTGCCGGGAAATCCACAGGAATCCGGATACTGTGTATGACTATACCACCAAAGGGAATATGGTCGCCGTCATCACGGACGGTACCGCAGTCTTAGGGCTCGGGAACATCGGGCCCAAGGCGGCGCTGCCCGTGATGGAGGGCAAGGCCGCCCTTTTTAAGGCGTTCGGCGGCGTGGACGCCGTACCCGTCTGCCTGGACACGACCGATCCGGAGGAAATCATCCGCACCGTGAAGCTTATCGCCCCGGGGTTCGGGGGGGTAAACCTGGAGGACATCTCGTCCCCGAGGTGCTTCGAGATTGAACGGCGCCTCGAGGAGGAGCTCGAGATCCCCGTCTTCCACGACGATCAGCACGGCACGGCCATCGTCGTGACAGCGGCGCTCATGAACGCGCTGCGGCTCGTCGGGAAGCGTATGGAGGCTATCCGCATCGTCCTCTCCGGCCCGGGCGCGGCCGGGACAGCCATCATCCGCATGCTCCTCTCCTGCGGGGCGCGGGACATCACCGCGTGCGACGAGTTCGGCATCCTTTATCCCGGCCGCCCGGCAGGGCTCGAGGGGCATAAGGCGGGGCTTTGCGACTGCACGAACCCGCGCCGCCTCACCGGCACGCTGGCCGATGCTCTATGCGGAGCGGACGTATTTATCGGCGTTTCGGCGCCGGGAGTCTTAAAGCCGGAGATGATCCGCACCATGGCCGCGGATCCCATCGTCTTTGCCATGGCCAACCCCACGCCGGAAATCCTCTACGACGAGGCTGTCGCGGCGGGGGTGCGCGTCATGGGCACGGGGAGAAGCGACTTCCCCAACCAGATCAACAACCTGCTCGCCTTTCCCGGCATCTTCCGGGGCGCGCTCGACGTGCGGGCGCGCGACATTAACACAGCAATGAAGCGGGCCGCCGCAGAGGCCATTGCCTCCATTATCAGCGAGAGCGAGCTCTCGGCGGAGTACATTATCCCGAGTATCTTTGATAAGCGTGTGACACAGGCGGTGGCGAAAGCTGTCGCGGAAGCCGCCGTGAGGACCGGCGCGGCCCGGAAGGAGGGCTGACCGTGCGGGAACTGAACGTTTCTGCCCTCGCGGACGCGCTCGCCAGACTGTGTGAGGAGGCGAACGTCGCCCTCCCGTGCGACGTAGAGGCAGCTGTCCGCCGCAGCCGCCAAGCCGAGCCGTGGCCAGATGCCCAGGGCATCCTCGACACGCTCCTTGAGAATATCGCCGCGGCCAGAGAGGATTCCCTCCCCCTCTGCCAGGACACGGGCGCGGCCTGTGTCTTTCTGGAGTTGGGGCAGGATATCCGCCTCACGGGCGGGAGCCTGCGCGAAGCGATTGACGAGGGTGTCCGGCGGGGATACGCGGGGCTGCGCAAGTCCATCGTCCGGGATCCGCTGCGGCGCGTGAACACGGGTGACAACACCCCGGCCTTCCTGCATGTGGACATTGTGGAGGGGGACAGGGTCCGCCTGACTCTCGCCCCGAAGGGATTCGGATCGGAAAACATGTCCGCCCTGCGGATGTTAAAACCGTCCGACGGGGTGGAGGGCTTTGTCTCCTTCGTGGTGGACGCTGTCCGAGGGGCCGGGCCGAACCCGTGTCCGCCGGTGGTCGTCGGCGTGGGCGTGGGCGGGACATTCGACTCCGTCGCGCTCTTGGCGAAGCGGGCGCTGCTGCGTCCGCTCGACTGCCCGAACCCTGACCCGTTTTACGCCGCGCTGGAGGAGCGCATCCTTGGGGAAATCAACGCGCTGGGCATCGGCCCGCAGGGCTTCGGCGGGGCGACAACAGCGCTGGGTGTGCGCATTGAGGCGGCCCCGACGCATATCGCCGGGCTCCCCGCCGCTGTCAATATGAGCTGCCATGTCACGAGGCGGCAGAGTGTGGATCTGTAAAAGGCCCGCAAAAATTGAGCAGACATCCGATTGAGGAGGAAATTTATGCAGACTGTCCTTCGTGTACCTGACCGCGTCGTTCTGATGACCGATGGAAATTACGATAACGCCGTCTCCCTCACGCCCGGCTGCGCAGAGTGGAACGATGTCCATCTCGCTTTCGATACCGAAGCGGACGCGCTGCGCGTCCGTGCAACGGCGTCGGAGACATCGTTGTGCTTTATCCGGCTGCGGTGGGATCTCTCCTTCCCCGCCGGCTGCCGCTTTCTGGGCGACACGTGGGAGCGCAGCTATGCCGATCTTGAGTGGCGCGGCATGAGTGCGGCGCGTGCGATGCCGTGGTATTTCCTCGCCAGTGCGGACGGTGTCACAGCCGGATACGGTGTCCGGGTGCGGCCGGGGGCAATGTGCTTCTGGCAGGCGGATCCGGCGGGTGTCACGCTGTGGCTGGACGTGCGGTGCGGCGGCGAGGGCGTGCTCCTCTCCGGGCGGACGCTCAACGTGTGCGAGGTGGTCTCGGCTGTCTATGAGGGGAGCGCATTTTCGGCGGCGCAGCGCTTCTGCCGGGCGATGTGCCCGGATCCGCTGCATCCCGCCGAGCCGGTGTACGGGAGCAACAACTGGTATTACGCTTACGGCTTTTCGTCCCACGACGAGATCCTCTCCGATACGGACTACCTCAGCCGGCTGACAAAGGACTGTGAAAACCGCCCGTTCATGGTCATCGACGACGGGTGGCAGTACGCCCACGACATCACCACCTGCAACGGCGGGCCGTGGGACCGTGGGAACGAGAAGTTCCCGGATATGCCGGGGCTGGCCGGGGCGATTGTCTCGGCCGGATGCCGCCCGGGCATCTGGGTGCGCCTTTTGCTTACAACAAAGGAGGACTCCCTGCCCGAGAGCTGGCGCCTCTCGCGGGAACCGGACGTGCTGGATCCGTCGCTGCCGGAGGTGCTGGACTTCGTGCGGGGGACAGTGCGCCGCCTCTCGGACTGGGGATACCGCCTCATCAAACATGATTTCTCCACCTTCGATATCTTTGGGCGCTGGGGGTTCGAGATGAACCCGTTCGTCACGGCGGACGGCTGGCATTTTGCCGATCGCTCCCGCACGTCGGCGGAGATCATCGTCGGGTTTTACCGGGCGGTCCTGGAGGGGGCGAATGGGGCCTATGTCCTCGGCTGCAACTGTGTGGGTCATCTGGGCGCGGGACTGATGCACCTCCAGCGCACCGGCGACGATACAAGCGGCAAGCACTGGGAGCGGACACGCCTCATCGGCCCGAATACGCTCGCGTTCCGCATGCCGCAGCACCGCGCTTTCTTCGATATCGACGCGGACTGCGTGGGCGTAATGGGGACTATCCCCTGGGAAAAGAACCGGCAGTGGACAGGCCTGCTCGCCAAGAGCACGACACCGCTCTTTGTCTCCGCCAAGCCCGGCCTCCTGCGTGCGGACGAAATGCAGGAGCTTTCGGCGGCAATGGTGCTCGCCTCGCGGCAGGAGGGCTCTGCCGAGCCGCTGGACTGGATGGACACCACTTGCCCCGCTCACTGGCGTTTTGCCGACAGCGAAGCCCGTTTCTCCTGGTATGAGGAAAACGGCCTCTTCGGTTTCGGGTTTGACATCAAATAAGAGGGTTGCTTCATGAAAGGATATTTAAACAAAACCAATCTGCGGCGCGTGATTCTGATGTTTCTGGCGCTGTTCATCACCGGCTTCGCGGTCGCTCTCTATGAACGTGCCGGTTACGGCACGGATCCGTTCACCTGCATGAATATGGCCATCGCGGCCAGGGTCGGGCTGCCGTTCGGCACATGGCAGGTGATCCTCAACCTTGTGCTGCTGGTGTTCGTCTTCTTCTTCGGGCGGAACCTCATCGGCATCGCCACGGTGGCCAACATGGTGCTCATCGGCAAAACTGTCGACTTTATCGACAGCCTTGTCCCCGTCATCGTTCCGGAGAGCCTCCCCGCGCGGCTGGCGCTGATGATTTCAGGCATCATCGTCGTTTCGTTCGGCACGGCGCTCTATACCCGCAGCGGCCTGGGCATCGCTCCCTACGACGCTGTCTGGTTCATCCTCACGCACAAGACGCACTGGAATTACCGCCTTGTTAAGATTCTTCTGGACTGCGTAACGACCGCTGTCGGCTTCGCGTTCGGGGGAGTGATAGGAATCGCCACTGTCATCCTCGCGTTCTTTATGGGGCCGCTTGTAGGGTGGCTCAATGTCCACATCTGCGGGCCGCTGCTGCACGCTGAGGAGTACGAAGAGGAGCCTTTAATGGACTGAGCGTCAAAAAAATCCCGCCGGGAAATGACAGGGAGCCATAAGGAAGCATTCACCAAATTATGATGAATACCAGGTAAACGGAAAAATAAAAAATGCCATGTAAAAAGTTATTTGATTACATGGCATTTTTTATTTTTGGAAATCATCCATCTGAATTTCTAAGCGTCCAACGGACCACGCAGCCGTTACCACAGATAACGATCTTCAGGGGCGGACATGTCGCCAACAAGCGTTTCCGCAGGTTTTCCGGGTACGGAAAATCTGCGGAAATAATCCTTCTGTACAAGAAAGCATTGCTTGCAAGTTTTATCCCGAATTCGGGACAATACCCGCAAGCAAATGCCCTGATATATATCATCAGGTGCCCCCGCTCAAAGCACAGTCCGTAAACCTTTTTGTGCATTATTTATGTCAGCACCAGCAATTACCTATCTTTCAAGGTTCTCAAGCGCATTCTCTGTCAAAAGGCTTGTTTCCACATTCAGCTTCCGCAGCTTTTGCACCATTTCTTTGGACTCATCCGACCTGTCGCAAACCTGTGCAGCCAAATCCGACGTATTGGATGCTGTTTCTGCTAAGAAACGGCTGGTTGCCCGGATTTGTTCATTGATTTGCTGCAATTCACCGATTACCTCGCCGCTGTACTTAAGAACCGAATGACACTGTGCTTGAATATTGTGAATATTCCCCACACCTTCACCGAACAGCCGGTTGGCGTCCATCACCTGCTGCAGTCCGGTTTCTACCTGCCTCAAACTAACTTCAGATCGCTCAATCATATCAGATGTATCCGCTTTCATCCCCTGTAACAAACCCCTGATATCGGAAACGGCCCTTGCTGTTGTTTCCGACAGGTCTTTTATATTGGCGGCCATCACGGAAAACCCTTTGCCATGAACATCGGCTCGCGTCGTCTCAATCGAGGCATTGAGTGAAAGAGTAGTCGTTTGTATGGATATGTCCTCAATGCTTTTTAAGATTCCTTCCAGCTGCTCACAGCGCAGATTTAGCTGACTGGCCAATTCATTTGTTTTTTGTGTGGAGAAAAAGATTCCCTCCAGCTCCTGCCTCGTTTGCTGCAAGTTCTGTGTGCCTGTCATGGATAGAGCGTTCGTTTTTTCTATATTTTGCAAAACGATTTTGATGCTGGTATCTGTGTTTCCCGCCAAGGTATCAATGGTCTGCATATATTTGTCACAGGTATGTATCAACTGTATCTGTTGTTGCATCTGAGCAGAGAGCACATTCAAATCTCTGACAATGCTTCCCAAGATGATTGAAAAATCTGTAATCTCCCCGTTGATTTCACCTGTGGAGCTATGGATTTTCTCAGCCACCGTATTCAGTGTATTTTTTAACAGAGCCGTATTGTTATCCTTCAGGGATTCCTTTTGCACTGCCCGTCTGTCCATCAAACGAATAAATGGCAGATAAATCAGGATACCTACAGTAATATTGATGACCTGAAG
>CATJVQ010000060.1 GCA_949743955.1 uncultured Oscillospiraceae bacterium | reverse complement strand
TCCATCTTCAACTTTGACGTGCCCATCGACGAGGAGACCCGCATCTCCGTGAACCAGTACGTCGACCTGTACTTCGACGGCAACTACGGCACGGACAAAGAGAATCTGCGCGTCATTACGGATGAGATCGAAGAGATCGCGGACTTCTTTGAGGACGCGGATGTAGATTACTATGACTTCATCGGCACGCCGAAGTTTGCGCACCCGGTGACGGTTCTCATCGACGCGGATAACGACGCGTTCCTGTATGAGTACGACAAGAAGACCGGCGACATCACCCGCATCACCGACTACGACTACAATTCCGACGGCTTCAAGTTCCAGACTAAGAACCTCGGCACCTACCTCGTGACCGAAGTTGAGTACGAGGGCGGCAACCTGATTAAAGAGCCCGTCGAGGACAATGTGAATGACGATGACAATTCGGATAACAACGCCTCCAAGCCGAATCCCGGCACTGGTGCGTACCCGATTGCCTAACCGGCTGTAAAACCGAGAGCCCGGAACCGTATGGTTCCGGGCTCTGCCCTGTTTTATCCAAAACTTATTCGCGGACGAGCATGTAATCTTCGCTCTGCTGCACGACTTTGTACCCGCTTGGGACATAGGACTTGCCGTTCACTTCCACTGGGGATGCCAAACGGCTGCGGAATGTGGCCGTAATGTTCCAGCCCGGCGGGGCCGTATTCAGTTGAAGCGCCGGTCCGGATCCGATGTTGGTGATGGTCCCGCTGGTGAGATGGAGTGTCCCATCCATTCACAACATACCACATTTTCCCAATAATAACAAGACCCGCCGCGGACAATCAGTCCGCGGCGAGCGCTCCAAGGATAAAATACGTCGTTGTTCCCTCCCGGTAGGCGGGGTCCGATGAAGATACCTCCAGAATCCGGTCCGAGCTGCTGTGATCGAATACCATCACTTCCCCAACGCCCTGCGCCTCTGCCGAACGCAGGAATCCCGCCATGGTCTGGGGGGAATCCATATTGCTGTCGGTAAAGTGCGCGATCGTTTTGTAGTCGAACGCCTCCACTGCCCGCCTCGTCTCCTCGTCCCGCAGGACAGCCTCCTGCGGCATGAGGTAATGCGAAAAGTCGATGGAACAGACAAGCAGAACCCGCTTCCCCTCTGCCGACACCGCTGCCGCCGCCCTCTCCGCCGCGGCCTGCACCCTCGCCGGGGACAACCCATTTTCTAAAAGCAGCGCCGACACCTTCGCTCCCGGCAGGTAATGCCCGACATACGGGATAAGCCCGCTTACCGCGTGGTCCAGACGCATATTTTCATCATCCACACGCGCTGCGAGAGTGCGATCTCCCAGCAGCGACGCTGTCAGAGGCAGGTCGTTCTCCACCGGGCCGAACACCGTCTGCCAGCCGCTGCGCGTCGTGACAGCGCCAGCCCCTGTCGGATAATGGCTCGGCCCGACAAAGAGCACCGTATCATACGGCCCATCTTTGGCCGCTGCCGCGAAGAACGATGCTATCATCTCCCCCGCCAGCAGATGATGCGGCACCACGCCCGCACACAGCGTCCCCTCATGCGGATAGGCTTCAGCCAGTGTGACACTGCGCCGAAACGTCTCCTCGTCATAGTAATCGCACGGGAGATATTCCCCGGGCGCCGCGCCGGTGAGCAGGATCCCTGCCGCCAGCGCGGCACATAAAAACAGCTTACTCCGCAATCGTCACCAGCTCCTGCGCGCCGCCGACACCCCAGTGAACACCGTCCTGCGAGCGGGCGAACGCGTCGTCCACGACATAGTCCCCCGGCGCGGCACAGCGGACGTAATATGTCAGCGTCACCTCGGTCGGATACGTCTTCTCCCCCGGCTGCGGTGGGATGAGGTTGCCGAATTCGTCATATTCCTCCCCATTCAGATCCTGCACGTCATACAGGAAATTTACGCGCTGGCCCTGCCGGGAGTTGTTCCGCCAGCCGCTCCAGCTACCCTTGCCGAAGGGATCGCTCCCCTCGCCGATATAGTCCATCCCCAGCCAGCGCATGCCCGAGGGGATGTAGTCGCTCACGGCCAGCTGATAGGGATTGATCCGCTCGTCGCCGGTCTGCACCTCGAGCACGACACGGACGATGCTCCCCGGCCGCATGGGCAAACCGTCGGTCGTCTCCATCGTGCGCGTAATGCGCAGATCCGCTTCCCCGGCCGCCGCCTGCTGCACCTGGCGGATGCCGGCTGTATAGAACGCCTTGACCCCCACGTTCCCGTTCTTCTGGCGGATATCCGCCTGCTCAAAATCCTCATAGACGAAGCGGACGAAACGCATGCCCATCTTGCCGAGGTCGAGTGTCCGGGTCTTGCCGTCCCGTCGGTAGCTGACACTCGCCTTCTCCTTCCCCTGCGGCTGCATCCAGCGCAGGTAGACCAGCTCCTCCAGCAGGAAGAGATCCTCTGTCGAACGGTTGTGGAGCAGGTACTGCATGATTTTATCCGCGTCCGGACTGCGCGTCATAGACGCGCTCAGCGACGCGATCGCCGTCTCCTTCAGGGAGGCGTTGATGTCGCCGTCCATGTCGATATACAGCGCCTCTTCCCCGTCGGCGGTCGTTGTCTCGCCGAGCCGCGGACGGATATAGTCCCGGTAGCAGGCCGCTGCGCCGTCCGTATCGCCGAGGGCAGCGAGCGCCGCCGCCAGATACATCCGCGAGCGCTCTGTCACGGCGCCGCTCTCCAGCATGGCGCGCACACGCGTCAGCACCGGCTTTTTATGCGCCGCCAGCCCCAGATAGCACAGCGCCTCCGCCTGCTGATCCCCGCCGCTCAGGGAGAAGCTGCCCAGCGCATTGGTGAAGACCTGTGTCTGATCCAGCCCCACCAGATATTCCGGCGCTGCCAGATGCGCCCGCGTGCTCAATTCCAGATCCTCGGAGTCGTATGGGAAGAGCTTCACACTGCCGGTGAGAGCGATGACATCGGTGAGCGTGTCTTCATCGGGCGGGACACTGCCTTCCTCATCGTTCATACGCGCCATGACATCGTCCGCATACCGGCGCGCGATGCGCTCATCCGCGCGCATGCCGCCCGCGCCGGACACCTCCTCAAGCACCCGTGCCCAGATCCTGTACGCTTCATTATAGAAGCCGAGCGTCACCGGGTAGCGAGAAGCGTCGATACTGACTCCGTCGGCCAAGCTGAATGTAGACACCACAGTCGCCTCGACCCCGCCGTTCAGGACGCTGACCGTCCGCTCCACGGCATCCTGCATCTCCCCGCTCTTCGCCTCCATCGTGACGGTATACGTCCCCTTATACAATGTCCCGAGCGGGATGCTTGTCGCCTCCTGCGCCCGGCCGGACGCCGTGTGTTCTTCCACCTGTGTCCCCGAAGCGACCCGAACCGTGTAATCCACCATTGCATCCGGATCGATGCCGCTGCCGTGGGCACGCAGTGTGACCTGCGCGTTGTCCCCGGAGAGATACTGATCGGCCAGCACCTCGTTTATGAAGAAGCGCCCTGTCACGATCAGCGCCTGGCGCGTATCCCCCGCGAAGAGGTCCGGCGTCACCGCCTGCACCGTGGCGCGCCAGGAGGTGATATTGTCCGGCAGTGCGATGCTCAGATGCGCGTGCCCATCGCTGTCCGTGGTCGCGGTGAGCATGTCGGCCGTGTTCTTAAAGTCGCGCCGGACACCCGACTCGCCTCCGCCGCCGCCCTTCTCTGCGCCACCGTTCCCGGCAAAATTGTACTGGATATAGGAAGAAAACGTGAAGACCTCCGGGTAATAGATGGACGAATAGAGATCCTCCAGTGTCTCGACATACTGCTCCCGCACCGCGAAGACAGCCTCATCCACCACACCCACAGACACCGCCGCATCCGCCGCGGGCCGTCCGTCCGGATAGGCGACAGCGATGTCCAGTTCTGCCGTATCGCCGGGGGCGTATTTCTCCTTATCCAGCGAAATCTCAATCGCCAGCTCCCTCCCGGACGGATCAAACCCCATGCCAGAGAAGGGGATCTCGAAGACGTGCTTCCCATCGAAGTACGCCCCGCCGATGCTGTAATTCGGGACGAGCGATTCGTCAAACGGCACGCTCACCCGCATCGACGTGCTGGTATCCACCTTCGTGAACCCACGCTGGGCGATGGCATAGAGAACGCTCCCACCCTCGACAAGGCGGCCGTTGTTGCGCACATCATAGTACACTGTCTCTTCCCCGAAGCTCCACTGATCGCGGTAGTCGCTATCCTCAGTGACACCGTTGCGCAGGAAGGTGTAGTGATCGATCCCGCGGCCATAGAAGTACTCATCGAACCCCAGCCATGCCCGCACCTGTACCGGGCGGCCCTTGCTGTCCGCGGCACGGAGCTCACAGTAGTAGGCGGAATCCGCGTCCGAACGCGGCAGATCGGTGAGCATCACCATGCCGTTCTGGGTGTGGACTGTCCGGGTCTCGACCAGATCGTTGTGCTGGTCGTAGCTGTAACTCGGTATGCGGCGTTTCTGGATGAAATCATAATACGATCCGGTTTCTCTGCTTGTATAATACCGGCGGTATACTTCCACTGTGACATCCGTATCCACCGCCGCGCCGGTCAGCTTCTTCCTATCGTGGATATCCTCTCTCGAAGTAATATTAGAAAATGCGATCTCATTGGTGTGGATAGTCAGCGCGTTCGTCTCCTCATCCGTCTCCCCCAGGAGCATCAGATCCCGGTAGAAGACGGGGAACACATCGTTGATATAGAAGTTCTCGTTCTCTCCCCCGGCGTTGGACGCACCGTACCATTTTTCATCTGCCCACCAGGTCCTCGGTTCCGGCGAATCCTCAATGGTAAACGAAGTTGTCCCGCTGCCCCCGGCGTCGGTCACGATCTGCGTATCCATCTCCAAGCTGTAAATGGAAAGATTCACCGAGAGGCCCGCGGCGGGCGTCTCGTCGAAGAAAGTGGCCGTGAACGTGCCTTCGGCTGTGTCACCCGGCTGATAGAACACCTTATCAAACGTGAACGAGGGGACGTAAGCGGGCTTGACGAAGTCCTCCACGTTTATCCATTTTGCATCCAGCTCATCCTTTTCCCCGCACAGCAGGCTGAGGGTATAGGAATCCCCCCCCGTCAGCGAGCCGAGCTTCTCAAACGAGAGCTGCGCGGTAAACGTGCCGTCCGGCAGCAGTTCGACCGGAGTGGGGTAGAATTCGTCCTCCCCCATGCGCAGGGCCACCCGCAGGTTCTCCGGCATTTCCACTCCCTGCATGCGCGGGCGGACAAGCCCCCAGACACGCACCGTATCGCTCGACATATAGAGGGGGCGATCCGTGTAGAGGTAGGTGATATACTTTTCCTCCAGCGTCGGCTCCGTTTTGGCGAGAGCGTCGTAGAGCTCGAGGAAGCGCTCCTCCCCGGCGCGGATATCCAGCACGGCCCCCGTCTTCTCCTCCGCCGGTGTTTCGAACAGGACTGTACCGCGCATATCGGTGCGGGCCCCAGTCTCCACGCCGCCGGTCAGTGTCACCTCCGCGTCCGCGACGGGGGAACCCGTCCCGGCGCTGTTGAGCCAGAGGAGGGCGGAGCCGTTCGTCTGCGCGTAGTAGACGGAGAGATCGCTCACCTGAATCAGCTTGTGTAGCGTACGCGTCTGTCCGGTCGCGTCGCTGACCGATGTCACCTGTACATAGTACCACCCCGGCGCAAAGTCCCCGGGCAGCGGCAGATAGCGCGGACCATAATAATACGCCTCCGCCGACGGCGACATCAGCTCCTGCTCCTCGAACGTCCCCAAATGCTCGAGCGACGCAGTATCCACCTTCGGTGCCTCACGGTCCGGAAACTGGCTCGACGAACGCCTCGCAGCATACTTCGCGAGCACGTCCGCATATGCGTCGCCCGAGGGGAAGCGGTAGATGGACAGCGCCGCCTTACTGTACTCCCCCGAGGCCATTACTGCGATGAGGGGCGCCTCGCTGGTGAGAAACGTCTCTTCAATGGGGGACGCGTTTTCAAAATACTCCGATCCCTTGGAATTATAAGAAGCTGTAACGAAAGAAAAAACCGCATCCTCCCCGAGCGCTGTCCCATCCGGGGTGGAGAGCCCGCCATCAATGCGCGCCTCATACAGCGTGCTTGACAGCAGTTCCCCGTCCGGCACAAAGACGAGCGTATCGGAAAACTTCTCCACATGTCCGGTCACGCTGTCCCCGGTTTCGGGCGATGAGAGCGTAAAGGCGTCTGCAAACGCCTCCTCTGTCACGGTGGGATAGGTGAACTTCACTTCTATCCCCGTATCGGTCGGGACATAGGTCACCCCGTCGTTCGGCGTAGTGCGATCCACGGCAAAGCCTGCCCATGTCTGGTAGGCGAAGGAACGCTGCACATCGCCGCGGGTATCCAGAATCTGAAGGTTGACAATAGAATTTTCCGGGAACGGCGTTTTGGGCGTGAGCAGCAGGCCGCCGTCCGCAGACTCGGCGGTAAACTCCACGGATGGCTCAAAACGGAAGATTTTCTCCGCCTGCCTAGCGGAAATCTTCTTCCCATCGCCGAAACCGACGGAGAACTGTGCGTCTGTGGGGATCATGCCGTCCGTCTGTGAAGGCGGGGTGACAGTGAGCTGCGAAGCGTCCACTGTGGGGATACCGTCCCTCTTCTGGCATCCCGCGAGCGGTCCCAGCAGCAGGCCGGCGCACAGTGCAGCGCCGAGTGCAGCGCTGATCATCTGGCGAAACCCTCTTGCCTTTTCCCGTTTCATCCTCATACCCCTTTCCGTGCCTCTCTGTATCGTCAAAGATCATCCGTGTCAACCGTATTATATGTATTAGTACAGATAACAGAATATCATATTTTTTTCAGAACGTCAACCGGTTTTTGTGAAAAAAGGCCGCCCCCCCTGGGAGGACGGCCGAAGCGTTCCGACAGACATGTCAGGCGGCGTAATCCGCCTCAGACAGAGTGGGATAATCGCTGGGGGTATAAGGCGCGTGCGAACGCAGCAGCGTCAGCCCTCCGACGGTTGAGTTTGCTCCGAGCAGGAACCACTTTTCCGTCCCGGATCCAAGCGAATTCCATGTCGAATCCACGAGATACCATTTCCCGTCGAGCTGGACATAGTTCCACGCGTGATCGTAGGTGCGCCCATTGAGGATCCCCTTGCCCGAAACAACGATACAGTTCACACCGAGCTGATCGCACAGGTATTTGAATCCCTTGGCAAACCCTTCGCACGCACTGCTCGACCCGGCCAGTGAGCCGGTCACTTCGTAGACGTTATAGTTACCGTAATCGTAGGAATACTTCACGTTCGACGCCAGATAGCCGTTAATCGCTTTGGCAGTCTCGTAATCGTTTTCCCTGCGTCCGACAGCTTTCACCGTAGCGCTCAGGCTTTCCTGCACCTTTTTAATGGCGGCTGTATCCAGCTTTCCGTCGGAACGAAATGCTGAATAGACCGGGAAGATCCAGGTACTCCTGCCATTTACCGTAGAAACGCTGACCGAATCGTAGCTGATCCAGAATAGTTCAGGATTATTCTTTTTGATCAGCTCGACAATGGAATTCATGTCCTCGCTCGAAACACTGGAACTGACCGCAATGCTTGTCTTCATGGAGGTCAGTCCGTTCACCAGCGTGCGGTAAACGCTGCGGGCACTCGCGCTGAGCCGGCCGTATTCCCAGTCCTCCGCCGCTGTCGCCGCATTCTTCCCGGAGGAAGTGTCTGTGCGCTTTCTGGCGGTGGGACGTTCCGCTTGGGAGGAAGAAGAAACGTCACGCTTTTTGGCCGTGGGCCGCTCCACGGCCGAAGAAGCGGACGCCTCAGACTCCGCGGAATCATCCGCAGCCAATGCAATGGATGCAGTGCCCAGCAGCATGACTGCGGCGCTCAAGAGAGCGGCGCACCGTTTCGCCGCCGGCATAAACCTCTTTCTCATTACTCTGCCCTCATTTGCTTCTGTTATTCTTGATTACTTATTCTTAACGCCTTCCCAGTCTTTGAGGAAGCGTTCAATGCCGCTGGTGGTCAGCGGATGACTGATCATCTGCATAATGACCTTATACGGCACCGTGGCGATGTGCGCGCCGGCCTTGGCCGCCTCGACGATATGTACCGGATGGCGCACGCTCGCGGCGATAATCTCTGTCTTGATGTGATGGATTTCGAAAATCTCGGCGATGTCCGCGATGAGGTCCACGCCGTCCCCGCCGATGTCGTCCACACGGCCGAGGAAGGGGCTGACGTACGTCGCGCCCGCACGCGCGGCCAGAAGAGCCTGCGGCGCAGAGAAAATGAGCGTCACATTGGTCTTGATGCCCATAGAAGTCAGGATCTTGGTGGCCTTGAGCCCTTCGGCGCACATCGGGATCTTGATGACGATGTTCTTATGGATCTTCACGAGCTCCTTGGCTTCCTCGACCATTTTCTCATGCTCGAGAGAGATGACCTCGGCAGAGATAGGCCCGTCCACGATGGAGGTAATCTCGGTAACGACCTCCTGGAAATTGCGCCCTTCCTTGGCGATGAGCGACGGATTGGTCGTTACGCCGCACACGACGCCCAGGTCGTTGGCCTCGCGGATTTCATCAACATTCGCTGTGTCAATAAACAACTTCATTTTTCTGTTTCCCCTTCCTGAATCTTTTCCGCCGGTTTAATCCGGACGGAATCCGGTTGCTGTTTATATTTTACAACATTCCCCTTCCGTGCGCAAGAGGAAAGCGGCGATTCGCACGCAAATTCCTGTGCAAACCGCCGCCCGCCGGAACCGCCTCAGATCAGCACCGGTTCTACCTGTACACCCCGCAGCGCGCAGTCCACCGTTTCGGAGAGGCGCTCAAAATCCGCCACGACCGACTGCGGCTTTTTGCAGGGATCGTCCTGCTGCATGGGCACAAAATAGATGTTCTTCTGATTGAGCAGCAGCCCGATGTTTTTCGCCGCCGCGCCGAGCGCATCATTAGTCGATGCGGCTATCACCACCGGCCGCCCGTTGCGCAGATGCGCTTTGACCGCCATCGTCACCGCGCTGTCCGTGATGCCGCAGGCGAGCTTGCCGAGCGTGTTCCCCGTGCACGGCGCAACCGCGAGCACATCCAGAAGCCCCTTCGGGCCGATGGGTTCCGCCTGTGCGATGGTATGTATCACTTCCCGCCCGCAGGTCTCCTCGATCTGCCGGACAAAGTCCGCCGCCCGGCCGAAGCGGGTATCCGTCGCGTAGGCGAACTCCGACATAATCGGTACAACGTCATATCCCTCCCCGACAAGCTGCCCAAAGAGCGGCAGAACTCTGGAGAAGGTGCAAAAGGAGCCGCACATCGCCAGCCCCAACCGTTTTTTCTGCATGGTTATGACCCTTCCTTTCCTGTTTCCTTTTAAAGGAAGCTGTCCTCCTGTTCCGTAAGAATATGGTATACAGTGTCCCGCACGATCTCCGCCGCTGTTACCGGCGCCACCTTCCCGGGCAGCGAGAGCGCCCAGACAACGCGGCGCCCCAGGCGTTTGGCCGCCTCAAGGTCCACCCCGCCCGGCTTGGAGGAGAGATCGATAAGCAGGCCGTCCGGCCGCATGCGGTCGAGAAGCGCTTCGTCAAACAGACGCGCTGGGACGGTATTGAGAATGATATCCGCCATCGGGAGGGCGTCCCCCATTTCCCCGATGGGGATACTCTCGTACCCGGCAATTCCGGCCCACGCGAGAGCTTCCTGCCCGCGCGCCGCAATACTTATCCGTGCGCCGCATGCGTCAAACAGGCGCGCCGCCGCTTTCCCGACACGCCCATATCCCACCACCAAGCACCGGGAGCCGAAAACAGTGCGCGCTGTCTCCTGCATGGCGATAGCCAGAGCACCCTCCGCTGTGGGGATACAGTTGCGCACAATGAGCTCCTCCCGCCGGTAATAGTCGTGGATGAACAGGCCGTACATCTCGGCCATGCGCTGTATCTCGCCGGACACCATTCCGCCGAAGACCGCCGCGAAGGGCGATACAGCCCGCAGGCAGCGGGAGATCGGCGGAGGAGAGGAGGAAAACGGCGCGTTGAGCAGTTCCCCGCCGCCGGAAACCGGGAGGGGGAAAATAACCGCGTCGCACTGGGGCAGCACACCCTCGAGTTCATCGCTTCTGATAACGCCGGAGTCGAATTCGGTATATTCGCCCATACAAAGCGCAAACACGCGCGCGATCGATTCATCCGCCGCGAGCAGGTTCGCCAGACAGCACTGGCGCAGATCGCCCCCTATCACGGCGAACGTCTTCTTTCGTACCGTTCTCTCAGCCATCCGTTTTCCCTCCATGCCATGTTTCTCCGGGGACCGCTTCCCTCGCTGTATCTTATGAAACTTTTTCCTGATTCGTGAATCCCCGCGGATAGCAGCAGAAAATGAGTATCATTAGACCGTATAATGGTAAATTGGCTGTTGACTATTTGAGAAATTTCACCTATTATATAATTAAACACGATGGAAAAGGTGGTGAAACTCTTGCAAGAGATCATGAATCAGATCGTGGCCGCAGAGGAACAGGCACAGTCCATTCGCAGCGGTGCGCTCGCCGAGAGCAAGGCCGCGCAGGCCGAAGCTTCCCGCCAGGGCCGCCTGCTGGTCGAAAATGCGCGCAAACGCGGAACTGAAACGGCTCGCTCCCTGCTCGAGGAGGCCGAGGCCGACGCCCGTCTCATCGCGCGGAACGCACAGGCCAAGGCCACCGAAAAGGCGGACGCCCTGCGCGAGCGCAACGAGAAGAGCGTGGACTCTGCGGCACGATTTGTCATGGAAAGGATTGTGAACAGCGTATGATCGTGCAAATGGAAAAGCTCGTTCTCCACGCCCTTTCCGATGACAGGAAGACGATTCTGCGGCGGCTGATGCAGTTGAAATGCATCCATCTGCTCACCCCCGAACAGATGCAGGAGTTTGAAGAGATTGCATCTCTCTCTGAGCGTGACGTACCCAGTACATATGAGTATGAGACCAAGCGCTCCGAAATCTCTTCAGCGCTTTCCGTTCTGGCAGAGCACGAATGTAAGCCCGGACTCTTCGCTAAAAAAGAGGAGCTTCCGCTGGAGGAGCTCTTGAGTCTCGACTCTCTTGACGAAGGGCTCAAAATGGCTTCCGCCGTGCGGGGAATTGTGGCGAACATTGCCGAGGTGAAGTCCGCTCAGAGCGCTGATCTTTTCACCCGTCAGACTCTTCTGCCATGGCAGGCGCTGGATATCCCGCTCGATAAGGCGGAGAGCCGCACAAGCGTTGTGGAATTCTTCACGTTCCCGCTGGAAACGGATCTAAACCGCCTGCAGGACGAGAGCGCTGCGCTTGGCTGCGCCCTCGAGGTGGTTTCCTCTGATGCCGCGCTGCACTATGTGGCTGCCTCCACCCTGCGCAGCGCCCGCGGCGAAGTGATGAATCTCTTCAAGGAGATGGGCGCCCTGCCGGCGGCTCTGCCCGCCCTTTCGGGGACAGTTGCAGCCAATCTTGCGGCCATCGACGCGCGCGAAAAGCAAAATGCGGAAAACGCCGCCGCCCTCAGTCAGTCCCTCATCAATATGGCGAAGGACGATGCGCCTATGAAACGGGCCTATGATCAGCTTGGCGCCGTTATCGCCGAGCAGCGCTCCAGGCAGAGCCTGCTGCTCACAGAGAAGACCTTCACCGTCGCGGCGTGGGTTCCTGTGCCGGAGAAGGAGAAGGTAGATGCGGTTCTTCGAGACTTCTGCTGTTTCTATGCGTATCACGCACCGGAGAAGAACGAGGAGCCGCCTGTCAAGTTTAAGAACAGCAAGCTTGTCGAGCCGTTCGCGGTTATCACCGAGATGTACGGGCTGCCAGCCCCCAATTCGGTCGATCCGAACCCGCTTTTGGCGCCGTTCTTCTTCCTGTTCTTCGGCATGATGCTCTCCGACGCCGGATACGGCCTGCTGCTAATCGTCCTCGGCTTCGGTGCCGCGCGCATGATGCAGAAAAAAGAGGGCATGATGTATCAGCTTCTGCGCGTCATCGGGCTGTGCGGCATTTCCACAGTCTTCTGGGGCGCTGTCTATGGAAGCTGGTTCGGCAACCTCGTGACCCAGATAGCTGAATCGTGGTTCCACAAAACTGTCCTCGTCCCGATGCTCATCGATCCGCTCAAGGATCCGATGACCATCCTCATTCTCTCCGTGGCTTTCGGCTTTATCCACCTGCTCACCGGTATGGCGGTCAACGCTTATCTGCTCATCCGGCGCGGGCGGGCGTGGGACGCGGTGTGTGATGTGGGATTCTGGTACATGGTGCTCATCGGTCTGGCCGGATTGCTGGTTGTCACGATGGGCGGCGGAGCCGGTGTCGTGGATAAGGTGTTCATGTGGATGGCGATCCTCGGCGCTGTCGGCCTGCTCTTGACCGGCGGGCGCGAGAAGCCCAGCCTCTTCGGAAAAATCACCGGTGGTCTGGGGAGCCTCTACAACATCACCAGCTATTTTTCCGACATTCTCTCCTATTCGAGAATTCTTGCTCTAGGCCTCGCTACCGGCGTTATCTCCATGGTGGTCAACATTCTCGCCACCATGACCGCGCCGCCGCTGGGCATCATCCTCTTTATTGCTATCTTCCTCTTTGGGCACGCCCTTAACCTCGCCATCAATGCACTGGGCGCCTATGTCCATACTTCCCGGCTTCAGTACGTCGAGTTCTTCGGCAAGTTCTATGAGGGCGGCGGCAGACCTTTTACGCCCTTCACCGCCGAAGCAAAATATCATATTATTAAACGTCAAGGAGGCAATTAATCATGTTAGCACTTTTCTCCACTGAAACGTTCGGTCTCTTCTGGGCTCTGGCGGGCATTGCCTGCGCGGTCATTTTCTCCGGTATGGGTTCGGCCAAGGGCGTCGGTCTTGTGGGTCAGGCGTCTGCGGGAGTCATCACCGAAGATCCCGATAAGTTCGGCCAGCTCCTCGTTCTGCAGGCTCTTCCCGGCACGCAGGGCATCTATGGCTTCCTCATTGGCTTCATCGTTATGCTCCAGTCCGGCATCCTCGGCGGTTCCGCCAACATCTCCCTCCCGCTCGGCCTTGCCATCTTCTCCGCCTGCCTGCCTGTCGGCATCGTGGGCCTCGTTTCCGGTATCCATCAGGGCAAGGTTGCGGCCGCCGGCGTTTCCATCGTTGCCAAGCGCCCCGATCAGGTTGCGAAGGCCATCGTTTCCGCCGCTCTGGTTGAGACCTACGCCATCCTCGCTTTCCTGATTTCGATGCTGCTCGTCTTCAACCTCCCCTTCTAAGGTGAACATGCTGATAAACTTTAACTCAGAAGGTGGTGTGTTGTGTTGAACGGCCTCGACAGTATGAAGAAAAAAATCCTAGACGACGCGCAGAGCTTCGCCGCCGAAAGCAAGAAGACTTCCGACGCTAAGGTTGACGAGATCCTTCACGACTATCAGGCACAGGCCGACACGCTTGAAAAAAGCCTCGTAGGCGATGCGCAGCGTGAAGCCGAGGGCATCCGCGCACGCGCCGAGTCCCAGGCCGCGCTCGCCGAACGCAGCGATCTGCTGCGCGCCAAGCATGATGTCATTGACGCGGCGTTTTCCCGCGCCTGTGAGATGATCACCCAGCTGCCGCGGGATGAATACGTGAGCCTCTTAGCGCGCCTGGTGGCCAAGTACCAGACCAGCAAGGCGGAAATCATCCTCAATGAGCGCGATATGAACGAAATCGGCGGGGATCTCATCAAGCAGATTGTCGTCAACAAAATTAAAACCATCGACGTTTCCATGGTGCGCATCTCCAAGACGCCCGGGAACTTCCTGGGCGGCCTCATCCTGCGCCAGGGCGACATTGATACCAACTGCACGCTGGAGGTGCTGTGCAGCGGCCTGCGTCATGAGCTCGAGCCGGCGGTCATCAAGTTGCTCCAGTTTTAGGCGGGAGGGTGATAACCGTGAAAATCCGCGATACGGACTATCTCTACGCGACAGCACGCCTGCGCGCGCTGGAAAAGAATATGCTCACGGCGCGTGACTTTGAGAAGATGGTGGATGCCTCCTCCTTTGAGGAGAGCTTCCGTGTGGCCAACGAGACATCGCTCCATTCCCGGTGTAGCGCGAAGGACTATGAGACAGCCATCGCCGGGATGCTTGAGGAGACCTATGCTCTCATCGCTGAGCTGACCGACTCGAGCCCCATCTTCGATATTTTCCGCTTTAAGTACGATGGGCACAATCTGAAAGTCATCATCAAGGCGCAGGCCATCGGGCGGGATCCGCTGGGGAGCATGTCGCCGCTGGGTGTCATTGAGCCGAGAGCTCTCTCCGCCATGTTCCAGGACAAAAAGATCGAGGGGCTGCCGGAACGTATGGCCGAAGCGGCCTATGCCGCAAGCGAGGCGCTCGCAAAGTCAAACGACCCGCAGCTTGTCGATCTGATGCTGGATACCGCCGTGATGCAGAGCATGCTCGAACGCGCCGAGGAGACGGAATTTCCCTTCCTCATCGACGTGGTACGCCGCATGATCGACACCGAAAACCTGCGGACGGCCGTGCGCATCAAGCGCATGGGGAAGGACGAAGCGCTTCTCCGCCGTGTCCTCACCGAAGGCGGGTATCTGGATCTCGGCCGCCTCTGCGAGGCTTTCCGCGCCCAGGGGTTCGAGGCGATGCGCGATATGCTCTTTGTCACCGATTACAGCGCGCATTTCGCTCCGCTTCTCGACGATGTCGGCGAAAACAGGCCTCTGACCGCGTTTGAGCGCGGGGCGGATAATTACCTTATGCTCCGCCTGCGTTCGACAAGGCTCGTCGCGTTCGGGCTCGAGCCGGTCATCAGCTATCTGCTGGCCAAAGAGGCTGAGGCGAAGCAGGTGAGAATCATCCTCGCCTCGCGCTTGGCGGGTGTACCGAAAGAAAAAATAAGCGAAAGGATGCGGGAGACGTATGCATAAGAAGATAGCCGTCGTCGGCGACAGAGAGAGCATACTCGGCTTCCGCGCGGTCGGGTTCCACACGTTCGAGTCCGTTTCCCCGGCCGAGGACCGGGCCCTCATCGGCCGCCTGGCTCGCGATGAGTTCGGCGTCATCTTCATCACGGAGCAGGCACTCGAACCGATTCAGGACGTACTCGAAACGTACAAGGACGAAAAGATTCCCGCGATTATCCCCATCCCCTCCAAGGAGGGCACGCTCGGTCTGGGTATGAAGAACGTCAAATCCAGTGTCGAACGGGCCGTGGGCGCGGACATCCTCTTCAAAGATTAACTTCAGAAAAGCAGGTGAATAAATTGAGCCAATACAGCCAGGGCAAAATCGTAAAGGTGGCAGGGCCTCTGGTGGTTGCGCAGGGCATGCGCGACGCGAATATGTTCGACGTTGTGCGCGTAGGCCGTGAAAAGCTGATCGGTGAAATCATCGAGATGCGCGGAGATAACGCCTCCGTGCAGGTCTACGAGGAGACCGCCGGTATCGGCAAGGGGGACGAGGTTGTCTCCACCGGTGCGCCGCTGTCGGTTGAGCTGGCCCCGGGCCTTCTGCAGAACATCTTCGACGGCATCCAGCGTCCGCTGGAGACGCTGCGCGCGAAGACCGGCTCGAACATCTCGCGTGGTGTCGAGGTCAATTCGCTCGATCATGAGAAAAAGTGGGATTTTGTCGCCACTGCCAAGGTGGGCGATCATGTAGTCGCCGGCGACTTTTTGGGCACGGTGCAGGAGACCGTGCTCATCACACAGAAAATCATGGTGCCGAACGGCGTGGAGGGCGACATCGTCTCCATCCAGTCCGGCAGCTACACCATTGTTGACACCATCGCCACAGTGCGCACTGCCGATGGGAAGACCGTTGACGTGACCATGCTCCAGAAGTGGCCGGTGCGCCGCCAGCGCCCCTACCGCGAGAAGCTCGCTCCGGATAAGCCCATGATCTCCGGTCAGCGCGTGATCGACTCCGTCTTCCCCATCGTGCGCGGCGGTACAGCCGCTGTCCCGGGCCCGTTCGGTTCGGGTAAGACAGTTATCCAGCATCAGCTCGCCAAGTGGAGCGACGTGGACATCGTCGTCTACATCGGCTGCGGCGAACGCGGCAACGAGATGACCGACGTTCTGCGTGAGTTCCCGGAGCTTAAGGATCCGAAATCCGGCGAGAGCCTGATGTGCCGCACGGTGCTCATCGCCAATACGTCCGACATGCCTGTCGCGGCGCGTGAGGCGTCCATCTATACGGGCATCACCATCGCCGAATACTTCCGTGATATGGGTTACAGCGTCGCCATCATGGCCGACTCCACGTCCCGCTGGGCCGAGGCTCTGCGCGAGATGTCCGGTCGTCTGGAAGAGATGCCCGGCGAGGAAGGCTACCCGGCGTATCTGACCAGCCGTCTGGCGCAGTTTTACGAGCGCGCCGGTCGTGTCCGCTGCCTCGGGTCCGATGAGAACCGAGAAGGCACGCTGACCGCCATCGGCGCGGTCTCCCCTGCCGGCGGCGACAACTCCGACCCGGTCGTGCAGGCAACGCTGCGTATCGTCAAGGTGTTCTGGGGGCTCAACTCCGACCTTGCGTATAAGCGCCATTTCCCCGCCATCAGCTGGCTGGACAGCTACTCGCTGTATCTGGACGTTGTGGGCGAGTGGATGAACGCGAACGTCGACGAGGAGTGGAGCAACCATCACGAAGAAATGATGCGGCTCCTGCAGGAGGAGGCCGAGCTGGAGGAAATCGTCAAGCTCGTCGGTTATGATTCCCTCTCCGCGCCGGACCGCCTGACGCTCGAAGCCTCGCGCTCCATCCGTGAGGACTTCTTACAGCAGAACTCCTTCGATGAGGTGGATACCTATACCTCCCTCAAGAAGCAGACCCTGATGCTCAAGATGGTGCTCGCCTTCAACCACAAGGCGAAGGACGCGCTTTCTTCCGGCGTTAAGATCGAGACCATCCTCTCGCTGGATGTGCGTGAGCGCATCGCGCGCGCGAAGTACACCTCCGAGGATCAGTTCGAACAATACTATAAGGATACGCTCGCCGAGATTGATTCCATCTTCGCCGAGCTCCAGAGCAAGGAGGCCGAGGCATGATCAAGGAATACCGCACTATCCAGGAGGTTGCCGGCCCTCTGATGCTTGTCAAGAACGTGGAAGGCGTCACCTACAACGAGCTGGGTGAAATCGAGCTGCCCTCCGGCGAACGGCGCCGCTGCAAGGTGCTGGAGGTCAACGGAGACAATGTGCTCGTTCAGCTCTTCGAGAACAGCGCCGGCATTAACCTTGAGTACAGTAAGGTTCGTTTCCTGGGGCATTCCCTCGAGCTCGGTGTGAGTGAGGATATGCTCGGGCGCATCTTCTCCGGTATGGGTGTGCCCATCGACGGCGGCCCCGAAATCATCCCCGAAAAGCGCCTGTCTATCGATGGCCTGCCCATGAACCCCGCCGCCCGCGACTACCCGAACGAGTTTATCCAGACCGGCGTCTCCGCTATCGACGGACTGAACACCCTCGTCCGCGGGCAGAAGCTGCCGATCTTCTCCGGCAGCGGCCTGCCACACGCGAAGCTTGCCGCACAGATCGCCCGCCAGGCGCGCGTTATCAGCAACGACGACAGCAAGTTCGCCGTTGTCTTCGCGGCTATCGGCATCACGTTTGAGGAAGCCGACTTCTTCATCTCCGACTTTAAGCGCACGGGCGCTATCGACCGTACCGTCCTCTTCGTCAACCTCGCCAACGACCCCGCCATTGAGCGTATTTCCACACCGCGTATGGCGCTGACAGCGGCGGAGTACCTGGCGTTCGAGAAGGACATGCACGTGCTCGTCATCCTCACCGACATCACCAACTACGCCGAGGCGCTGCGCGAGGTGTCCGCCGCGCGCAAGGAGGTCCCGGGGCGCCGCGGCTATCCGGGCTACCTGTACACGGACCTCGCCACCATCTACGAACGCGCCGGACGCAAGCTCGACGCGAAGGGCAGTATCACGATGATCCCGATCCTTACCATGCCCGAGGACGATAAGACCCACCCCATCCCCGACCTGACCGGTTACATCACGGAGGGGCAGATCATCCTCTCGCGTGAACTGTACCGCAAGAATGTCCTTCCGCCTATCGACGTGCTGCCGAGCCTGTCGCGTCTGAAGGATAAGGGCATCGGCGCAGGCAAGACACGTGAGGACCACGCGAACACGATGAACCAGCTCTTCGCCGCCTACGCCCGCGGCAAGGACGCGAAGGAGCTCATGACCATCCTCGGTGAGGCCGCCCTCTCCGATATCGACAAGCTCTACGCCAAATTTGCCGACGAGTTTGAAAAGCGCTACGTCGCGCAGGGCTTCTCCGCCAATCGCGGCATTTCCGAGACGCTCGAGATCGGCTGGGAACTCCTTTCCATCCTCCCGAAGACGGAGCTCAAGCGTATCAAGACGGAGTACATCGACAAATACCTGCCGAATCAGAACACGGACACGCCGGCTAAAGCTGAATAACGGGGAGGGTTTGTGATGGCAATCATGAACGTGAGCCCGACCCGCATGGAGCTGACCCGGCTCAAGAAACGGCTCAAGACCGCCACGCGCGGCCACAAGCTCCTCAAGGATAAGCGCGACGACCTGATGAAAAAGTTCCTGGAGCTGGTGCGGCGCAACAAGGAGTTTCGCGAGACCGTGGAGCAGCGGATCCTCAATATGTACACGGGCTTCGCCGTGGCGAGCGCTGTCATGTCGCCGGAGATGCTCGAGGAATCGCTCATGCTGCCCAAGGAAAACGTGGAGCTCGACGTCACGACGCGCAACGTCATGAGCGTGAACGTGCCTGTGTTCGAGTTTTCGACCGATGTAGAAAATTTGCAGGACATCTATTCTTACGGCTTCCAGTTCACCTCGGGCGAACTGGACTCCTCTGTGGCTGCGCTGCGCGACGTGCTGCCCTATCTTTTGCAGCTCGCGCAGATGGAAAAGAGTGCGCAGCTTCTGGCGGAGGAAATCGAAAAGACACGCCGCCGCGTCAACGCGCTGGAGTATGTGCAGATCCCGACCCTTCAGGAAACGATCAAGCACATCTCCATGAAGCTCGACGAGAACGAGCGCGGCAACCTCTCCCGCCTGATGAAGATCAAGGACATGATGGTCGAACAGAGCCGGAAGAGCATGGAGAACTAAATCGAAACCGGGGGCGGTATCTGTGTGCCGCCCCCGATTTTTGTTCGTTTGGAAGGAGTGGTTCGTGTGATAAAATTGTCCTTAAGAAACATGTCCGTTTCTGTGGACGGCCGAGAAAGCGTCCTTGACCTCCTCCCCTCTCTTACTGTGGAGCTGCGGACAGGAGCTTAGTCCATTCACAAATGGAATTCTCCTCGGCGGTTCTTGCTATTGCCGGAGAATTATGGTATGTTTATTTATGGATGATTCTGAGGAGAGGAACTGTGCGGAATGAAAGAGTATAAGGCGCGGAAAAGCGGATTGTATAAATGGTCAGTACTGGCCCTCGTACTCATACCGGTTCTGTACGTGGCTGTGTGGGCGGCGGAAGGCGATTCCGCGCAGACACTCGGGGAGAGCGGCCCTGTTTCCCCCGAAGGGGATGCGGAGCAGGATCCCGCCGATGATCCGGAAGCGGGCATCATGCCCCTTGCCGCTTATGGCGGTCTCTGCGGCACTAATGTTAGCTGGGAATTTGATGATATTGACAATTCGCTGACCATTTCCGGGACAGGAAATATGGCGGATTATTCTGATTCTTCAAAATCTCCATGGGATCAATATAAAGAAAACATTACAACGGTTGTCATTCAAGATGGTGTGGAGAATATTGGGAACAGTGCGTTTTCTGGCTGCACTAATTTAACGGACGTAACGATTCCGAACAGTGTTACCAGCATTGGCCATGCTGCGTTTGATTACTGCAGCGGTTTAGAGAGCATAACGATTCCGGGCAGTGTGACCAGTATTGGAACTTATGCGTTTTCGGGATGCAGCGGTTTAGTGGGCATAACGATTCCTGACAGCGTAACCAGTATTGGGGAATACGCATTTAATAGCTGCGGCGGTTTAACAAGCGTAACGATTCCAAGCGGCGTGACAAGGATTGAGGAACACGCGTTTGATAGTTGCAGCGGTTTAACGAGCGTAACGATTCCAAGCGGTGTGACAAGAATTGGGAACCATGCGTTTTCAGGATGCAGCGGTTTAATGAACATAACGATTCCTGACAGTGTAACCCTTGTCTTTGAAAATGCCTTTAAATCCAGCAATCTGAAAAATGTAAATTATTCCGGCACAAAGTCACAGTGGGATGCAATTAAAATTTATAAGTATAGTGATCCCACTGAAACCTCTTCCTCCATTTCTTCCGCTACAATGAATGATATTGTCTCTCCCGCCACCGTTCATTATTTGGGGGAAGGTTCTGCAGTCGCTGCCAGAGGCAAATGCGGTGACAGTCTCACTTGGGAACTGGATAGTAGCGGCAATCTGACCGTTTCCGGAACAGGGGATATGTGGGATTACACCACAGGCGGCCCATGGGGAACAGAAATAAAAACCGTTGCCATCGGGGATGATGTGACCAGTATTGGGAACTCTGCGTTCACCGGCTGTGCCAGCTTAACAGATATAAACACTCCGGCAAAAGTAAAGTCTATCGGATACGCCGTGTTTTCAGGATGCAGCAGTTTGACGGATATAACGATTCCGGCCGGGGTCACGAGTATCACGACCCGCACATTCGATGGGTGCAGTAATCTGGCAAAGGTTATCTTTCTTGGCAATGTAACAGATATTGGCTACACCGCATTCCATAACTGTACCAGCTTAGCGGGCATCATCATTCCAGACAGTGTGACCAGTATCGAAATGAACGCATTTGAGAACTGCGCAAAATTAACGGATATCAGGATACCGAGCGGCGTGACCAAACTGGAGACCGGGATATTTAAAAAGTGCACATCCTTAAAAAAGGTGGAAATCCTAGGCAATGTAACAAGCATCGGCAGTCAGGCGTTTTCCGGCTGCGGCGCTTTGGAGGATATAACTATTCCGGAGAGTGTAGGTTCCATTGGTTACGAAGCATTTTCTGGCTGTGCAAAATTAACGGATATATCAATTCCGGAGGGTATTACGTCCATTGAATCCCGGACGTTTAACGTGTGCAGCGGTTTAACAAGCGTAACGATTCCGAAGAGTGTGGCGACAGTCATGTATGACGCGTTCAATAAATGTGAAAATCTGGCGGATGTCTATTATTCCGGGACGAAATCAGAGTGGGAAGCCATTACAATAAACAGCGGCAACGATCCCCTCATCCGTGCTGCGCTCCATTGTGAACCCGATCCCATCCCGGACGAACCGGATCCCCCTGTGCCTCCGGTTCCTGATGATCCCGAACCGGATCCGCCTGTGCCCCCTGTTCCCGATGATCCCGAACCGGATCCGCCCACGCCGGATATCCCCGCCGACCCGGATACTGTCCTCCACATCAACCGCAGCTTACAGGTTGCGGAAGGGAAGCGCTTAAATCTTCTCTCCGGCGTGCCGGTAAAGGTGCAGGATGGAGCCACTTTCCGTATCAGCGGCACTGTAAACGTATACGATGAATGGGTGAATGAGAGCACCGTGGAGATCTCCGGCACCGTCACAGCAGAGAAAGGGATCCAAAACAGCAGCACCCTCTCCATGACAGGCGGAACGCTCACCTCTGGTGCGTCCGGAGGAACCGTGCAGGGAGACGGGACGCTCCGTCTCACCGGTGGGACCATCACCAACACCGGCTCCGGCCCAGCGATTCAGTTTCAGACAGCCCCGTCGGTTTGGGACATCACGGCCACGCTCCGCAGCCGTTCGCCATACCCCGTGCAGGCGAACGGTGCGCCGTATGTCCCAAGTGGGTACAAGATTGTACAGCAGAGTGGATATTATACCCTCGTCCGCGAATAGGCCCGGAATAAAACGCTGTGGATACCCTTATAGCATCCACAGCGTTTTTAATTATCAGTACCGGTATTCCTTCCGTTTCGCCAGCAGGAAAAACACCGATACGATCAACCCCAGGAACTCCCCAGTAAGCAACGAATACCAGACTCCATCCAGCCCGAAAAAGACGGGCAGGACTAAAATAATGATGACCGGAAATACGAGAGCCCGCAGAAAAGAGATCACTGCCGACACACTCCCGTTGTTGAGCGCTGTGAAGAATGCGGAAGCATAAATATTGATGCCCATAATGAGGATGGCCGGCATACAGAGCTTAAAGGCACGAACAGTCAGCACCGAAAGATCCATATCGTACCCCACGAAAAGATCGGCCAGCGGCTGAGAGAGGGCGACGCCCAACGTCACCATGACTGCCCCGCTGATCCCCATCAGAATCAGGCTTTTACGGAGCATACTTTTTAACTCCTTATGATTTCCCGCGCCATAGTGATATCCAACAATCGGCGCGCTTCCATTCGAATAGCCCACAAAAATGGCGATGAAAATAAATCCGGCATACATCACGACACCGTAAGCAGCTACACCATTTTCTCCCGCATAACGCATGAGCTGGTAGTTATACAGGATACCAGTAATCGAACCGGAGATGCTCGATACCATCTCGGACGCCCCATTGACACAGGCCCGCATAAGCGGATATACTTCCATATGTGTCTTGGCAAAACGGAGCGGCGTATCGTTCCGCCGGCTCAGAAAATAAACGAGCGGCGCCAGTCCGCCGACACACTGACTGAGCCCCGTCGCCACGGCCGCACCCGCAAGTCCCCAGCGGAATACCCCCACGAACAACGCATCAAGAACCATATTTGCCACACCGGCGGCAATCGTGACAGCAAGGCCGAGTTTAGGCCGTTCCGCTGTGATGAGAAAGCTCTGGAACGCAAACTGGATGATCTGCGCGGTGAGGAAAATCAGAACAGTCCTGCCATAGAGCACGCAATCCCCGATCATTGCGTCTGTCGCGCCGAACAGGTAGGAGACCGGGCGAATCAGAAGTATACCCGCTGCTGACAGGAGCAGACCGACAATCAGCATCAGGCGCACCATCATCGTGAAATACCGGTGGGCCCGCTCTTCGTCACCCTCGCCGAGTGTTTTGCTGATGAGCGCGCCGCCGCCCGTGCCGAACATGGAACCGATGCCGCCGAGCACCATGAGAAACGGCATCACCAGATTGACGGACGCGAACGCCGTCTTCCCAACAAAATTGGAGACAAACAACCCGTCTACCACACCGTAAATCGACGTAAAAATCATCATGATGATGGACGGAAACGTGAAGTGCAGAAGCTTTGGATATGTGAAGTGGTCGGATAAATGGATGATCATGTAATGGGTCCTCCTATTTAGTCTTTATTTCGGACTATATAGAGATTTTTTTCTCCCACATTTATATGGAAGAATCCACATTTTGTGGGAGAAAAAAGAGACACTTATTTTTTCAGTTCCCGTGAGAAAGTCTGCACATAACGCCCCATCAGCCTCAAAAACAGTTCCCGCTCCTGCTCGTCGAACTGTCCGATACTGGTCATTTCAGCCTGCGTTATCCTTGTCAGAACCCGCTGGGCGTATTCCCTCCCCTTTTCGGTCAGACAGATCATCCGGTGACGCCTGTCCTCCGGCAGCTCGGCGAGTTCCAGAAGCCCCTGTTTCTGGAAAGACCTCACGATTGAATTCACTGTCTGTTTAGGGAGAAACATCTCACCACAAAGGGATTTCTGTGTGCAGAATTGGGAGCGCGCTATCGCATGGAACACATACAGGCTCGAATAATTGAATCCCTGCGACCGGGCATATTTCGCGTATACCCGATCCATCTGTGTAAACAGCCTGTCAAATCGGGCGGCACCCTCCCGAACATCCTCACCCATGATCCGCCTTGTCTCCTTATAGTCCGATTATCGTACTAAGTAGGATACCATATTTCGCGCGGACTGTCAATACCCCAGTGTCTCCGCCACGAGGATGACCTTGATCCGCCCCGGTATGCGCTGATACGCCTGGACAACATAGTCACAGCAGATGCGCGATTCACTCCGGCAGTTCATGCAGCGCCCCGTCTTCGAGCAGGGGGCCGCTCCGCCGAGACGCGCGACATTGGCCGGCGCAGCCGTGGAACGGAGCCTCTCGAGCGCAGCATCAATGTCTGGCACGATCTTGTTCATCCCCACGATGAGAATGACACTCTTCGGCCCGAAAATATACGCCGCCACACGGTTACCGTTGCCGTCCACATTGAAGAGCTCCCCCTTCTCTGTTACGGCATTAACGCTGCCTAGATAACAATCCGCAGAGAACGCGTCGCGGTAGAGCTTCTGCACCTTGTCCGGCTGGAGACCCGGGGCTCCCCGGTCCAGATATGTATATTCGCCTGCCCGCAGCGCCTCCGGTACCCCGCATTCCACGAGCGTCATGCTGCCGCCGTGCGACACAGTACATGCCGGGGGCAGGAGCGCGAGAAGCTTTTCTCTCGCCTCATCCCGGCTGGCGGCAATATAGGCCTCCATCCGGTTCTCCCGGAGCGCCTTCGCCGTACGCTCCAGGCGCTGCATGACGACAAATTCCAATCCCTTATCCATTGTTGAATACCTCCCTAATGCACTTTTTCCATTGTACCACATCTGCCTCGCCGTGAAGAATCCCGTCTGCGGCGGGTCAATCTGTACCGAACCTGTGCGGCCTCTCCTCACAGGGAAAGCTCGTCCATCAAGCTGCGCATGGCGAGAATTGTCTTCTCGATGAGCTCCTCCAGTGTCCAGCCGAGCATCTCCGCCCCCCGGGAGATGACTTCGCGCGAGCACCCCGCAGCAAACGAAGGCTGCTTAAACTTCTTTTTGACACTCTTCACTTCCAGATCGCTTACACTCTTCGACGGACGCATAATCGCAACCGCACCGATAAGCCCCGTCAGCTCATCCACGGCGTAGAGCGCCTTCTCCATCACGGACTGCGGCTCCAGATCGGTGCACGTGGGCCACCCATGGCTGACACAGGCGCGCACGACCGCCTCGTCCACACCCTTTTCGCGCAGGATCTCCTGTTCCTTCGCACAGTGCTCCTCCGGATACTGTTCGAAGTCCAGATCGTGCAGCATCCCCACCACCTTCCAGAGATCCACCTTCTCCGGCTCCATCTCGGCGGCGAAATATCCCATCACGCCGGACACCACCTTTGCGTGGTGCAGATGGAACGGCTCGCGGTTATATTCCCGCACCAGTGCCTCCGCCTGCTCTATGTTCGGAATCATTCCCATTACAATCCATCTCCCTGTAAAAAATAAACGGCCCCTCCCCCTTTTCCGGGAAAAGGCCGCTGTATCCATCTACTTGTGCAGGACGGCATACGTCCCCAGGCTGTCCGTATCAAAGCGGAGGGCGCCGTCCCGGGACACAGCTGTCCGCACAGGATAGGCTTGTCCGTTTGCGATGCGGTAGACCTCATCCCCGCCGGGCAGACAGACCTCGACCTCCTCCTGAAAGAACGGATTCTCCGCAAAGTGGTACACCACCACATCCCCCTCCGGAAGCCCCTGCGCCTTTGCAAAAAAGGATGTCCGCATAGCCAGATCCACGCTGTCCTCCCCGTAGTCGCCGAGGAAGCGCAGCTGCACGCCCGACGGATAACGCACCACAGCCTCCTGCTCAACCGGCGTGCGGAACTTGAATAGCGTCCCATATGCCGCATTGTACGTGAGGCCGTCGGTCAGCAGGTTTTCCCGGCGGTAGGCCAGTGTTCCCGTAAGGTACAGCGTCTCCCGGCCATCCCGGAGCGTTACATGGAAGCTCTCGTCCGCTTCGCTCTCGTATGTCTTGTCCGCCGTGAGCGTCATGAGGAAATAGTCCTCATACTCCCCGCCCCCGGCGCGGCGTAGCCGAAGCGCAACACGATCGTTATCCGACCGCGCGGACAGGTTCGCCCCCTTCGCCGTGCGGACCAACACCCGCAGCGTACGCTCCTTCTCCGTCCCGCCGAAGTACAGCGGGAGGGAAAATACATGCTCCTCATCCCGATCCGACCGGTCATAGAGGTTCACATATTCGTCCGGCCCGGCCGCCTGATAAGCCGCGCTCAGTTCACTGTCGTGCCGCGCCAAGTCTGAGAGCATCTCCCGGTTCTCGTCTGTCAGCGCATAGGCCGGCTGTACCGCAATGCCTGCCAGCAGCAGGAGGGCCAAAAGCCGCCCCACCTTATTCATTTTCTTCAATCCGGCTGTCTCTCCTTTAAAACTGTACAATCCGCGGAACAAAAATCTATCCATTTCCATTTTTGTCCCGCAGATTGTCTGCAATTTTTATTGAAGATAAGTATTAAAGCATCTGACTGAACTCAATTGTCTCCGCGTTCGGGCCCTTGGCGTTGAAGAACCGCACGCCCTTTTCCCAGAACGGCAGGAAGCGCACCGCGGGATCGATGACATCATATCCCATGGCCTTCACCTGCTCAAATGCGCTGTCCACGTCGGTCACGTCGAGCGCGATGTGATCAATCGCTCCCGAGTGTCCGACCGCCTGGCCGTTTTCATAGGTCTCGATCGTCAGGTTTTTCTGGCGCAGAAAAACAACGCGTACGCCATTGTCGTCGGCCTCATGGGCAATCTGGAAGCCGAGGCCTGTATAGAACGCGATTGTCTTCTCCATATCGTTGGTGGGCAGGCCGATGTGCTGCACACCCGTGACAAGATCTCCGACAGCCATCCCCGTTCCTCCTTACTCTGCGATCTTTACCACAGCCTTGACGATGTTCACCTTATCGCGAATGCTGGAATCCATCGCGTTCTGGATATCGTCAAAGTCAAAGAAGTTGGTGACAATGCCCTTGAGGTTCACTCTCCCGGCCGCGACAGCTTCAATCGCCATCGGGTAGATGTGGCGGTAACGGAAGACGCTCTTGAGCGTCAGCTCCTTGTTGAGAATGTCGCTCATGGGCAGGTTCATCTCTCCGCTTTTGCTGTACCCGACGAGCACAATCGTCCCGCCCTTTTTGGTGACGGCGATGGACTGGCGTGTGGTAATCTCTGTCCCGGCTGTCTCGATAACAAGATCGCAGCCGTTCCCCTGTGTGAGCGCCTCTATGGCCTTAACCGCATCCTCCCTGCTGCCGTTGATGATGCCGGTCGCACCCAATTCGAGCGCCTTGTCCAGACGCTTCTGCATCACGTCTACCACATAGACCTTCGACACACCCTCCGCGCGCAGCGCCATCATTGACACGAGCCCGATACAGCCCGCCCCCATGACGACCGCCGTCTGTCCCGCGTGCGCGCCGCCCTGGTTCGCAGCATGGAACCCCACGGCCAGCGGCTCGATGAGCGCGCCCTCAAGTGTCGATACATTCTCGGGGAGCTTGAAGCAGAGCTGCGCCTCATGCGCCACATACTCCTGGAACACCCCGTCCACAGGCGGCGTTGCAAAGAAGATGACGTCCGGGCAGAGGTTATATTCGCCCTTGCGGCAGAATTCGCAGTGTCCGCAGGTTTTGCCCGGCTCGAGTGCGACGCGATCCCCTACCTTCAGGTGCGTGACATTTTTGCCGACCTCGACCACTGTGCCGCCCGGCTCATGCCCGAGCACGAACGGCGGCTCAACGACAAAATCACCGATAGCGCCTGTCTCATAATAATGCAGATCCGATCCGCAGATCCCCACATATTCGAGCTTGACGAGGACCTCATCGTCTGCCGGGGTTGGGATATCCTTTTCCACAAAGCCCATTTTGCCGATACCGTTCATGACTGCAACTTTCATTTTTCCGTCCACCACTGCAACATCCCCTTTCGTTTGAGTTCAGTATAGCACGGACCCGCAGTCCATGCAAGCGATTTCCTCCACGGATCTTTACAGCCTGGAAATAATGGTATATAATTAGGGAAGGAGGTGATTAGAATGGATATTTCTTCCGTCATGCAGATGAAGATGGCGAATGTCATGCAGGCGGTCAACGTCGCCACCTTACGTATGTCCATGAACGCCGAAGCTCAGGCCGCTTCTTCCCTGATTTCCGGGATGGAAGCCGCTAATCCTGCGCCGTCCGGTACCGTTCTTTCCGGCCATCTGCTTCATACACACGTCTGAGCAGAAGCGGTTTTTCGGAAAAGGACATACCTGCCTATTGCGGGAGCTGCGCACGCAGCTTCCGCGATTTTTTATAGATAACACTCATCGCCATGCCGCAGCTTTCACTGAGCTCCTCTGTGGAGATCTCTCCCTGCCGCCATTTGTCATAGAGTTCGTCGAAATTGTCCGGCAGGTTTTTTTCGGGGCGACCGAACTTCACCCCCCGCGCCTTCGCCGCCGCGATACCCTCCGCCTGCCGCTGGCGGATGTTGTCCCGCTCGTTCTGCGCGACAAATGAGAGAAGCTGAAGCACCAGGTCGCCGATCAGTGTGCCGAGCAGGTCCTTATCCCGCGCCGTATCCAACAGGGGCATATCCAGCACAGTGATGTCCGCGCCGCGCTCTTTGGTGATGATGCGCCACTGCTCGAGGATCTCCACATAATTGCGCCCCAGCCGATCGATGCTCTTGACGATTAACCGATCCCCCTTTTGCAGGCGCCTAATCATGCGTTTGTAGGCCGGGCGCTCGAAGTCCTTCCCGGACTTCTTATCCACATAAATGTTCTGCTCCGCAATTTCCCACCCCCGCAGGGCAAGCATCTGCCTGTCTTCATTCTGCTCCTTCGACGATACTCGGACATAGGCGAATGTCTCTCGTTCCCGGTTCTTATACTTATAATACATGTTTGACCATTCCTTTCGATAAAATTCGACAATTATAGGTCCAAAAGTTCCCACTGCAAACCCTATTTTATCGAAAATCCCCGGTCAAATCATAGAGGTATTTCTTTCCTGCGCCGACTTCCTTTTCCTGTGAAATCCGGGAGCTCCTCCGGCTCTCTTCATTTCCGCTGCTTTTCCTGTTGACCTTTTTTGCAACAGTTGTTACAATAGAGGAAGGAGGGCGATAGGGCATGGAACCCAAAATCAAATGGGTGGCGCTGGGATACAGCGTTCCCATCAATCCTTCGCGCAACCGTGTCTATGTCTGGCGCAAGCTCAAGGAATTCGGCGCGGAATATTTTAAGCAGGGCGTCGCCGTGCTGCCCCAGAACAAAAAAAATACCGTACGCCTGAGCCGGCTCGCACAGCGTATCACCGAGATGGGGGGCGAGGCGCAGCTTGTCGAACTGCGTTTCCTCAACCCGGCCGACGAAGCGGAGCTCATCTCCCGCTTCCGCCGGCAGTCCGAAACGGAATACGGCGCGCTTCTGCACGACTGCGCCAGCCTGCTCGGGCAGATCCGTGTTCATGCCGGGCAGAAGCTCAGCGAATACGAAGCCGATCAGATGAAAAAAGTGGTGCGGCGCTATGCACAGGCCCGGAGCCGCGATCACTTTCATTCCTCCGTGGCCGGGGAAATTGAGGAATCGCTTTTCGGTGCTATCGACTTATTCCGTTCCTCCGCTTCGGACCTGGCCAGCCAGTTGTGTCACACACTGGAAAAGCTCGGATCGTAACCGGCTACCGCGTTTCTGTACCCCGGCGGCAGATGCTGTTTTCCATCCGCCTCTGTATCTGCCGTTTTAACGTTTGAAAAAACTGCTTGCCGGCTTTTCCGCGGCTGAAAGCACAGCGTTCTCAATGGCCGGTTTTTGAAAAAATATATCCGGAGAACAGAATTATGAAGGAATCTATGTTCAGCATGTTCCGCTTTCTTGTAGAAAATCTGGAGGCAAAAGACCGTAAAAGCTGGCTGAGGCTGATGGTACTCACCTTCATCAGCCCGCTGGCGGATATTTTCAGTCTATCCTGTGCTGTATATATTATCAATCAAGCGATCCGCGAGAAACAGGCGAGACCGGAGCTGATTGTATTTACATTGTGCATGGTGGCAGTATCCGTACTGAAATGCTTTTTTGAATTATATAAAAGTAAATTGGCGAATCGTGCTGTCTTTCACAGTGCGCAAAAGTTGTCATTAAAGATATATGAACTGCTCATCAAGGAAGATCTGCTCTCCCATTATCAAAAAGACGTTACACAAGCTCTGACCCTGGTCCGACAGGATACGATCAACTGCATCCAGATTATCCCATCCTGTATCAACGTATGGAGCGGTTCCCTCACCCTGATCGGATATGCGGCGGTTCTGATTTACGTCTCCCATTGGATCGGCGTGACCAGCAGTGTATTGCTGGTACTGCTCATGGTGGGGGAATATTTCTGGACACGGAAAAGAATTATTTCTTACGGTGAAAAAAGCCGGAATTTTTTCATACGGGCAAATGCTCAGATCTCTATTGCGTATGGCTCCTTTAAGGAAATTAAAATAGACGACCGATGCGGCTTTATTTTAGAAAAATACAATCAGGCCAGCAGCGGATATGCACAGGTAGAGAGCCAGTATCACTACGAGTCCAACAGCGTAGTCCTGCTTCTGCGCAATTCTATCATGTGCGTCATCTTTTTGGTCCTTGCGGTCATTCTGGGAACCGAAAGCAATCTGCCGGCAATCCTTACGCCTATAGCAGCATACATTACAGCTCTGAGCCGAATCCTGCCTGTAACCTATACCATTCTCAGAGGATTGTACAGCATAGCGTTTGCCCAGAAGCCCTTCGCCAAGTTAAAGGAAATGACAGTCCAGCTCGCAGAGATCAAGGCGCAGGAACGGATATCGGCAGTCCTCCGCCAGAAAACGCCCACTTTCCAGCGGGGGCTTTCTGTTCGGAATCTGACTTTCGCATATAACGAGCAGACAAAAATATTTGAAGATGTGTCCATCAATATTCCCACAGGCTGTTCCATCGCCATCATCGGGATCTCCGGCGTGGGAAAAACAACATTCCTTGATCTGATTCTGGGCCTGCTGAAGCCTCAGTCCGGCCGCATCTGCTTCGACGATTACGATATCGTCACCCAGACCGATGAGGACGGTCCCTGTCTGGCGCATCTGGGGCATCTGGTCAGCTACATTCCGCAGACAATCTATCTCAACGGCGAGACTGTGCGGCACAATGTGGCTTTTTTTGCGGACGACGCTGAAATTGATGATGCGAAGGTGGAAGAGTGTCTCAAATGCGCGCAGGTCTGGGAGGATGTCCAGCGAATGCCGGAGGGGATTCACACCCTGATCGGTGAAAACGGAACCGCTATTTCCGGAGGCCAGCGCCAAAGAATCGCTCTGGCGCGGGCTTTATATAAGGATTTCGAGCTACTGGTCATGGACGAGGCCACCGCATCGCTGGATATGGATACGGAACGGGCAGTGATTGATTCCATCCGGCATATCCGGGCGGGTAAGACACTGCTCATGGTCACTCACCATATGAACCTTGCCAACGAGTGCGATTTCGTCTACAAAATCGAGAACAAAAAACTTGTACAGGTGAAAGGGAACGTGCCGGATACTGCGCCGCGATCCAGTCAGCCATGCCATACGCCGGAAGATATTTGCGTATAACCGGCAGCTGCGGATATATCCATCGCCCCGGTAAGAAAAAGAGACTGCCCGGTACGGGCAGTCTCTTTTTTGTGCGGCAGGCGGTCATCTCAATGAAAACCGGTCGTCTCTGTTAAAATTTTCCCGTCCGGGATTCCCTTCCGCACGATAGATAATCTTTTCCTTTAGATCGTAGACGACCGACCAGACGGTATCGGTTCCGGCCGAACTGTCGTACTGGCACAGGAACCCGTTTTTTCCTGCCAGTAAATCCTTCGCCGCGGCGGCGTCCATTTTTCCGTTCCGGCCGCCGAGTGTCCGAACCAGCGTGCCGTATCTTTCCTCGGAACGCCAGTCCTCCGCATCCGGTCTTTGCCACGCCCGCATTTCTTTTCCACCAAAGCGATTGACCGCGCAGACAAACGAATGTCCCTCGGAAGGATAGATGATCTCCATCCCATCCGGACTGCATTCAATTACAGCTGCATTTCCGCCGGAATCCGCCACTGTAAACGTCTGCGCGGATCCAAGGGGCAGGCGGCGAAGCCTGTCCGTCACCTCTCCTGTACTCCGGCACTTTTCGAGGAATAGCCGCAACAAAAGACCGGCGTTCAGGCCGGGCTTCACTGAAACCGGAGGAACGAAGGTCAGTCCCACGGCAAGACCATGCTCATTCACTCCATCCTCCATTTCGATATATGCGGTCGTATTCCCTGTGAAGGAACAGGATGAATCGGAAAATCTGTAAATAACGTTCATGTTCAGCTTTTCCAGTTCCGGTGAAAAATCACTATTTCTGCCGAGCAGAATGTGCTCCCCGTCACTGACAGCAAAACACGAGCAGCCGCAGGCCGGAGGAATGGCATACATACTGAATAAAACCGTTTGCAGCTTTTCGGGCGCACAGTGCTGCCCTTCCGCCAGTCCCCGGATTTCTTCCAGTATTTCAGGAAAAAATTTCTGATAGGCGGGCAGACAGGAAAGCGCGAACGCCTCCCGCTCCTGTGTAATGGGATAAGGGACATTGTCCAAAAGAAATTGACCGTGTTTTGCCAAAGCTGCCCCGAAGCGGCGCCCTATTTCATAGTGAGCGCCCCGAAAATACTTATGAACCATATGAAAACCCCTCTGTTCTGCAAAATACGGGCAACCGGTTGCCGCCAACAAAGAGGATAGCGGATTAAAAATTTTATGTCAATACCCCCCGCAGGATTCTTTTCATTTTTGAAAGCTGCCTTAGAAACCTGTTCCCCAAAAGGGACTGCCCGTGCCGGGCAGTCCCTTTTGGGGTAACCGGATACACTACGCTGTCTGCGCGGGGTGCCCCGTATAAAGCTGGTAGTACCGGCCCTTTTTCCCGATGAGCTCGTCGTGCGTTCCGCGCTCGATAACGCGCCCTCCTTCGAGCACTAGGATACAGTCCGCGTTCTGCACCGTGGAGAGCCGGTGCGCGATGACAAAGGTCGTCCGCCCTTTCATAAGGCTGTCCATGCCGCGCTGGACGAGTGTCTCCGTGCGCGTATCAATGCTGCTGGTCGCCTCATCGAGGATGAGGACAGGCGGATCCGCCACCGCCGCGCGTGCAATGGCCAGAAGCTGGCGCTGCCCCTGGCTGAGGCTCGCGCCGTCACCGGTGAGGAGGGTGTCGTACCCGTCGGGCAGGCGCTTGATGAAGCTGTCCGCACTCGCCAGCTTTGCCGCCGCACGGCACTCCTCGTCGCTCGCGTCCAGGCGCCCGTAACGGATATTCTCCATGACCGTGCCGGTAAACAGGTGCGTCTCCTGGAGCACGACGCCGAGGCTGCGGCGCAGATCCGCCTTCTTAATCTTGTTGATGTTGATCCCGTCATACCGGATCTTGCCGTCCTGGATATCGTAGAACCGGTTGATGAGGTTGGTGATCGTCGTTTTGCCCGCGCCCGTACTGCCGACGAACGCGATCTTCTGCCCCGGTGTCGCAAAGAGGTCGATATTATGCAACACCATTTTTTCCTGCGTGTAGCCAAAGTCGACATCGTCCATCACCACATCGCCGGTCAGGCGCGTGTAGGTGAGCGTTCCGTCGGTATGCGGGTGCTTCCACGCCCACAGCCCCGTGCGCTCCTCGCACTCGGAGAGGGAACCGTCCGAATTCTCCCGGGCGTTGACGAGTGTGACATACCCATTATCAGGCTCGGAGGGCTCGTCGATGAGTGAGAAGATACGCTGCGCCCCCGCGAGCGCCATGACGACACTGTTGAGCTGCATGCTGATTTGGGAGATGGGCTGGGTAAAGTTGCGGTTGAGTGTTAAGAACGAGACCAGCACACCAATGGTCAGCCCGGCATACCCCTGCAGTGCAAGGAGCGCCCCCACAACAGCGCAGATCACATAGCTGAGGTTTCCAAGCTGCGCGTTGACAGGCATCAGAATATTCGCAAATGTATTCGCCCGCTCAGCGCTGACACGCAGGCGATTGTTGCGTTCCCGGAAGTCGGAGAGCGCCTCCTCCTCATGGCAGAAGACTTTGACCACCTTCTGCCCCTCCATGATTTCCTCAATGTAGCCGCCCAGATCCCCGAGATCCTTCTGCTGCGCGACAAAGAACCGCCCGGAATGCCCTGCGATGCGGCTGGTGGTCACCATTGTAACCGCTACCATGGCCAGTGTCACAAGGGTGAGGGGGATGTCGAGCATCACCATGCTCACAAAGATGCTCGCCACTGTAATGAGGCTCGAAAAGAGCTGCGGCAGGCTCTGGCTGATAAACTGGCGCAGGGTGTCGATATCATTGGTGTAAAGGCTCATGATGTCGCCGTGAGCGTGTGTATCAAAATAACGGATGGGCAGGGTCTGCATGTGTGTGAACATCCGCTCGCGCAGGTTCCGCAGCGATCCCTGCGTGACGTATACCATCAGCCGGGTAAACCCGAACGAGCAGAGAATGCCCACCGCATAGACGCACGCGATGCGCATGAGCGCCGCTGCCAGAGGCGAAAAATCCGCCGACGCCCCCTCGGCGCACATGGGCAGGATGTAGTCGTCAATCAGCGTCTGCAAAAACAGCGTGCCGCGTACCTGGGCAATCGCGGATCCCACAATGCACACCGCCACTAAAATACAGTGCGGGGCATAATTCCAGAAAATCTCGTGAACCAGGCGTTTTGTCACCAACGGAGCGTTCTCAATCTTTGGGCGCGGCCCACGCATTCCGCGGGGCCCGCCGGGGCCGTGCATGGGTCCTGGCATGGTTACGCACTCTCCTTTTGGTCAAAGTCGCCGCCGCTCTTCTGCTGCCCTTCATAGACCTCGCGGTAAATCTGGCTGCTTTCAAGCAGCTCCTCGTGTGTGCCCAGCCCGCAAATGCGTCCGCCGTCGAGCACGAGGATGCGATCCGCATCCTGTACGCTGGCCACGCGCTGGGCGATGATGATTTTTGTCGTGCCGGGCAGCTCCTCGCGCAGCGCACGGCGCAGCTTCGCGTCCGTGGCCGTGTCCACCGCGCTTGTCGAATCATCGAGCACGAGCACCTTCGGTTTACAGAGCAGCGCGCGTGCGATGCACAGTCGCTGCCGCTGCCCGCCCGAGACATTTGTCCCCCCCTGCTCGATGCGCGTATAATACCCCTCTGGCATCTGCTCAATGAATTCATCCGCGCAGGCGAGGCGGCACGCCTGGCGGCATTCTTCCTCCGTCGCATCCTTATCGCCCCAGCGCAGGTTCTCTAAGATAGTCCCGCTGAAGAGCACGTTCTTCTGAAGCACCACCGCGACAGATTTACGCAGTACGTCCAGATCATAGTCGCGCACGTCCCGCCCGCCGACGTGTACCGCCCCTGCGTTTACGTCATACAGCCGGCTGATGAGGCTGACAAGGCTCGATTTGGCGCTGCCCGTGCCGCCGATGATCCCCAGTGTCTCACCGGAATGAATATGGAGGTTTATGTCCTCGAGCACCGGTTTACCACTGCCGCTCTTATAGGCAAAACGCACATTCTCAAAATCGACGCGGCCGTTTTCCACCCGCTTCACCGCGTCCGCGGGGCTGACGATATCCGCCTTTGTCTCAATAACCTCCGCGATACGCCGCATACTGGCCACGCTCATCGTGATCATAACAAAAATCATCGAAATCATCATTAGGCTCATGAGGATATTCATCACATAGCTGAAGAGGCTGGTGAGGTTGCCGGTGGTGATCTCCCCGCCCACGATCATCCCGGCGCCCACCCAGCTCAGGGCAAGGATGCTGCCGTAGACCGCCAGCATCATCACAGGATTGTTGAGGGAGACTGTCCCCTCCGCTTTGACAAACATTTCGTATACCTTCTGGGCCGCGGCCTGGAACTTTTCGCTCTCGGCCTTCTCGCGGACGAACGACTTCACCACCCGGATTGCCGACACGTTCTCCTGCACGCTGGCGTTTAAATCATCGTATTTCTTAAACACGCTGCTAAAAAGTCCCATAGCGTGCGCAATAATGAACCCGAGGCAGATCCCCAGAAACACAAGCGCCGCAACAAAGATCAGGCTGATGCGGGCGTTTATCGAAAAGGCCATGATAAGCGCGCAGATAAGCATCACCGGTGCGCGGACGCACATGCGCAGGATCATCTGATAGGCGTTCTGCACATTCTGGACATCGGTCGTTAGGCGCGTGACAAGGCCCGCGGTGGAGAAGTGATCGATATTCGAAAACGCGAAGCGCTGAACATTGGCGAACATGGCGTCGCGCAGATTGCAGGCGAAGCCGGTGGACGCGCGTGAAGCACAGGTCCCCGCAAGCACGCCCAACACCAAGCTTAAAAGCGCGACAAGCACCATCTGCCCGCCCGTTTTCCAGACGACGGCCATATTCCCCGCGCCGATCCCATCGTCGATGATGGTGGCCATCAGGAGTGGGATCGTGAGTTCCGCTATAGATTCCAGCATTACGAACACGGGCGCAAGGAACGAGTCGCGCCGGTATTGCCGGACCTGAGATAAAATTGTTTTGAGCATAAAGTTCCCCCTTTCTTCTATTCCAGAACAGCCTTTAACCGGGCGAGCAGGCGCAGAAACGCGGCATAATCCTCCGCAGTGAAGGCGCTGCGCATGAGTGCCTCCACCTGCCGGATGGAGGATTCTATCCGCATAAAATTCTCCCGCCCGAGGGGTGTGGGCACAATGTGTTTGAGTCTCGCGTCTCCCTGCACACTCTCGCGCCGGATATACCCTTTCTGCTCCATGAGCTTCAGGATCCCCGCCACGCTCGAGCGCGTGATACCGAATTCCGCCTCGATATCCCGCTGGTAAACCTCTTTTTCGCTCTGCACCAGATACCCCAGAATCCGCCCGTGGACCGAGGTGATGTCATCCGCGCCGTTTTCGCTCATTACCGCATTCATCCTGCGCCGTATGAGATGTCCCAGCATGTGCACCTCATGTCCCAAGTGACACCCTTCGTCCTCCGGAAGAGACTTTGGATCCATACTGCGCCTCCTTTTGTTCTATACCAAACTGTTCTGTACCAAACTGTTTGGCATAAAACAGTTTACTCCGCTTTATTTTTATTGTCAATGGATATTTTGTGAACAGGTTCTGTCCCATCTGTGTTCGGCCGCCCATAAACCGAAGGGGCGACTCCGTAGCGGCGTTTAAACATGCGGGAAAAGTTGACAATGTCCCGGTAACCGCTGCTTGCGGCGGCCTGTCCGGGGCTGTACCCATGCACAGCGATAAGCTCCGCCGCTTTGCGCAGCCGCAGCTGGACCAGATACTGCTGAGGAGAACAGCCCACTCGTTCACGGAACAGGTGGCAGAAGTAGCTGCGCTCGAGCCCCAGCTCCCTAGCAATCTGCGCGACAGAGATCTCCTTGACATAGTTCGATTCGATAAAATTGCATGCCTTTCGCACATATTCCCCCCCGCGCGCGCCCCGGCCCGACGGATCCGGCTCACTGAGAAGAGCGAACAGCTCGTAGATCTTCGAGCAGAGGTAGAGCTCGCGCCCGGATTCCAATGTGTCCGCGAGCATGAACGCGTCAAAGATGTGGCCGCAGCGGGAGGCATCCGCCACGTCGGCCTTCAGCGCGGCAGGCAGCGGGATACGGCAGTCGAACCCTATCCAGCAGTAGGACCACGGGTCATCCCCGCCGGCGCGGTAGAGTGTCAGCTCCATCGGGCGAATGATAAACATCTGACCCGCGTGCACGGGGCTCTCCCCGCGCGGTGTCTGAAAAACGCCGCATCCGGACTGCACATAATGCAAAAGGTAGTAACCGCGCACCGCCGGGCCGAACGCATGTCCGGGAGTACAACGTTCATATCCGCAGACACGGGGATTGATGTCATGATACTGATTGTTGGCCAAAAGAATGTCTCTGAAACTGCCCCGCTCCAAAACAAATCCCTCCCCGCCTGATTCCCACACATTATATCAAAAAGAGGCCACAATGTGCAATGGCCTTTTTTCGGCGGACATGTTATAATAAATTCACAATTTTTTTCAACTACATAACGCAGGAGGAGAAGTCATGCTGAAGATCACCTTTATGGGCGCGGGCAGCACCGTATTTGCTAAAAATGTGCTCGGAGACTGCCTGTGCTCCGAGGCGCTGGGAGAGAGCGAACTGTCTCTCTATGATATCGACGCCGACCGCCTGAAGGAAAGCGCCGCCGTTATCGAAGCCATCAACCAGGCGCGGGGAAACAAGGCCCGCATCACGACACATCTCGGGGTCGAGAACCGCAAGGAGGCCCTGCGCGGCGCGCGTTTCGTCGTCAACGCTATCCAGGTCGGCGGCTACGATCCCTGCACCATCACTGACTTTGAGATCCCTAAGAAATACGGCCTGCGCCAGACCATTGGCGACACGCTGGGCATCGGCGGCATTATGCGCACGCTGCGCACCATCCCTGTCCTGCGCGACTTCGCCCGCGACATGGAGGAGGTCTGCCCCGACGCATGGTTCCTCAACTACGTCAACCCCATGGCGATGCTCACCGGCTATATGCTGCGGTATACGGGGGTCAAGACCGTGGGCCTGTGCCACAGCGTGCAGGTGTGCAGCCAGAAGCTTCTCGAGAGCCTCGGCATGGAGTCGGAGCTGGAGGGGCGGCGCGAACTCATCGCCGGCATCAACCACATGGGCTGGCTCCTGGAAATCTATAATAAGGACGGGGTAGATCTCTATCCGGAAATCCGCCGCCGCGCGAAAGAGAAGAACGCGAAAGAGAAGCACGACGATATGGTCCGTTTCGACTACATCGACAAGCTCGGCTATTACTGCACCGAGTCGAGCGAGCACAACTCGGAATACAACATGTTCTACATCAAGAACAAATATCCGGAGCTCATCGACCGCTTCAACATCCCGCTCGACGAATACCCCCGCCGCTGTGTGGAGCAGATAGCCCGCTGGGACAAGCAGCGCGACGAGCTGCTCGCGGGCGGCGCCATCGAGCACACACGCTCGAAGGAATATGCCTCGCATATCATGGAATCCATCGTGACAAATACGCCGTATGAGATCGGTGGAAACGTGCTCAACACAGGGCATCTCATCGAGAACCTCCCGGCCGACGCCTGCGTCGAGGTGCCGTGCCTGGTGGACGGCATGGGCATTCACCCGTCCCGTGTCGGACGTCTGCCCGTCCAGTGCGCCGCGATGAACCAGCTCAACATCAACGTCCAGCTCCTGACAATTGAGGCCGCCGTCACCGGTAAAAAGGAGCACATCTATCAGGCCGCCATGCTCGAACCCCACACCGCGTCCGAGCTCTCTATTGACGATATCATCCACATGGTCGACGACCTCATCGAGGCCCACGGCGACTGGATGCCGAAGTTCAACTGAGTTTTTGTACCCGGAACAAAAGCCGCTGCGGTTTCGCAGCGGCTTTTGTTATTATTTTCCCCGGTGCTTCGCCCGTTTCTTTTCCCTGTGCAGCGCGTACTGCCGATCCCTTTCCTCCTCCCGCTGCCGGCGGCTCCGCTTCTTTCTCTCCTCCTTGTTCTGCTCATGCTGCGCTTTCAGCGCCTGCTGCGCCTTTGTTCCAATACCAGCACCGGCACTGACCCGATTGCGGATTTCCCGCTGCATCCGCTTGGGATTTATCCGTTTTTCTCCCCGTGTCTCCGATAAAACCGGCAGACTGAACCGAAGATGTGTCCAGCTTTTTTGCAGCCATTTCTCGACCTCGTACTCCTTCGGTTCCGCCCCGAATGTGGATTTACAGACCGTGTACTTTCCGTCCTCCCAGCGCTCGTAAAGACCTATCCAGAACGGATCCTCAAAGAGAACTGTCAGGCTCCCGCGCAATCGTTCATCCCTCATCCCGGAACTGCCCCTCAAATGTGTCCAGCCAGTCCAGAAGCGCCTCGCAGAGCATCCACTGCTGCTCAAAGATTGTCCGGCCGGAGAGCGGGATATCTGCATACTCGCTCGCATATGCGGCGCACCTGCGGCGGGATGCCTCGATATTCTCCCGCAGTCTTCTAATGAGGCACATCGCGTCCCCCTTCTCCAGCCTGCTGAGGTTGACAACAACCATATTGAAATCGAACCGGATCGGGATTTCCTGCGACGCGTGGAGATCCATGAGCTGTCTGAAATAAACTCTTCCCTCCTCCGTGATCGCATATACCGCCTTGTCGGACGCCCTGTCCCCCTTGACCCTGCCGCTTCGGAGATACCCCTTTTTCTCCAGTTCCCGCACCTTCCGGTAAACCGAGGGTGTGCTGATCCCGGTCCATCTGGAAAAATGATGGGCCTCTACGTCCTTTTGAATATCGTACGCGCTCTGTGCCTTTTCCAAAACGATACCCAGTATGGCTAGATCAATCGCCGCCATGTTTCCGCCTCCTCTTTTACTATTAACAATATTACTATTATTGATAGTAAAAGTCAAGAAAAAGTTAGGGGGATGATTTCTGAATCTAAAGTTCGGAAATCATCTTCCGCCGCTCTGTCCGTTTCCCGTGCCAGTGTTGAAATTCTGTCAAATCCGTGCTATAATAGCCATAGACAGTTCTTATTATTTGATCTTTCTGGCCGCCCTGCGGGCATGGCCAATGACAGTACAGATGCTCCGCTTTTGTGCTGTCCATGAACATATTCAGCCGAAACTGTACAGGAGCCGGGAATCATGCGGGGAACAAAACCGGTTTTGAAGTGGGCTGGCGGCAAAACACAGCTTCTGAGTGCTCTGCTGCCGAAAATCCCGGCCTCCTATGGGCGGTAAACGTAAAAAGGAGAAGTGAGGCGGACTCATGGGGATTTCAATATCGGGTATGGTGAATTCTGTAAATCCGAAACGCAGCATGTCACTGAGCGGCAGAGGGCCTGACTGGTCCTTGATCCCAAGCGCAGGGAAAAGCGGCAGATCAAAGGCGGAGTTTACGGAGGAGATCAAGGAACTGGCACGGAGGGCTGCGGGAACCACAGACAAGAAGGAGTTGGAGTATATCCACAGCCAGAGGGAGAGGTTATGTACGAAATACATATCTGACGTATCGCCCGATAGGAAAGCGTTGTACCGGCAGGCTGAAAATGCGCTGAAGGGGCAGGGCGGCAATCCGAAATGCAGGGGGATCGGGGAGCTGACACTGCTTGACTTTCTGGAGTCTGCAGACGGGAGGACGGATAGTCTTGCCGAAAAGAAATTTGCGCTGGCAGGGGGTGGAACGCTGACCTGCCCCATCCTGACAAGCGGGGGACATGGCGCGGACATTTACTACCAGGGCACAAAAGCATTGACATATCTCGGTCCGGGATACGGGTGGGCGTGTGAAAGGACTCCGGCGGAACGGGAAAAGGAAAAGGAGATTTATGGAATTTATTTTAATACGTACCGTTCCCTGAAAAACGGCAAAGGGGAGGAACTGGAAGCGCTGCCGGATTGCCCGGAGGAGAAGCCATCTTTTGACAGGAAGATATAAAGTAAGGGCGGCATCAATCAAAGGGCGGATATCCAATTTGATTTGGTATCCGCCCTTTGATTGATGCTTCATACTCCATGAATCCAAAACGTTTCCATTCCCTATGGCAATCCTCAAAAATTTAACAAATCAGATGCGCCGCAGAAAACCGTCATCGCGATCCTTTTGCGGCGCGATAGCCGTTGTAAAGTTGAGCGCTGACATGTTTATTGTACCCATATTCACTCCGCAAAATTGAGGCCGCTCATCATCCCCGGCCAAAGCCGCCGCTGTCTGTTTTCCGCGGTAATGTTGAGATTTTGTCGAATTTGTGCTATAATAACCGCAAGCGGTTATTGTTTAATCTTTTTGGCCGCCCTATGGGCATGGCCAATTATAGCACAATCGCTTCGCTTTTGCGCTATAATGAAACCGTTCAGACGAAACTGTACAGGAGCTAGGAATCATGCGGGAAGCAAAACCGGTTTTGAAGTGGGCCGGCGGCAAAACACAGCTTCTGAGCGCCCTGCTGCCGAAGATCCCAGCCTTCTGCGGGCGGTATATTGAGCCGTTCTTCGGCGGCGGGGCGCTGTTTTTCGCCCTGCGGCCGGAAAATGCCGTCATTGCGGACAGTAACCCGGAACTTATCAATGTCTACCGGCAGATCGCCCGCGATGTCGGCGCTGTCATCGGCTATCTGGAACAGTATGAAAACACGGAGGAGATGTTCTATACCGTCCGCTCGCAGGACTGGACCGCTCTCCCCGCCCCGCAGGCGGCGGCGCGGACCCTCTATTTAAACCGGACCTGTTTTAACGGCCTGTACCGGATCAACCGCCGGGGGCAGTTCAATGTCCCCTACGGCAGATACAAAAACCCGACGCTCTGTGACCGCGACGCATTATACGCCGCCGGGGCGGCGCTCCAAAGCGCCGATATTCTGTGCAGCGATTACGCCCCCATACTGGAGCTTTACGCGCAGGAGGGGGATTTTATCTTTCTCGATCCGCCCTATCTAGCGCTTCCGGAGTCCTCCGGCTTCGGGCGGTATACGAAGAAGCCGTTCGGGCAAAAGGAACACATCGCGCTGGCCGAGACTGTCTCCCGCCTGCACAAGCGCGGATGCCATATCCTCTTTACAAGCGCTGTCCATCCGCTCATCTGTGAACTTTATGCCCCTTTTCAGATGGAGACAGTCAAGGCCCGGCGATCCATTTCCCGCAACGGCGGCGGACGAACCGGCTCGGATCTCATCATCTCCATCCCTCCCGCTGCGGAAACGAAGAAGGAGGCCGGATCATGACTAAACCGCTTGGAGAAGCGGCCAATAACCCGCATTCCGGCCATCGCAGCCGAGTGCGCTCAAAGGTCGCCGAGCTTGGCCTTGAGGGGATGCCTGAACATGAGGTGCTGGAATATCTGCTGTTTCACACCATTCCGCGCGGCGACGTCAACGCCCTTGCCCATGCGCTGATCAACCGCTTCGGCTCCTTCGCCGGTGTGCTCGACGCTCATCCCCGCGATCTCTGTGGGGTGGACGGTGTCGGCGAGACAACAGCCCTCTTCCTCTCCTCACTGCCGTCCGTTTTCCGGCTGTACCGCCGCTCAAAGCAGAGCCGCACCCGCTATCGTTCTCTCCGGGAGCTCGAGGAGGATCTTGCGCGGGAGGTGTACCTGCGGGTCGTCGACCGGCGTGTGGAGACGCTTGTGATGGCATGCCTCTCCAACGCGAATACACTGCTCTCTGTCCAGACTGTCTCTACGGGGACGGTCAACGCTGTCAATCTCCCGTTTCGCGAGGTTGTCAATATCGCGCTCTCTGTGGGCGCGGTGCGGGTCCTTCTGGCGCACAACCATCCGGAAGGGGACGCCGTACCCTCCCGGGACGATATCCGCGTCACACAGGAGTTAATGGACATCCTGCGTCCGCTGGGAATTGAGCTGCTCGATCACATCATCGTCGGCGCGCAGCTTCCCGACGGACGCGGCTATTTCTCCATGCGGGAGTCCGCCGTCATCGGACTCTGGAATTCTTAAGCGAAAGGAACCTTTTCTATGAAGATTCTCGTCATTAACGGCCCCAACCTCAACATGCTCGGCATCCGGGAAAAGGAGCTGTACGGCAAACAGGATTATGAAGCCCTGCTCGCCTTCGTTCGGGACGCCGCCGCCCCGCTCGGCATAGATGTCGAATGCTTCCAGTCCAACAGCGAAGGCGCCATTGTCGACGCGATTCAGGGCGCTTACGGGCGCATGGACGGCATCGTCATCAATCCCGCCGCTTATACGCACACAAGTGTCGCCATTCTCGATGCGCTCAAGGCTGTCTCGCTGCCCGCGGTGGAGGTGCACCTTACAAACGTCAACGAGCGCGAGTCCTTCCGCCATATCTCCTATGCCGGCATGGCCTGTGTCAAATCCTTTATCGGCCTCGGCTTCGAGGGGTACCGTCAGGCGCTTATTTATCTGCACGATCTGCTGAATCATGCGGCATAGCTGAACGGCAAACGGAGACGATATACTCCCCCCAGAGGATACACTGCTCGAACGTATACTCCGGATCGGACGAGGCAAATGCCCCATCCGTATCCATGCAGATGGGGACACGCTCAAGACCGTAGGATATCCCCTGCCCAACAGCCTTGACAAAGCTCTCTTTAAGTGTCCAGAGGCGGAAGAACACCTCATTCGGATTACCGCTCTCCTCTATCCAGCGCTGTTCCTGCGGGGTGAATACCCGCTTCTGCACCCTCTCGGGCCGCGGGCGGATGGGTTCGGCGTCGATCCCGACCGGTACGTGCGCGAGGACACATGCGATAAGGCCCCGGCAGTGCGTGATGTTAAAAAAGATGTCCGGCCGCCCCGCGAGGTACGGTTTCCCGTTTTCCCCTCGCGCGTACCAGATTTCGTTCCGGCTTAAACCATATTCGCGCCGCAGCCCCTCCTCCAAAAGGCGAAGGGCTGCGGCGTGTGTGCAGAGGACCGTCTGCCGGGGAGCATCCTTCGGCAGAACCGGCAGACGGCTGATGTAAATCACGAATTCGCGCTGTCCGGGACCCGCAGCGCACGCGAGGCATTGAGGATGGCAATCACCGAAACGCCCACATCGGCAAACACAGCCTCCCACATATTCGCCATTCCCAGCGCCCCCAGCAGCAGGACGATCGCCTTCACCGCCAGCGCGAACACGATGTTCTGCCGGACAATGCGCAGCGTCCGGCGCGAGATGCGCATGGCAAGCGCTATCTTCGAGGGTTTGTCGTCCATGAGCACCACGTCCGCCGCTTCAATCGCCGCGTCCGACCCGAGCGCGCCCATCGCGATGCCGATGTCCGCCCGGGAGAGCACGGGCGCGTCGTTGATACCGTCGCCCACGAAGCAGAGCTTGCCCTTCCCGGTCTTCTCTGTCAGCAGTGCCTCCACACAGTCCACCTTGTCCGCCGGCAGGAGCTGGGTATGCGCCTCGTCCATTCCCAGCCGGCGCGCGACGTCCTCGCCCACAGCCTTCGCGTCGCCCGTGAGCATGACTGTTTTCTGCACCCCTTCCGCCTTGAGCGCGCGGATGCCCTCCTCCGCGTCGGGCTTCACCTCGTCCGAAATCACCAGATGCCCCACATAGGCGCCGTCCAGCGCTACGTGGACTGTCGTGCCCAGCCTGTGACATGGGTGCCACGCGACGCCTATATCGTCCATGAACTTATCGTTGCCGGCGCAGACCTCTTTTCCATCCACCAGCGCCCGGACGCCGCGTCCCGGCAGCTCCACCACCTTCCCCACGCGGGAAAGCTCCAGATCCATCCCATACGCCTCGCGGATGGAGCGGGAAATCGGATGATCCGAATACCCCTCGGCGAGGGCGGCCATCTCCAGAAGCTGCGCCTCGGAAATCACGTCGGGGTGGATGGTTGTCACGTTAAAGACACCGCGCGTCAGCGTGCCAGTCTTATCGAAAACGACGATCTGCGCATCAGCCAGCAGCTCCAGATAATTGCCGCCTTTGACAAGTATGCCGCATTTCGACGCCCCGCCGATGCCGCCGAAAAAGCTCAGCGGCACCGAAATTACCAGCGCGCACGGGCAGGAGATGACAAGGAAGATGAGTGCCCGGTGGATCCAGTCCCCCCATCCCCCGCCAAGCACGAGCGGCGGCAGGACTGCCAACAGCAGCGCCGCACAGACAACCAGCGGCGTATACCAGCGGGCGAAGCGGGTAATGAAGTGCTCGGCCTTCGCCTTCTTGTTCCCGGCATTCTCCACGAGATCGAGGATCTTCGCCACCGTGGATTCGCTGAAGGGCTTCGTCACGCGGACGCGCAGAAGTCCGCTCTGATTGACACATCCGGAGACAACATCGTCGCCCGGGGCGACATCGCGCGGGACACTCTCGCCCGTGAGGGCGGCCGTGTTCACTGAGGACGTCCCCTCGAGCACGACACCATCGAGCGGCACCTTCTCACCCGCCTTAACGACGATGGTATCCCCCACCGCGACCTCCTCCGGGGGCACCTGCGTGAGCCGGCCCTCCCGCTCAATGTTCGCGTAATCCGGGCGGATGTCCATGAGCGAAGCAATGGATTTGCGCGACCGGCCCACGGCGCAGCTCTGGAACAGCTCGCCCACCTGATAGAACAGCATGACCGCCACGCCCTCCGGATATTCGCCCGTGCCGAACGCACCGACAGTCGCCAGCGCCATGAGGAAGTTCTCGTCGAACACCTGCCCGTGCGCGATATTGCGCACCGCTTTATAAATCACGTCCCACCCAACAACGGCATAGGGGAGCAAAAACGCCGCAAGGCGCGTCCACCCCTCCAGCGGCAGCAGCAGCGCCAGGATGAACAGCGTCGTCCCCGCCAGAATGCGCCAGAGCATCTTCTTCTGCCTGTGATTCATGGATGTCCCCTCCTTACAGCACTATCGTACAGTCCGGCTCTATCTTGCGGCAGACCTTGACAATCTTTTTCATAATGGCGTCAAACTGCCCATCGTCCGCTTCAACAGTCATCTTCTGCGTCAGAAAGCTGACGGACGCAGCCTGCACGCCGTCCAGTTTTTTGATAGCCTCCTCCATTTTCGCCGCGCAGTTCGCACAGTCCAGATCCTCGAGCTGAAATTGCTTTTTCATAACACTTTCCCCTTTTCTGTATTTTTTCCCAGCAAAAAAGCTCTTTACTCGGCCAGATGATCCATCCCCTGGCCGAGAATGGTGCGGACATGTCCGTCGGCCAGTGAATAGAACACCGTCTTTCCTTCGCGCCGGTACTTGATCAGCTTCGACTGCTTAAGAAGACGGAGCTGATGGCTGATGGCTGACTGCGTCATCCCCAGAAGCTGCGCGATATCGCACACGCACATCTCCGACTCAAAGAGGACATACAGAATTTTAATCCGTGTCGAATCGCCAAAGATCTTAAACAGCTCCGCGAGATCGTAGAGGATCTCATCCTCCGGCAGGTCCTGCGTCACCTTCTCCAGAATGTCGCTGTGCGTCTGAATACTTTCGCAGCGCTCTATATCATCGTTGCGGTCCATCTTTATTTCGACGCCTCCTCATATGAATGATTGTTCATATATTATTATATTCAATTTTCTTCTTCTGTCAATAGAATTCGGAAAAAAATTTTTCTTTTGAAGAGTGCAGTAAAAACAGCATCCACCGGCACTGATTAAACAGAGGTAAAAACAAAGGAGGAAACGGTATGAAACGATTGAGCGCATATCCATTGGCCATGCTCTTATGTCTTGCGATGCTCTCCGGCTGCGGAAGCAGCGGCGGAAGCGACAATATGGCGGCAGAGCCGCAGGACAACTTTTCGGAAATAGCCAGCAGCTCTGCCGCCGCCGCGGACTTCAATTATTTTGCTGCGGACGATATAGCTGAGGCGGAGGAAGCGCCGTTGGAGCTGTCCCCGGGCGCGATGAACGGGGAGACCGGGGAGATGCCGAGCGTCGTCAGCGAAGCGGACAAGGGGCGCAAAATCATCTACCACGTGGACATGTCACTGGAGACAACAGATTTCGATTCGTCCCTCGCCGCCCTCAATGACGCTGTGGAAAAGGCCGGCGGGTTTACGGAGAGTTCATCTGTGAGCGGCAACAGCATCTATTCGCGCGGCGGCACGCGGTATGCGTCCCTCATCGTGCGCATCCCGCCCGAAACGCTCGACAGCTTCCTCCGCTCGGTGCGCGGCATCTGCAATGTGCTCTCCACGAGCCAGCAGAAGGAGGACATCACCTCCGCCTACACGGACACCGAAACCCGCAAGCGGGCGCTGGAGGTGGAGCAGGAGAGGCTGTTCGCACTGCTCGAAAAGGCCGACTCGATTGAAACGATCATCGCGCTCGAGACGCGCCTCTCGGAGGTGCGCTACCAGCTCGACAGCTTCTCCTCCCAGCTCCGTGTCTACGATGAAAAGGTGAGCTACAGCACCGTCACCCTCGATCTCAACGAAGTGGAACGCGTCAGCGATCCCGTGCCGCGCACAGTTGGCGAACGCATCCGCACCGGCTTCTCCGGCACGCTCTACGACATCCAGTGCGGGTTCCAGGACTTCGTGGTCTGGGCGGTCGTCAATCTGCCGTACCTGCTGATGCTCGCCGCATTTGTCCTCATCGTCGTCCTGCTTATGCGCTGGAGTCTCCGCCGCGTGACGCGCCGGAGGGCCGCCCGCCCCGCAGAGACGCCGCCGGCCCCGCAGGGGGAAAACTTCTACCGTGCCGATCCGTCCGACGATAAACCTTCTAAATAATCAGTAACGCGTTTACTGTAACGAACAGGAGGTGATCTCTCAACCCTCTCCGGCCAAGAGAGCGCATCATGAAAAAGCAGATACCTGTTGAGAAGCAGTTGCTTTTCAACAGGTACTGTTTTATACTGAATTGACCGGAAACCGGAATTTATATAGGAGAGAGTTTTATGATTGGGGAAATAAAAATCAGAGAAGAACGAATATCCTCAGCGGAATACATTCGTTTCTTAAAAAGGACAGACTTAGGTTCACAATATCCGAAAGAACGATTTGAGGAGAGAATTTCCAAACTTTTAAACAATGTCAATATAAGTCTTATTGCAAGAAACGAGAATGGTTTGATTGTTGGCGTTTTATTGGGTCTTACAGATTTTTCATATTAGCTCTAGGGCTTACAGATTTAGGCGTTGACAGGGACTACGAAAGGCAGGGCATCGGAAGGCGGCTCATGAAGGCTGCACACGATAAAGCAGGCGGAGAAAAAGATATTGCGGTATATTTGACTGCAAATAAAAATGCCATTCCGTTTTATGAAAAAATCGGTATGAAAAAGGCAGATGATGTAATGCAATATAATCATATTGAATGGATTGAATTTACTGTGCAATAGCAATGCAACTGCCAGTTTATCGCGTTCTTTCACAGGGCGCTTTCTCTGATAAGTGTCATAGTGGATAATACCGTATAAAAAGGGCAGGGCAAACCGTCATGGTCTGCCCTGCCTTTGTCTTCTTTAATATTTATATCACATAATCTCCACCGCGAGTTTCCCATCCCGCACCGCTACGCGCATCACCGCGCCCGGACGCGGATCCTTTTCAATGATGGCTCTGGCGATGAGCGTCTCCACACGGCTCTGGATAAAGCGCTTCAGCGGGCGTGCGCCGTATACCGGATCGAAGCCGCCGTCGGCGATAAAGGTTTTCGCTTCGTCCGTGACCTCCAAGGAGAGCTGCTTATCCTCCAGCCGCCGCTTCAGATCCCCAAGGAGCAGCCCCACGATGGAACCGATCTCCCCGCGGGTAAGCGGTTTATAGAAGACGATCTCGTCTAGGCGGTTGAGGAACTCCGGGCGGAACTGCTGCCGCAGCATGCCATGGACAGTCTCCCTCGCCTCATCGCGCAGGTTCCCGCTTTCGTCGATCCCCTCGAGGATGACGTTCGATCCGAGGTTCGAGGTCAGGATAATGATGGTGTTTTTGAAGTCCACTGTCCGGCCCTGGCTGTCGGTGATGCGGCCGTCGTCGAGCACCTGGAGGAGGATGTTGAACACATCCGGGTGCGCCTTTTCGATCTCGTCGAACAGGACGACGGAGTACGGCTTGCGGCGGACGGCCTCCGTGAGCTGCCCGCCCTCCTCATAGCCGACATATCCGGGAGGCGCCCCGATGAGGCGCGAGACGGAGAACTTCTCCATATACTCTGTCATGTCGATGCGCACGATGTTGTGTTCATCGTCGAACAAACACTGGGCGAGCGCTTTGGCGAGCTCCGTCTTGCCCACGCCAGTCGGGCCGAGGAATAGGAAGGAGCCAATCGGGCGGTTCGGATCCTGAATCCCCGCCCGTGAGCGCAGTATCGCTTCGCTCACCCGCTCGACCGCCTCATCCTGCCCGATGACGCGCTCATGGAGAACACTGCCCAATTGCAGGAGCTTCTCCCGCTCGGACTCCATCAGCCGCGAAACCGGAATACCTGTCCAGCGCCCGACGATGCGGGCGATCTCCTCATCGGTCACTTTGTCGCGTAGGAGGGTGTTCGCCTTTTCCTCCTCGGCGAGCGCCTCCTGCGCCTCGAGCTCTTTTTGCAGCGCGGGGAGGCGGCCGTATTTGAGCTCCGCCGCCTTCTCCAGATCGTACCCGCGCTCGGCCTTTTCGATTTCGCCGCCAATCTGCTCGATCTCCTCGCGCAGCTTCTGCACCTTGCCAATGGACTGCTTCTCGTTTTCCCAGCGCGCCTTCATCTCGCTGAACTGCGAGCGCAACTCGCCCAGCTCCTGCTGGATCTCTTTGAGGTGCTCCTGCGAGAGGTGATCCGTCTCCTTTTTGAGAGCCGCTTCTTCAATCTCATGCTGCATGATGCGGCGGGAGATTTCGTCGAGCTCAGTGGGCATCGAGTCCATCTCCGTGCGGATGAGAGCGCATGCCTCATCCACCAGATCAATGGCCTTATCCGGTAGAAATCTATCTGAAATATACCGGTTGGACAATACTGCCGCTGCGATCAGTGCGCCGTCCTGGATTTTGACACCGTGGAACACCTCGTAGCGCTCCTTGAGGCCGCGGAGGATCGAGATCGTATCCTCAACACTTGGCTCGTTCACCAGCACTGGCTGGAAGCGCCGCTCAAGCGCCGCGTCCTTTTCCACGTACTCACGGTACTCGTCGAGCGTTGTCGCGCCGATGCAGTGCAGCTCCCCGCGGGCGAGCATCGGTTTTAGGAGGTTGCCCGCGTCCATGCTGCCCTCCGTCTTCCCCGCGCCGACGATGGTGTGCAGCTCGTCAATAAAGAGGATGATTTTCCCCTCGCTCTTTTTGACCTCCGCGAGCACCGCTTTAAGCCTCTCCTCGAACTCACCGCGGAACTTCGCTCCCGCGATGAGCGCGCCCATGTCGAGCGAAAAGAGCATCCGCTCGCGCAGGCTCTCCGGCACGTCCCCGCGCACGATGCGCATAGCCAACCCCTCGGCGATAGCTGTCTTTCCCACGCCCGGCTCACCGATAAGCACAGGGTTATTCTTCGTCTTGCGGCTGAGGATGCGGATGACGTTGCGGATTTCACTGTCGCGCCCGATGACGGGATCGAGCTTCTGCGCGCGGGCCATTTCCGTCAGATCGGATCCGTATTTTTTCAGGACGTCGTAGGTGTCCTCCGGCGTATCGGAGGTCACGCGCGTGTTGCCGCGTACGCTCTGCAAGGCCTCGAGAAAGCCGTTCTTTGTGACGCCGAAGGATGAAAACAGCTCCTTGAGCGCGCGTCCCGGCTTTTCGAGCAGCCCCAGAAACAGGTGCTCGACCGAGACATATTCGTCCTTCATCCGCTCGGCCGCGCGTTCGGCTTCGGCCAGGGCGCGGTCCGTATCAGATGAAACGTAGATTTTTCCGCTTTCACGCCCCGATCCCGTCACGCCCGGCAGCTTGTCCACAAGCTGCATCGCGCTCGAAAGCATCATACCGGGGTCGAGGCCCATCTTCTTCAGCAGCTCCGCAATCAGGCCGCCCTGCTGTGAGAGCAGCGCCGCGCACAAGTGCTCCTGCTCGATCTGCTGGTTCATCCTCTCGGCGGCTATGCTCTGCGCCAGATTCAGCGCTTCCATGGATTTCTGGGTCAGTTTCTGTGTGTTCATGTCTATCTTCCTCCCTCTTCATGATAGGGGTATGTTCATTTTCTGTTTTTTATTATATCCGTCAGTTGTGTCTCAATGGTCAAGAATTTATGGACAAATTGAAAATTGTTAGCACTCTATCATTTTGAGTGCTAATTCCGGATAATGATTGCCAAATTTCCCGCCGCATGATATAATGAATTAATTACAATAAGGGGGATGCCGATGCGGATCAAACGATGGCTGGCCGTTTTAATCGGATGCGCGCTGGCACTGGCAGGCTGCGCAGTACGGACAAGCCGCGGCGAACAGACAGATCGCGCTTTACGGGCAGATCCCGTTCAAAAGACAGAAGAAATTTCTTCATCGGAAGCGCCTCCCTTTTCAGACCCGGCTGAGCAGGAGGAGACTCCCGCCCAGCCGCCGTTTCTGCTGGCGGCCTATCTGCCCGCCTCGGCCCCGCCGCAGGCGCTGGAGGAATACACGCCCAGCCTTGCCCTGTTGGGGAGGATCACCGTCATCACAGGGCTGTGCTGGGAGGAGGACGACTCCGTCCGCATCCTGGACGAGAGGTACGGCCCCCTTCTGGAAGCGCTCCGCAGTCTATACGATGGGGAGATTTATGCAACCATCTATCCTGAACGTACACTCATTCGGGAGGGGCGGGCCGGAGCGAGCGTCGATACACCCGAAAAGCGCGCGGCGCTTGCGGATGCCATACTCGCGCATGCGGAGGAGTATGCGCTGGACGGCGTCGACATTGACTGGGAGACGCCCATAGACGATGCGGAATGGGCGCTCTGTTCCGAGACACTCTGTGCCCTAGGGAAGGCTCTGTCCGCAGAGGGAAAGGGGCTGTCCGCAGCGCTGTATCCGGAGCATACAGGGCGCCTCACCCCGCCGGCACGGAACGCGCTTCAAACGCTGAACCTGATGACTTACGATCAATTCGACGAAAACGGCCACCACTCCACCTTTACAATGATGGAGGAGGCTGTCCGGCAGGTGCTCCGTGAGGGGTATGCCCCGGAGCAGATCCTGCCCGGCATCCCGGCCTATGGCCGCCCTCTCGACAGATCGCCCTCCTGGCCGCTCTACCGGGACGCGGGCCTCCCCGCGGATGAGGAGATTCTGAACGGCGCCGCTTACAACTGCACGGAGACGGTAACACAGAAAACATCCTTTGCGCGTGAAGCGGCGGGCGGCGTCTTCTTTTTTCACCTGCTGGGGGATCTGCCGGCGGACTCTCCCCTCTCGCTTCTGCATGCGGCGGAGGCGGCGGCATGAGCAAAATGCTGAGCTTTACCGCGCCGCGGGAGGCGTGGCTGGAAGGGTTCTCTCTTCCGCTCCTTCGGTGGTATGACGCATCGGCCCGGGATCTGCCGTGGCGGCGGGAACCGGAGCCGTACCGGGTATGGGTGTCGGAAATTATGCTCCAGCAGACACGTGTTGAAGCGGCGCTGCCCTATTTCCTGCGCTTTATGCAGCGCCTTCCCTCCCTTGAAGCACTGGCCGAAGCGCCGCTCGACGAGCTCTATAAGCTCTGGGAGGGACTGGGATATTATTCCCGTGTCCGCAACATGCAGAAAGCGGCGCTCATCCTGCTTGAGCAGTACGGCGGGCGTTTTCCGCGCTCCGTGCAGGAGCTCCGTTCTCTCCCAGGCATCGGGGAGTATACAGCGGGAGCTATTCTCTCCATCGCGTTCGGCCTGCCGGTCCCGGCGGTGGATGGAAATGTTCTGCGCGTGCTCTCGCGCGCCGCACTCTCTAGGGAGGACATCACACAGCCCGCCGTGAAGCGAACCATGACGGAGCTGGCCGGGCGGATTCTTCCTTCCGCACGCCCGGGGGACTTCAACCAGGCGCTTATGGATCTGGGCTCCGGCGTCTGCCGGCCGAGGAATCCGCTGTGTCCGTCGTGCCCGGTGCGGGAGGCGTGCAGCGGCTATGCCGCCGGGGAAGCGGAAAGCCTGCCGTGCCGTCCGCCAAAAAAGGAGAAGCGCCTCGATAAGCGGACCATACTGCTGATTGTCTCGCCGGACGGTGTGCTCCTGCACCGCCGCCCGGAAAAGGGGCTGCTCGCGGGGATGTGGGAATATCCCGGCAGGGACAGCTGGCTTTCCCTGCCGCAGGTTCGCGCCCTCTTCCCCGCCGCGAACAGGATTTCTCAGCTTACGGACGCGCGCCATATTTTTACACATGTAGAGTGGCATATGAGAGGGTATCTTATCCGTACCGCCTCATTCGGCTGCCCGGAGGATTGTGTCTGGGCGGGCGAGGAGGATGTTTACGCCCTTCCGTCAGCCTTCAAAACGTATACGGCTCTGCTGGACAGGCTACGCGGTTCACAGACGGAAACCATATCGGGGAGGTAATCGTTTTTGCTGATTTATCATCTGAATCTTCTGCTCATTCTGGGGCTGGCCTATCCGCTCTGCATCCGTAAGCCTTCCCAGAAAAAAAAGCTCATCTATCTGGGCGCCACATTCGGTTTCATGTTTTTTCTCGTCTCTGCGCGTTACGGTATCGGACATGATTATGTGCAATATACAGAGTATTATCATTTTGCAGGCGAGCAGTCCCTCGGCAGTTTAATTGCTGATGCTTCCAACAGCTTTGAAGTCGGATACAAAATCCTAATGAAGTTTATCGCTTTTTTGGGACTTCCTGATTTCGGAATGCTCGCTGTAATCGGTCTATTATGCCTTGCGCCGGTAGCATGGTTTATCTATCGGTACAGCCCCAATATCTGGCTTTCCACCTGGCTTTTTGCTACGCTTACTTTCTTTTACAGCACAATGAATTTCCTCCGGCAGGATATTGCCATGTGCATTCTTCTGCTGGGGTATCCTCTGCTCCGCCGCCGCGATCTGTATGGTGTGCTGGGATATCTGGGGGTTATTTTGGTTGCAGTCTGTTTCCACAAATCGGCCCTGCTGATGCTCCCCATTCTGTGTGTCTGCTATTTTCGGCCCCGGTGGCGTCTATTGGGTATTTATGGTGTCGTCACTTTGTTGGCCTATCTCTTCTCCCGCCAGATCTTAGACTTCGGCTTTGAGGTCCTCCAGTTCGATTACTTCACAAAGTATAATGACACGATTTACCTTAATATCGGCCTCGGGTATCATTTCCTGATCATCCCGGCGATTGTTCTGGCCTTAGTGCTCTGCTGCAAAAAATGGATCCTCGAGCGCTATCCGAAGGATGGGGCGCTGGTGGTCAACATGACAGTATACGGCGCTCTCATCTGGCTGTTTGTCACACATCACTTTATCCTCGAGCGCTTTTCGCTCTTTGTGTGGATCTATATCCTTCTGAGCGTACCGATGGCTGTCGAATGCCTGAAACCCAGCGAGGAGGAGCGCGAACAGGAGGCCGCCCTCCGGGAAAAGGTGAAGGCGCACAAAACGAACAAGACGCGCGACGCCGCCTATCTCGCCCTCAACAAGCAATATATGGATTTTTCCGAGCGCCTCCGCACACGCCGCAACTTTTACTGGTGTTTAATCGCCGTTCTGCTCATTGCCACCTTCTGCTACAACGTGTTCGGCATGACCGATGGTTCCCCCATTGAAGGGCGCATGGGCTTCCATGGTGTCTTCCCGTACCGTTCGCTAATCGAGCCGCTCAACCGGCTCCCCTAGAGGTAAAACCGATATGGCTTTTCGAGACAACGAACTCATTCAGACCCTGCACGCTTTGGAGGGAAACCCCAAGTGGTCAATTCTCACCGAACCGCTCTGGAGCATCCCCAATTCTCTCTTCGCCCCCTTTGCCACGCTCTATATGCGCCAGCTCGGCCTGGACGATCTGCAGATCGGCTGGATCCTCTCTGTCGGCATGGCGCTCCAAGTGGTGTTCGCGTTTATCAGCGGCGTCATCACCGACAAGCTCGGCCGCCGCTGGGCCACTGTCATCTTTGACACGTTCTCCTGGACTCTGCCGTGTCTGGTGTGGGCTTTCGCGCAGAACTTCACTTGGTTCCTCGCGGCGGCCATCCTCAACGCCATGTTCCAGATCACCAACAACTCCTGGACCTGCCTGTTTGTTGAAGACTGCCCGCCCCAGTATGTCGTCAATGCGTTCACGCTCATCCAGATTACCGGAATGCTCTCTGTCTTTATCTCGCCTCTCGCTGTGTGGCTGGTGGGGCGGTATTCTCTGGTGCCTGTCATGCGGGGGCTCTATCTCTTCGCGGCGGTTTCGATGACGGCAAAATTCCTCATCCTCTTCCGCTACGGCGGCGAGACCCGCCAGGGAGAAGTCCGCCTGCGGGAGACACGCGGTGTCCCGGTGCGCCGCCTCTTCGGCGATTACCGCGGCATCCTCCGGCAGATGGCCGCTTCAAGGGGGACACTGCTCGTCCTCGTGTTCATGACGCTGACCAACATCTCCTTCCTGCCCACGACCAATTTCTTTTCCCTCTATGTGACAGGTGAGCTCGGCCTCTCCGATAAACTGATGGCTGTCTTCCCCATGCTGCGCACAGGCATTATGCTCGTGTTTATTCTGGGCATCCAGCGGCTGCTCGGAAAGATGCGCCTGCGTTCAAGCATCCTTTTGGGGCTTGCGCTGTTTGGGGCCAGTCACATCCTGCTGCTCATCGCGCCGCCGGGCGGAATCCTCATTGTATTGGGCTATACAGCGCTGGAGGCTGCGGCTTACGCTGTCGTGTCCCCGCGGCGCGACGCGGTCATGACACTGCTCATTGACCCGCAGGAGCGCTCGCGTATCTACGCTGTCCTCTACGCGCTGATCATCGCGCTCTCCGCGCCGTTCGGCAGCTTCTTCGGGTGGCTCGCCTCCTTAAACGGGGCCTACCCGTTTGTCTTCAATCTCCTCGTGTTCCTAGTGTGCGCGGGCGTTATCTTCTTCTCCCGCTCCCTGCGGGAGCATGAGGAACAGGCGGCGGAGATTTAAACCTTTCTCTGTATCAATCCTCAGAAATATCCCTATCAGGACCTGGCGCACCGATATTTTTGAGCCTTGTTATCATTTTTGTAAAAGGAGTGTTCTGTGATGAAGTTAGGCGTTATGACCGTGCTGCTGGGGCAGCTCTCTCTGGACGAGACGCTTAAATACCTCAAATCCCTGGGTGTGCAGCAGGTGGAAATCGGCTGCGGCGGCTCCCCCGGGACCGCGCACTGCGATGCGCGCAAATTCATGGCCAACCCCGGACTGATCGACGAATTCATGGCCACTGTTCAAAAATACGGTCTGGACGTTGCCGCGCTCTCCGTACATGGAAACGCCGTACATCCGAACAAAGCTGTCGCTGAGGACGATAACGAGCAGTTCGAGGCCGCTGTCGAGCTCGCACATAAGATAGGTGTGAAGACTGTCGTCACCTTCTCCGGCTGCCCCGGCGATTGCGAGGAAGCCAAGCACCCGAACTGGGTTGTCGCCACCTGGCCGACCGAGCATCAGGAGGTCAAGGAGTGGCAGTGGAAGGAGAAGCTCATCCCCTACTGGATGAAGGCTGCCAAGTTCGCAGAGGACCGCGGGGTGCGTGTCGCGCTCGAACTGCATCCGGGCTTCTGTGTATATAACACCTCCACGATGCTGCGCCTGCGCGAGGCTGTCGGCCCGAATGTCGGGGCCAACTTCGACCCCTCGCATATGTTCTGGCAGGGTATCGATCCCGTTCTGGCCATCCGCGCGCTCAAGGGCGCCATCTACCACTTCCATGCGAAGGATACCGCTATCGATCCCTATAACACCGCTCTCAACGGCGTGCTCGATACGCCGAGCTTTTCAGACATCCCGGCCCGGCCGTGGGTCTTCCGCACCGTGGGATACGGCCACGGCGAGGACACGTGGCGCGCCATCTTCAGCGAGCTGCGCAAGACCGGGTACGACGGCATCATCTCCATCGAGCATGAGGATGGGCTGATGAGCACCCGCGAGGGGCTGGAAAAGGCCATCGAAGTACTCAAGCGCACCATCATCTTCGAGGACGAGAACGCGGAGATGTACTGGGCATAACGTCAACCATATTTGACGTGACTCTTCGCCCCTTCCGGTCCTTTCGGAAGGGGCAAAATTGTGAAAGGAGCTTTATCGTGGCGGATGCGGGAGCGATCATCGGCCGAGCGTTCGCCCGGGGCGGGGTGGACGTCTGGGGCGTGTGCGATTTTGATCCGGCGCTGCTCACCGTGCGCACCCGGGCGATCGCGCGGATCCCGACCGGAGCGCGGTCCATTGTCGCAGCCGCGTTCCCGTACTATGTGGGGGCGTTCGCGCACCGTACCCTCTCCCGCTACGCGATGCTGCCGGATTACCACAATGTTGTGAGCGCGCTCCTCGCCGAAGTCTGCGCCGCGCTGCGGAGCGCTTTTCCCACCGAACGCTTTGAACCGTTCGTGGACATTTCGCCGCTCGACGAGGTGGAGGTGGGCGTCCGGGCGGGGCTGGGGGTGCGTGGATACCATACCCAGCTCATAAACCCCCGCTACGGCTCATACCTATTCCTGGGGGAAATTGTCACAACGCTCCGCCTCCCGCCCAGTACGCCGGGACCGGAGGGAATCGCCTGCCTCGGATGCAAAGCGTGTGTCCGGGCCTGCCCGGGCGGCGCGCTTGACGGACAGGGCCGGCTTGATGTGTCCCGATGCCTCTCCCACCTCACGCAGAAAAAGCGCCTGAGCGCGGAGGAGGAGGATGCCGTCCGGCGCGGACGTCTTGTCTGGGGGTGCGACGTATGCGCGGATGTCTGCCCCTATAACCGGCAGGCGGCATACAGTCCTGTCAGCGCGTTTTACCGGAATATTCTGGCTGTTCTCACGAACAATAACCTCGAAAGCGCGGGCCGCGCCTGGAATTGGCGGGGACCGGAGGTTCTCCAGCGCAACCTGCGTCTATGCGGAGAGCACGGAGATCAGATGAAATGTCAATAACTGCATATCCCATTCAGGGAAGATTAAGGATATAATGGGCAGGGGGAACTGAATTTTGGAAATCATCACAAGCCAGCAGATCGCGGAATATGAGGCTTTCGTTCAGAGCCATCCGCAGGGAGGGTTTACGCAGTCGTCGCTGTGGCCGCGCGTCAAGGAGGGCTGGGGCTGGGAGGGCGTCGTTTCCCGCGGGGCGGATGGGCAGATCCGCGGGGCAGTGGGCGTGCTCATCCAGAACCTGCCCGCACTGCACACCTCCTTTCTCTATGCGCCGCGCGGCCCCGTGTGTGACCTGCACGACGCAGATGTCCTACGCGATCTGAAAGCGGGTGTGGATGTACTCGCCGAAAAATACCACGCACATTCCTTTAAATGCGATCCCGACATTTTCGCCGCAGACGAGTCCTTCCTCGGCCTGATGCAGGAGATGGGCTTCTCCCGCTTTGCCGGGCCGGTGGGATTCGAAACCATCCAAGCGCGCTTCAACTACCGCCTGTATCTTGGCGGGCGCGGCGAAGAGGCCCTGCTCCAGAATCTGACGCAGAAGACGCGCTACAACGTCCGGCTGGCCCAGCGCAAGGGGGTCGAGATCCGTGTGTGCGGGCAGGAGTCGGTAGAGGACTTCTGGCGCCTGATGCAGGTGACCGGAGAGCGCGACAGCTTCAATATCCGCCCGCAGGCGTATTTTTCCCGGATGCTCGGCGCGCTGGGGGAGCATGTCCGGCTGTATATGGGCTTCTATGAGGGCGCGCCCGTCTGCGGAGCGATCACGACCAACTACGCAGGCAAAGTCTGCTATGTCTACGGCGCTTCGGACAATGCGCATCGCAATGCCATGCCCAACTACCTCATGCAGTGGGAGATGATCCGCTGGGCGGTGGAGACCGGCTGCACGGTGTATGATTTCCAGGGCATCGCGGGGGATCTAGACGAAAGCAGCCCGATGTACGGGCTCTACCGCTTCAAGCGCGGCTTCGGCGGGCAAGTGGACGAATTGGCCGGGGAGTTCGACTACGTCTATCACCCCGCAATCAAGAAGATGGTGGACGCGGCCATTGAAGCGCGCCGCCTTCTCCACCACCACTGATGGAACTTTTCGACGCTTTACGCGCGTATCTGTGCTCCGATCCCGTGCGGCTGCATACGCCCGGGCACAAGGGGGTTCTGCCCTACCCGCTCGCGGAGGCGGCGCGCTGGGACCTGACCGAGCTGCCGGGGACCGACAGCCTCTATGAGGCGGACGGATGCCTGCGGGCGCTGGAGGACCGCTTCGCCGCGCTCTACGGCGCGGGACGGTCGCTTTTAAGCGCCGGCGGAGCGACGCTCTGTGTGCAGACAATGCTCGCTCTCTGCGGAAATGGGCCCGTCGTCTGCGGGCGGGACATCCACACATCAGCCCTGAACGCGATGGGACTGCTCGGGATTTCACCCGTGTGGATTCCCTGCGCGAGGGAGGCGCACGGCATTCCGCTCCCCCCCTCCCCGGACGAGGCGCGTACAGCGCTCCGGCGGCAGCGGGAATCGGGGCGGGCAGCGTCGGCGCTCTATGTCACGTCCCCGAACTATTACGGCGTCCTCGCCGATATTAACGGGCTCGCCGCCGCCGCGCACGAATCCGGCGCGCTGCTCCTCGTGGACAATGCCCACGGCGCGCATCTGCCGTTCCTGCCGGGCGGACTGCATCCCCTGCGGCGGGGGGCGGACATCTGCTGCGACAGTCTGCACAAGACGCTTCCCGCCCTAACAGGTGCCGCCCTGCTCCACCTGCGTCCCGGCTTCCCCGATATGGAGCGGGCCAAGGTGTGTATGTCGTGGTTCGGCTCCTCCTCGCCAAGCTATCTCATCCTGCTTTCATGCGATCTCCTGCTTTCCGCGCTGGAAAACGGGCTTCCCGCCGCGCTGGAGGAGGCGGCGGCGCATGCGGCCGCGCTGCGGAAGCGGCTGGGGGACTGGGCGCTGCCGGGCGGCGATCCAATGCGGCTGACACTGCCGCTCGCGGGCAGTGCGCTTCGAAGCGATACGCTCTATGCGCTTCTCACCGAAAGCGGCCTGGAGCCGGAGATGTGCAATGCGCTGGGCGCTGTCCTGCTCTGCGCGCCGCAGACAGATTTTTCCTGCCTCGCTTCCTTTGCGGACAGGCTGTGCGCTCTCCCGCTGTCATCTCCGCCGGCACTGCCGCCCCTCCCCCTTCCCCGTGCGGTGGCGGCGGTGCGTGAAGCTATGCTCGCCCCTTCCGAGACTGTCCCCCTCCTGGACGCGGAGGGACGGACGGCAGCGTCGGTCATTGCGCGCTGTCCGCCGGGCGTCCCGCTGGTGATGCCCGGAGAACTTCTGGATAAACCGACGATTTTCTTCTTGAAAAGCACTGGCATATCTGTCATCAATGTGGTAAAATAAAATTAAGCAACAAATGGAACCGAAAAACAGGAGGTACGACAGATGAAACTGATTTTTGCAATCGTCTCCAACGATGACAGCGCCAAAGTCTCTTCCGCGCTGACAAAGGCCAAGTTTTCCGTGACTAAGCTCGCAACCACGGGCGGCTTTCTGCTTTCCGGAAATACAACGTTCATCATCGGCACCGATGATGAAAAGGTTCAGCAGGTGATCGACATCATCGGCCGCCACTCCAAGAAACGTACACAGATGATCCCTTCCTCTGCTTCCTATGGTGTCGGTATGTACGCTTCCTATCCCGTGGAGGTCACGGTGGGCGGCGCGACAATTTTCGTCACCAATGTCGAGCATTTTGAAAAGCTCTGATGATTTTTGATTCCTTTCTCGGCAATGAGGAAAGCAAAGCGCGTGTTCTTCGCCTGTGTGAGAGCGGCCGGCTGCCGCACGCCCTCCTTCTGGAGGGCGAACGCGGAAGCGGCCGCTTCCTTTTTGCGCGTATGCTTGCCGCCGCCGCTGTATGCCGCCGGGAGAATACCGGCTGCGGCAAATGCCCCGATTGCCGGATGGCGCTTGAAGGCCGGCACCCCGACGTAGAAGTCTACCAGAAGGGCGGCGAGCGGACACTCGCCATCTCCAGCCTGCGTGAAATCACCCGGAACGTGGCCGCGCCGCCTGTGCAGGGGAGGCGCCGGGTTGTTATCCTGCGCGATATCCAGGACGCCGCCCAGATCCGGACACTCAACGCCCTCTTAAAAGTGATCGAGGAGCCGCCCGAGTACCTGATGTTCATCATTACGGCCGACAGCCGGCAGGGTATTCTGCCCACCATTGTTTCGCGCTGTATGATCCTGCGCGTCGCCCTGCCGGACGTGGAAACCTGCGCCGAAGAGGCCGCCCGCCTTGCCGGGGATGTCCCGCAGGAGGAGGCGCGGCGCTGTGCGCTGCTCTGCCGGGGCAATATCGGGCGCTGTGTCCTGCTCCTTACCGATACACCTGAAGCGAAGGCCATGCAGGATGCGCAGCGCATCCGGGAGCTGCTGTCCTCGGCGGAGGGGCAGTACGATCTGCTCCTCCTCCTGCGCCGCTATGAGCGCGACCGCTCCGGGTACCGGGAACTGATCCGCTGCCTGCAGGAGGTGTTCGCCTCCTCACTCACAGGCGGAATGTCCGGCGCGGCGGACGATCCCCCGTGCCGGATGACGGCGCGGCAGGGGCTGCGCATTTTGCAGGCGCTCTCCCTCATCGCGGACGAGGGGCGGCAGAACCTGAACCTTCCGCTGGCGCTCACGCAGCTGTGCGCGCGGCTTTATGCGGCGGTGAATTCTTGACCGCTGCAAAAAATTTTCATAACAGTCAGGAGTAACCCTATGGCAAAGGTAATCGGCGTTCGTTTTCGGAGCGCCGGAAAGATCTATTATTTTGATCCGCTCGAATATGAACCCGCCGCCGGGAGTTTCGTCATCGTGGAGACCTCGCGCGGCGTGGAGTGCGGAGAGGTGGCCATGGCGGCCCGGGAGGTCCCGCAGGAGAGCATTGTCAAGCCCCTGCGCCCTATTATGCGTCCGGCCACGAGTGAGGATCTCGCCCGCGTGGAGCAGAACCGCGCGAACGAGAAGCGGGCTGAACGTATCGCGCTTGAGAAAATCGCCAAGCACAAGCTGCAGATGAAACTCGTGGACGTGGAGTATACCTTCGACAATAACAAGATTCTCTTCTACTTTACCGCCGACGGACGCGTGGATTTCCGGGAGCTGGTGAAGGATCTGGCTTTCGTCTTCCGGACACGGATTGAACTGCGGCAAATCGGTGTCCGGGACGAAGCGAAGATGCTCGGAGGACTGGGGATCTGCGGACGTCCGTTCTGCTGCGCGAGCTTTCTGGGCGAATTCCAGCCGGTCTCCATCCGCATGGCCAAGGAGCAGGGCCTTTCGCTGAACCCGACAAAGATTTCGGGCACCTGCGGCCGGCTGATGTGCTGCTTAAAATATGAGCAGGAGGCCTATGAGAATCTGCTGCGCATCACGCCGAAGACGGGAGCCATTGTCTCGACCAAGGAGGGGCGCGGCGTGGTGACGGAGGTCAGCCTTCTCACCGGCATGCTCAAGGTTCTGCTCGACAAAAACGGCGAGCGGGTCGCCAAAACGTTCGACCGCGCAGAAGTGCGCCTTCTCCGCGACGGACACGGTGATCCGCCTCCTCAGCAGTAATCGCTGTTCGGCCTATATCATGGAAATTTGCATTTACTACTTGATTTTTCATGGCGATATGATACAATAATCTTAATATTTTGGACTGGAGGTGTTTTCCATGGCATATAAAATCAGTGATGAGTGCATCAGCTGCGGCGCTTGTGAAGCTGAGTGCCCCGTAAGCGCGATCTCTGCTGGTGACGGCAAGTATGAGATCAATGAGGAAACCTGCATTGAGTGCGGCGCTTGCGCTGGTGTGTGCCCTGTCGGTGCTCCCGCTCAGGCGTAACCGGATTCAGCGGTACTCCCGCTCTGCGAAGTCTTTGGACTTTGTGGGGCGGTTTTTTTATTTCACGCAATCCGCTATAGCGCCAGAGATACAATGCGGCTCTGGAAGACGCTGCCAATGCCAAGGCATATGCCCAGCAGTTCATGGAGATTGTGAACGCCGCCGAGTTGGCGGAGGCAATCTAACACAGGATGGATATTACAAGGCCCGGTGCCCCTGCGATGGTGGGATGCCGGGCTTATCTTTTCCGGCTGACTCGCTCTTCCAGTTCATGGACAAAAAGAGGGACGAGGGAAAGCATTTTTACATCTACACTGCGGCTGGCGCGGTCAAGTTCCTGCGCGTCTACTATTCCAAAGTGAAGGCACATCTGACAGCGTTGGATTCTGAGGCAAACACCGCCGCTTAACCGAAAACATCAGTCCTGTTCAGCCAGACGGTTCGCAAAAATTTCTTGCCGACCGGCTTATGATGAATTGACCTACGGCATTTCCAGCGACGACATGGATACCTTTTTCAGCGTGATCGAAAAGATGTTGGATAATATTTCCTGAACTGTTGGGCTGCCAAATTGACCGGCAGCCTAATTCCCCCCAAATACTTAGGAAACTAAATTTCGAGGTGATATAATGAACAATAAACCTGTTGACTACCTGAATGGAAAACTGTTCCCCATGCTACTCAAATTCTCTATACCGGCGGCTGTTTACAACATCGTAGATAGAATGTTTGTCGGCAATTTTAACGGCACTTCGGCCTTGGCCGGTTTGTCTGTTTGCTTCCCGCTATCCTATATGATGATGGCGTTTGCGTTGATGTGCAGCGCAGGCGGTTCCCCTTTTTTCAGTCTGTTTTCAGGCCAAAGCGAGGTGGATAAAATGAACAAATCCTTTGGCAACGCCTTTGTCCTGGTCTGTATATTTGAAATCGCGCTGAGTGCCTTTCTGCTCCTGTTTCCTGACCCAATCCTAAAACTCTTTGGGGTAACGGAAACCGCCTATTCCTTTGCCATTCTTTACTATCGGATTGTAGCTTTAGGCTGTCTTTTTCAAGGATTGTCCCAACTATTTTGTGATTTTTTCCGCGTTTCTGGTAAGCCAATTTTGGGTATGTGCGTGACCGGCATAGGTGCGGTCACAAACATCCTTCTGGACGCTGTGTTTATCTTCCTTTTTGATTGGGACTTTGTGGGTGCCGCTCGGTGCATATCTCATATTTGGAAACCGGACATTGGTCTGTGTTTCTAAAAAAATTTTCCGTTGTCATAACCGTATTGCGGCAAGTAGTTTTTCTTGTTCCATTTATTTACATTCTCCCGATGCTTTGGGACATAAACGGCATTTTCTTCGCACAGCCCATCAGCGATATGCTGGCGACAATTTTATCTATGTATCTCGTTTGGAAAGAGAAGAAGCGCATGACAGCTCTTGAAAGATAGCCATGCTTTAAAAAGCAAACATAATGTAAGAACAAGGCTGATCTGTTCGATGCCATCCTCCGCCCTGTTCTGTATGATTGGGAACGGGTATTGACCGCTGGCGGAGCAGATGAAAGCAAGCACAGCAACACAGAAATCTATGGGTTAAGCAAGGCGGAAACAGAATGTCTGCTGAACCTCTTTGACCATCGGAAGGAATTTATCATCCTGATC
>CATJVQ010000059.1 GCA_949743955.1 uncultured Oscillospiraceae bacterium | reverse complement strand
CTACGTCGTTCTCGAGGAGCCCTATGAGGGCGGCAATGTCCGCGCTGACAAGGAGCCCGTCGACGACGAGCCGACCGAGCCCGACGACACCGACGCCACTGGCTCTAAGCCCAACCCCGGCACCGGCGCGATGCCCTTCTAAGTGATACCCTATCACTTAACTTAAAACCTACAAACCCGGCCTTCTCTCCAGGGCCGGGTTTCTTTTTGTTTTGTTTTCGTAACAAAGAAGAACATCTGTGATATAATAATTTTAGTATCAATTAATTAGTAGAGAGATAGCAGCATGGGCCAGACGGAAAAGCAATTCAACGGTTTTTTGCGGGTGGTCATTCGGGACTTAAAGGAGGCGATTGCCGAAACTGACCCAGAGAAGAAAGCGAAGCTGGAAGCACTGCTCAATGATTTACAGACCACATTGGAAGATTAAATAATAAGAATAGGAACCCCGGGGATCAATTCCCCGGGGTTCCTGCATCCGGATCTTTAGACAGCCGACATAAGCGCCGCCCCTACCCGATATACTGTGGAAAGGGGGAATTTGGGATGCTGATCGTCCGCTGGCTGGAAAAAGTGAACGAGGCGGTTTCGCTCTTCGTCTGGGGTCCGCCGATGATCGTCCTGTTTTTGGGGGCCGGCGTCTTTTTTACATTCGTCACCCGCGGCCTCCAGGTTCGCCGTCTGGGGGAAATCCTACTCTCCCCGTTCCGGAAAAAGGAGGGGCGCGGCGGGCTCTCGGCGTTTTCGGCCGTATCGGGCGCGCTGGCGGGGACATTGGGGATCGGCAACATCGTGGGCGTGGCCGGAGCGATTCTGGCGGGCGGCCCCGGCGCGGTGTTCTGGATGGCGGCCAGCGCGTTTTTCTGCATGATCCTCAAATTCGCAGAGACGGCTCTGGCCGTCCGCTACCGCACAAAATCCCCGGATGGGGAGACAATCGGCGGCCCGATGTACTATATGCGCGATCGGCTCGGACTCCGGCTGTGTCCGGCGCTGTTCTGTATCCTGTGCATCCTGACAGCGCTCTTCGGCACGGGCAGTGTCACGCAGGTGGGTACCGTCGCCCATGCGGTGGAGGACACGTTTTCTTGCGGCGGCCTGTGGGTGGGGGCAGCCTGCGCGCTGGCCATCGCCCTGATGACGGGCGGCGGCGCCGGACGCCTCGGCCGTGTCTTCGCCGTGCTGACGCCCGTGATGTCGGCGGCGTTTCTGGCGGCGTCGCTGGGGGTGATTGTGCAGGGGGCGCACCGCCTGCCGCAGGCGCTTGCGGACATCGTCCGCGGAGCGTTCACCCCGTATGCCGCGGCGGGAGGCATCGGGACGTATACGGTGCTTGCCGCACTGCGCAGCGGGATCTCCCGCGGCGTCTTTTCCAACGAGGCGGGGATGGGATCCTCCCCCATTATCCACGCCGCCTCGGACAATACGCCCCTCCGGCAGGGGATGTGCGGCGCGTTTGAGGTGTTCTTCGACACCGTCGTCATGGCGGGCGTCACGGCGCTGGCCATCCTCACGAGCGGCGCGCCGCTCTCGTCTCCCTCTGCCACATCCCTCACGACCGCCGCCTTTATCCCCGTCTTTGGACGTGCCTCCGGAACGGTGCTCACGGTTATGCTCGCCGTCTTCGCTGTCTCGAGTGTCCCGTGCTGGTATTTTTACGGTGAAAAGTGTGTGGAATATCTCGCTCCCGCCTCCCGCTGGGCACGGCGCGCCTACCGCACCCTTTTTCTCGTCCTTACAACACTCAGCCCCCTCGTCCCGCTTGGCGGACTGTGGCACCTGGCCGATTCCCTCAACGGCCTGATGGCGCTGCCGAATCTGGCCGCTGTCCTGCTGCTGTGGCGGGAGGTCGGCGACATTGCAAATAATACAAATTGGAAACAATTTAAAAACAAAATAGGTTGACAATCAGGTGCTTCCCATGATAGGATGAACAGCGTAAACCGTATTCCGGATACACAGGGATAACGGGAAAACGATTTCAGGAGGAAGCGGAATGAAGAAGACCATGGGAAGCCTGCTCGCACTGGCGCTGGCGGTACTGGGAGCACAAACGTCTTTCGCGCAGGAGACGAAGCCTTTTCAGGATATTCCGGGGTTTGCGGACGGCAGCCGCACAAACCAGATCGAGATCCGCCAGAATGGCGGAGCGGTGCGCGTACCCTTTTCGCTGGGCGCAGACACGGAAAATCTCCGGGTGGAGCTGGATGTGAACCGCGGGGGGCGGTATCTCGAAGCATCGTATGAGGACGGCGCGGTGGTGCTCCTGCCCCGCACGGATAAACGCGCGGATCGGGCGGAGTTCGAGGTGGAGATCGACGTCGTGGACCGGGTAACAAAGGAGCTTGTCGAAGGGGACTTTTTCCTGACAGGCTTTATTCACTACGACTGGACGCAGGCGGCGGAGGACGGCGGCGCCTACAACAGCGCGGACGGCGTCTTCTACGACTTTGGCCGCGGGGCGGAGGATGTGCGCGTTCAGGCGGCGGAGGATGTCCTGCTGGAAATAGCGAAAAGTCCGGCGGGGGAAATGGAGCTGAGCGTCGCCCGGGAGCGCAGCGCAGCGCTGGACACGATGTTCGCAAAACACCGGATCGAGTATGTGCAGTTTATCACCGAACCGGAATTCCCGGCGGATGTTCGGGTGACGGTCCGCACACCGGCGCGCTATATCTATGAGTACGCGGACGGCATCCTGCGCCGGGTGGAAACAGAGCGTGTTCCGGACGGCCTCCGGTTTTCGGCCCGGCGCCTGACGGGCTATCTGCTCACGAATGATACCCTCACCGAGGGCATTGTCGACGAGGAGCGCCTGCGGATTTATCCGCTGTAAAATGTTGCAGACTATTCAAATTTCCCTAAAACGCCTCTCACATTTGCGTTGTATACTCAAAATATCAACAGCGGGGGAGGCGATTCAGAAAAAAGCTGGAGGCGTTTTGAATAAGAAATTGATTTGACATTTTTCGTTTAAACGGAACACACACTGTCAGTCTGCCGGGTGGGCGGAATACCGGCCCGGCAGACAAGCAGACAAAAAAAGGAGGCCGGAGACAATCCGGGCTTTTTTGTTGTGCATAAAGTTTTGTGTGGAGGGAAGGGCATTGAAAATTGTGATTCTGGATGGGTTCTTACCCACCCGCGGGGACTTGACGTTCGACGCGCTGCGCGCCTACGGTGAGGTAGAGTTTTACCCCTATACCGCCCCAGAGGAGCGGGCGGAGCGGATGCGCGGAGCCGTGGCGGTATACGTCAACCGGTGCGCACTGGGGCGGGAGGAGCTGGAAGCGTGCCCGACACTGCGCTTCATCGGCGTCACGGGCACGGGATATAATATGGTGGATCTGGAGGCGGCGCAGGAATATGGGATTTGCGTCTGCAACGTGCCGGCATACAGCGCCGCGGCCGTGGCGGAGATGACGTTCGCGCTGCTGCTGGAGATTTCCCGTCGCACGGCGTTCCTGAGTGATTATCTGCACGCCGGGCGCTGGCAGGATCCGCTTGATAAAACTGTGGCCGGCGCGCGCTCGTTCGAGCTCTGCGGGCGGACGCTGGGCATCGTGGGGCTTGGGGACATCGGCCGGCGGGTGGCGCGAATTGCGCGGGCGATGGACATGCGTGTGCTGGCGTGCCGGAGCCGCCCCGCCTCGGGCGAGGACGAGTGCGGCGCGGTGTACACGGATTTCCGGCAGCTTCTGCGGGAGAGCGACATCGTTTCCCTGCACTGCCCCTTAAATGAGGGGACGCATCATCTCATCGGGGAGGCGGAATTCGCGCAGATGAAGCCGGGCGCGGTGCTCCTTAACACGGCGCGCGGCGCGTTGGTGGATGAGGCGGCCGCCGTCCGGGCGCTGGAGAGCGGGCGTCTCCTCGCCGTGGGAACGGATGTCCTCTCTCACGAGCCGCCTGAGGAGGGGGACAGCCTCTTCCTCCATGAGCACTGCGTTGCGACACCGCATGTCGCCTGGGCGCCTGTCGAGACAAGGGAGCGCCTTATCGAGGTGTGCGCGCAGAATCTGGGATGTTTTCTGGCGGGACATCCACAGAACGTGGTAGGGATGCCGGGACTCTCAAAATAGATACACAGGCAAAAAGTACAGATTTATCCGCCGTTTTTTGGGGTGATTCCGGATGGAATTTACAAAAAAGATCTTGCAAGCGGCCGGGAAAGAACGTATAATAAAAATGTTATCGCCGCAGGTGCTTGCATGCTGCCATGCGGCGAGGTCCCCCGGGACATATGAGAGAAAGGGGTTATCGTTGTTATGCGTCAGTATCTGGCAGGAAAAATCAGAAATATTGCCTTAGCGGGCCACTCCAGCGCGGGCAAAACCTCTCTGGCGGAGGCCCTTCTTTTTAAAGCGGGCGCAACCGACCGTTTGGGCAAGGTGATGGATGGGAACACCGTGTGCGACTTTGATGCGGAGGAAATTAAGCGTCAGGCGTCCATGAGCAGTGCTCTTGCACCGTTCGCATGGGGATCGACAAAGATTAACCTTGTCGATACGCCGGGACTGTTCGACTTTGCCGGCGGGCTGTATGAGGGTGTGCGCCCGGTGGAGAGCGTGCTCATCGCGGTGTCGGCCAAATCCGGCGTGTCCGTGGGCACGGAGAAGGCCTATAAGCTCGCGGAGAGCCTCGGCAAGTCGAAGATGTTCTTTGTCAATAAGATGGACGCTGAGCACGCCGATTTCTACAAGACGCTCGAGGGCCTTAAAACGGCGTTCGGCCCGTCGGTCTGCCCGGTGGTGGTGCCGTATGTCGAGAACAACAAAACGGAGTGCTACATCAACCTTATCGATAACAAGGCGTATAAATACAACGACAAGGGCGAGGCGAGCGAGGTCGAGATGCCCGATGTGGGGCACCGCCTGGAAGGCTTTGTATCGGCTATCTCCGAGGCTGTCGCCGAGACGGACGAGACCCTGTTTGAAAAATATTTCTCCGGCGAAGCGTTCACGCGCGACGAAATCCTCTCCGGCATTCACGACGGTGTGCACAAGGGCGTCATCACGCCGGTGCTCTGCGGATCCGCGCTGACACTCGCGGGCGTTGACATGCTGCTCGACTGCCTGTGCGACCTGCTGCCGAGCGCATGGGAGAAGGGCGCGGAGATGGCGTCCGACGCTTCCGGCGAGCCCGTGGAGATCCCCTGCACCGACGAAGCGCCCTTGGCGGCCTACGTCTTCAAGACGGTGGCGGACCCGTTCGTGGGCAAGCTGTCGTTTATTAAGGTGGTTTCGGGCAAGCTTTCCTCTGAGGTCGCGCCTGTCAATACCCGCACCGGGGAGACCGAGCGGCTCGGGAAAATCATCTACGTCAAGGGCAAGAAGCAGGAGGATACGGCGTTCATCGCGGCCGGGGACATTGGTGCGGTGACAAAGCTCTCCTCCGCCGTTACGGGTGACAGCTTGTGCGATCCGAAGCGTCCGGTCACGTTTGATGCTATCTCCTTCCCGGCGCCGTGCCTCTCGATGGCTATCTCCGCCAAGGGCAAGGGCGACGAGAGCAAGGTCGCTTCCGGCCTCCTGCGGCTGATGGAAGAGGATCCCACCATGCACTATGAGAATAACGCCGAGACACGCCAGCAGCTCGTCTCCGGGCTCGGGGATCAGCATCTGGAAGCCATCGTGCAGAAGCTCAAGGTGAAGTTCGGCACTGAGGTAACGCTCACCCCGCCGCGCGTGGCATATCGCGAGACCATCCGCAAGAAGGTCAAGGTCGAGGGCAAGCACAAGAAACAGACCGGCGGCCACGGGCAGTACGGTCATGTCTGGATCGAGTTCGAGCCGTGCGAGGGCGAGGGGCTTGTCTTTGAGGAGAAGGTCGTCGGCGGCAGCGTGCCGAAGGGGTATTTCCCCGCCGTCGAGAAGGGGCTTCAGGAGTGTATCCGGCACGGCGTCCTCGCGGGATACCCGGTCGTCGGGCTGCACGCGACGCTCTTAGACGGATCGTACCACCCGGTCGATTCGTCGGAAATGGCGTTCAAGACAGCGGCGTCCCTGGCGTACAAGGCCGGTATGGCGCAGGCGTCGCCGGTACTGCTCGAACCCATCGGATCCCTCAAGGCGCAGGTGCCCGATTCGAACACCGGCGACCTGATGGGCGAACTTAACAAGCGGCGCGGACGTGTGCTGGGCATGAACCCGAGCGCGGACGGGCTGACCGAGATCGAGGCGGAGGTGCCTCTGAGCGAGACGAGCGACTTCTCCACACTCATCCGCTCCATGACGCAGGGGCGCGGTTCGTTCTCCCTCACGTTTGTGCGCTATGAGCAGCTCCCGCAGATGCTCGAGGCGAAGGTTATCGCCGAGGCGAAGGCCCTCAGTGAGGAAGAATAAGCAAAATCTGTGAAAAACACGCGCCCCGCCCTTTACAAACGGCGGGGCGCGTGATAAACTATGTGAGTATGGCCGTTTTCGCAGAACAGGGGGAAAGCCCGTATTCGGGCGGCACCTACAACTGTTTATCTCTGATGAGCAGGAAGCCCTGTCCTATGATTACCGGCAACAAAATAAAAAAGAGGTGCATGTCCCATGATGAGGAAAGAAGAAAAGAACACCGTCATTACCGAGTACGCTACCCACGAGGGCGATACCGGTTCCCCTGAAGTCCAGATTGCGATTCTCACCAAGCGCATCAACGATCTTCAGGAGCATTTCAAGATCCACAAGAAGGATCACCACTCCCGCCGCGGTCTTCTGCGCATGGTTGGTAAGCGCCGCAACCTGCTCAACTATCTGCAGAAGAAGGACATTGAGCGCTACCGTGCGCTGATTGCCCGCCTCGGCATCCGCAAATAGGAGAAGACAAAAGCCAGGGCGGCAGGGCCCTGGCTTTCGGCGATTTTATATTCCTTCCGAATCTGAGGGGTTCGGAGGGAATACTCCCGCGTAAAAGGGGAAATCGCCTGTGCCATGGTTCCGGCTCCGGAGAGGCGGTGCTCATTTAGCAGTGAATCGGGCGCTGACATTTTTTCTGAGCGTTGTCAGCGCCGGATTTATTGCTAAATCGCCTCCCCCTCCGGAGAAATATTAAAATTTAATGGAGGTTCAGCGATGTTTGAAAATTACCGTGTGTTTAAAACGCAGTTCGCCGGCAGGGAAATTTCCTTCGAGACCGGCATGATGTGCGGCCTCTCGAACGGATCGTGCCTCGTGCGGTACGGCGAGACAACTGTACTCTGCAACGTGACGATGAGCCAGAAGCCGCGCGAGGGCATCGACTTTTTCCCGCTCTCCGTCGATTTTGAGGAGAAGCTCTACGCTGTGGGCAAAATCCCCGGATCGTTCTTAAAGCGCGAGGGGCGCCCGAGCGACAAGGCCATCCTCTGCTCGCGCCTGGTGGACCGCCCCATCCGCCCGCTCTTCCCGAAGGATATGCGCAACGACGTCGCCGTCGTGATGACAGTGCTCTCCGTCGACCCGGACAATCAGCCCGAGGTCTGCGGCCTGTGCGGCACGTCCTTCGCGCTCTCAATTTCCGACATCCCGTGGAACGGCCCTGTCGCGGGCTGCAACGTGGGCTTGGTCGACGGCGAAATCATCCTCAACCCGAACGAGGAGCAGCGGAAGAAGAGCGATTTGGATCTGACAGTCGTGGCCAGCAAAGAGAAGATCGTCATGATCGAGGCGGGCGCCAACGAGGTCGGCGAGGAGACAATGCTGCGCGCCATCGCCACGGCGCAGGAGGAGCTGCGCAAACTCGTCGCATTCATTGAGGACGTGCAGAAGGAGATCGGGCGCGAGAAGATCGCGTTCGAGTCCAAGGAGGTCCCGCACGACATGTTCGAGGCCATCCGCGCGTTTGCGGAGGACCGTGTGGGCCCGGCGCTCCTTTCCGACGATAAGCTCGTGCGGGACGCGAACCTTGCCCCCGTGATTGCCGACATCCACGAGCGCTTCGACGCGGAGTATCCAGAGCAGGAGGCCGTTATCGACGAGTGCATCTATAAGCTCCAGAAGGCGATTGTCCGCGGCTGGCTCAAGCAGGGCAAGCGCGTGGATGGGCGCGGCTTAGACGAAATCCGCCCGCTCAACGCGCAGGTGGGGCTTATCCCGCGTGTGCACGGATCGGGCATGTTCACCCGCGGCCAGACACAGGTGCTCACCATCCTGACCCTCGGCCCCGTTTCCGACGCGCAGCTTCTCGACGGTATCGACGGCGAGGAGAGCAAGCGCTATATGCACCAGTACAATTTCCCGTCCTACTCCGTGGGCGAGACACGTCCGTCCCGCGGGCCGGGTCGGCGCGAGATTGGGCACGGCGCGCTCGCGGAGCGTGCGCTGCTGCCGGTCATCCCGCCTGTGGGCGAGTTCCCGTATGCGCTGCGTCTCGTTTCGGAGGTGCTCTCCTCGAACGGATCGACCTCCCAGGGCTCCATCTGCGCCTCGACGCTGGCGCTCATGGACGCGGGCGTCCCCATCCGGACACCGGTAGCGGGCATTTCCTGTGGCCTCATCACGGACGACGACGGGAGCTGGATGACGATGGTGGACATCCAGGGCCTCGAGGACTTCTTCGGCGACATGGACTTCAAGGTGGGCGGCACCCATAAGGGCATCACCGCCATCCAGGTGGACATCAAGGTCGACGGACTGACCCTCGACATCATCAAGGAAGCGTTTGAGAAGACAAGAAAGGCGCGGCTCCACATCCTCGACAACGTGATGAAGCCCGTCATCGCCGAGCCGCGTGAGGAGCTCTCCAAGTACGCGCCCAAGATGCTCTCAATGAAGATCGATGTCGAAAAAATCCGCGACGTCATCGGCGCGGGCGGGAAGGTCATCCAGAAGATCTGTGCCGAGTGCGACGTGAAGATCGACGTCGAGGAGGACGGCAGCGTCTTTGTCTCCGCCATCGACATCGACAACGCCCGCCGCGCCATCAACGTGATCAACACCATCGTCAACGATCCGGAGGTAGGGGCCCTCTATAAGGGGCGCGTCACGAGGCTGATGACGTTCGGCGCGTTCGTAGAGATCGCCCCGGGCAAGGAAGGGCTGTGCCACATTTCGAAGCTGGAGAATCGCCGGGTGGAGAAGGTGGAGGATGTTGTCAACGTCGGGGACGAGGTCGTCGTCATGGTGACAGAGATCGACCCGCAGGGCCGCATTAACCTCTCCCGCAAGGATGCGCTCGCCAAGCTCGCCGAGAAGAAGGGCCGGAAATAAAAGGTTCTGATGGGCGTGCTGGTTTTCCAGCGCGCCCATCTTTTTTATGGAAGGATGGATAAAAAGCATTGCAAAATTTTCAGTTGTAGAGTATGATAGAATCATACCGTTTGTAAAGAAACATACTGTTTGAAAAGAAGGGTGAAATGATGAAACATTCCATTAAAGCGGCTGTGTGGGGGCGTGTGGCAGTGATATTCTGCGCAGTCATTCTCAGCGGTTTTGTAACCCTGCTGGGGCTGGATCGCCTGAAGGGCTGCAGTGTGTCCACCAAGGAGGCTACCTCGCTTCTGACAATGGCTTTAAACGCTGAGAAAGCGCATTACAGCTGGATCGAGAATCTCAGCTCCGCTATCGGCTTGGATACTGAGTTCACCGGCAGCACGGACTATACTGCCTGTACGCTGGGCCAGTGGATCTACCAGACAGACCGCAGCACTCTTCCGAGCCAGGATATTGTGGATCTGATGGAGAAGATTGAGCCGCTGCACAAGGAGATCCACGAGTCCGCTTCGGAGATTCTTCTTCTCAAGCAAACCGATCCGGGGCAGGCAAAGACACTGTACCTGGAGAGCACAAAGGCGAACGTGACACAGCTTGTCGGCCTGCTCGACGAGATAATCAACGTCGCGAATAAACAGGTCAGCATCGACGAGCGGGGTCTGGAGACGTCCATCATCTTCACGGTTATCATCAGCATCTTCACCGTGGTGCTGACACTGGTGATGAACTTCATGCTGATCGTGTATGTCTCCAGGCGTGTCATCCATCCGATTGAGAAGATCACCGTCTGCGGGGAGCGCCTTTCGCAGGGGATTCTGGATTCCTACGTCGACATTGAGGGTGAGGATGAGATTGGCGTTCTCGCAAGGAGCCTCAACGATTCCTGCAAGACGCTGTCGCTGTACATAAACGACATCTCTAACAAGCTGCATGAGCTGGCAAGGGGGAACCTGACGATTGAGAACGATCTGAATTATGTGGGCGACTTTATGAAGATTCAGAATTCCATCGGTCTCATCATCGATCAGCTCAACACCACCATGACCCAGATCAGCCAGGCCGCCGTGGAGGTGTCCCACGGTTCGGAGCAGATCTCCAACTCGGCCGTCTCCCTCGCGCAGGGCGCTACGGAGCAGTCGCAGGAGATCGATCAGCTCATGACCCGGATCAACGAAGTTTCGGAGAAAATCGCCGGCAATGCGCGCGACGCCGCCTTCACCAATGAGACAGCGTGCGAGGTCGACCGCCAGATTGAAGTGTGCAACAAGCAGATGCACAATATGTCGGACGCGATGAACCAGATCAGTCACAGCTCTCAGCAGATTCAGGACATTATCAAGGCCATCGAGGATATCGCGTTCCAGACCAATATCCTCGCTTTAAATGCGGCGGTGGAAGCGGCGCGTGCGGGCGCGGCGGGCAAGGGCTTCGCCGTTGTGGCGGACGAGGTGCGCAATCTCGCCTCCAAGAGCGGCGACGCCGCGAAGAGCACGACAGCCCTCATCGAGGAGTCGATGCACTCTGTGGAAGCGGGCGTATCGCTGATGAAGGTCACGCAGAAATCGCTTGACGCTGTTGTCTCGGGCACGGCAACACTGACGGAGAAGATTAAGAACATCACGGATTCGTCCGCAGAGCAGGCCGACGTGATTGGCAGCATCAATGAGGGCATTTCCCAGATCGCGCAGGTCGTGCAGACCAACTCGGCAACCAGCGAGGAGAGCGCGGCCGCAAGCGAGGAACTCTCTGGGCAGGCGCAGACCCTGCAGAGCCTAGTCGACCAGTTCCATGTCAAGCGTCCGGTGGAATCCCTGTAAGGGCAGGTAAGACCGCGGGTCCGGCATCGGAAAGATGCCGGACCCGCTTTTGTGTCGGCTCACGCGTCTATGGAGGGGCGCCAGCCGAAACGCGTAAGATCGACACAGTAGTTTTCGTCCACCTCCACGCTTTCCGCGTTCAGGCGGCGTTTCTGCTCCTCGCGCCCGTCGCCGAACGCGAACGCGGCCGACAGTCCGCCAAAGCGGTTGACAACCCGGTGGCAGGGAATCTGCGCAGGATCGGGGTTCTGATGCAGTGCCCACCCTACCTGACGCGCCATGCGGGGGTTCCCCGCGAGCAGGGCGACCTGCCCGTATGTCGCCACTCTTCCGGGCGGGATATCCCTCACAACGCGGTATACCTCCTGAAAAAATCCCATGACGGCGCCTCCGTTTCCTATTGATTCAGGAGAGCAAAACAGCCCATATCGAAAATATGGTAGCATAATCGGCTGGATAAAACAAGAAAAAAGTTCGCGGCAAACTTTATGCGGAAAATTTTTTTGCGCAAAAACTTTTGCCGCGATGCAGTAAAACGGATAGCATCGGACACTAATGAAGTGAAAGCCGCCGGAAAGGACGGAGGCAGCGATGGACAGTGCACTGATAGAAAAGGCCAAGAAGGGCGATAAGGACAGTTTCGCCGCTCTCTATGAGGAGATAGCGGACGATCTGTACCGGGTGGCACTGTACACTCTGGGGAACGTACACGACGCGCAGGACGCGGTCGCGGAGACATTTCTTGAGGCGTACAGGGGCCTTGGTTCCCTGCGCGAAAATACGTCCTTCAAGGCGTGGATGATGCGGATCCTCTCCTGCCGGTGCAAACGGCACATCGGGCGCTATGTCCGTGACCGCGGGACACTGGACATCGAGGAACTGACAGGCCTCGGCGACGAGGGCGGCTCGGAGGAGCAGGGCATCGCTCGGGCGGACCTGCTCACCGCGCTGGCGTCCCTTTCGCCTGCCGAAAGGCAGATTATCGTCCTTTCCGTCATTGAAGGATATACGATGAAGGAGACAGCCGCCATGCTGCGCAGCCCGCAGGGAACTGTGTCCTCAAAACTGCACCGTGCGCTGGGAAAGCTGCGCCGTCTGCTGGCGGAGCCGGCAGTATCCGGAAAGGGGGTGGGGGCGTGAAAAAGCGGGATCAGGAGCTGGCTTCCCTGCGTGAAGCGATGGAGCCGTTAAAAAACGGCGTTAAGCGCCCCTATGCCCTCTCCGCAGAGGTTCTGCGCGCCCGCCTGGAGGCGGCGGAGGATGCGCGGATCCTCATACGGCGTATGCCGCGCTGGGCGGCGCCGCTGGCGAGCGCGGTCTGTGTGCTGGCGGTGGCCTTCGGGTCGTTCGGCGTTTGGAACGCAAACTTTAAGGGCGGCTTTTCGAGCGGCGCGGCGGTGGATAATGCGGCGGCGCTTGCGACGGCTGAGGAATATGCCATGGACGTGTCCGACGCGGATACGTCCCCCGCTCCCGAGGAAGCTCCCGCAGCGGCCGGCGGGATGGCGGGCTCTCCCGCGCCCGATATGGACGGCGGTGTGGCGGATGAAAAGGGTTCACTGCTCAAGTCCACCCAGAATCCGGAGACGGCGTGCATTGCAGACGACACGGATGCCGCCCCCGCGGCGGATCCTGCCGAGACCGACGATGAGGACATCTTCGCGGACTGGAGCGTGGAGCCGGACGGCGGGAACGGCCCGGTTGTATCGGACGGGATGCTGTATTACACCGGTGCGCCGGATGGAGTCACGATGCTGTACGCAGCGAAGGCGGACGGATCCGGAGAGGCGCTTGAGGCAGTGCTGCCTGGGAATGCCTGGCCGCAGGGGCTGTATGCCTCCGGGAACCGTGTTGCTGTGGCGGCACAGGTATACGGCGGGCAGGAGGAGAGGGCAGAGGTGTACCTTTACTGCCTGACAGAGGATGCGCTCACGCTGGAGCACGTTTATTCTCAAACGGGCAGCCTGATGGCCGTGCGGCAGGAGGGGGAGACACTCGCCGTTTTCACAGCCTCGGACCCGGAGGTGCGCTGGAGCTTGGACGGGGCGGAGGCCGCGGCGGAGCCTATGGACGCGCCGTATCCTTTGAGGGGCGCGGTCATGGGGATAGGCCGCCTCACGCTGGACGGCACGGCACAGGCCCATTCGCTTGCGGGCGGAGCGGCGCAGTTCTACGTATCGGAAAATAATGTCTATGCCGGCTTTGTCTCGGACGGGAAGACGGATATTATGCGCGTCCACGCAGACGGCGGAATCGAACCGGTGGGGACAGTGCCGGTCGAGGTGGAGTGGTCGTCGTGCTACCATGAGCGGGACGGTGTCCTCTATGTGACACCGCAGCAAGGCGGGGTGTACGCGTTCGGTCTGTATAATGGAGAGCGGGGGAAGGCAAACTAATCCTGCCGCAGAACGCGGCGGGAAGGAGAGAGCAGAATGCCTAATCTGACCGGCAGAGAGCTTACGGCGATTGAGGATCAGCTCGCGGCAGAACAGCTTCTTGTGAAGAAGTACCAGATCTATTCTCAGTCCTCCACGGATCCGCAGATCAAGATGAAGTGCGAGCAGATAGCGGCCAAACACCAGAACCATTTCGATCGGCTCCTAAAGCAGCTCGGTTAAAGGAGGAAAGCGCATGAATCCCAGCTTTAACGACCAGGAAATGCTCGACGACGCGCTGACCAGCCAGAAATTCATCACCGACGGATATAACGCCTATGCCAACGAGTGTGCCGACCCCGCGCTGAAGACAGAGTTTATGAACCTCCTCTCGGAGGAGCACCAGATTCAGCACGAACTGTTCAGCGAGATGCTCGGCCGCGGCTGGTATCAGGTGACCCCCGCTCCGCAGGACAAAGTCAATCAGGCGCGCCAGAAATACCAGTCCGGGCAGGGAAACTGACGGGGTTTTCCGCGGTAAAAGCGGGCAAAATGCTTGACAAAAGGCTGGCATCCCCCTATAATGGTTTTTGTAGCGTTTATAACAGACAGTCTGCGTTGTGTGAGGTGTGCGCATGGTTTTATCCCTGGAGCGTCTGTTCGATTCTCCCGGCGGGGAGATTCCATTTGAGCATACGCTTGATCCCGGCCAGTTCCCGGAGGGCGGCGCCGGTCCGTTCGGTTCTCCTGTGCGGATCAAAGGCGCTGTGAAGAACTTGGCCGGCGTGGTGACGGTGGAGTACACCGCCGACTATACGCTCGACACCGTCTGCGACCGCTGTCTCGATCCGGTGCAGAAGCCCCGGCACATTCGGGCGGCTCATGTTGCGGTTCGCGCCTTAAGCGGGGATGGCGGGGAGGAGGATTACCTCGTCCTGCCCGAGGGCGAACTGGATGTGGACGAAATGGCCTATTCCGATCTCGTGCTCGACCTGCCCGGGAAAGTGCTCTGTTCGCCCGGCTGCAAGGGGCTGTGCCCCCAGTGCGGCGCGAACTGGAACCATGAAACGTGCGCCTGTACGCAGAAGGCCGTTGATCCGCGGCTGCGCGTACTCGAGAGGCTGCTCGAGGAACAGGAACCGTGAATTTTGAAGAAAGGGAGGTGCCAGCATGGCGGTACCGAAGAGAAAGACATCCAAGGCGCGCCGCGATAAGAGGCGTTCAAACGTTTGGAAGCTCCCCATGCCTGCGTTATCAAGATGCACCCAGTGCGGCGAGCTGAAGGCTCCCCACAAGGTGTGCCCCAACTGCGGCTATTACAAAGGAAGAGAAGTTATAGCCAAGGCGGAGTGAGCCGAAATGGCAGCCATTGCAGAAAAACGGAGGGGTTTGTTTCCCTCCGCTTTTTTGTTGATGCTCATAATCCCGCAGTTTGAGGATTCATTTGACAAACTTCCGACAGGAGGAAGCCATGTCTGTAAAAATAACCGGCGTAAGCGCCGGATCCCCGGCCGCGCGGGCGCGCCTGCGCCCGGGGGATGAACTGACTGCTATCAACGGCCACCTCATCCACGATGTGCTCGATTACCGCTTTTATATGATGGAGAGCGTCCTGCGTCTAGACGTGGCCCCCGCCGGCGGCGGGGTGCGGCGCGTCCGTGTGCGCAAGGGGGAATACGAGGAGCTGGGGCTGGAATTTGAGACGTATCTGATGGACCGCAAGCACAGTTGCCGGAACAAGTGCATCTTCTGCTTTGTGGACCAGACCCCGCCCGGCATGCGCGAAACACTGTATTTTAAGGATGACGATGAGCGCCTGTCGTTCCTGTTCGGCAGCTACATCACGCTGACAAACCTTTCCGACGAGGAGATAGGCAGGATTGTCCGCATGCACATCAGCCCCATCAACGTCTCGGTGCACACGATGAATCCGGAGCTGCGGGTGAAGATGATGGGGAATCCGTCGGCCGGGCGGGTGCTGGGGGCGCTGCGGACCCTCGCGGACGGCGGCATCGCGCTCAATACGCAGCTTGTCCTGTGCCCGGGCATCAACGATGGGGATGAACTCCGGCGCTCGCTCGACGAATTGGAACGGCTCTTCCCGGCGGTGCAGTCGATAGCGGCGGTGCCCGTGGGGCTCACGCGCTTCCGGGACGGGCTCTATCCCCTGCGCCCCTACACGCCCGAGGAGGCGCGGCAGGTGATCGACGCGGTTCACGCCTACGCCGAGCGCTGGGAGCGCGAGCGGGGGGAGAGGATAGCCTATCCGGCGGACGAGTTTTTCCTTCTGGCAGGGATGGAGCTTCCGGGGAACGAATACTACGGCGCGTACCCGCAGCTTGAGAACGGCGTGGGCCTTCTGACGCTGCTCGAGGAGGAGTTCCGGGCAGCGCTGGACGATACTGTCCCCGCCGCCCGGCTCGGACGCGAGGTCTCGGTGGCGACGGGGGAGGCGGCGTATCCGCTGCTTTCGCGGCTAATGCGGGAGGCGGAACGGCGCTTAGGCATCCGAGTGCATGTATACTGTGTCTACAACGAATTTTTCGGCCGCACGGTGACAGTCGCGGGCCTGCTCACGGGGCAGGATCTGTCCGCCCAGCTCCGGGGACGGGAACTGGGAGAGGAGCTGCTCCTCCCGGCGGTGACACTCCGGCACGAGCGGGACCGCTTTCTGGACGATGTCACGATAGAGCAGCTGGAGGCGGCGCTGGGCGTGCCGGTGCGTCTGGTAGAGAACAGCGGCGAAGCGCTGCTCGCGGCGCTGTGCGGGGGATAATCAACGATAGAGAACAGGAACGAAGGGGGAGAAGAAATGTCCAGACCGGTGATAGCGATTGTGGGGCGGCCGAATGTAGGGAAATCAACGCTGTTCAATAAACTCTCGGGCCAGCGGCTCTCGATAGTGGACGATACGCCGGGCGTCACGCGGGACCGGATTTACGCGCCCTGCGAATGGCTCGGGCGGCAGGTGATGCTCATCGACACAGGGGGCATTGAGCCGCGCGCGGACGATGTCATCCTCTCACAGATGCGCCGTCAGGCGCAGCTCGCCATCGACGCAGCGGACGTGACCGTGCTTGTGTGCGATCTGCGCTCGGGCGTGACAGCTACGGACGCTGAGGTGGCCTCGCTCTTACAGAAGAGCGGCAAGCCGGTGGTGCTGTGTGTCAACAAATGTGACTCCGTGGGCGAGCCGCCGCCGGAACTCTATGAGTTCTATAACCTCGGGCTGGGAGATCCTATTCCTGTCTCGTCCACGCATGGCCACGGCACGGGCGATCTGCTCGATGCGTGCTTCGCCGAAATTGATTTCGGCGGCCGGGAAGACGAGGACGAGGGTATTATCAAGGTGGCCATCATCGGCAAGCCGAACGTGGGCAAATCGTCACTGGTGAACCGGGTGGCGGGGGCGGAGCGCGTCATCGTCGCGGACAAGGCCGGCACCACCCGCGACGCTACCGATACCCCCGTCACGAATGAATACGGCAGCTACCTCTTTATCGACACGGCGGGCATCCGCAGAAAGGCGAAGGTGGAGGAGGCCATCGAGCGGTACAGCGTGCTGCGGGCATATATGGCCGTGGATCGGTGCGACGTGGCCGTGACGGTGATTGATGCGTCCGTCGGCGTGACCGAGCAGGATGCGAAGATCGCCGGGTATGCGCACGAGCAGGGGAAGGCGTCGGTCATCGCCGTTAATAAGTGGGATGCGGTGGAGAAGGACGATAAGACCATGGGCGCCTTCACCCGCACGCTCGAGGAGAAATTCTCCTTCATGCCCTATGCGCCTTTCGTCTTCCTCTCGGCGGCGACAGGCCAGCGCGTGCCGAAGATGTTCGAGGAAATCAACCGTGTCGCGGCGCAGAACGCCGTGCGCGTGAAGACGGGGATGCTCAACGATGTCCTCGCCGCGGCCACCGCGCGGGTGCAGCCGCCGTCGGACAAAGGGAAGCGCCTCAAAATCTACTATATGACCCAGGCGTCCACGAAGCCGCCGACGTTTGTCTGCTTTGTCAACCGGGCGGATCTGTTCCATTTCTCGTATCAGCGGTATCTGGAGAACCAGATCCGGCAGACCTTCGACCTTACAGGGACACCCCTCCGGCTGGTGGTCCGCGAGCGCGGGGAATCGCAGTAAGAGAGTGTTTGCGGCAAAATTCTCCGGAAAACTCTTCCCTTCCGTGCTGTATTGCGGTACAATAAAAGCAGTGCGTTAAAAACTGCTTGCAGGATCGTTTTTCGAGGGGGAGAAGGATGAAGCTGAAGGCGGCCCCGGCTCTGATTGATACGTGTGCGCTGGCGGCGGCTTCCCATGAGGGCGCCCATACTGAGGCGCTGTTTCACGAAGTGGACAGCGTCATCGGGCTGGAGCCGGAGGAGATGGAGGCATCGCTCTCGCGGCTGGAGGGCGGCGGGTTCCTCGAAAGCTACGATTGGCCGCGGGACGGGAAAAAGCAGCGCTTTTACCGGATTACGGCCGCGGGCCGGTGCCGGCTCGAGCAGAATCTGGGCGAGTGGGGGGATTATGTCCGCCGGGTGGACGCGTTTCTGCGCCCGCGGAAGGAGCCTTCACAGGCGGCGCAGCCGGGAAGGGGAGAGAACGGCCCGCCCCGGCAGACTAGAAATCGAGAAGACTGAGGAGAACAACCATGCTGTTGAAAGAAAGGGCGGTGTCCGGTGCGCCCGATACGTTTTATCAGGACATTTTTCGCCTGGTGATGCCGATTGTCCTGCAAAACCTGCTCAATACGGCGGTCAATTCGGCCGACGTTGTGATGCTCGGCTACGTGGGGCAGACGGCGCTTTCGGCGTCGTCGCTGGCCAATCAGTGGCAGTTCATCCTGAATCTAATCTATTCCGGCATCACGTCGGGCATGATTATGCTCGTCGCCCAGTACTGGGGCAAGGGCGATACGCGCACGATTGAAAAGATCATGGGCATCGCGACCGCCCTTTCCGCACTGGTGTCGGCTGCTTTTGCGGTGCTCGCGTGCTTCTTCCCGCAGATCGTGATGCTGTTCTTCACCAATGATCCGGAGCTCATCGAGGCGGGGAGCTCCTATCTGCGGATCATCGGTGTGTCCTACCTGTTCATGAGCATTTCACAGGTCTACTTAAACACCATGCGCGCGATTGAACGCGTGGCGTTCAGCACAGTGGTCTCCGGAGCGGCGCTGGTAATCAATATCGGGCTCAACGCTGTCTTCATCTTCGGCCTGTTCGGCGCGCCGAAAATGGGTATTGTGGGCGTGGCGCTCGCGACACTCATCGCCCGCGTTGTCGAGACAGGCGCCTGCCTCGCCGACTCGCTCCGGTTCCGCACGATACAGTTTCGCCCGTCGAGGATCTTCCGGTTTGAGCGCATCATCTTTAAGGACTTTATCCACTACGCCCTCCCCGCGCTGGGGAACGACATTGTGTGGGGTGTCGGCTTTGCGATGTATTCAGTCATTATGGGGCACCTCGGCAGCGATATAGTCGCGGCTAACTCGGTTGTTGTTGTGGTGCGCAATCTGGGCACAGCCGTCTGCTTCGGGCTGGCAAGCGGCGGGGCGATTCTCCTGGGGAAGGAGATCGGCGAGAACCGGGTGGAGGATGTCAAGCGTCATGCGTCCAAGCTCTGCTGGGTGACGTTCGCAAGCGGCATCGCCGGAGGGCTCATTGTGCTGCTGGTGCGCGCGCTTCTGCCGTCCATCGGCAACCTGACCGAGACAGCTAACGAGTACCTGCGCATCATGCTGCTTATCAACGGCTACTATGTGCTCGGGCAGGCGATGAACACGACCGTGGTCCTCGGCGTCTTCCGATCCGGCGGGGATTCGCGCTTCGGCTTTATCTGCGACACCATCGATATGTGGGTCTTTGCCGTTCCGCTCGGGTTTATCACCGCGTTCGTGCTGCATCTGCCGCCCATGGTGGTTTATTTCCTGATCTGTCTGGATGAGTTTGTCAAGATGCCGGTCGTCTACCGGCATTACAAGAGCTATAAGTGGCTGAAAAACATCACGCGGGAAATGGGGGAGGACACACGCGTCGGGATGGAGGAATCATAATGGCAGAAAAAGAAGAGAAGAGGGATGCCGGCTTCGTCCGGCTGCGCCGCGCGGCGGTGGTCGTGCTGGCGATGATTTTGATTGTGTCGCTGGGAACGGCGGCCTATTTCCGCCTGACACAATCGCAGTCCGGGGAGATGATGCCGCCGGACGAGTGGTACGGTGAAATTTACGCGTACCGCACGGAGAGTGCATCGGACGAAGGGAAGCTGCGCGGCGTGCTCGAACGGCTGCCGGTGCCGGCGAAGATGAAGGCAACCGGGGACATCGAACTGACCGACGATGAGGAGCGCGGGAAGCGCCTGCGCGTGTATTACACGTGCCTTGGCAGCTCGGCTGACCTGCTCGATGTCCTCGATAACCGGGGCCGGCTTGACATCTGCGGCGCCGCGGTGTTCAGCCTTGTGGGGGATCTGGATCATGTGTCGTTCGTCATCGCCGGAAAGGACGATGAGACCGTCATTCCCTACGGACGCGAGGGTGTGAACACCAATGCGGATGAAGACGTCTTTGCCGGTACAACTAGTCCGGAGCAGCTCCGGATCTACTGCCGCCGGATTTTGGATATTCATAACGCTTCGTATAATCATTAAAATATATATCAATTAGGAAAGGAGACTTATCCATGCCCATCCTGTATCATGAGTTATCCCGCCAGTTCCATCTGTATAACGATGAGGTCAGCTACATTATTGGTGTGCTGGAGAACGGCCAGATGGAAAACCTGTACTACGGTGCGCGCATCCGGGACCGTGAGTCGTTCGCCCACCTGCATAAGGAGAGTTATGTGCCCATGGGCGCCTACGCCTGTCCCGAGCCGTCGACGCTCTCGCTCCAGCATACGCGTCAGGAGTACCCCTCCTTCGGCACCGGCGACTTCCGGTACCCGGCCTATGAGGTGCTTCAGAAGAACGGGAGCATCGTCATGGAGCCGAAGCTGGTGTCCCATGCCATCTTCGCCGGGAAGAAGAAGCTCGAGCCCCTGCCCGCGACGTATGTGGAAAAGGACACGGAGGCGGATTCGCTCGAGCTCACCCTTGAGGACGCGCTGACCGGACTGCGCATCGTTCTCAGCTACACGATCTATAACGCCCTTCCGGTGATCACGCGCAGCGTCCGGTTTGAGAACGGCGGCAAGGAGAAGCTGGTTCTGAAAAAGGCGATGAGCGTGAACGTCGACCTGCCGGACGGCGATTTCGAGATGCTGCATCTCACCGGCGCTTGGAGCCGTGAGCGGTTTGTCCGTATGCGTCCTCTCGACGAGGGTGTGCAGGGGATTTACAGCATGTGCGGCTGCAGCAGCGCGGAGCACAACCCGTTCCTGGCGCTCAAGCGTCCGGACGCGACCGAGGCTGCGGGCGAGGTGTACGGCTTCAGCTTTGTGTACAGCGGCAATTTTGTCGGTCAGGTGGAAGTGAGCACACACGATGCGGCGCGTGTCATGATGGGCATCCACCCGCACCTGTTCTCCTGGCCCCTCGAGCCGGGCGAAGGCTTCCAGACTCCGGAGGCTGTTATGGTGTATTCGGCCTCCGGCATGAACCATATGAGCCAGGTATACCATGAGCTGTACCGTACACGTCTGTGCCGCGGCGTATGGCGCGATCGGGTGCGCCCGGTGCTGCTCAACAACTGGGAAGCCACGCTCATGGACTTCGATGAGGAGAAGATCCTGCGCATCGCCGAAAAGGGCAGGGACGTGGGGGTTGAGCTGTTTGTGCTCGACGACGGCTGGTTCGGCGCCCGTAACGACGATCACGCCGGTCTCGGGGACTGGGTGGTCAACACGAAGAAGCTGCCGGACGGGATCACGGGCCTGGCGAAAAAGGTGGAGGCGATGGGCCTCAAATTCGGCCTGTGGATCGAGCCGGAGATGGTCAATAAGGACAGCGACCTCTACCGCGCGCATCCGGACTGGATCTTCTCCGCGCCGGGGCGCTTCGACTGCCCGAGCCGGAACCAGCATGTGCTCGACTTCTCGCGCCCCGAGGTGGTGGACTACATCCACGGCATGATCTCGAAGGTGATCCGTGAGGCGTCCATCTCCTACATCAAATGGGACATGAACCGGTACATCACAGCCTGTTATAGCGCGGCGGCGGACGCCGAGCATCAGGGGACAATTATGCACCGGTATATCCTGGGTGTGTATGATCTCTACACCCGCCTGACAACGGAGTTCCCGGACATCCTCTTTGAGTCGTGCGCGAGCGGCGGGGCGCGCTTTGACCCCGGTATGCTCTACTTTGCGCCGCAGGCCTGGACGAGCGACGATACCGATGCCAACGAGCGTATGCGCATCCAGTACGGTTCGTCCTTCGTGTACCCGATTTCGTCGACGGGCGCGCATGTATCGGCAGTGCCGAACCAGCAGACCGTGCGCACCACGCCCATCCAGACGCGCGCGAACGTGGCGTTCTTCGGCGCGTTCGGGTATGAATTGGACCTTAACGAGCTCTCTGAGGAGGAGCTTGCGCAGGTACGGGAGCAGATCGTCTACTTCAAGGAGCACCGGGAGACCATCCAGATGGGGACATACTGGCGGCTGCGCAGCCCGTTCGAGGGGAACCAGAACGAGACAGCGTGGATGACCGTTTCCCCTGACAAGCGCGAGGCGGTCGTGTTCTATGGGCAGACCCTGAACCATCCGAACCTCGGCGGACTGCGGCTGCGCCTCTGCGGGCTGGATCCGGCGGCGGAATATGAGGTCGTCTGCGGGGAGGAGAAGAGTGTCCATTTTGGCGACGAGCTGATGAACGTGGGACTCATCCTCGACAGGTTTGAGTTCTACCGCCGCGGCGGCGATTTCGCGTCATTCCTCTATACACTCAAGGCAATTTGAGCAGTGTCAAAATAGAATCGTTTAAAGCCGTCCGGATCGGGAGAGTTTTCCCGATCCGGACGGCTTATATTTTTTGCAAGGAAAATCTGCTCTTTTTTTGCTTTTGTAATATGGCTATACCAGTTCAAACTCTTCCTGCAAAGCGGCGAGCGCCTCCTCGTAGTGCGCGCGCGTGACAAGGAAGGAGATATCTACCTCGCTGGTGGTGATGAGCATCAGCTCCGCGCCGGTGCGGGCGAGAGCGGCCATCGCGCGGGCGGCCACACCCCACATATCGCGCATGCCGGAGCCGAAGAGCTGAATCTTCACATTTCCCCCCGCGATCAGCGGCTTCAGAGAAGGATGCGCCTCGCGGTAGCGGTTGACCAGCTCGAGCACACGGACGAGATTGTCAGACGGAAGGCTGAAGGAGACGCTTGTCGTATCGCCGCGCGGAGCGGCGAGGGAAATCATGTCGATGTTGATCTGCGCCTCGGAGAACTGGAGAAAGATGTCCGAGATGAGGGACAGATCCATAGGGATTTTTCCGAACGTAATCAGGGAAACGTCCTCTGTCACCGTGATATTGTCTACACCGTGCATGCAAATCCTCCTCTTTAAAATAATCCTGGATCCGGTCAGACCAGATCCCGCATATCATACAGGCCGGCCGGCTTCCCGGAGAGGAAGCGCGCGGCGCTCAGCGCCCCGGCGGCAAACACCTGCTTGGACGCCGCGCTGTGCGAGATGGTGAGCACCTCGTCCACCCCGGCAAAGATGACCTCATGTTCGCCCACGATCGTCCCGCCGCGCACCGCGTGCAGGCCGATCTCGTTTTTCCGCCTCTGCCGCCGTTCGGAGTGGCGGTCATAGACATACTGCGGCTTCTCGCACAGTACCCCGGAGATGCGGTCGGCCAGCATGAGAGCTGTCCCGCTGGGGGCGTCAATCTTGCGGTTGTGGTGTTTTTCGACGATTTCGATATCAAAGCTGCCATCGAGCGCCATGGCGGCTTTTTCGCACAGCGCCGCCATTAGGTTCACGCCCAGCGACATATTCGCCGAGAAGAAGACAGGGATCCGCTCCGCCGCCTTATGCAGCGCCTCCACCTGCTCTCCAGCGAGTCCCGTCGTGCAGATCACGGACGGCAACGAATGCGCCAGAGCGAAGCGGAGGAGCCCATCCAGTGCGCTGGGGTGGGAGAAGTCGACGATGACACCATCCGTCACCGTGCAGTTCTCGGGGGAGGAAAAGAGCGGAAAACCGCCCCCTTCCCCGCCGGAAGCGGCAGCGTCAATGCCGGCGGCGATACAGCAGTCGTCCCGCCCGTCGGCGAGCGACGCTACGGCGCGCCCCATTGTCCCCAGCACGCCGGAAAGAATAATTGAAGTCATTCGGTCACAATCCTTTATTTTAAACTTCTATTAAACAATTACATTTTATTGTCGTTGAGTTTGGGCAGCGGCGATTTCGCTGATTTAAGATTGAAGCAGAAAATTATCTATGATATAATCATAACAATCCATCGGAATTTTTCAATCTGAAAGGGGAATAAAAATGCCATATATCACAGTTGAAAGCGGCGCGCTATCAGATGAACAAAAAGAAAAACTGATAAAACGGTTAACAGAAGTATCTTCTGAAATCATGGGAGTACCGCAGGAATTTTTTGTAACCACAATTAAGGAAGTATCCGATAAAAATTTTGGTATCGGCGGAAAAACGATTGATAAAGTCAAAGAAGAATACAGGAAGAAATATCAATAAATCCAGTTTATCGGGCAGTTACCCATATCGGGCAACTGCCATTTTTTGCAGATGCCGGTGTCATTGAATGACACCGCTAACCCCCAATACAGAAATGTAACCCCGTTAAAAAAATTACGTTTTTGGCCGCTTGGCGGCCAAAATTTGACTTTTTAAAGTCAAAAGTAATTTTTTACAGATGCCGGTGTCATTGAATGACACCGCTAACCCCCAATACAGAAATGTAACCCCGTTAAAAAAATTACGTTTTTGGCCGCT
>CATJVQ010000058.1 GCA_949743955.1 uncultured Oscillospiraceae bacterium | reverse complement strand
TTGTTCAATTTTCAAGGTGCTAACCTCGCTGTCCCCTTCTTGCCTTTCCTGCCTCTCGGCCGTGGCCTCACCGGACAGCTTAGTTATAATACCATACCTGTTTCATTCTGTCAACCCTTTTTGCCAATCTTTTTTAAAAAAATTGAACACTCCCTTCCTTTCGCCCTTTGAAGGGCCTGTTGCCTCCTTGACAATACCCCTAAAACGGGATAAGCTGGAACCATTACTAAGAATCAAAGAAAAGGAATGGATAACCTGCCATGGTCAATCTGCTTACCTCAAAGTATATTCTTCTTCAGGGCGCCTACTGGATGATCTGCTGCTCAGTCTCAGGCTATTCGACAGTATTCCTCGTCTCCCGCGGTTTCTCAGCCGGGAAGGTCGGCCTGCTCGTCGCCTGGGCCAATGTCCTTGCCGCTATCCTCCAGCCAATGACTGCCTCGCTCGCGGATCATTCGAAGCGCATTACCCTGCGGGAACTCATCCTCATTATCTCGCTGGCTGGGTTTCTTCCCGCCCTGGTACTGGCTCTCACTCCCTGCCCCACAGGGGCCAGCGTTTTCCTCTATACAGCCATACTCGCCGCGATGTCCCTCCTCCAGCCCCTTGTGAACGCACTGGGAATGCGCTTTGCCGGACAGGGACTCAATTTCGGTCTCGCGCGCGGACTGGGCTCTCTGTGTTACGCCGTTTTTTCTACTCTGCTCGGTTTTCTTGCCCAGCAGGTTGGGGAGTGGTGCATTCCCTTTTTCTCCGCCGTGCTGTTTCTCGGTGTCCTTCTCTCCTCCCGCCTCTTTCATCCCGGGCCCGGCGCGGGAGCGTCGGGGAACAGGAATTCCTCCCGTGCGGGTCTCGGTGCGTTTCTGCGGCGTTACCGTGCCTTTCTCGGCGTGCTTGCCGGTACAGCCTTCATATTCGCCTTCCACAGCATTGTCAATACCTATCTTTTTCAGATCTCTGTCGCTTTCGGCGGCGACAGCTCCTCCATGGGCGTGGCGCTCTCCATCGGTGCAGTGTGTGAACTGCCGGCCATGCTCGGCTTTTCGTGGATAGTCCGGCGCTTTCCCATCCGCACTCTGCTGCGTGTCTCCGCCCTTTTCTTTATTCTGAAGGCCGCCGCATTCTTAATTTCCAGCAGTATGACCGGCATCTTTTTCAGCATGACGCTCCAGTGCCTCTCATTTGCCCTCTTTATCCCCGCAAGCGTCTACTATGCCGACAACGAAACCGAGGCCGAAGACCGTGTCCTCGGCCAGGCGCTGATGACGGCTGCCTCGACAGTCGGCGGTGTCATTGGCAATCTCTCCGGCGGATGGATCTGCGACTTCGCGGGTATCCGCGCGCTGCTGACACTGGGCCTCGCCTTAGCGGCGGCGGGAGCCATACTTATTTTCCTCTTTACCTCACCGATACAGCTCCTCTCGAAGCCGGCGGGGGCATAATCCACGGCGTGTCCTCATAGGATTACTCTGAACGAAACGTGGGGGACGGACGGCGCCGGCTGGGGCGCATGCTCCCGGCTCCAAAGTTCTGGAGGAGGTCCGCTATGCAGAACATCTATCAGGATATCGCCAAACGTACCGGCGGGGATATTTATATCGGCGTCGTGGGGCCGGTCCGCACGGGCAAGTCAACATTCATCAAGCGCTTTATGGAAACCGTCGTCCTCGACCGAATTGACGGCGACTATAAGCGCCAGCGCGCTGTCGACGAGCTGCCGCAGTCGGCCGCGGGCAAGACCATTATGACTACTGAGCCCAAGTTCGTCCCGGAGGAGGCCGTCGCCGTCACTGTGGGAGACGATGTCTCCATGAACGTCCGCCTCATTGACTGTGTGGGGTACATCATCCCTTCGTCCCTCGGCTACATTGAAAACGATCAGCCCCGAATGGTCATGACCCCCTGGTTCGATAGTGAAATCCCCTTCAACATGGCCGCCGAGCTCGGCACACAGAAGGTCATCACTGAACACTCGACCATCGGCCTCGTCATCACGACCGACGGCAGCATCACCGATCTCGACCGCGATGAGTACGAGGAGGCAGAGGAGCGCGTCATCGGGGAGCTGCAGGAGATAGGCAAGCCGTTTGTGGTCGTCCTCAACACTACGCATCCGCACTCCGAACGGGTGCGCGCGCTTGCGGAGGAACTCTCCGGTAAGTACGGCGTACCTGTAACGCCTAAGAGCTGCCTGGATCTCGGCGAGGAAGATATCAAGGAGCTGCTTTCGCTCGTACTGTGCCAGTTCCCGCTCAAGGAGATCCGCTGTGACCTGCCGCGCTGGATCGTCTCGCTCGAAGCCGGGCACTGGCTCAAGTCGAGTGTCTATGGCGCTATCTGCGAGTGTGCGAAGGACATCGAGCGCATCAGCGAGGTGCGTCCGAAGCTGGCGTCCCTGTGCGAATGCGAAAACATCGACACGGCGCGGGTACAGGCGGCGGATCTCGGCAGTGGGTGCGTGCGCGTCACCATCGTCACCCCCCCGACACTCTTCTACCGCATCCTCTCCGAGGCGACAGGGCTGCGCATCGACTGTGAGGAGGAGCTCATGCCGCTGATGGTGGAGCTCGCGTCCATCAAGAAAAAATATGAGAAGGTTGAAGGTGCCCTTGAGGAGGTCTCCGCCACGGGGTACGGCATCGTCATGCCGAGCCTGGAGGAGCTGGCGCTCGAGGAGCCCGAAATCGTCAAGCAGGGCGGGCGCTATGGCGTACGCCTGCGGGCCAGCGCCCCGAGCATCCACATGATGCGCGCCGAAATCAACACTGAGGTCTCTCCCATCGTGGGGAGCGAGAAGCAGTCCGAGGAGCTGGTGATGTACCTGCTCAAGGAGTTCGAGGAGTCACCGGAAAAGATCTGGGACTCGAACATCTTCGGCAAGAGCCTGCACGACCTCGTCAACGAAGGGCTGCACAACAAGCTCTACCGCATGCCGGCCGATGCGCGCATGCGGCTTCAGGAAACCATCGAGCGCATCATCAACGAGGGGTGCGGCGGGCTCATCTGCATCATTCTGTGAGCGGGGTAAGCCGCACCGAAAGGCGGAACTGCATGGGCGTCTCCTGTCTCAGCAGAGGGAGGCGCCCGTTTTTTTCGGCTGTGCCGATGCCGTCATAAAACCCGTTCGACGGCTCGAGCGCACAGTTATAGTCCCCCCGGAAGCCGCCCGCCGTCACCCAGAAGCCGAGGTACGGCAGCTTCCCGGCGTCGTATTCAAGGCGGCACGCCATCTTCTGCGACGGATAGAGAAGCCCGCACCTCCCCTCCTTTACCTGCTCGGCCGCGTAGTACTTGACCGCCGCGCCGCTGTGCCGGGGCGGGACGCGTGTGACGTCATACGCCTCCCCCTCCCCGATGCCGCACAGAGGCAGGATATCTCCCGCCGGGAACTCGACGCGCATGTCCTCCTCATATCGCATCAGCCCGTGGTACGTCCACAGGCACGGGAAGGGGGGAGCGCCATCGGCGAGCGTGATGCGGATGTCGGTAACGAGCGCGTCGCCCCACAGGCGGATATTCTTCTCGTACCGGTACGGCAGATGCCCGCTTTCGTACACGAGATGGGCACCTGCGGCATCGGACGTATACGAAAAGGCGGCGGACCAGATTTCCCCGTGATCGGGGTAGACATACTCCCGCCCGTCCACTGTCCGCACGGACGGATCGATGCAGGGGAATGCGTCGTCGAGGCCGGACGCGTCGAATTCAGAGAAGGGGGCCCCGAAGTACGCGGGCCGGTAGGGGACATTGCTCCGCGCGGCCGCCTCGAAGCCATTCTCCCGCCAGCGGAGCGACGCAACCTTCCCGCCCAGCCCGGGCAGGAGCACGGCCTCCAGGCACTCATTTTGCAGCCGGATGGTTTCCATCCTCATTCTCCTTTCAAAAAACCGGATGGCCGGACCCCGCATAACTGCGGCGGCCCGGCCTCTGTCTCTGTTTAAAATGCGATCCACTCCGAAGCGTTCCCGTCAAAGTCGACGCTGCGCACACGGTAGCTTTCCGAGAGGGAGCCGCCGTCCACGAAGCAGAACGAGCCGATAGAAATCTTCGTGTAGAACTCCCCATTCCGCTCGATTTCGTAGGTGGAGACGTTCTCGTCCTCCGCCGCTTTCCAGCGCAGGGCCACACCGCCGCGGCGCAGCCATGTTTCGGCTGTCTTCACCGGATCCGCGGGAGAAGCCGGAGGGGCTGTGAGCGTGCCCTGTCCGGGGCGTCCCGGGAGATTCAGGAACAGGTATTCCCCGGGCTGCACCTTCGTGAGGGCGATGCCCTCCTCCATCCACTCTTTCCCTGTTTTGACAGCGGGCTCCATCCCGCCTAGGCGCGCCTCGATGCGGTACGTTTCCTCGGGGATAAGCCCCTTCGGATAGATGCGCGCCGATTTGCCGTGAAGAGGATTGAGCTCGGAGGCGCTCAGCATCACAAGCCCTTTCTTCTGATCCCAGGTCATGCGCTGAAGGAGGAATGTCTCGTCCCCATGTTCGAGTCTCGGGCGGTACACCTTGATCCAGCGCCCGTATACGCCCTGCCGGCGCAGCCAGTAGAAGAGCTCCAGATTTTTTCTGCGCGCCTCGAGCGCGGCGGGGGTGACCGGCCGCTCGGGATGCTGCATTCCATCGACAGGGGCGCTGAAGAGGTTCATCTGCCCCGGATCCTCTGTTTCAGCCTGCCAGCCGCCGCGGCGGTCTGTCCCGGCGAGGTTCATCCCCTGGTGCTTGTCGATGGGGAGGAGCATTGTTGTCCAGTAGCCGCCCATGTGGAAGCAGTAGCCGTCGGTGATCTGCTGCTGATCCGTGTAGCGCACCGACTCAATGCCCAGTGTATGCCCGCCGGACGAGCAGCCGTCGAGCCCCGCGTCCGGGTTCTGCTCCTTAAACTCCTTATAGAGGCGGTAGAAGTTTTCGCTCTGCTTAAGGGTGCCGTTCCAGCTCCCGTTCTTGTCCGCCTGATCGAAGCTGTCGCTCCCCCAGAGGTTGCAGGGGTCGCCGTCCACGCGCAGGTCGTAGGAACCGAATTCCTTCTGCTTCTCTCCAAGCATCCGGAGCACCCACTGGTATGCCTCCTCCTTGGACATGTCGATCGTCCAGTTATACCAGTTGCCGTGGAAATCGAGCATCCAATCCGGGTGCTCCACCCACACGTTCGAGAGGCGGTCGGCGTGCCACGGAGGCATCCAAAGGCGGAATAGCATCCCCTGCTCCTTTAAGTAGCGGCAGACCTCGTTCCAGTCGTCGCCGAAGACGCCGTTCCAGTTGCCCTTCGCGTCGAACCAGAAATCGTCGACCCACAGGCGCTCGTAGCCGATGTACCGCGCCGCGCGCACCATCTCGAACACCTTGTCCGTTAGCGGCGCCGCCTGCCAGATGCTCAGACTCGTGCGGTTAAAATACTTGTCCCGCGTGTAGTCCCATTTATAGGTGTAGATGTATTCCCCGATGGCGTTGCCCATATCGTCCAGATCGCCGTGGTAGAGTCCCAGCGCCATCGGCGCGATGCATACCTCTTCCCCGGGCGCGACGGGATAGTCGATGAGCTCGCACCAGCCCGTGAGCGCGCGGTCTCGGTCCCGGTCGGTCATGCCGGCCTTCCACCAGCCCTGATAGTCGAAGGTGAGGAACAGTCCCTCATTTTCATCCGTATCTGTCAGGGCGAAGAACTCGTTCCAAACCCCCGCGCCGTTTAAGCGCGGATGCCAGGTGTTCCCCTCCTCCCCGTCCATGGGGATGATTTCTGGGTTCGCCTGCGAGTCGAAATCCTTTGTAAAGCCGTCCGCGAGGGGGACAGTCTTGAGGATCTGGCTGCCGGTGAAGTTCGCGCCGCCCGTCATGTAGGCGAAGTCCACGCGCCGATCCCCCAGAAGCCGCTGCACGTAGAGCGACGGACGCGTCAGACGCATTTCCGCCGTCCCGCTATTGCGGTAGACCGTCCACTCTTGGAGGACAGCCAGCCCCGGATAGGCCACATAGTGCCGCTCGACAGTGAGATCCCCGTCCCGCAGGGCGATCACGGTCTCGAGCTCCCCCTGTGAGAGGACGCGGGTGTCCGTTCCCTCAAGCATCCACGGTCCGCGCCCGCCCGAGCGGTGTACGCCGTTCACCGTGGCAAAAAACTCATCGGGCAGGACGGAGCCGGAGCATACGTACTCCTTCCCCGTCCTCACGTCGCGCAGGGAGCGCAGGATGAAGCGTCCGTCCGCCGTGAGCTCGAGCTTCTTTTCGATACACGCTGTTCCGATAAGGAAGCAGTTCCCCTCCTGCCGGAAACAGGCGTCTTTGGATGCTGTCATGTTGTCCCCTCCTTATGCTTCGGTTTTTCTGATACGCAGGATCCGGCTCTGCATGTCGGCCATTAAGGCCACGTCGATACCGGCCTGACAGAGGCCCAGCCCGGAGACGGGGGCGCCGCCGTCCACACTGTAAAGCGTATGCGGCTGCAGTCCCGGCAGGTACAGCCGGTGCACCGACCGGCGGAACTGGATGGACTGGCCGAACACGAACACGACCGCCTCTTCCCTCGACGGAGCGACAAATTCATACGCCGCGTACGGATGCTCGTAAGCCGAGACCAAGCGGTAAAGTGTCCCGTTATGGACCACCTCGCGGATCTCCTTATACAGCGCCACCTTTTCGCGCATGAAGGCCAGCTCCTCCTCGGAGCACTTAAAGAGATTGTTGCCGATGATCATCGTCTGCATCATGGCGAAGTCCATGCGGTAGCCGAGCGGGAGACTGCGCCCGTTGACGCCGTTGGGGCTGATGGTCACAGGGCGTCCGGAGGTCTTCGGGAGGAAGAGCTGCGTATACCCCTCGAAAATCTTGAGGTTGTCGAGCGTGTCGCTGTTGTCGCTCGTGTTGACCATATCCGAGCGCGCGGACATGGCCAGATCCATCCGACAGCCGCCGCTCGAGCAGTTTTCGAGCAGGACATGCGGGAACTCACGCTCGATGCGCTCAAACAGATCCCACACATTATAGACGTATCGCGTCCAGACCTCTCTCTGCCTCTCCTTCGGTACCTCCGGCCACGACGCCTCGCACAGATAGCGGTTCATATCCCACTTGAGGTAGGCGATATTGTTTTCGCTCAGGAGCTTATTGAGGAAGTCCCACGCGAACTCCTTGACATCCTCCCGGGCGAAGTTTAAAACGAGCTGGTTGCGCTTCTCCGTCTTCGGCTTGCCGGGGCAGGAAAGGACCCAGTCCGGATGCGTCCGGTAGAGATCGCTGTCCCGGTTGACCATCTCCGGCTCAACCCAGATGCCGAAGTCCATGCCGAGGCTGTTGACCTTCTCAATGAGCGGGTGCAGCCCGTTCGGGAACTTCTTGGGGCTCGGGAACCAGTCGCCCAGACCGGCGCGGTCGTTGTCCCTCGCGCCGAACCAGCCGTCGTCCATGACGAAGAGCTCCGTCCCGATAGACGCCGCCAGCTCCGCGAGCTTCATCTGCTGCTCGACATCAATGTCGAACTCAAAGACCTCCCAGGAGTTAAACATGACCGGGCGCTTCTGTCCGGCCTTCGGCTGCGGGCACAGGTATTCGGCCTGGTATTCGTGGAAGGCGCGGCTCGCCCCGCCGAATCCTCCGTCGGAATAGACCAAGGAGGCGGCGGGCGTTTTAAAGGTCTCGCCCTTCGAGAGGAGCCAGCCGAAGTCGAAATCGTTGATGCCCAGCGTAACGTTGACTTGCTCGGTGCGGTTAAGCTCTACGGCTATCTTCCAGTTTCCGCTCCACTGCAGCGACCCGGCCCAGACACCGCCGCTCTCCTCTCCGGCGCCCCTGTCGAGCGCGAACCACGGGCAGCTGTACGGCCCCGACTCGCCGCCGCGCGTCTCCATGACTACCTTCCCGCCCGTGAGGGGGGCGCGCTCGAGGCGGTATTCCCCCGCCCAGCGCCCGGACATGTGCGTCAGCCTCCACCCGCGCCCGACGGGCGGATAGCAGCAGGCCGATCCGGCCTTCTCGATTTGGATGGGTTCGTCCCCCTGCCACTCGATCTCCGCCCAGCGGTCGAGCACATCCAGCCCGGCGTACACCCGGTAATAGAGGTGGACGCGCAGGGGATAGACCACCTCTTTGAGTGTGACGACGAGCGTCTCCTTATCCGCTTCCCTCTCGATGCGGAAGCTGTCGTAATAGAGGTTCGTGTCGCGGCAGCCGTCGGCATACGTGATTTTTAAGCAGTTCTCATCGAAGAAATACCCACCGGACGGGGGGTAGGACTGGAGGACGTTGGGCTTCTTGTCCTCCTCCTCATAGTGCCCGCCCTCCACGGGGAGCTGGTCCCCGTGCGGGATGTCCTCGGGGCGCGTGAGCCGCGCGCCCCAGTAGCACTCGAGCAGTTTGTCCTTGTAGATCTCCATACCGTAGCTGGTGTTCTGGGTGCTCAAAAGGAAGAGCTGTCCGGAAACCTGGATGTTCATCAAAATCCCTCCTGTATTCATTACTTTCCGCAGATGATCTTCACCCACGGCATATCCACTGTATATCCCGCGAGCGCCGCTCGGGCCATGCCTTCCTCCACGGCGTGCCCCAGCCCATGATGGGCCAGCGCCAACGCCGTATATCCCTTCGCTGAGACAATGCGCCTGGCGCTCTGATGGAAGGGCGCGCCTGTCGGGAAATATTCAAAGTAGGGCAGGCGTCTCTCTCCTGCGAGCTTCTCTTCCGCACGGGAAATCATACCGCAGAGCACCTCGCGCGCACGCCGTTCCTCTCCCAGTGCGCGCAGGGAAAGCGCCTTATAGTATTCGCTCTCGTCCTCGCCGGCAGGCAGCCGAACACACCGCTCATACCACGCCGCCGCTTCCTCTCCGCGCCCGAGGCGGGTGAGCGCCTCGGCGATATGCCAGTACGCCGCACCCTCGCGCGCCTGATACTTCCGGCCCTCGTTGAAGTTCTCGGGGTAGTCGATGCCTTCCATAAAGAGCCGGAGCGCCTCCTCATTGTCTCCGCGCTCCCAGGCCTGCTGCCCGAGGCGGACATAGGTGACAATCCGCTGCGCCGGCAGGACGCCTTCGCCACCCTCATAGGTGTGGAACACGTGCGACGCCATGCCTTTCGCCGCGTCCCCCTCCCGTCCGCAGAGGTTCAGAAGCGAGAGGTATTCGACATAGAGATCGTCCCGCTCCTCGAGCATCGCCGGATACTTCTCCAGAAGCGCCAGCCTCTCCTCGGGCGCATACCGGAGCGCCTTCTGGAGCAGGACGTACTCCAGCAGCATGCGCGGATGCCCGCTGTCCAGCACGAACGCGCGCTCCATGTGCCGCAGAGCACCCGCAGCGTCGCCAAAGTGCTCGAATGCGGCCAGCGCGCGGGCCCGGTGCATCGGGGCCAGATCCGGTTCCCGCTGCTCGCACGCCTCCCACAGGCAGTCCGCCTTTTCAGCGTTCCCGGCCGCGTAATAGAGGTTCCCGAGGACATACGCCGCCCGCGGGCAGAGATCCGCCGCTTCGGTGAGGACGGTCTCGTCGCACAGCGACCACGGCATGCACCCGTCGACAGAGAGCGCCTTCGCGCTTTCGAGGGCGGCGTGCGCCTCTTTGCCCATCCGGCGGTACGCGTAGGCCAGATAGCACTCCCGCAGGAGATCCCTTTCGCTCGTTTCCAGAATCTCCGCTGCTTCCTTCCAGCAGCCGAAATCCAGGTATTCCGCCGCTATCTGGCGCTGCCAGAGCGCGTTCCCCTGAAGAAGCGCTTCCAGCCGCGCGCGGCACTCGCCCTCTCCGGTGAGGAGGAACAGTTCGTTTAAGAACTCGCCGCCCAGCGGATCCCACTCGAGTGCCTTCCGGCAGACGTCCTCCGCCTGTGTCTTCCGGCCCATCCGGCGCAGAATGACCGCTTCGAGCAGGAGCGTCTTGCCGCTGTGCGCGCTGTGCTCAAGCGTACGGCGGATGTAATCCAGCGCATCGGCGGTCTTCCCCAGCCGGTACGCCAGCTCCGCCGATTCGTGCAGGGATGCGGCCGCCCACGCGCCGTCCCACGCGGCCTTCTGGAACGCGTCGAGCGCGGCGGATTCCTTCCCCTGCCGGCGCAGCGCGCAGCCCAGAAGGTAGTACACCTCCCCGTTTCTCGGATTCGGGTTGCGCATGATCTCCCTCTCCAGCGCGCGCCGGAGATAGCTTTCCGCCTTTTCCGGATTCCGGCGGAAGAGCTCCCGCCTGGCCATCGCCTCCAGGCAGCGGCTGTCGAGAGGATCCCGCCGCAGCGCCTCGAGGTAATACGCCTCCGGATCGAGTGTCGGGTGGCGGTACTGCTCGATATGCAGCCCGTGTAAGTACAGCTCCTCGTTCGTCTCGACATCCCGGGGCTCCGGAGCCGGGGGATGCGCCTTTGGCGGCGTCTTGTCCGCGAAATACATCTCCTGCTGCCGGTAGGAGATGAGTTCGTTCCCCTCGCTGTCATAGAGCGCGGCAAAAATATTCTCCCACCGCAGTTCGTGCGGCGCTTCCACGGTAGTGGAAAACGGCCGATCCGGCGCGATATCGATAACACCCTCGGCCAATACAGCATCCCCCTCGCGCAGGACGTAGCGCGCTCCCTTCCGCTCGGACGTGGCGTTAAACGCTAGCAGCGCGCGGCCACCGTCCAGCTCCAGGCTGACAGCCCCGTCCAGCCCCGCGTTTTTAAGGTGGGGCATGTCCGTGAGCGAATACCAGTACTGCTCGAAGGTCTTCGTCTCATAGGGGGCTAGGAAGCAGAAGTCGGGCTGGTTGTCGGTATAGCAGCCAGTCATGATCTCGATATAGGGGCCGTCCTCATCGGTGAGGTTTTTCTGCCACGCGTCGCCGAATTCGCCGTTGCCCCAGGTGAAGAATTTCTTCCCCGGCGAAAGGTGCCGGTCCGCCACGTGCACCGTGCCCCGGTGCTTATCGTGGTCATATCCGCCCATGAAGTTGTAGTTCGAGTTGAAGATGAAGAACGACGCCGGGCCATGGATGTTCTTATACCACGTGATATCCTCACCCTCTTCGCCGAAGTCCACGCGCGCGAACTCCCCCTTCGCCACCGGGAACGGCGAGACTGCGTCCTTATAGTGGTAGGTGATGTAGTCGATGTCCGGCGGGAACTTGAGCTGGTACCCGTCGCCGACGTGCACCGCCAGGTTGGCCCACCAGTGGAACGTGCGTGTCACGGGCGTGGGGTTGTACATCCGCACCTTCGCCTTGATGTAGGATTTCCCTGGCTCAACAGTGACGCCTATCATCCCCTTGAGACCATCCTTGGGCTCCACCTCGCCCATCCAAACCGTCCGGCTGCCGTCCGCATTCTCCTCCACGGTGTACTCCGTGGGCATATACGTCGTCGGGCGGTGATGCTGCGGCCAGTTGAATTCGATGCCGCCCGACACCCACGGCCCGCACAGCCCCACGAGCGCCGGCTTCATCACATTGTTTTTGTAGACGAAATTGTAGTCCCCCGCCTTGTCGTACCCTTCCCAGATGCGTCCGCCCAACTCCGGCAGCACGGTCACACGCGTGTACTCATTTTCAAGCCGCACCGCGTGGTAGGCCTGCTCCTTCTTTACCCCGCTGATCTTCTCTGTCGCGGCGAGGGGATAAATATCTCCCTTCGCGTTCTGGTAATTGCGCAGCTCATAGAACATCGGGAGCTTTTCCGGCTCGGCGGGCGCGTAGGTCGGAAGAGAGAGCTCCTCCTCCCACAGATGTACACCCTTTTTCTGTTCGTTCACTGACTGTCACTCCTTTTTTCAGCATTATTTCTTCCCGGCGCACGCTGTTCGTTCAGCCGCCGGCATTCTTCCTCATTCATCGCGGGGATCCGGATGTGCACGCTTGTCCCCTCCCCGCTCACACTCTCGATGGTAATCCCATAGGTCTCGCCGTAAAGAAGCCGCAGGCGCCGGCTGACATTATACAGCCCCACCGTGCGCATCTGTTCCCTTGGCTTTTCTCCCGAGAGACACTCCATGATTTCCGCGAGCTCCTCCTTCTCCATACCGCATCCGTCGTCTGTGATGTCAAAGACGACATCCCCTTTCTCCCGGCGGGCAGACACCGTGAGCGTACCGCCGTCCATGGGCCGGATTCCGTGCAGGATGGCATTCTCCGCCAACGGCTGCAAAAAGAGCTTAACCGCATACAGTTCCCGGATATCCTCTGGTACGTCCACCCGCAGGCAGAGCTCCAGCTTATACACAGCGCGTGTCACCTCAACGTACTGCACGAGCATCATCAGTTCCGAATCAATGCTGGCAATATAGTCCCCCTCGTTGAGAAAACGCCGGTAAAAGACAATGAGGTTATTCGCGATCAGCGCCGTGTCGGCCATGCCGGATTTTTTGGCCTCGTAGCGGATAAACGAAAGCGTATTGTAGAGGAGATGGGGGTTAATCTGCTCCTGCAGCAGTTCAATCTTCATCTCTTCCTCCTGGATCTGAAAACGCGCGTCCCGTTCGATAAGCTCCTTCAGCCGTTCCACCATCTGATCGAAGTGGCGATCCAGCTCCGTCAGTTCGTCGTTGCCATGTACATGCTGCGTCACATCGAAGCAGCCCTCGGAGAGGCGTTCTGTCTTCTCCACGAGCACCCGGATGCGCCGCGTAAACCAGCGCGAGAGCACAAAGATGACCGGCACCGCACAGAAAAAGATGAGGCACATCGCATAAGCAAAGAGCGTAGAAAAGCGGTGGAACTCATGGAGAATCAGATTTTCCGAAAACGCATAGACTATCTGGTTCTTTGTGAAATCCGATACGCTGCCGCACAGGAATACCCCGTCCCTTACGGCGGCGGCACCCCCTTCGGAAAAGGCGGATATCTGCACGCGCAGCGCCTCGCTGTCTGGCAGGCCGCCGAAGCTGAAGAGCACATTTCCCTGTGTTGTCAGGTAATACAGTCTCGTCTCCTCGCCTCCGACACTCCATTCCATCACCTTTTCCAGCCCTGAAAGCGGGATGCTCAGGCGCAGTACGCCCACCATCTCCAATGTATCCGGATCCACAATCCGGCGGTATCCCGTCATGTATCCTGTCTGAAACAGGGTGCGCACCCCGTCCCAGACGAAGCCGTTCCCTTCCTCGACCAGATCCTGATACCACTCCGTGTCCTTCATGTCGTCAAGGCGCAGGATGTCGTCAAGCGTCCCTTCCGAATAGGCCGAGGGGATCAGATACGGGTTATCGGTGAAGACGGTGAATTCCGGCACAATCTGATAAATCTGCCGTCCCTTGCCATAGCTGTACTCCATCTCCGCGCGTGAAAGGATGCGTTCCAAATTGGTGCGCGCCATCACCCGCTGGGCCGGATTATCTCCGCTCCCGCTGAGCAGCGCGATAAACTCGCGGTTGCTGAGCAGGCTATCCCCCTTTTTGAGCTGCGCGGCAAAAATCTGATCCAGCATCCGATCGAGCTGCTCCACCTGCCGCTGCATCGAACGGGTCTCTATCTGCAGGATCTCCTTGTGCAATAGCCCCATGAGCGTGCCGAAAAGCAGGCCGAAAAGCAGCAGGAGGAGCAGGAAGACCGACAGGAATATCCGCACCGCGAGCGGGATATAGCCGCTCCGGTTATTCCGCATGGCCGTGCTTCTGGCGGTATTCGCGCGGGGCGATACCCTCCAGCCTCTTGAAGACATAGTTAAAATAGCTCACATGCTCATACCCCACCTGCGCTGAAATCTCCGCGATCCCCTTCCCCGTTGAGAGCAGGAGCCCCTTGGCTGTGCGGATTTTTTCCGACGTAATGTATTCCGAAATGGTCATGTTCATCTCTTTTTTGAAGCGTGTGTTCAGATAATTGGGGCTGTAGAAGAAATGCTGCGCAATGCTCCCGAGCGACAGATCCGCCGAGAGATTCTCCTGGATGTACTGCCGCACGTGGCTAATCACGTTCTGCGCGTTCCGTTCCGCCTTCTGGGTGATGAAGTCACCGGAAAAAACAAGGATGTTGCGCATCCAGACCCGGACATCCTGAATGGTCTCGAAGCGCAGGAGCTTCTCCCAGATCTTGTCCTCCACGCCGAGCACGCTCTGGAGTGTCTCCCCCTCCTGATTTAAGAGAAGCTGCAGGCACACGAGAATACTGTAACACGTATTCTTCTGCCGTTCCACGGACATCCCACGCATGATTTCATAGTATTCATCGAGGAAGCGGTCAATTTCAGGGGTGGATCCGCTGTTGAGGGCGTAGCGCAGATCCTCTTGAATTTTTAAGGGCATCGGGCTCTGATCCATGCCCGGCGCACCGGGGATGTCGTTCGGGAGCAGCACGCGCCCTTTCCCGATGGAATACTTGAAACGCAGCATGTACTGGCACTGCTGGAAAGCGGCCGCCATGGTGTCCGGGCAGGTCACCCCGGGGCCGACGGCCACCGTCACGCTCACGCCGGCCTGCCGGCAGCGCTGTACGCACCGCCTGCCGAGGTTCCAGAACGCCTGCTCCCCTTCGACCTGCCCTCGCAGGACGCCGTAACAGATCCGCCCGCTGGCCACGGGGACGAAGAAGGCCGGCCCCTTCGGGCACAGCTCCTCCAGCGCCTCGGAAAGCGCCCGCCAGACCGCAAGCGGGAACAGGCGCCGCTCCTCCTCCGGCAGGTTTTCGATGCTGCCCGAATAATCGTCTATCTCCGCCACAGCCAGATAGATCCCGCCGCGCCACTCGTCGAGCTCCAGTTCGTCCTCCCGGTGGATAATTTCGCCTCTCTCGAGATAACCGTAAAGAAGACTGAGAACGAAAAGCTGCCGGTTGGCCTCCCTGTCCGCCGCCGCCTGTTCCCGAAGCCGGGTGAGCTCCTCCCGGACACTGATAAGGCTGAGGCTGCTTTTCATCATCCGGCGCAGGCAGTCATGCAGCTCCTGCGGATCCACAGGCTTTAGGAGATATCCGTTACTGTCCAGATCGAGCGCGTTCTTTAAGTATTCCGTCCGGTTATAGAGGCTGCAGAAGACAAACTTGATGTCCGGGTACTCCTCCCGTATCGCCCGCAGGAGGGCGAAACCGTCCATATACGGCATCTCTACGTCACACAGGATGATGTCCGGCGCTTCGGACTCCACGAGCTCCAGCGCCGTAACTCCGTCCTCACACGCCTCCACGCCATCGATCGCCAGATCGCCGAAGGATTCGATGAGCTCCACCAGCTCCTCCCGGTCCACCCGGAAATCGTCCACTACCAGGATTTTCATACCGATATTCCGACCTCCATATTTTCCCTCCCGGAAGAAAAAATGCGGCATATCCACGTCTTGCCTGTGATATGCCGCATAAAGGTTCTTTCCTTCCGGCAGGGGCCGAAGCCCTCTGCCGGAGATATCAATTTTATTTATTCGGGAACGTTTTCGTTAAACCAGGCCGTCATCTTCTCAACGCCCTTTTCGTACTCGGCCTCCTTGTAGAACTTCTGGAGAGCCTCTTCGAAGGTGGCATCAAAGTCGGACTCACTGCAGGTGAGAACTTTCGCGCAGTCGGATTCAACCCAGTCGGACCAGTAATAGTTGTTGACCTTGGCCGCTTCGTCCGAACCGTCACCGTAGCTGCCGGTGCCGTCCATATTATAGCCGCCCAGACAGCAGTAGCTCTTATTGACGGTGGAGATATCCGGAACCGCCGGATAGCTGCGGGTATAGGACATCGGGTTATAGTTGTTGAGCTGCGGAGAGCAGATGGCGATAGTGGACATGAACGGGAAGTAGATGCCGGTCCAGTCATAGAGCCCATAGTAATCGGCGCCCTTCTTGCCGGACACACCGGAGAGGCAGGCATCGCGGACTTCGTCTTCCGCGAAGACCTTGGTCTTGCCGTCTTCAGCATACTTCCACACACCACTCTCTTCAGGGCCCCAGGTCAGGATATCAAGACCTTCATCCGTGTAGAGCCAGTCCCACATCTCGCACAGACGGTCCTTGTACTCGCAGTCGGTCGCAACCGTCACGCGCCAGAAACCAGACTCATAGATGTCGAAGCAGCCGGTGAAGCCCTCGGCCTTCGGCCAAGGAATATAGCGGATAACCGCGGTGGGATCGCTCTCGGTCAGGGTCTCCATGGCGGTCGCCATATCCGGAACCATCATGCCCACGCCGACAAGGCCGCTGGCAACCTTCTGTTGGAGCTGATCGTCCTGCTGAGCGAGGAAGTCCGGATCGAGCAGGCCGTTGTTGTAAACATGATTGAGCCACTGGTGGTAATCCTTTGTTCCGGGAGCGCCGAGGAAACCGTTGATGGCGCCGCTGTCATCGCGGGTCCAGTGGCCGAAGTTATACATCGTGCCCACATGGAACTGGCTCCATTTGATAAGGCTCATCGGGATGAGATCACGATCGCCGACCTTAATGTTCAGCGCCTTGATTTTCTCCAGGTATTCGGTCAGCTTTTCCGGAGTATCAATGGCCGGCTCAATGGCAAACGCTTCCTCGGGCGGCATCTCGCCCTTCTGGCAGTACTCCGCATCAATTTGTGCGAGAGGAGTAAAGCTGTATCCGCATTTCTCGAGGAGATCTTCACGCGTCCACATTGCCCAAGTGTTAAACGGCACATTCCACGGATCGCTTGTGTATTCGTCCTTGGAGGTGTTGACCGTCACGCACGGGATCTGAACCTTTTTGCCGCCGATCATGAAGCGGGGCCACATATCCTGCTCCATGTACTTGTTCATGTTTTCCATCTTGTCGATGTACTCTTCAAGGCCCCCGCCGTACTTGCCGGTACCAACCGCGTACGCGATATTTTCAGCGCCCGCGATGAGCACGTCCGGCTCGTTGCCCGCAGCCATACGGGTGGCGAGCATCTCCTTGAGGGGGATGCCCGATGTCGCGGCCTGTGTAATTTCGCCGACCTCGATGTTGAATTTGTTCTCCACGTACGGGGTAACAACGTCGTTCGGGTTGTCGAGCGTAGTCGCCGGGGTGGAGTAGCTGATCAGAATGTCATAGCTGATGTGCTCCTTCTGGGAATTGTCCGCCGCAGGAGCGCCGCCGCCGTCGGAAGCGGGGGCATGGCCGCCGTCGGAAGCCGGAGGGTTCGTGCTGCCCTGTCCGCCGCCGCACGCCGCCATACCGAAGGCTGTGGAACACGCGAGCAGAATGCCGAGTATCCGTTTGATTTTCATGCTTTAACCGTCCTTTCTCAACTGAATGACTTGCCATATTGCCACGGCGCCGGAAAACGCCGGACTGGCCGGAATCTTATGCCTTCACCGCGCCGATCATCACGCCCTGCACAAAATACTTCTGGAAGAAGGGGTAGATGCAGATAATGGGGAGAGTGGTGAAGACGAGCGTCGCCATACGCACCGCCTCGGGCGAGCCTTGGGACTGAGCGGCCTTGCCGCCGGACTGGGCCATCTGGGTCATGGAGGTGGAAGAGGCTTTGATCATCTCCTGCAGGATGGCCTGCAGGGGCTTGAGCTTCGCGCTGGTGATATAGAGCATCGCGTCATACCACGCGTTCCACTGCCACACACCGCTGTACATGGCGATAACGGCGATGATGGGCATCGAGAGCGGGATGATGATCTGGAACAGGATGCGCAGCTCACTCGCGCCGTCGAGCCTCGCGGATTCCTCAAGGCTCGCCGGAATCCCTTCAAAATAGGTGCGCATGAGGAGCATATTGAACGCCCAGAAGCAGTTTGGCAGCACAAATACCCAGAAATTGTTGACCAGGTGGAGCTGGAACATCCACACATACGTCGGGATAAGGCCGCCCGAGATGTACATGGGGATAATCATAAAGATAGAAATCCAGCGCCGCCCTGGAAGTGTCGGCTTGGAGATGGCGTAAGCCGCCAGGCCCGTGACGAGCAGTGTCCCCACGATGCCGCCGAGTGTGCGGAACACACTGATAACAAAAGAATTACCGAGGTTGTTCTGCTTGAATACCTTTATGTAGTTCTCCCACGTGAAGCCGATGGGTATGAACGTCACGTTCTGTGTCATGACAGCCTTGCTGCTGCTCAGTGAATAGGAGACGCAGTACCAGAAGGGATAGAGAATCAAAAACGTGATAACGAGGATCACGGCATACAGTATCCATGTCACCCAGCGGTTGCTTTTCTGTCCAGCAATGGAAGTCAGATTGGCCATTTTTGTCTCTCTCCTTTCCTTAAAATGCACCGTAGCCCTGAGTCTTGCGGCTGATGGCGTTCGCGCTCATAACGAGGCACAACGAAACAAGTCCCTGTACGAAACCGGCCGCGGCCGCATAGGAGAGCTCATTGTGCTGAACACCCTGAGAGAAGATGAAGTAGTCGAGCGTGTCCGAAGAGGTCGCCGTCAGCGCGTTACGGAGATTATAGACCGCGTCGAACGAAGCGCTGCCGTTGGAGTTGATGAGGTTGCCCACCGTCATGATCAGCATCAGGCCCACAATGGGCAGAATGCTCGGAATGGTGATGTAAATGAGCCGGTGCCAGCCGTTCGCACCATCCACCAGCGCGGCCTCATACTGCTCGGCGTCGATGCCGGAGAGCGCCGCTAAGTAGATGATTGTATTCCACCCGAGCTCCTTCCAGATGCAGACCGTGATAATGACAAACCAGAACCAGCTCGGCTCGCGCATGAAAGCGATGGGCTGTCCGCCGAAGAAACGGATCATGGAATTCACTGCGCCCGTATCCATATCAAGAATCTTGTAGACGAGACCGCCCACAACAACCCAGCTCACGAAGTGGGGCAGATAGCTGATGGTCTGCGTCACACGCTTAAAGATACCGTCTTTCATCGAGAAAATGGCGATAGCCAGCGCAATAGGCAGCGGGAAACCGATGATGATCGACAAGCCGTTGATGCCGATGGTATTGCCCAGCGCATGCCAGAACTCCGGATCGGTGAGGAACTCCTGGAAGTGCTCAAACCCGACCCATGGGCTGTGGAAGGGCCCTTTAATGAGGTCATAATCCATAAACGACATCACTACGCCCGCCATAGGGATATACGCAAAGATGATGAGCGCCACAAACGCTGGCACTAGGAACAGGTATAATCCCCGGTGCTTGGCAATCTCCCTTTTCAGCTCCCGTTTCTGGGAATCGGTTCTCTTTTCTTTCAAAATCCATCACTCCCAACTAAATTGCCTGTATTTTTCCCATTCTCCTTCTATAAATTTATTTAATAGTACCGTATTTTTCGTTCAAAAACAATTCAAAAATTGAACGCTGTTTATTCAAAAATCGAACGTTTCCTTTAATTTCCAATTATTCAGCCCAAACGATCCGAATCGAATGCCATGCCGCCGATCTCAAAATAGACACAGCGCATCGATTTGCCGCGGAACGGATACGCCACGCTCGGCGTCTCTCCGGACACGATGCGGCGGATTCCGTCCGCATACATGGGCAGCACACGCGGCGGCAGCTCGCATTCGGGGAAGCCTGCCGGATTCTTCTCCTGCTCCCAGTGCGCGGGGAACACTGTCGTCACGCCGGGCAGCGCCGCGAGGCGCTCTATCGACTCGCCGTATACGCGCAGCGTTGTCGAACAGTCGAGCTGCCCCCAGACCTCCCAGGTCAGCATCAGGTCGCCGGTAAAGAGCCAGCCCCTTTCCCGCTCGAAGAGCGCGACCGAACCGAGCGAATGTCCCGGCGCCTCGAGCACCTCGAGCCGGATGCCGCCCAGATCGAACACATCCCCCTCACGCAGCGCGATGACCTGCCTCGCCGGGCCCGGATTCCATTCGGGAATGACGCCGCCCGCCTTTTCAAATTCGCTGAAATACGTTTCCCGCACATGCGTGCGATCCTCTTCCGTCAGCTGTGCATGGCTGCCCGGTTCGTCGTAGCACCCGACATAGACGGTATCAAACTGATTGTTGCCGGAGTTATGGTCAATATGCCCGTGGCTGTTTAAAACGACGATCGGCTTCTCTCCGCACAGCTTTCTAACGACATCCCGCAGCGGCACAAGGCCGAAGCCCGTGTCCAAAAGCAGTACCTTCTCCTGGCCGTTTATGACATACATCACCGTCTTCCCGACCTCGCTTATCGCCCACAGGTTTTCCCGGAGCGGTATGATGCGATAAAAGTCCATCTGCAATCCCTCCTGATACATTTCCCGACAGGTATAAAGCAGAACTCTTTACCTTATCTGCCTATTAATATAGAACCATTCCGTCAAAATAGCAAGATTTCATGTGCTTTTCCGTTGGATTTTAAAAGAAACGTTCGAAACATTGAGTTTCTTCTTTCCTGCTCGTTCCCTTCGGCGCCGGACAGGCTCTCGCACCCCTATGCGTGGGCGTGCTCGTGCGGCTGCTCGTGCGCGCCGGTTATGCCGAGAAGTGCACCTCCCGCGCTGTCCCAGCCGGCATGAACGCCTGAAAGAAGGATACACATAATAACCTGGGGAATTCTTTCCCTTATTTTAATCGCCGTCTTCTTCGCCGCGCGCTATACCATCCGCAAGGCCAGAAAGGGCGAATGTGCCGGCTGCTCGGTCTGTAAGGAGCACTGCCGCTGCCGTTCGCAGAAATAACCGGACCAGATTGCCTCCCTGCAAAAATGAGGCAATCTTTTTTGCCGCGGGGGACCTTCGCCGCCTAAAAGGAAGCCCGAGAGAGATATTCCCCAAAAATCTTTTTAACTTGGTTTTAAGTTCCGGCTTTATAATGGCCCCATTCTAATGGAAAGGAGGATATACTTCACCATGGATTTTCGACATGAATGGAAACATGAGATCTCCTATCTGGATATGCTGGCGCTCCGGCAGCGTCTGCGGGCCGTCGCCCAGGCGGATCCGCATGCAGAGGACGGAAAATACCTGATCCGCAGCCTGTATTTCGACACCCCTGCCGATAAAGCGCTGCGGGAAAAGCTGAACGGTGTCAGCCGCCGGGAAAAATTCCGCATCCGCTATTACAATGGAGATACCTCCCTCATTCATTTGGAAAAAAAGAGCAAGGCAGGCGGACTGGGGAATAAACAGAGCGCCGCAATCACCGCTACGGAGGCGGCCGCGATCCTTCGGGGTGATCTGGACTGGATGCTGGACAGCGAACAGCCGCTGGTCCGGGAACTTTACAGAAAAATGCGTACACAGCTGCTCCGGCCCCGGACCATTGTGGACTATACCCGTGAGCCGTTTATCTATCCAGCCGGCAATGTCCGGATCACACTCGACTACGATATCCGGATTGGCCTGCACTGCACAGAATTTCTAACCCCCGGGATCACGATCCCGGCGGGAGACGCGCCCATTATCCTGGAGGTCAAGTGGGATGCTTTTCTCCCCTCCACTATTCGTGACGCGGTTCAGCTGGAGGGGCGGCACACCTCCTCGTTTTCCAAATACGCCCAGTGCCGGATTTACGGTTAAAAGGAGCTGTTTCATATGATAACATTTAACGATATCTTCAAATCCAGTTTTCTGGAGAACATCAGCAGTGTCAGTATTCTCGATATGCTTCTGGCATTGATCCTGGCCTTTGGCCTCGGCCTGTTTATTTTCTTTGTTTATAAGAAAACCTATCAGGGTGTCATGTATTCCTCCAGCTTCGGGGTAACGCTGATTGCTCTGACGATGATCACCACAGTTGTCATTCTGGCTGTCACCAGCAATGTGGTGCTGTCCCTCGGCATGGTGGGCGCGCTGTCCATCGTTCGTTTCCGCACCGCTATCAAGGAGCCGCTGGATATAGCCTTTTTGTTCTGGTCTCTCGCCACCGGCATTGTGCTGGCCGCCGGGATGATTCCGCTGGCTGTGATAGGGAGTGTGATCATCGGTGTGATTCTGCTTGTGTTCGTCAACAAAAAAAGCTCTTATAACCCCTACATCATTGTCCTCCGGTGCGATGGCCGCGAAGCGGAACAGCGGACAAAAGAGTATCTTGCGGCCCAGACACAACGCTGTGTGGTGAAGAGTAAATCGGCGCAGAAAGGATCCATCGAATTAAATTGGGAGATCCGCCTCAAAGACGACAATACAGATTTTATCAACACACTTTCTGAAATAGAAGGCGTCCAAAGCGCGGTATTGGTGAGCTACAACGGCGACTACATGGGCTGAGGAGGGACAGCCATGTCAACACACAGGTATATGGACAGCATCTGTGCTGCCGCCGCCGCTTTTTCTCTGATCCTTGCACTGCTCTTTATGAACGGAGAAGCCCTGGGGATCCAGTCCGCCGGCAGAACCACCGGGTATGAGAGCCGGCTGTTCGATACCTCCCGTGTCCACACCATCGAGATTGTCATGGAGGATTGGGACAGCTTCATCGAAAACTGCCAGAGTGAAGAATACAGCGCCTGCAGCGTGGTGATTGACGGCGAGAGCTACAAAAATGTTGGGATCCGCGGGAAGGGAAATACCTCACTCAGCTCCGTCGCCGCCATGGGGAGCAGCCGGTACAGCTTTAAGATTGAGTTTGACCAGTATGACAGCTCCAAAAATTACCATGGATTGGATAAGCTCTGTCTGAACAATCTGATTCAGGACAACACCATGATGAAGGATTATCTGACCTATCAGATGATGAACGCTTTCGGGGTTCCCAGCTCTTTGAGCAGCTTCGTATACATCACGGTAAACGGCGAGGACTGGGGGCTGTACCTGGCGGTGGAAGGCGCTGAGGAGGCCTTTTTGCAGCGCAACTACGGCGCGGATTACGGAGAGCTCTATAAACCGGACAACATGAATTTTGGCGGCGGCCGGGGCAATGGCCGGAATTTTGATATGAATAAATTTGCCGATCAGTCCGGCGAAGAGGGAGAGCCCCCCACTCGCCCAGGCCAAGAATCTGCCCCCGGCGATTTTGTCCCGCCTTCCATTGAGGACAGCGGCACGCCGGACCGCACAGAAGGAGAGTCCCCTCCCGAACAAGATACCGCGAAACGTGCGCCGGGTACGCCTCCCCCCGGCATGGACTTCGGTCAATCTGATCCGCCCTCCATGCCCGGAGGCGGCTTCAGTTTTGGCAGCGCTTCGGATGTTAAACTACAGTACATTGACGACGATCCGGACAGCTACCCCAACCTTTTCGGCAGCGCCAAGACCGATGTCTCCAAGGCGGACAGAGAGCGGCTGATCCGTTCCCTCCAGGCTCTCTCCAGCTATGCGGATCTGGAAAACATTCTGGATATGGACGCGGTCCTCCGCTACTTTGTCGTTCATAATTTTGTCGTCAATGGAGACAGCTACACCGGCAGGATGATCCATAACTACTATCTGTATGAACAGGACGGCAGGCTCTCCATGATCCCCTGGGATTACAACCTCGCGTTTGGAACCTTCCAGGGTGGGACAGCGGCCGCATCCGTCAACGAAGCCATCGATGACGTTCTCTCCGACCGCCCCATGCAGGCATGGATTTTCTCCGATGAGGCCTATACGGAAGCATACCACAAACTGTATGCCGAATTTCTGGACACGGTCAATATAGAACAGCTCATCGACAAGGCATATGCGCTGATCGCGGATGATGTGAAAAAGGATCCCACCAAGTTCTGCACCTATGAGGAATTCGAGACCGGTGTGCAGACCCTGCGCTCCTTCTGCTCCCTCCGTCAGGAAAGTGTGCGGGGGCAGCTGGCGGGGACAATCCCCTCCACCAGTGAACAGCAGAAAGCGAATCCGGATACTCAAATTGACACAGGCAGCCTGAATCTGTCCGATATGGGAACCATGGACAGAAGCATGGGCGGCCGCGGCGGCAGAAACGGCCAATCGCTTCCATCCGCGCAGGATAAAACGGCCAACGTTTCCGAGAAAACGGGCGGCGCTCAGGCCGCAGAAGAAACCTCTCCTTCCGGGAAAAACGGTGATAATCGGGACTCCTCACCGCCTGGCGGCGGTTTTGCCCCTCCCAGTGAACAGACCTCCCAACTGGCGGAGCAGTCCGCCGTCTTCCTTGGGCTGTCTGTGCTTGTACTGCTCACAGGGCTTTGGATCGCCGTTAAATATAAAAAGGTAAGTTAATACACTGACCCCTGCGCTTCATTTCCACCGGCATACACTGAAAAGCGGTATCCTCCCCGGTCGGGAGAAGATCCTGGTAAAATCGGAAATCCGGCTGAGATACGGCATAAAATTTCCACGGCAGTAAATAATAGAGGATGGACAACGCAAAACCTGACGCTTTACGGTGACTCCAGGGCTGAAAAGTGGAGACAGACTACATGGATAAACTCTGATCTCACGAAATTACACGCGGCGGGCATGATGCCAGTCTGCAATAATATTGAAGGCTGGTGTCCGGTACCGCTCCGCCGTGGTTTACAGGGAGGATGCTGGAAGGAAATGAAGGCAACAGGAATTGTAAGACGAATCGACGACCTCGGACGAGTGGTCATCCCCAAGGAAATCCGCCGCACGATGCGCATTCGTGAAGGCGATCCTCTGGAAATATATACGGATAATGACGGCGAGGTTATTTTTAAGAAGTACTCCCCCATTGGGGAACTGTCCGGCTTCGCGGGGCAGTATGCCGAGGTACTGTATAAGACGACAGGGCTGCCGGCACTCGTATGTGACCGGGATCACGTCATCGCCGTGGCGGGACTGCCGAAGAAGGAGCTGCTCGAGAGGCGCGCGACCGCGGCGCTTGAGGAGCTGATGGAGCACCGCCGCTCCTACTCGTGGAGCGGGGATGACCGGCAACGCCTCCAGCCGGTGGAGGGGGTGGACCGCTGCTGCCTCTGCGGCGCGCCCATCCTCGCCTCAGGCGACGTGTGCGGCTGTATCATGCTCCTGTGCGGCGACACGGGCGGCACGGCGGGAGAAACCGAAATCAAGCTCATCTCCGCGGCCGCGCAGTTCCTCGGCAAGCAAATGGAGGAATAATCCCGAAATTTCTGTGTCCGGGGCCTTGCAATGGGCGCAGGCGTGTGGTATAATTTAGATATGATAGACGGTAGGATGAAAGAGTGGGAAATCCCACTCTTTCCTTTATGTCCGGCGCTTTCCTTCGGGTACACCGGTTTTCCTGCCGCACAAAGACAGGAGACTTCATTCATTATGGCTGAAAAAAAACCTTCCACCGTCCAGATCGTGACGGACCTTGTTTCCCCGTTTGCCGAGGCGCTCGGCCTCTCGCTGTGGGACGTTCGCTATGAAAAGGAGGGCGCAGGCTGGTATCTGCGCATCTTCATCGACAAACCGGGCGGCGTGAATATTGATGACTGCGAAGCCCTCTCCCGCGCTGTCGACGCTCCGCTCGACGAAGCGGACCCCATCCCGGAGAGCTATACGCTTGAGGTCTCCTCCCCCGGCATCGAGCGCGCGCTGACCCGCCCCGAGCACTTTCCGCCCTACATCGGGCAGCGTGTGTGCGTGCGCACCATCCGCGCGCTCAGCGAGGTGGGGCAGCGCGAGTTTGAGGGAATCCTCACCGGAGCCGGGGACGGACGCGTACACGTGCGCACCGACGATGGACGCGAGGTGGATTTCGAGCGCAGACAGGCCGCTTTTATCAGGTTGTGTGTGGACTTCGGATCGGAGGAGTATCAGAAAAGATGAGCAGCAGGACAAACAGCAAAGCCGGTAGCAAGGGGAATAACGAATTTTTCGACGCACTGCTCGATTTAGCCCGCGAGAAGGGTATCGCGGAGGAGCAGCTTGTGGAAAAGATTAAGAACGCCATCGCCATCGCTGTCAAGCGCGATGTCGGCGGCACGGACGAGAACGTCGTGGATATCGACCCCTCCACCGGGCGCTTCTATGTGGCCGTACGTAAGATAGCCGTTACCGAGGTGGAGAACCCCTCCTCGGAAATCCTTCTGGAGCAGGCCTACCGTTATGATCCGTCCGTCACGGAGGGGGGGCAGATCGAAATTCCGCTCCAGACCAAGGAGTTCGGCCGCATCGCCGCCCAGGCCGCCAAGCACGTCATCCGGCAGGGTATCCGGGAGGCGGAGCGCGGGCAGCTCTTACAGAAATATGAGGATAAAAAATACGAAATCGTCTCTGCCCCCGTGGTCAAGGTGGATCCCGTCAAGGGCAATGTGACCCTTGAAATCGAAAAAAGCGAGACCATCCTTCCTAGGAGCGAGCAGATCCTCGGCGAAACACTGCGCGAGGGAGACCGCGTGATGGTCTATGTCGTGGATGTCACCGCCGGGGAGAAGGGGCCGCGCATCATGATTTCGCGCACGCACCCGGGGCTTGTCAAGCGCCTGTTCGAGATGGAGACCCCCGAAATTAAGGATGGAACCGTGGAAATCAAGGCCATCGCCCGCGAGGCGGGCAGCCGGACGAAGATGGCTGTCCTCAGTCACGACGAAAACGTCGACGCCGTGGGCGCGTGTATCGGCCCGAAGGGCGGGCGGGTGAGCGCAATCGTCGAGGAGCTCGGCGGGGAAAAGATCGACGTGGTCAAATATTCAGACGAACCCGAAAAGTTCATCACCGCCGCTCTCTCCCCCGCCGACGTTGTCGCCGTCGAAGTGGATCCGGACGGGGCCAAGATCTGCCGTGTCACCGTGCCGGATCACCAGCTCTCGCTGGCCATCGGCAACAAGGGGCAGAACGCCCGCCTCGCCGCGCGGCTGACCGGCTGGAAAATCGACATCCGCCCGGAGAGCGGCTTTTTCGGTGAGGAGCCGCCTCAGAAGCCTGAAGCA
>CATJVQ010000057.1 GCA_949743955.1 uncultured Oscillospiraceae bacterium | reverse complement strand
TTTTACACCTGCGATATGGCGCAGGCCCCGCACGGACGTGCTCCTGCCGTGGCGACAGGCCTCAAGCGTGCAAGGCCGGAAAACATCGTGTTTACTTATCAGGGAGACGGAGACCTCGCCGCCATCGGGACGGCGGAGACCGTCCATGCCGCTACGCGCGGAGAGAATATCACCGTCATCTTTGTCAACAACGCCATCTACGGCATGACCGGCGGCCAGATGGCCCCCACGTCCCTGCCTGGGCAGATAACCCAGACCACCCCCTATGGCCGCGATACCAAAACAGCCGGCTGGCCTGTGCGTGTGTGCGAGATGCTCGCTACGCTGAACGGCCCGGCGTACCTCGAGCGCGTGAGCGCGCACAGCGTGCCGCATATCCGTAAAGCGAAGGCCGCGATTAAGAAGGCGTTCCAGAATCAGATCGACGGCAAGGGCTTCAGCCTCGTTGAGGTGCTCTCCACCTGCCCCACCAACTGGGGCCTGACACCGGTGGAAGCGCTCGACTGGCTGGAAAAAAATATGATTCCCTATTATCCGCTGGGCGTTTATAAGGACATCGACGGGGAGGCGAAGTGACAGAATGGCGACAACAAACATCCTTCTTGCCGGTTTCGGCGGACAGGGCATCCTGTTCGCGGGAAAGATTCTGGCGTACGCGGGACTGATGGAGGAAAAACAGGTCTCGTGGCTCCCGAGCTACGGCCCCGAAATGCGCGGCGGCACAGCGAACTGCAGTGTCTGCATTTCCGACGAACCTGTCGGCAGCCCGCTCGTCCTGCACCCGGATATCCTGATCGCGATGAACACCCCGTCCTTTGACAAGTTTATCGGCGCCGTTGTCCCCGGCGGCATTGTCCTCGTCGATTCAACCCTCGTCGATCGCCAGTGCACGCGTGAAGACGTCGACGTCTGTTACGTCCCCGCGACACGCCTGGCCAATGAAAATGAACTCCAGGGGCTGGCGAACATCCTGCTTCTGGGCAAGCTCTCCGCCGTGCGCGGCCTCGTGAGCGATGCGAGCATCGACAGGGCCATCGAAAAATGCGTTCCCCCTCGGAAGGCTCATCTCATCGAAGCAAACCGCCGGGCGATTGCACTGGGGAAAAATCAGTAACATGCTGCAAAAAAGGGGTGCGCTGCAAGGCGCGCCCTTTTTCTGCAAAGACAAATGGGGTCGAATCCTGTATGGAGGTGAAACTGTTTGAAATCTGGTCAATCAAAGCATGGCGTCTTTGTTTTCTTTCACACCATCGCCGCCATGGCCATCCTGATCCTCGCCATGCTCGGCGGGGACATAATGCGCGCTGTGAGCGGCCCGTCCCTCGGCGATCTTCTTTTTACCGCCGTATACATCCTTCTCACGCTCTCCATCGGTCTGTTGTACGCCCGGTACGTTCTGCATTTTTCTCCCAACGAGGTCGGCATATCCCTGAAAGCGCCGCCACTGAAATGGGTGATCGTGGGAATCTGTCTGCCGCTGGCCGTCACGGTATTTTATCTCCTCTTTACCGGCGGTCGCTTCGTTAAAAACGAACAGGCCGGGAGTATCTTCCCCTATTTAAGCAGCGCTGTCTTTTCCACGGGCATCGCGGCAGGCGTCTGCGAAGAGTTTATCTTCCGCGGGCTTATTCTGCGCACCTTCCAGCGGCAGTGGAACAGAGCGGCGGCTGTATTTCTCCCTTCCGTTCTGTTCGCCCTCCTGCACACAGTGAATCTGCGCCTAGGGTGGGTAGATTTTCTGCTCCTGCTCGCAGCCGGTACAGCCGTCGGCGTCATGTTTTCACTGATTGCGCTGCAAAGCGGGAGCATCTGGCCGGGCGCTGTCGTACACGCTCTGTGGAATGCTGTGGTCATCGGGGGTGTCTTCATCGTCGAATCCCCGGCCAGCGGCTTGTCGGAGAATTTTTTCTGCCGGTATGAACTGACGCAGACCAGCGTCTTTCTGACCGGAGGCCGGTTCGGCATCGAATCCGCGCTGCCGGCCATCACCGGTTATTGCCTCGTTTCCATAATGGCCTTTGCCCTGTTAAAAAAGGATGAACGCGAAGGGGGGGAATGAAAACCGTGACGGACTTAAGAAACCGTATAGCGGACGCTATAGGCATCGCCCTTCCGGATACGGCGCCGGTGATGGGATACCGTGTGCTGGAGTCCACAGAGGAGGACGGATACACCCGGCAGCTCATCGAATACGATTCCAAGGGGGATACGGTCAGCGCCTTTCTGCTGCTCCCCGAAACCCTCGAAAACAATCCGGCCATTCTCATCCATCATCAGCACAACCGGGAGCACCATTTGGGGAAAAGCGAGGTCTGCGGCTTAGCCGGAAATCCGCTCCAGGCTTTCGGGCCCGCGCTGGTGAAGAGCGGGTTTGTCGTGCTGGCGCCGGATTCCGTCTGTTTTGAATCGAGGCGGGCGGATCCCCGTGTGGAGGGGTTCGATTTCTGGCAGCACTTTAACGAGATGTGCTATCGTATCGTTACCGGCGACTACCTGATGAAAAAGGTGTTAACCGACGCTATGAACGGAATCACCCTGCTCTCCCGCCTCGGCTTTGTCGACAACGGACGGATTGGAACGCTGGGGCATTCCTACGGCGGCAACACTGTCCTGTTCCTTTCCGCGCTGGATGAGCGGATCGCCTTCTCCTGTGCGAGCGGCAGTGCCTGCACATACAAAAACCGGATGGAAAACAATGTCGGGATTGAGATGGCCAGCGTGATCCCTCGCTTTCACGGCCCATACGATATAGAGGATCTGGTGTCCTGTACCGCGCCGAGGCGGCTGCTCATCGTCTCCGCCGAAGAGGATAAGTATTCGAGGGACGCCCCTGACATTGTGGAAAAAGCCGGATCCGCCTATGCGGCGCTTGGGGCCTCTCAAAACCTGTTCCATAAGAGGTACCCGGGCGGACACGAACTGACAAGGGAAAGATTCGACTTTATCCTGGAATGGCTTCGCTGCTGTGCCGGCCGCATCGCTGACAGTCCCGCATCCCGTTAGGATCTTGGCGGCTGGAGCTATTTAAGCTGCGACGTGCAGAAAACCGCATAAATACCCCACAAAAGGAGTTGTCGTCCGTGACCCTGTCCTACCGCCACACCACCCTCGCCTGCTATACCGGCTACATCACACAGGCTATCATCAACAACCTCGCGCCGCTCCTGTTCGTCATTTTTCAGGACAGCTTCGGCCTCTCCTTCGAGCAGGTCGGGCGGCTGGTCCTGCTCAATTTCGGCGTCCAGCTTGTCGCCGACGTATTTTCCGCCCGCTATGTCGACCGGATCGGCTACCGCGCGGCGGCGGTGCTCGCCCATGTGCTCTGCACAGCCGGGCTGGTGCTCTTAAGCGTCCTGCCCCGGGTGCTGCCTTCGCCCTATCTCGGGCTGCAGATCGCCGCCGTCGTCTACGCATTCGGCGGCGGGCTTCTGGAGGTCATTGTCAGCCCCATCGTCAACGCCCTGCCCGGGGAGGCCAAGGAGCGCGCCATGAGCCTGCTCCACTCGTTCTACTGCTGGGGGCAGGTGGCCGTTGTCCTTCTCACGACACTGCTCATCCGTTTCTGCGGCGCGTCGTTCTGGCCGGCGCTCCCGTTTTTATGGTGCATTATCCCGCTGTGCAACCTGTTCTTTTTCCTGCGTGTCCCGCTCGTTCCTCCGGAGGCGGAGGAAAAGCTGATGTCCCTCTCCGAGCTGCTGCGTTCCCCGCTCTTCCTCATCGGGCTTATTCTAATGATGTGTGCGGGCGCGGCGGAGCTGACAATGTCGCAGTGGTCCTCCCTGTTCGCCGAACGCGGCTTACAGGTGCCAAAGATCCTCGGCGATCTGCTCGGGCCCTGCCTCTTTGCCATCCTCATGGGCATAGGCCGCGCGTTCTACGGTATCTGCGGGGAAAAGCTCAACCTCTCCCATGCGCTCACGCTCTGCGGCGGATTGTGTGTCGTCTGCTATCTCGTCACGGTCTTTTCTCCCTGGCCGCTGCTCTCGCTTCTGGGATGTGCGATATGCGGGCTGTCCGTGAGCCTGATGTGGCCGGGGACATTTTCCCTCATGGCTGCCGCCTTCCCCCGCGGCGGGACAGTGCTCTTCGCCATGCTCGCTGTCTTCGGGGATCTGGGCGGTTCCCTCGGGCCGTGGCTCGCCGGGACAGTCTCCGACTTCGCGCAGCATACCGGCACGCTCCTTCAGCTGAACGCCACGACAGGCGAGGAGCTCAGCCAGCTCGGCCTCAAATGCGGCCTGCTTGCCGCCGTGCTCTTCCCCGTCATCTTGTTTGCCGGGACAATCCTGTTCCGCAGGCTGACTCATTCCCGTACATAACAGCGGCTGTTTCAACCGGATGGAGGTGGTTTCTTGGACCCGAATACCAGTATACAGTTCCTGCCCGGCGTAGGGCCCGCGCGGGCCAAACTTTTTCACAAGCTGGGGGTTGATACACTGCGGGATCTCTGCTGCCATTTCCCGCGCAGCTATCTGGATCTGACACGGATCACCCCCGTCGCCGAGGCAGACGCGGAGGAAGCGTGCGCGGTACGGGTACGGATCCTGCGTAAGCGCCCGGAAGCGCGCATCCGCAAGGGACTTTCCCTCTTCAAGCTCACCGCGGCCGATGACAGCGGCGAAGTAAACGTCACGTTCTTTAACGCCAAATTCGCCTTTGAAGCTCTCCGGCTGGATGAGGAATACCTCTTCTATGGCCCTGTCAAACCAGGGCGCCCGCGGGAAATGGCGTCCCCGCAGGTTTTCCCCGTAGGGGAAGCCGGTTCGCTCCGCCCCATCTATCCCCTGACAGCGGGGCTCTCCTCAAAGGCGATCTCCCAGTGTGTACGCCGGGCGCTGGGGCTCATCGCCGACAGCCTGCCGGACCCTATCCCGGATGAGGTGCGGGAGGAGCGGCGTCTTTGCGGCCTGCGGTACGCGCTCGAACACATCCATTTCCCGACCGACGTACATGAGGCGCGGATCGCGCGTGAACGCCTTATCTTCGAGGAGCTGTTTACCCTCGCCGTCACGCTCTCGCGCATGCACGCGAGGACGCGTACACTCACTGCCCTGCGTGTCTCCCCGTTTGATCCGGAGCTGTTTTACCGGTCGCTCCCCTTCTCCCCGACCGCCGCCCAGCGCCGCGCCATCGAAGAAATCCTCGCCGACCTGACAAAGGATACCCCCATGAACCGCCTCCTGCAGGGGGACGTGGGATCTGGCAAGACACTCGTCGCCGCTGCGGCATGCCTCGCGGCCGTTCGCTCTGGGATGCAGTGCGCTGTCATGGCCCCGACGGAGATCCTCGCCGAACAGCACAGGGAGACGTTTGAGCGCTTTCTCTCCCCATTTGGCGTGCGGACGGCGCTCATCACTGGTTCTGTCCAGGCGAAGGAGAGGCGCGCGCTGCTCGCCGCCGCCGAAGCGAGGGAGGTGGATCTGCTTATCGGCACGCACGCGCTGTTTTCCGCAGGTGTCACGTTCCATCGGCTCGGGCTGTGCGTCACAGACGAACAGCACCGCTTCGGTGTGGCGCAGCGTGCCGCACTCCAAGAAAAGAGCGAAAACCCGCACGTGCTCGTCATGTCCGCCACACCCATCCCACGTACACTCGCGCTGATGATCTACGGCGACCTCGATCTCTCCGTCCTCGACGAGCTGCCCGGCGGGCGCATCCCTGTCTCCACCTACTGCATCCCTACCGCCAAGCTGCCGCGGGCGTGGGCCTTTGTCCGGGGGCTTCTCGATGAGGGAAGACAGGGCTATGTCGTCTGCCCGCTTGTGCGCGAGGACGGGGACAGCCCGCCGGATCTCCTGTCAGCCGAACAGCTCCTGAAGGAACTCACCACGGGTCCGCTCGCCGGATACCGCCTCGACATCCTGCACGGCAAGCTCGCCGCGGCAAAAAAGGAGGACGTCATGCGCCGGTTTAAGGGCGGGGAAATCCAGCTCCTGGTGAGCACCACCGTCATCGAGGTGGGGGTGGATGTCCCCAACGCCGCGGTGATGGTGTGCATGAACGCGGAGCGGTTCGGCCTGAGCCAGCTCCACCAGCTCCGCGGACGTGTCGGGCGCGGGAACACGGCCTCCCACTGCATCCTCGTCTCCGACGCGCGCGGTGAGACAGCCCGCGAGCGCCTGCGCGCCCTGTGCGAAACGGCCGACGGCTTTTGCATCGCGCAGGCGGATCTGCGCCTGCGCGGGCCGGGTGACTTCTTCGGCGACCGCCAGCACGGACTGCCGGAAATGCGCATCGCAGACATGGCCTCCGACGTGGATGTTCTCGCCGCGGCGCAAGCGGCGGCAACGGCCGTGCTCAAAGGCGATCCGGCGCTCTCGGAGCCCGGCCACCGCGCCCTGCGGGAGAGCTGTGAGCGTATGGCGCGCAGCGTTGGCCAGAGGCCGAACTAAAATAGCAAGGAGGAATTTCTTCATGAGCGGACAGAACCGTTCCGCCTCGCTCACGGAAGGCAACGTTTACCGGACGCTTGTCACCTTTGCTATCCCGTTTCTTCTGGCCAACTTCATCCAGGCGCTCTATGGCGCCGTAGATATGGCCGTCATCGGCTGGTTCTCCGATGCGGCCGGTATCGCGGCTGTCTCTGTGGGGACACAGATCATGCAGTCGCTCAACAGCCTGATTACCGGGCTGACTCTCGGCGGCACCATCCTGATAGCGCAGTATCTGGGCGCAGGGCAGGAGGAGGCGGTGCGCGAGACCATCGGCACCACGCTCACGCTCTTTGCGCTGGCCGCCGCCGTCTTCACCGCTGTGATGCTTTTATTCACAACGCCCCTGCTCCGCCTTTTGCAGACACCGGAGCCCGCCATGGGGGAAGCGGTGCGCTATGTCGCTGTCGCAAGCTGCGGCATCTTTTTCATCTTCGGCTACAACGCCCTTGGCGCCGTCATGCGTGGTGTGGGGGATTCAAAAAGCCCGCTCCTCTTTATCGCCGTGGCCTGCTGTATAAACATTGTGCTCGATCTGTTCTTCGTTGGCGGGCTGGGGATGGGCGCGGGCGGCGCGGCGCTGGCAACCATCCTTTCACAGGGAGTCAGTATGGCGCTCGCTGTACTCTACCTCGGGCGGAAGGACTTCATCTTCTCCTTCCGCCTAGGAAACTTCCGCATCCGCCGGGATAAGGCTCTGCGCCTGCTCCGCCTGGGACTGCCTGTCTCTCTTCAGGAGACGATGGTAACGATCTCCTTCCTGTTTATCGCCGCCATTGTCAATTCCCTAGGCGTTACAGCCGCCGCTGCTGTCGGAGTAGCCGGCAAGTTCGAGAGCTTTGCCATGCTGCCCGCCAACGCCTTCTCCGGCGCGCTGGCCTCCCTCACCGCGCAGAATATGGGAGCGAACCGGCCCGACCGCGCCCGGCAGTCGCTGTATGCCAGTATTGGTATGGCGTTCGCCTGCTCGCTGTTCTTCTTCGCCTAGGCGCAAATAGCCCCCGATACCATCATGCACCTCTTTAAGGCGGATGAAGCTGTCACCATCGGCGGCGGACAGTATCTGCGCGCGTTCAGCTATGATTTCATGCTTGTCGCGTTCGTGTTCTGCTTCGGCGGCTTCTTCAACGGCTGCGGCTGCACCGGCTTCACAATGCTCTGCGGCATCCTTTCCTCGCTGGCCATCCGCCTCCCCCTCTCCTATGTCTTTACCCTCCTTGTACCGGATAACCTCTCCGGCATCGGTGCGAGCGTGCCCATCGCCTCCTTCTTCCAGATCATCATCTATGCTCTCTTTATGCGTTCCGGGCGCTGGAAACGCATGCTGTCCTCCCAGATATAAAAACGCCGCCGCTCCCTTTTTAGAGAACGGCGGCATTCATTTTTTATTCCGCTTTCATTTTTTCAATGTAGGACACGACATCGCCGACGGTCTTAATGTTCTGAATGTCCTCATCGGGAATTTCGGTATCGAACTCGTTTTCGAGCTCCATCACCAGATCCACCAGATCCAGCGAGTCCGCACCCAGATCATCTGTGATTGTGGCTTCCATCGTAACCAGCTCTTCGTCGACATCCAGCTGTTCGACGAGCAGTTCTTTAACCTTTTCAAAGATTTCCATTCAATTTCCTCCTGATCATCACCGAAGATTTACTCGGCTTCTGTAAATTCGCCAATGGATCTAAATTTATCATATCGTCTTTGCAGTAAAAGTTCAATGGGTAATTTGCTTAACTTTAATATGGCTCCTCTGAGATATTCTGTTATATTGCTTGCCATCAGCTGCAAATTTTTCTGCGCGCCGCCAGCCGGCTCCTCAATGATAGCCTCGGCTATTCCTAGGGCGACTATATCCGCTGCGGTGATGCGCAGCATCTCCGCGGCGTCCCGCTCGCGGGACGGATCCTTCCAGAGGATGCTCGCGCACCCCCGGGGCGAGATAACGGAGTAGACGGCGTTTGAGAGCATGGCCATCTCGTCGCACACGCCCAGTCCCAGCGCGCCGCCGCTGCCGCCCTCTCCCAGAACGACGGACACAATCGGGGTTTTCAGCCGCATCATCTCCATGAGGTTCCGGGCGATAGCCTCGCCCTGGCCCCGCTCCTCCGCCCCGATGCCGCAGAAAGCGCCGGGTGTGTCGATAAAGCAGATAACGGGGCGGGAAAACTTTTCCGCCTGCTTCATCAGCCGCAGCGCCTTACGGTATCCCTCTGGATGCGGCATAGCGAAATTGCAGCGCTTATTTTCCTCCAGCGTATGTCCCTTCACCTGAGCGAGCACCGTGACGGGGATACCGTCGATCTTGGCGATACCGCCCCAGAGGGCGTGATCGTCGCCGAAGAGGCGGTCTCCGTGCAGCTCATAGAACCGATCGAAGATTAGAGGGATATAGTCCGCCGCGCTCGGACGCGCCTTATCCCGGATGAGCAGAAGTCTGTCCCACGCGCTCAGCCCTTCAGACATGCTCCTCCCCCTCTCCCGTTATTCCCGCCGTATCCGTTTCCGGCCGCGCATGCAGCTTGATGAGGTGTCCCAGTGTCCGCCGCAGATCGTGCCGGGGGACAATCATGTCCACAAAGCCGTGTTCCTGTAAAAATTCCGCCGTTTGGAAGTCTTCGGGCAGCTTCTCACGGATGGTCCCCTCAATCACACGCCTCCCCGCGAAACCAACAAGCACCTTCGGCTCGGCGATGATGATGTCTCCGAGAGAGGCGAAGCTCGCCGTGATGCCGCCGGTCGTCGGGTCGGTGAGGACAGTGATATAGAGCAGTCCCGCGTCGTTATGGAGCGCGACGGCCGCGGAAGTTTTCGCCATCTGCATCAGGGAGAGGATCCCCTCCTGCATCCGCGCCCCGCCCGACGCTGTGAAGAGCACCACCGGCAGCCGGCGGCGGACAGCGTATTCAAACGCGCGCGCGATTTTCTCCCCCACAACCGACCCCATTGAGGCCATCATGAACCGGGAGTCCATCACGCCGATGACGCAGCGCTGTCCCTTGATCGTGCATTCACCGGTAATGATCGCATCGTCGAGGCCGGTCGCCTTCTGGAGCTGTTCGAGCTTGCGGGTGTAGCCCTCAAACCCTATCGGGTTGCAGCTTTTCATCCCCGCGTCCAGCTCCTGCATCGAGCCGGGATCCACCGTCATCCGGATACGCTCGGGCGCGGCCAAGCGGGCATGGTAGCCGCATTCGGCACATACCCTGCCGTTCTTTTCAAAATCCTCCATCAGCACCACACCGCCGCAGCGCGGACAGCGGTAAAGCAGATTGTCCGGCACGTCCAGCCTGCGCTGGGGCGTAGCGGAGCGCGGCGGAGCCACACGGCTCTTCACCTGCTCAAAGAGTTCCTGTATCAATGGTTTCTTCCTCCTCTGCGCCCCCTACCGGGCCTCCAGCTTACGCCCCAAATAACCGATGTCGTAGTCGGCACTGAGGAAATGTTCGTCCGCCAGTGTCGAGAGCTGGAAATCAATATTCGTATCCACCCCGTCCACGATAAACTCCGCGAGCGCCCAGCGCATTTTGGCGATGGCCTCCTCCCGGGTCGGCGCATAGGCGATGAGCTTGGCTATCATTGAGTCGTAATACGGCGGAATGACACAGCCCGCATACATGGCGCTGTCGATGCGGATACCCGGTCCGCCGGGCATATAGAGCGAACGGATCTCTCCCGGCGACGGCTGAAACCCCTTTGCCGGATTCTCCGCATTGATGCGGCACTCAATCGCATGCCCCTGCGGGCGGATGTCCTCCTGCCGCAGCAGCAGCTCCTCCCCCGCCGCAATGCGGATCTGGTTCTTGACAAGATCCACCCCGTACACCAGCTCTGTAATCGGGTGCTCAACCTGAATCCGTGTGTTCATCTCCATAAAGTAGAAATTCCCGTCCCGGTCGAGCAGGTATTCCACTGTCCCGGCGTTCTGGTATCCGACCGCCTTTGCCGCCGCGACTGACGCTTCGCCCATCCGCTGCCGCAGATCCGGCGTCATCTGCGGCGCAGGGCACGGCGACTCCTCGAGTACCTTCTGGTTGCGGCGCTGGAGCGAACAGTCACGCTCCCCGAAATGGAAGACGTGCCCGTGCTCATCGGCCAGGATCTGAACCTCCACATGGCGCGGATTTTCAATAAATTTCTCCAGATAAACATCTGCATTGCCGAAATAGTCGAGCGCCTCTTTGCGCGCGGCGCCGAAAGCGTCGCTCATCTCTTCGCCGCTTCTCACCAGGCGGATGCCCCGCCCGCCGCCGCCTGCGGTCGCCTTCACGAGCACCGGATATCCCAGATCCCGGGCGATGCGGATCGCCTCGTCCGCGTTCTGGACCACACCCTCCGACCCGGGCACAACGGGTACTCCCGCCTCCCGCATCGCCCGCTTGGCGTTTGCCTTGTCGCCCATGCGCTCGATGCTCTCGGGCCTCGGACCGATAAATTTGATCGAGCACCTTTCCAGAAGCCTTGCGAACGCCGCGTTTTCGGAGAGAAACCCGAAGCCCGGATGCACCGCTTCCGCCCCCGTAATCTCGCAGGCGGCCACGATGGCGCTCTTATTGAGATAGCTGTCCCGGCTCCGGGCCGGACCGATGCAGACAGTCTCATCGGCGATCTGCGCGTGCAGCGCACCTCGATCCGCCTCACTGCACACGGCGACCGTGCTCACCCCCAGCTCCCGGCAGGCCCGGATGATGCGCACCGCTATCTCTCCGCGGTTGGCAATGAGCACCTTATGAAACATGGGCGCCCTCCCCGCCTGCCGCCGGATCCGCCGCGCCGAGCGCAAAGGTGATTTCCGCCGTGACAGCCTTTTTGCCGTCCACCGTGGCCACCGCCTTGCCAACACCGATAGCCCCGCGCGAGCGGATGATCTCCACCTCTAGGCGCAGTGTCTCGCCCGGACGCACCTCACGGCGGAAACGCGCCTTATCAATGCCGGCGAACATCGCGAGCCTTCCCCGGTTTTCCGGCAGGCTCAGGGCACAGACAGCCCCCGCCTGCGCGAGCATCTCAATCATGAGCACGCCCGGTGTCACCGGATAACCCGGAAAATGCCCCGCGAACCAGAAGCTCTCAGGCGCCATGTACTTCTGTGCCACACAGCGCACGCCCGGCTCGAGCTCAAGCACCTCGTCGATCAACAGAAACGGGTCGCGGTGCGGGATAATTTTCTCAATCTCCTCCCGGTTCATAACTCCCATGGACGGATTCTCCTTTCCTCACCTGACCGGTTTACTCAATCCGCATCAGCGGCTGGCCGTATTCGACCGCTTCGCCGTCGTGCACAATCACCTCGGTCACGACACCATCGAACTCGCAGGTGACTTCGTTCATCAGCTTCATGGATTCGATGATGAACAGCACGTCCCCTACCCGCACACGGTCGCCTACCTGGACATACGGCGGCGCATCGGGGGATTTCTTCGCATAGAATGTCCCCACTATCGGGGCGCTGACAATATGCCCCTCCGCACGTACCGCCGGGGCCGGCGCGCTCTGCACCGGCATGGGCAACGCCTGCGCCGGGGCGGCGGACGCCTCCCTCACCAGCCGCAGGGAAAAGCCCTCCGACTCAATCGCGCACTCGCTCAGCCCTGTTTGGGCAAGTGTGCGCATGAGCTGTTCGATCTGTTCCACATCCAGAGTCATTTCTACGCCTCCTCCACTTTCGCCAAGCACAGCGCCGCATTCTGTCCGCCGAAGCCGAACGCGTTGGAGAGAGCGCAGCGAAGGCCCGAAATCGGGCGGGCGCCCTCCGTCACATAGTCCAGATCGCATTCCGGATCCGGCACACGGTAGCCCGCTGTCGGCGGGGCGATACTCTCACAGAGCGCCTTCGCCGTGAAAATCGCCTCCACAGCCCCCGCTGCGCCGAGCATATGGCCTGTAACGGACTTGGTCGAGCTGACCGCTATATCCCCCGCATGCTCGCCGAACAACATATGGATGGCGCTGGTCTCACAGGCGTCGTTGGCAGGCGTGGCTGTGCCGTGAGCGTTGATGTAGCCGATGTCCGCCGGAGTGACAGCGCCCTCCTGTATCGCCAGACGCATTGCCTCGGCCGCACCTTCCCCATCCGGGGACGGAGCCGTGATATGGTGCGCGTCGCATGTTGCGCCGTAGCCGATGATCTCCGCATAGATTTTCGCACCGCGGCGGCGGGCATGCTCGTATTCCTCCAGGAACAATACGCCCGACCCTTCGCTCATGACGAACCCGCCGCGCTCCTTATCGAACGGAATGGACAGACGCAAAGGATCCTCCGAGCGCGAGAGCGCGCCCATGTTGTTAAAGCCCGCGAGCGCGAACTCATCCACACACGCTTCGCTCCCTCCCGCGAGCGCGCAGTCCAGATATCCGTGTTTAATGGCTCTGAACGCTTCCCCTATCGCATGCGCGCCCGAAGCGCAGGCCGAGACGGTGGCAAAATTCTGCCCCTTGAAGCCGTACTTAATCGCAACGCAGCCGGATGCCATATTGGTGATCAGCATCGGGATAAAGAACACCGACACGCGGGACGCGCCCTTCTCCAGATACTTGATATGCTCATCCTTAAACGTATGGAATCCGCCGATGCCGCTGCCGATCATCACGCCTAGGCGGAAGGGATCGTCCTCTCCCGGCGTAAAGCCGGACATAGAGACAGCTTCATCCGCGGCGGCCTGCGCGAACTGAATGTAGCGGTCATAGCGGCGCGCCTCCTTTTTGGGGATACCGGCCGCAATGGGGTCAAAATCCTGCACCTGTCCTGCGTACCGCACGCCCATGGCCGCGGTCTTTTCATCAAGAGGCGTGAAATTCGGCCGGCCTGAGCGCACCGCGCTCCATGAGGCGTCCACATTCAGCCCTACCGGGGTGATGGCGCCCATACCGGTAATCACAACTCTTCTCAATTCAAACAGTCCTCCCTCTGCATTCTTCAGCAATCGCTTCGAATCACATCATCAGGCCGCCGTCGATGACAAGGACCTGGCCGGTGATATAGCGCGCCCCGTCGGACGCCAAAAACGCCACCGCGTTGGCGACATCCTCAATCTCTCCGAAATGTCCGAGCGAGATGAGATCCAGCACCTTCTTTTTATACTCCTCCGCAAGCACATCGGTCATATCGCTGCGGATGAAGCCCGGAGCGACCGCATTGACAGTGATGCCGCGGGATCCGAGCTCCTTGGCGGCGGTGAGCGTCATGCCAACGATGGCCGCCTTCGAGGCGGAGTAATTGATCTGCCCCGGATTGCCGTAGAGCCCCGCTACGGACGAGACATTGATAATCCGCCCGCTGCGCTGGCGCATCATCACTGCGCCCGCGAACTTTGTGATATTGAACACACTCTTCTGGTTGACGGCGATGACCTTATCGTACTGCTCCTCCTTCATGCGGACAAGCAGACCATCCGCCGTAATACCGGCGTTGTTGACAGCGATGTCCAGGCTCCCGAAGCGCGCCTTGACAGTGTCTACCATCTCGCGGCACTGATCATGGCTCGAGACGTCGGCAATAAAGCACTCCGCCTCCACGCCGAACGCCCGGCATGCCTCGGCCACGGCCAGGCCCTGTTCGTCGCGGAGCTGTTCGTTTAAGCAGTTAATCGCCACATTGCATCCGTCCTGTGCCAGACGCCGTGCCACCGCGGCGCCGATGCCGCGTGTCGCCCCCGTGACGAGGGCTGTCTTTCTCTTCTGTTCCTCAGACAATGGTAATCCCCCTCTTCGCGGTAAAGTTTTTTAAGAGATCCTCGGCCTGTGCGGCCGTGTTTTCCAGAATGACAGCGGCGGGCAGGATCTCCTTCACCAGCCCGGCGGACTGCCCGGCCATAAAGGTGCCCTCCTCCATATTCCCGTCCCGCAGCGCCTTGCCGTAGGATCCGAGTGTCAGCTCCTCGAACTCCTCGGGGGACGCGTCGCGCTTCTCCATCCCCAGGAGCTTCTTTGTGAAACGGTTCTTGAGGCACCGCACCGGGTGCCCGCTTCCCCGCCCCGTGACAACGGTATCGCTGTCCGACGCTTTCAAGACCAAATCCTTGTAGGCGGAGTGGATGTTTGTCTCCGCCGCGCAGATAAAGGCTGTGCCCATCTGCACGCCCGCTGCGCCGAGCGCGAGCGCGGCGACGAGGCCGCGTCCATCGGCAATGCCGCCCGCCGCGATAACCGGAACGTCCACCGCGTCCGCAACCTGCGGGACGAGGGGCATCGTCGTCGACTCACCGATGTGTCCGCCCGCCTCGCTTCCCTCGACGATGACTGCGTCCGCCCCCTGCGAGACGACGCGCTTCGCCAGATTAACCGTCGGCACGACGGGGATGACGCGCACGCCCGCCGCCTTCAGCGCGGGGATATACTTCCCCGGCGAGCCCGCCCCGGTCGTGACAGCGGCTACCTTCTCCTCGGCGCAGACATCCGCTATCGCCTGCGCGTGCGGGTTCATGAGCATGATATTGACACCGAAGGGCTTATCCGTCAGCTCCCGCGCACGGCGGATTTCTGCCCGGGCACGCTCAGCATCCATGCTGCCGGTGCCAATGAGCCCGAGCCCGCCCCCGTTCGAGACAGCCGCAGCCAGCGCCGCGTCGGCCATCCACGCCATGCCGCCCTGGATGATTGGGTAACGGATGCCCAAAAGCCGGGTCAGAGCAGTTTCTATCATGTCGCATTCTCCTTGCTTTTCATTATAATAAAATTTTATTCAAATTCAAGAGGGTGACGTCTCTACGAGACGTCGGCCTCTTCGAAGCGTCACTACCATTCAAATACAGCGGCCCCGTACGTCAGCCCCGCGCCGAAGCCGGTGAGCGCCACCAGTTCTCCCTCATGCAGGAGGCCCTCCCGGTTGGCTTCGTCAAGCGCAATGGGCACCGTCGCGCTCGACGTGTTGCCGATGTGCCCGATATTGACATAGGCTCTGTCCATGGAGAGCCCGAGGCGCTTCATCGCTGTCTGGATAATGCGGATATTCGCCTGATGCGGGACAATGAGCCCCAGCTCCTCCGGCTGTACCCCGAGCGTTTCACACGCATCGAGAATCGCCTGCGGCATCGCCTCGACAGCGAATTTGTAAACCCCCTTACCGTCCATGTGGAGAAAACCATCGCGTATTGTCTCGAAAGCGGCCCCTTCCTTCCGGGCCTCCTCACTCTCAAAGGGGGTCAGCGGATAGGATGTGCCCGCATAGAGCATGGAAACGCCGGATCCGTCGCTGCAGAGATGCGCAGCATAACGGCCCTCTCCCGCCCGCACAACACAGGCGCCCGCTCCGTCGCCGAAAAGGACACAGGATGCGCGGTCGGTGAAGTCCGTAATCCGTGTGAGCGCCTCCGCGCTGATGATGAGCGCTGTCTTCACAATCCCAGCGGCAAGATATTTCTGCACAATGTCCAGTGCGAACACGAACCCGCTGCACGCGGCGCTCACGTCAAAGGCAAACGCATGTCCTATGCCGAGCAAACCCTGCACAACACAGGCTAGGCTGGGCGTATACAGATCCGGCGTGACAGTGGTGCAGATGAGCAGGTCGATTTCCTCCGGCTTCACACCGGCCATCTCCAGCGCCGGGCGGGCCGCGCGCTCAGCCATGAGAGCCGTATCTTCCCCTGCGGCGACATGGCGCGTGCGTATGCCTGTGCGCGTTGAAATCCATTCGTCATTCGTATCGACCATTTTGGCCAGATCATCGTTCGTGACCTCACGCTTTGGAAGGTAGCACCCCGTCCCGCAAATTTTGATTCCGTTCAATGAAAAGACCCCCTTGAAAATCCACCCGCTTCATGCTATATTAAAATTATCAATGTAACGAATGTTACGTATTATGATACCGGCTTTTGGTCCGATTGTCAAGGCTTCATTGAGGAGGAAACCAAAAAATGAGAAAAGTTTGTGTGCTTTTCTGCGGCCAGGGATCCCAGAATCCCGGCATGGGCAGGGAGCTTTTTGAGAGGAGCAGCGCCGTACAGCGCCTGTTTGAGGCGGGAAGCGATATCCTCGGCTTTGATCTGCAGCATCTGTGCTTTGAAGCGGATGCGGCGAGCCTGTCCTTAACGCAGCATGCGCAGCCGGCGATCTACGCCGTATCTCTGGCGGGATACACGCTGCTGCGGGACGAGGCGGGCCTTATGCCCGCGGCGCTCGCGGGCCACTCGCTGGGCGAATACGGCGCGCTGACGGCTGCGGGCGTGTGGAGTGTGGAGGATGGATTCCGCATCATCCGCGCGCGCGCCGAGGCCATGGGAAAGATTCAGGGCGGGGCCATGCTCGCCGTACTGGGATCGGATGAGAAAACGGTGGAAGACGTCTGCGCCGGGATCGAAGGGGTACTGCCGGTCAACTACAATTCCCCGCAGCAGACAGTCATCGCCGGTGAGGAGGAGGCTGTGCTGGCGGCGGGGAAACAGTTCGCGGACATGGGCCTGCGCACCGCCCGGCTCGCCGTGTCTGGCGCGTTCCATACCCCGCTCATGCGGCCCGCCGCCGACGCGCTCGCCGCAGCCGCGTCCGCCATTCCGTGGAAGCAGCCGTCGCTGCCGTTCTACTCCAACGTTACCGGCGCGAAAATGGAACACATCGATGATCTGCCCGCCTATCTCTGCCGCCATATGACCTCCCCCGTCCGTTTCACGAGCCAGCTTGCCGCCATCGCCGCCGATGGATGCGATACGTTTGTCGAAGTCGGGCCGGGCAAGGTCCTCTGCGGGCTTGTCCGGCGCACGCTTTCCGGTGTGCGTCCCCTAAACGCCGAAGACGGCCGGTCGCTGGACAAGGTTCTGGAAGCCTTACGCTGAGAGGAGTATATTATGGATACTATCATCATTGCGCAGGATTATGAAGAGGTGTGCGGCAAAGCAGCCGGACTTCTGGCCGCGCAGATCCTTTTAAAGCCGGACTGCGTGCTGGGATTGGCCACTGGATCGACTCCCACAGGCGTATATAAGCGCTTGTGCACGCAGTATGCGGCAGGGCTGCTCGATTTTTCCGGGGTACGCACTGTCAATCTGGACGAATACGCGGGCCTCGGGCCCGAGGATGAGCAGAGCTACCATATGTATATGCGGCATCATCTGTTCGACCATGTCAACCTCCAGGCGGAAAATACCCACTTGCCCAGCGGCCTTGCCCCCGACCAGAAAGAGGAATGTATGCGCTACGATGAGCTTATCACGTCCTTAGGCGGGGTGGATATGCAGATCTTGGGGCTGGGTGTCAACGGTCACATCGGCTTCAACGAGCCCGGCGACGCGTTCAGCGAAGGATCGCATACCGTCTCGCTCTCCGAGAGCACCATCGCCGCGAACGCTCGCTTTTTCCCAGACGCCGGGAAGGTGCCCCGTCAGGCGCTGACCGTGGGGATGAAAGCCATTATGGGGGCGAAAAAGATTCTGCTCCTCGCGAGCGGCGAAAACAAGGCGCAGGCTGTGCGGGACATGCTCTGCGGCCCCATTACGCCGCGCCTGCCCGCGTCCATCCTCCGGCTGCATCCGGATGTCACCTTCCTCATCGACAGCGCCGCCGGACAGCTTCTCCCGCAAATATAAAAAACCGGGATAAATACTGCCGCTGCGCCTTCCTTCGTTGACATCCGCCCGCGGACGGGATATACTATAGTTGATGCAGTCCAAAAGAAGCAAACCTCTTCTTTTGAACCTTACTATAAAGGCAGGGACAGCAGGCCGCCCATCATTTTAGAAGGAGGAAATAAACATGAATGTTTTTGTCACAGGCGGAGCGGGCTTTATCGGCAGCCATACGGTGGTGGAGTTACTCCAGGCCGGGCATGAAGTGATCGTCATCGACAATTTCTCCAACTCCAAACCCGAGGTGCTCGATCGCGTACGCCAGATCACCGGCAAGAGCGCAAAGCTCTATGAAGCGGATCTGTGTGATGCGGACGCTGTGGAAAAAATCTTCTCAGAAAATAAAATCGATGCGGTCATCCATTTTGCGGGCTTAAAGGCCGTGGGCGAGTCGGTGCAGAAGCCGCTGGAATATTATCATAATAACCTTCTCTCCACACTCGTGCTCTGTGAAGCCATGCGCGCACATGGATGCAAAAAAATCGTCTTTTCCTCCTCCGCCACAGTTTACGGCATGCACAACACCGCCCCCTTTACCGAGGATATGCCCCTCTCAACCACCAACCCCTATGGCAGCACAAAGCTGTATATTGAAGGTATCCTCTCCGACCTCACTGTCGCCGATCCGGACTGGAGTGTCTGCCTGCTGCGGTACTTTAACCCCATCGGCGCGCATGAGAGCGGACTCATCGGTGAGAGCCCGAACGGTATCCCGAACAACCTCCTTCCCTACGTCGCGCAGGTCGCTGTCGGGAAGCTGCCGCACCTCAACGTCTTCGGCGACGATTACGACACCCACGACGGCACCGGTGTCCGTGATTATATCCATGTCGTCGACCTCGCGCTCGGCCATCTGAACGCGATTGAATATGTCGCGGATCACAAGGGCGTCATGCCTATCAACCTCGGCACCGGCAAGGGCAGCAGCGTGCTCGATGTCGTACACGCATTTGAAGCTGCGTGCGGGAAGGAAATCCCCTATCAGATTAAACCCCGCCGTGCGGGTGACATCGCCACGTGCTATGCGGATTCGTCGAGGGCGAAGGAGCTGCTCGGCTGGGAGGCCAAACGGGATCTCGCCGACATGTGCCGCGACGGCTGGAACTTTATCCGCAACAATCCGAACGGTCTGTAAGTCTTACCCGTTTTTAAACAGAATTCGAAAGTCCGCCGGATGCAGGAATCCTGCATCCGGCGGGTTTTAGTTGGAGAACATAAAGAAAAGAATCCACCGGATTTTCCAGTGGATTCTTTTGGTTGGAGGCGCCGACCGGAATCGGACCGGTGAATCAGAGTTTTGCAGACTCGTGCCTTACCGCTTGGCTACGGCGCCGGATAAATAAAACGCCACAGCATTGCCGGAGACAGAACCGAAAGCTATGACGTTTTATCATGGAGCGGATTACGAGGCTCGAACTCGCTACCTCCACCTTGGCAAGGTGGCGCTCTACCAGATGAGCTAAATCCG
>CATJVQ010000056.1 GCA_949743955.1 uncultured Oscillospiraceae bacterium | reverse complement strand
CTCCTGCCCGACTTCCGGCGGGCGGCGGAGGCGGGCCTGGGCCACGTGATCACCGCCGCCATGAATCAGGCGTTCTTTACTCTGAGCCTTGGCATTGCCGCCATGGAAATCTTCGGCAGCTACATGAGCCGGGACAATACCCTGGCCGGGGAGGCCGCCCGGATCTGCGGACTGGATACCTTTGTAGCTCTGATGAGCGGCCTCATTATCTTCCCCGCCTGCTTCTCCTTTGGGGTGGAGCCGGGGCAGGGCCCCTCCCTTATCTTTATCACTCTGCCCAAGGTATTCACCGGCATGTCCGGAGGGCGGCTGTGGGGAACGCTGTTCTTCCTGTTCATGTCCTTTGCCAGCTTTTCCACCGTCATCGCCGTGTTCGAAAATCTGCTGGCCGGCTGTATCGACAATTTCGGCTGGAGCCGGAAAAAGGCGGCTCTGCTCAACGGTGTGTTTCTGTTCGCGGCCTCCATGCCCTGTGTGCTGGGCTACAATCTGTGGTATTTTGAAGCTGCCCTGCCCAACGGTGCGGTGGGCCAGGTGCTGGATATCGAGGATTTTCTGGTGTCCAACCTGCTCCTTCCTCTGGGGTCCTTGGTCTATCTGCTGTTCTGCGTTACCAAATGGGGCTGGGGGTTCGATCGGTATCTGGAGGAGGCCAACACCGGCAAGGGAGTAAAGATGCCCCGGATCCTGAAGCCCTACTTCCAGTTTGTGCTCCCGGTGCTCATTCTGGTCATTCTGGTTCAGGGGCTGCTGAGATAGGCAAAAACGCCCCGCATCATGGCGGATAAAACAGATCCATATATAGACCTTTGGAGCTGCCGTATTCCTGCGGCGGCTCCGTTTTTTGCCTCTCAGAAGGAGGAAACTTGAAAAATGCCGGAATATGCGGTATAATAGACGTCACATTGAACAGGACAGGGGGGATGAAGGGCTTGAGTGAGCAGGAATGGGCGGCATTTGTCTGTCCCATACGAGAGGAGACAGACCGGAAACCGACCGTGTTCATCCGGATGCTGCGTTCTCTGGGGCAGCTCCTCTGGATACTGCTGCTTGCCGTGTTCAGCATGGTCGGCGTCATGACGGTCTACCGCCTGCACGACGTGGAACGCTTCTTCGTGCGGCACGAATACCGTCTTCGCGGCGCGGCCATCCAGCACAGCACCCGCGTCCGGCGTGATTTTGCCCGCTGGCTGCGCAGGCTCCTTGAACCGCTCGGGCAGTTCCTCTCCATCTTCTCTTATCTGCGTGCGACACGTTCCGCCCCGCCCGGTGCGCGCGTCCCTCTGCGCACGGTCATTTTCGTCGTCTTTAAGAAACTCCTCTACCCTCTGGGCCGGCTTGTTGTGACTATCCTGAATATCGCCGCTCCCGCCGCCGGGGTATGGTTTCTCATCATAACGATTCAGAACTCCTTCCGCGACAGCTACGGTTTGCAGGTCTTCTATAACGGCGCCCTTGTGGGCAATGTCCGTTCGGAGTCCCAGTATAACGAAGCGCTCCGCCGCATGAATGAGCGCATGATTGACGGCGGCCCCCGCGACGCAGGCACCGCCTCCTTCTCTGTCATCCGCACGGATCAGTATACCGATCCGGAGACGATGGCCAACCGCATGATCCAGCATTCCGGCCTGGATCTCTTCGAGGGCTACGGCCTGTATGTCGACGGGGATTTCCTCGGCGCGCTCGAGGACTGCACGCTTCTTCTCGATGATCTCTCCGCAAGGCTTGACGCCGCAAAGACCGGTGCGCTCGCCGAGAGTATCTCCTTCAACCGCCGCTTCTCCCTGCAGGCCGGGTTTTACCCCACTGCCTCCAAAACAGAGACCGAACGCATCATCTCCCGCTTTAACACACAGCTCGCCGCCGAAAAGACCTATACGGTCCAGGAGGGTGACACCCCCATCGGCATCGCCAGCCTCAACGGCATCACTGTCGACGAGCTGACCCGCCTGAACCCGGACATCCTCACCAGCCTCTTTGTCGGGGATCAGGTGACTATCGCGCACAGCGTGCCGTATCTGCGCATTCTCTCCCGGCGCGCCGAGGTCACGACGGAGGACATCCCCTTTACCACCGAGACCAGTGTCGACGAGGATGAGCTCATGGGCTACTACAAGGTTGAAGTCGAGGGTGAAAACGGCAAACGTCGTGTGACAAGTATGGTCACGTATCTCGACGATGAGCCCATTGAGAGCGAAATGATCGACAGTGAAGTGCTTACCGATCCGCTTCCGCGGCAGATCATTGTCGGCGGCCGGCGGCCGGCGGCTTCCACTACATCGGGCTACGATACCACAAACGATATTCTCGAGGGTCTCGGCGGCGAGACGTATATCTGGCCTGTCGACGGCGGACGCATCTACATGCCGATCTGGGGCTACTACGGCCACACCGGCAACGACATTTCCAACATCCCTGCCGGAACGACTATCCGCGCCGCGGCGTCGGGCGTCGTCATCTATTCCGGCTACACCACCTGGGGATACGGACGCCACATCATCATCCAGCACCCGAACGGCACCCAGACCCTCTATGCGCACAACAGCGCCAACTATGTCTCCGTCGGCGATGAGGTCGCGCAGGGACAGGCTATCGGCGCTGTCGGTATGACTGGAAACGCCACGGGCAACCACTGCCACTTCGAGATCCGCCAGAACGGGCAGTATCTCGACGCCCGCCAGTTCATCGGCTCCGTCTGTCCGCGCTAATAATATTCCCATGGCTTTGCCGTGGGAATATTATTGACAAAACAGACTGAGTACGATATGATAAAAAACGTATCATTTGCGTGCAGCAAATTGAGGGGGCAGAAGCTCTCCGCAGTCCGGCCGTGTATAACGTGTATAATTCATTGAGCAAACGATGCCAGAGAAGGCATAGGGCTCTTCGGAAGAAGGGCCGTATGCCTTTTTGTTATGCGTTTTTCACGTCCCGGCCACACCACAACGCAAAGGAGACGGATGCCTCATGAAAAAACTGCTCGCCTTTCTGCTGATGGCCGCTGCCCTCAGCCTCGCTGCCTGCGGTGAACGGCAGGAAGCGGCGCTCGTCTACGGCAGCGGCGACTATACCCGCATCAACCCGGCCATGGACGAGCACGGGGAGATCAACGCCCTCCTCTTCGACGGTTTGACCGCCCACGACGGCGCAAACAACGTCGTCCCCCGCCTTGCGGAGAGCTGGACGTTCGACGAAAACACCTGCACCTACACCTTCCATCTGGCGGAGGACGCCCTCTGGCACGACGGCGAACCCTTCACCGCAGAGGACGTCCGCTTCACGATAGAGGCCATTCTGGATCCGGAAAACGGGTCGGAAAACGCGTCCAACTTCGAGGACGTCCGGGAGATTGCCGTCGTGGACGATCACACCATCGCCTTCCGGCTCGACGCTCCGAACGTCGCCTTCCTCGACTATATGTCGATGGCTGTCCTGCCCCGGCATCTGCTTGAGGGGGAGGACATGCAGTCCTCCTCGTTTTTTAAGAACCCCATCGGGACAGGTCCCTACCGCCTCGAAAGCTGGGACGAGGGGCAGGCCATCACCCTCGCCAAAAACGATGCGTATTTTCTCGATCCGCCGCAGATTGAGACCATCGTCTTCAAAATCGTCCCCGACGACAGCGCCCGCGCCCTACAGATGCAGTCGGGCGAGCTGGATCTGTGCCTCCTCTCCCCCCGCGACGCGCAGTCCTTTGACGGGCGCGAGGGATATGCCGTCTACCGCATGAAAACCTCCGATTACCGGGGCATCCTGTTTAACTTCCAGAACGACTACTGGCAGCGAAACCGGGATCTCATCCCGGCGGTTTGCTGCGGTATCGACCGGCAGGCCATCGTGGACGCTGTGCTGCTCGGCGAAGGGGTCCCGGCCTACGGCCCCTTGCAGCGCAGCGTCTACAACAACGAGGACGTGGATCACTATGACTACGATCCCGCTAGAGCCCGAAGCATCCTTGAATCCGCGGGCTGCACCCTCGGGGACGGCGGCGTCTATACCCGGAACGGCGAGCGGGTGGGCTTCATCATCAGCGTAGGCGCGGGGGATCAGGTGCGGCTGGATATCGCGCAGGCCGCCGCGCAGCAGCTCGGCGAAATCGGTATGGACGTCAAAGTCGACATCCCCGCGCAGGTGGACTGGGGCGGGCAGATGGCGTATCTCATCGGCTGGGGGAGCCCGTTCGACGCGGACGATCACACCTACAAGGTCTTCGGCACGGATAAGGGGGCCAATTACAGCGGCTACTCCAATGAAGCCGTGGACAAAGCCCTGACCGAGGCCCGACAGTCCGACTCTCCTGCTGTCCGTGCGGCGGCCTACGACCGCTTCCAGTCAGCGCTCGCCGCCGACCCGCCCTATGCGTTCATCTGCTATGTGGACGCTAACTATGTCGCGTCGAGTGATCTGACAGGCATCTCGCCGGACACGGTCATGGGGCACCACGGAGTCGGGATCTTCTGGAACGTGACCGAGTGGAGACTGGCGCGGTGAAAAAGCGGATGCTCTCCCTCTCCAGGCGGATCCTTCTGTTCGCGGCGAGCGTCCTTGTGCTGACAGCGGCTGTCTTTTTCGTCTCGCACCTCGCGCCGGGGGATCCGCTCGTCTCCTACTACGGCGGACGCGCGGAACGCCTCGGCCCGGACGAACGCGCCTGGGCCATGGAGCGCCTGGGGCTGAACGCTCCCCTCCCCCTCCAGTACGTCCGCTGGCTCGCGGACGCGCTGCGCGGCGACTTCGGCGAATCCTTTAAATATAAGCAGGACGTGCTGACCGTCATCGCCGGGCGGCTGGGGAACACGCTCCTCTTAGGGGGCCTCGGGCTGCTGCTGACATTTGCCCTCGCGCTGGGGCTGGGCCTCTTCTGCGCGTGGCACGAGGGCCGGTGGCCGGACCGGATTCTCTGCCAGCTGGGGACCGTGTCCGGCTGCATCCCGGAGTTCTGGCTTTCGCTGCTGCTGATCCTCGTCTTCTCCGTCCTTCTGCGTGTCCTGCCCTCAAGCGGGGCGTACACGGCGGGCGGGGCGCGTGGGATTGGGGACAGGATGGTCCATCTTATCCTGCCGCTGTGCGCCGTTGTCGCCGGGCACCTGTGGTACAATGCCTATCTCGTCCGCAGCCGGCTTCTTGCGGAGCTGCGCGCCGGGTACGTCCTCTTTGCCCGGGCGAAGGGGCTCAGCCGCCGGACCATTCTGCTGTGCCACTGCCTGCGCGGGGTGATGCCGTCCTGCCTGAGCCTGATGGCGCTCTCTGTCCCCCACGTGCTGGGCGGGACCTACATCGTCGAGACAGTGTTCTCCTACCCGGGCATCGGATCCCTCACCTACGAGAGCGCCCGATATCACGACTATCCGCTCCTGATGGCCCTGTGCATCCTCTCCGGTGTTACGGTGATGCTCTGCACTGCCGCAGCGGACGCTCTCGGAAAGCGCATCGACCCACGCCTGAGGGCTGACAGGGAGGTGTCCTGCCTTGAAGGATAAGCACCCGTGGGGATCCTGCCTCGTGCTGGCTGTTCTCGCCGTGGGATGCTTTGCCGGCGGGCCCCTTTTCTTCCGGGACGCGGGCTTTATGGACCTCACCCACGCCTCCTGCCCGCCGGGACGCGCGTTCTGGTTCGGCACCGACACGATGGGCCGCGACATCTTCTCCATGATCTGGGCGGGAGGAAGCGTCTCTCTCTTTGTCGGCCTCACGGCCGCGCTGATTTCCACGGCGGCGTCTGTCCTCTACGGTACAGCCAGCGGGCTGGCCCCCCGCCGCTTGGACGCTCTCCTCATGCGCCTGACCGACATTCTTCTGAGTGTTCCCGGGCTGCTCTTCACCGTCCTGCTCCAAGCAGCATGGGGGAGGGAGAGCCCGGCGGGGCTCGCGCTGTCCATCGGGCTGACGAACTGGATGAGCATCGCCCGGGTGGTGCGCACGCAAGTGCGGCAGATCCAGGGGAGCGAATATGTCACCGCCGCCCGGTGCATGGGGGCGGGGTTTCTCCGTATCCTCGTCCGCCATCTCGCGCCGAACTTCCTCCCGTCCATCCTGTTCATGGTGGTGATGAACATCCGCGGCGCCATCGCCGCCGAGGCGACGCTGAGCTTCATGGGGCTGGGCCTGCCGCCGGAGACTGTCTCCTGGGGGAGCATGCTCGCGCTCTCCGAGCGGGCGCTTCTCTCGGGGGAGTGGTGGACCCTTCTCTTCCCCGGCGCGTTCCTGATTGCCGCGCTGCTGTCCGTCTCGGACCTCGGCTACGCCCTTGAACGGCGCATGATGCGCATGGATCGCCAGATTTAATCCCTGTATCCGGTTTATCGAAAATCAGGATAGGTGCTTTTTCTTCGTTTATGCTGCCGCACCGGGACGATGGCCGCATCTTGACACCCGCGCCGGCTGTGATAAAGTTAGGCTGATCAGTCGGGATTTACAGAGGGGAAACCCCTTATGGAGTTTATTTTGCCAACCGAAAACAACCGGGAGGACGTATTGTCCTTTTACACCGAAATCGAAGAGAGCGGCGGCGAGTGTATCGGCTTTGGGAATTATAAAGAGTATGACCTCTGGCTGTCCGGGATGCAGAAGCGGTTCGCCGGAAAGGATTTGCCGGAGGGATATGTGCGTGAAAACTTCTATCTCTGTTACGACAAAGAAATATTGATCGGCGTATTCAGCCTGAAATTCACATTAATCCAGTCCCTTTTGAATTTCGGCGGCCATATCGGATATGCCGTTCGCCCGTCTGAAAGGAACCAGGGCTGGGCGATACAGATCCTAAAGCAGGGACTGACGCCTGCAAAGCAATTTAACTTTGACCGGGTTCTCTGCGTCTGCGATGAGGACAATTATGGATCGGAAAAGGTCATCCTGAAAAACGGCGGGGTCCTAGAAAACACTCTGTATGATCCGGACGAAAAAGTTGTGGTCAAACGGTATTGGATTCATCTGTAATTGTCCGGATATATCCAGTTTATCGGGCGATCCTTCATCCATGGAGGACCGCCCGTCCGTGATAAAGCCGGGATAATAAATCTGAAATTTATGGAGGATAAGGATTTGGATATCATAGAAGCAGAAGACCGATCAGTACCGTTGATAGAACAGCTGCTGAAAGTATGGGAAAGCTCTGTAAGGGCGTCGCATCTTTTTTTGTCTGAGGATGAAATCGAAAATATTAAAAAATATGTGCCGCAGGCATTAAAAGAAATACCTTGTTTAATCATCGTAAAAAACGATAATCAGATTCCTGTCGGCTTTATGGGAATTGCAGGGCGGCATCTTGAAATGCTCTTTATTTCTCACGGAGAACGGGGGCGGGGGTTGGGCAAAGAACTGCTTAAATATGGAATAAAAAAATATTCGGTCAACGATTTAGCTGTCAACGAGCAAAATCCTCTGGCAAAAGGTTTTTATGAACACATGGGATTTGAAGTTTATAAAAGAACGGAATGTGATGAACAGGGCAATCCATATCCACTCTTATATATGAGATTAGGCGGATAACTTCTCAATTATCGGAGTGTAAAAATCAGTATTTGGCTGTGGAGATTTATTATGATTCGAAGATTGCAGAGAACAGATATAAGCAGGGTCGCCGATATATGGTTAGATACCAATCTAAAAGCACACTATTTTATTTCTCCCCAATATTGGAAAAGTAATTTTAATTTGGTGAAAGAAATGCTGTCACAGTCAGAAGTTTATGTGTATGAGAACGGTCGAGAAATACAAGGCTTTATAGGGATGAGCGATGAATATATCGAGGGTATTTTTGTTCCCGACGAAATACAGTCGCAGGGGATCGGTAAACTTCTGATGGATTTTATAAAAGATAAAAAAGAAAAATTACGCTTAACTGTGTATCAGAAGAACACACGAGCAATTCATTTTTATCAAAGAGAAGGTTTCAAAATCCAGTGCGAGGATTTGGACGAAGCCACCAGCGAAAAAGAGTATGTAATGATATGGCGGCAGAAATAAAAATCCCAGTTTATCGGGCGGTTTTCCATCCACGGGAGGATCGCCCGATCTAGATCCCGGCGGAATCCGCGGCGGGCGGTTGACAATCCTTTTTCCGCCATGGTATAGTCTACGTGGAATCTAATTTGGTAGGGAGAGATGCGGGATGCCGTTTGTAACTTCGGAGCGTCTGCTCTTGGACGCGCAGGAAAAGGGGTACGCCGTCGGGGCGTTCAATGTCGAAAATATGGAGATGATGAGGGCGGTGATTGAGGCGGCACAGGAGACCCGCTCCCCCCTGATGCTCCAGACGACACCGTCCACCGTGCGGTACGGCGGTCTGTCCGTCTATGCGGCGATGGCGGCGGCCATGGCGAAAAAGGCGGATGTCCCCGTCTGCCTCCACCTCGACCATGGCGACAGCGAGCGCCTCGCCCTCGACGCGCTCGAGGCCGGATACACCTCCGTGATGATCGACGGCTCCAAGCTGCCGCTGGAGGAGAATATCGCGCTTGTCCGGCGTGTCATGGGTGCCGCAAAGGGGCGCGGCATCCCGGTGGAGGCGGAGCTGGGCAAGGTCGGCGGCAAGGAGGACGATCTGGAGGCCGAGGCCGACGGCTATACCGATCCGGACGACGCGGTGCGCTTCGTCCGGGAAACGGGGGTGCAGTCGCTGGCTGTCGCCATCGGGACAGCGCACGGCTTCTATGCCGGCACGCCTGTGCTGGATAAGGAGAGGCTGTCGGCCATCCGGGCGAAGGTGGACATCCCGCTCGTCCTGCACGGGGCCTCCGGCCTCGCGGACGAGGATGTCCGCGACTGTGTCCGCCGGGGCATCTGCAAGGTGAATTTCGCCACGGAGCTGCGCGCCGCCTATACCCGCGCCGTGCAGAAGCTCCTCCTCGAGAAGCCGGACACCTTCGACCCGAAGAAGCTCGGAACAGCCGGGATGGCCGCGGTCAAAGAGCTTGTGAAAAACCGGATGAGCGTCTGCGGCTGCTGCGGCAGGGCGTAGGCGCCGGAAAGGGTATTTCTTATGCCGACATACCTTTTGGGCATTGATATTGGAACCAGCGCCTGCAAGGCAGCCGCTTTCACCGAAACGGGCGAGGCGGTGTTTTCGTCGAGCCGGAGCTATCCGGTCTACTATCCGCGCCCCGGCTGGGCCGAGCAGGCTCCGGATCTGTGGTGGCAGGGCGTCTCCGGGGCGCTCCAGGCGCTGTGGCAGGCGGGACTGCGGCCGGAGCAGGTGGCCGGTATCGGGGTGGACGGGCAGAGCTGGTCCGCCGTCGCCGTGGACCGGCAGGGGGAAGCGTTGTGCAACACCCCCATTTGGATGGACACCCGGGCGGAGGACATCTGCCGGGAGGTGGAGGCGCGTGTGGGCCGAAAGCGCCTCTTTGAAAAGACGGGGAACCCCTTAAAACCCTCCTATTCGACAGCGAAGATCCTCTGGTACCGCCGGGAGCGGCCCGACATCTACCCCCGGATCCACCAGATTTTGCAGTCCAACAGCTACATCGTCCATCGGCTGACAGGCGTCTTCAGCCAGGATCGTTCGCAGGGATACGGTTTACACTGCTTCGACGAGAGGACCATGGACTGGGATCTCTCCCTCGCAGAGGAGATTGGTATCCCGCTTTCGTTTTTGCCGCCGGTGTCGGCGTGCAGCCGGGTGGTGGGGCGTGTCACCGCCCGGGCCGCGAAGGAGACCGGACTCCTCGAAGGGACACCTGTCGTGGCCGGCGGGCTCGACGCTGCGTGCGGCGCGCTGGGCGTGGGTGTCCTTCACGAGGGGGAGACCCAGGAGCAGGGCGGGCAGGCCGGAGGCGCGAGCATCTGCATCAAAGAATACCTCGCCGATGAGCGGCTCATTTTAAGCCCGCACGTCGTGCCTGGATGCTGGCTCCTTCAGGGCGGCACAACCGGGGGCGGCGGCGTCATGCGCTGGATCGACGAACAGTTCGGCGAGGCGGAGCGGCATCTGGCGGCGGAGGAGGGTATCTCCTCCATGGCGCTGCTCGACCGGCTGGCCGGGCAGATCCCCCCGGGGAGCGACGGCGTCGTCTTCCTGCCCTATATGTCCGGGGAGCGCTCGCCCATCTGGAACCCGAAGGCGAAGGGGGTCTTTTTCGGGCTGGATTTCGCCAAGACGAGGGGGCACCTTGTCCGCGCCGCGCTTGAGGGGGTTGCCTTCTCGCTGCGCCACAATCTGGAGACAGCCGAAAACGCCGGTGTCCATGCGGATGTCCTGCGGGCGATGGGCGGCGCGGCCAATTCGCGGCTGTGGACACAGATCAAGGCCGACGTGACGGGCAAGCCCGTTGTCGTGCCGGCCTCGGATACAGCCACCACCCTCGGCGCGGCCATCCTCGCAGGGGTCGGCGTGGGAGTGTACGCCGGCTTCGCCGAGGCGGTCGGGCTCACCGTGCATCCCCGGCGCCGCCACGAGCCGGATGCCGCGTGCCGGGAAATCTACGATAAAAATTACCGCCTGTACCGCAGGCTCTATGAGGATCTCCGGGGCCTGATGGACGAGTCGGCCGGATAAAGGGAGGAAGTCACATGAAAGCGGCAGTCGTTACAGCAAACGAACAGGTAGAATATCAGGAAATCCCCGAACCCCAGACACGGCCGGGGACAGTCAAAATCCGGGTGAAGGCGTCGGGCATCTGCGGTTCGGACGTGCCGCGCGTGCTCTACAACGGCGTCCACTTCTATCCCATCGTGCTCGGGCACGAGTTTTCCGGCGTCGTTGCCGAAGCGGGCGAGGGCGTCTCGCGTGTGAAGGTTGGGGACAAGGTCTCCGGCGCGCCGCTCCTGCCGTGCGGGAAATGCCCAGACTGTCTGCGCGGAAATTTTTCGCTCTGCAAGCACTATAGCTTCGCCGGTTCGCGCGAGCAGGGCAGCAACGCCGACTATATTGTCCTGCCGGAGGAGAATGTCGTGCCGTTCGATCCGTCCCTCTCCTTCGAGCAGGGGGCGCTGTTTGAGCCGAGCACCGTCGCGCTGCACGGGGTGCTCCAGAACCGCTTCACAGGCGGCGGGGCGGCGGCCATCCTTGGCTGCGGCACCATCGGGCTCTTCACACTCCAGTGGGCGCGGATCCTCGGCGCGCGCCAAATTGTCGCCTTTGATGTGGACGAGCGCCGTCTCTCACTGGCCCGCCGCCTGGGCGCGGACGCGTGTGTCAACACCACTGAAGAGGGGTTCCTCCAGACCGCCCTCGATTTCACCGGCGGCGCCGGTTTCGACGACGTGTTTGAAACTGCCGGAGCCGCGCCGACCATGTACATGGCCTTTCAGCTCGCGGCCAACAAGGCGCGGGTCTGCTTTATCGGCACGCCGCACGTGGACCTCACGTTTTCCCCTTCGCTCTGGGAGCAGATGAACCGCAAGGAATTTACCCTGACCGGCTCGTGGATGTCGTACAGCGCGCCGTTCCCGGGGAAGGAGTGGGAGTGGACAGCACATTACTTCGCCACCGGCCAGCTCCGGTACGATCCGGAGCTCATCGGGGCCCGGTTTCCCATGTCGCGGGCGCAGGAGGCGTTCATGCTCTACAAGACCCCCGGATCTGTCAGCGGGCGGGTCCTGCTCTTAAACGATATGGGCGATTAACAGGATGCAAGAGGAAGCATGACCACGTTTTATTTCATCCGCCACGGGCAGGCGGACTTTTCCGAGGCGAACACAAAAATCTATCAGGGACACGGCCTCAATCTGAGCCCCCTCTCCGAAATCGGACGGGAACAGATCGAGGCGGCGTCCGGGGATCCGCGGCTCAGGGACGCGCAGCTCATTCTCTCCTCTCCGTTTGGCAGGACACTGCATACCGCGGCCATCCTCTCCGGAAGACTGGGGCTGGATGTCCGGGTCGAAACCGATCTCCACGAGTGGATGGCGGACAACGTCCGTTTCGCCTGGCTCCCGCAGGAGGAGGCCGACCGGCGCTGGCGGGAGCTGGAGTCATGTCATGGCGTCCCGCCGGAGGGAGTAACGCCCCCGTGGGAGACCGCATCCCAGATGAGGCGGCGGGTTTTCGCCGTACTGGATCGATACAGGGAATACCGCTGTGTCATCGCCTGCTGTCACGGGATCCTCATGCAGTATGTGCTGAGCATCCCACATCCGTCCAACGGGCAGGTGGAGCGATTTGACTTCGGCGCTGAGGAGGAACACTGAAGCGTCCGCCATAAAAAGAAATCCCCCGGACAGTTTGTCCGGGGGAATCTTATGAACGCTGTTCTTACTGAATCTGCCCTTTGACCTTGGCCGCCTTGCCGACGCGCCCGCGCAGGTAATACAGCTTGCTGCGGCGGACCTTGCCGCGGCGGATGATCTCGACCTTCTCGACATGGGGCGAATGGATGGGGAATACCCTCTCGACACCGCAGCCATGAGCGACACGGCGGACGGTGAAGGTCTCCGCGACACCGCCGTGCTTTCTGGCAATGACGGTGCCCTCAAAGGCCTGAATTCTCTCGCGCTCGCCCTCTTTGATTTTGACGCTCACCCGCACGGTGTCGCCGATGTTAAACTCCGGGAGCTCGCTCTTGAGGCTGGACTGCGCAATGGTTTCCAATGCGTTCACTGGTGGTTCCTCCTTATCGTTTTCAGACATTCATACCCACCCGCGGTCTCCCGCAAGCCGCTTTGGGCTGGCCCGCTGCGGGGCCGGTGACAGAGGACTGTCCGCTCTTATGTCATGCCGGTTCCCCGGCAAGGCACAAATCCCCATCGCCCACCCTGCTCCGGGCCGGCGACGGAAGTCCATACCGGTTTATTATAAACCGTTTTCCTCCGTTTGGCAAGAGAAAATGCCGGATTTTCTCCGCTCTCTACCGATTTTTGCTGCCCGTACCGCTCTTTTTGATGGAGCCATGGACATAGAGATCTGCAAAACCCTCGAGCGGCGCCCAGAAGATCACCGCCCCATTCTCCGCAAAAAACAGCCTACCGCTGTGCTCCGCGAGCGCCTGATTCGCCTGACACTTCCGGTGCGCCTCCTTCGGCGGGAGGTCGGAGCAGCGCGCACCGGCGCTCAGTCCCTCCGCAGCGGCCGCTTTATTGACCGCCAGCACCCGCCGGCTCTTATGGATGAGCCGCGCCCGAGAGGGGAAATTATCCCAAAGGGCATGGAACATTTCGACCGCTTTTTCTTCATCCACCATTTATGCCTCCTCCGCCTTTGCCGGCTCGCCGGAGGGCGCTTTTTTCGTATCGGCCAGAACATGCAGCGCCTGGGGGCAGACACGGATATCCGCATCCGGGATATCCCCGCCGCATTCGCCGTCGAGCGTCCAGGGCAGCTCGCCCGCCGTGTGCAGATGCAGGTGCGTCGTCCGCAGGGTGACAATGGCCTCATAATCCAGCTCCCGGCGCAGGACGGCGTTGATAAGCTGATTCATCTCCGCCACGGACTTCGGGGCCCGGAGGAACACGCCCTCGAGCAGTCCGTCGTTCATCGAGACGCCGAACTGCTCCCCCGCCTTGAAGCCGCCCACCGAGACGGAATTTGTCACCATACCGAAGATGAAATCGTCCTCGATACAGCCCTGCTCGTACTCAATCACCACGTGATACGGCGTGATGTTCGGCAGGCGCTTGATAGCCTCCAGAAAATACGCGGCGCGGCCGAACAGGTTCTTCGTCTGCTGCGGGGTCTGGTACGCCACATCGGTAAACGCGCCGAACGCGGCGATATAGGTGAAGGCGCGGCCGTTGAGCGTACCGACATCGCAGTCAAAACGCTCGCCGTTTACAATCATTTTCGCCGCCTCGTCCAGATCCTTCGGGATGCCGAGGCTCGAGGCGAAGTCGTTGACAGTGCCCGCGGGCAGATACCCGAGCGCCGGCGCATCCGGGCAGGAGAGGAGTCCGTCCACGGTCTCGTTGAGCGTACCGTCCCCTCCGCAGCAGACGACGAGCGGAAACTCCGCCGCGCGCTCCCGCAGAATTTCCGGAATCTCCCCCTGCCGCTGCGTCGTGCGGACAGTGACCTCCCAGCCGTGCTTTGTAAAGAGGTCGATGACGTCTATCCCCTTGGCACGGATCTCTTCCTTCCCCGCTTTCGGGTTGATGAGCAGCAGCATCCGGTTCACTGGCCAGCCTCCTCCCCGGTACGGGCGCGCCCGACATATTCCTTCGCCTGCTTGCCCGTCATATGCTCGATTTCGATCCCCACAATCAGCGCCTGTGCGCAGGAGGAAACCTCCCGCTCGCGCTCCTCTTGGGGCCGGTCCGGGGAATACTTCTCCGCGAGTGCGCGCAGCGCCGTGAGCCGTTCCGATTCGTCCTCCACCACCCGCGCCCGGCCGAAGACGATAACACTGCGAAAATACGAGGTGTACTTTTCACTTACAATGGTGTCCTCTCCAATGAACGCGAAGGAGACCTTCGGGTCGCGCTGGAGAGCGTCCAGCTTATGCCCCTCCTTCGCGCAGTGGAAATAGATTTTCCCCCCGGTATATACATAGCTCAACGGCACGGCATAGGGGTAGCCCCCGTCGCCATGGACGGCCAGAACGCCGCTGCTGCCGTACCGGAGCAGTTCCTCAGCCTCCCCAGCCGAAAGCTGCTGGCGGCCCCTTCTCATCTGACGAAACATGCTTCCGCCTCCCCTGTTTTATTCTGACATTTCTTTTCACTTAGTATACCATCGTGTGGAAAAAAGAGCAAGAAGCCTTGCAATCCCCCCTGAAAACATGGTATGCTGATTTTAGTCTCATCAAGAGGGGGATGGTCTCCGTTGGATTTCCTGATGAAATATATCAGCGGCACATACCGGTGCGCGGGCAGCTTTCGCGCGTCCAGGCTGGATATGGAGGGCCTCGGGAGCTGCCAGCATGTCTATATCGCTCAGATCTGCCAAAACCCTGGCATCTCGCAGGAGGGGCTGGCAAAACGCATCTGTGTCAACAAGAGCACCGTCACCCGCCAGCTCGGCGCGCTCGAGCAGAACGGCTTTGTCCTGCGCCACCCTGATCCCGGCGACCGGCGGATCCTGCGCGTCTACCCCACCGAAAAGGCGAAGCTCGCCTATCCCCGCGTGATGGAGCTGCGGGCAGACTGGAACCGCCTGCTGCTCGAGGACTTCACCCCCGAGGAGCGCGGCGCCCTGCTACATATGCTCGAACGCATATGGCGGCGGGCCGTGCGGGTCACGGAGGGGGAAACGGCGGAGAAGGACTGAACCTTACCCGGGATTCGCATCAAGGCCGAAGTGTTCCGCGAGGGCAGCGAGCGTCTCCTCCCGGGTGTCGGCGCTCGTATCCGTGCGGACGACGGTGAAAAACCCGCTGGCGGCGTACCGATCATAATATGCCCGGCTGTTGATTCTGGCGATGCAGCTTTTAAAATTCTCCAGCGTCTTTTCCGGCTCCGGGCATTTCTCGATTTCCGAGAGCAGGAACCGCTTTTCCTCATCGTTCCGGTCGAAGAATTTTTCCACCGCCATCTCTGGCGGCGAGAGCATCACGGCGACATGCCGCCAGTCCGAAATTTTCCAGAGATCCCCGCAGGAAATGTTGGTGTCCACAATGACCCTTCCGCGCGCGGATCGCCGGATGAGCTCCGCGATTTCAAAGCCGGTTGTCTCTTTGGCGACACTGTTAAACCACCGCTCAAATTCGTCCGGCGTGCGGCTGACGTACTCCTGCCAGCTTGCCATCTCGTGAAAATAGCAGAAGTCGGGCTGCGACTTCTTTTCCACAACCGAAAGGATCTCGTCCATATTATAATTTTCCTCGCAGTGGATGAGGCCGTATCGCTCTGCGAGCATCCGGCACATGGTGGACTTGCCCGCATAGGCCGTGCCGGTGATAAAATAGCAGTCCTTCAAATAGTGCCGGAGGATGTTGTCTTCTATAACCATCGCTCACAGCTCCTTTCTGTAATAGAGAACAAGCTGCCCGTCCTCGACCTCGGAATGGACAAACTCCGTATATCCCCAGTGCAGGTAGATGGCGAGGTTCCGGCTCTCTATCGCATCGACCCCGATGGTCAGATATGTATACCCCTCCCCGGCGGCGTACCGTTCCATTTCCCGCATGAGCGCCGAGATATGCCCTTTCCCTTCGTCGCTCTTCCGGATGCGCAGCCCGTTGACGTTCGCCGTGCCGGCGTTGTCGCACAGGATGGTTCGCCCCTCTATGGCGCTGCACGCGGGGGAAAAGAGCAGCGTCCCCTCCCCGATGGGATCCCCGCCGGCGAAGACAGCGAACGTCATGGACTTCCCCGACACGTTGTTTTCGGCCGCTTCCTTCGCCCACCTCACCCAGCGCGCGTCGCCCGGGTTGTCCGCCACGTTCTTTTCCCACAGCCGCCGGAGTTCATCCGCCGTCGTGCGCCGGTATTCGTATTTCATCGTTTATCCCTCTTTTCATAAAAATTAAGGCTGTTTTCATTTTATCATAACCGGGTTCTCAATAAAAGGGTTATCTATTAACACATAAAGGAGAGGAAGTCAGTGGACATCGAGAAATTGATTTCGGAAATGACTCTGGAGGAAAAGGCGGGTCTCTGCTCCGGCGCGGACAGCTGGCACTTAAAAGCCGTGGAGCGCCTGGACCTGCCCGCCGTGATGGTATCCGACGGACCGCACGGCCTGCGCAAGCAGGATGAAGCCGGCGACCATCTGGGCATCAACGACAGTATCCCGGCAGTCTGCTTCCCCACCGCCGCGGGGACAGCCAGCTCCTTCGATCGGGAGCTGATCCGCCGGATAGGGAACGCTATCGGCGAGGAGGCGCAGGCGGAGAATGTCGCGGTGGTGCTCGGGCCCGCGGCGAACATCAAGCGCTCCCCGCTGTGCGGGCGGAATTTCGAATACTTCTCCGAGGATCCGCTCCTCTCCTCTGAGATGGCGGCGGCCTACATCCAGGGCGTGCAGACGCACCACGTCGGCACGAGCCTCAAGCATTTCGCAGCCAACAACCAGGAAAACCGCCGCATGACCGCCTCCTCCGAGGTGGATGAGCGCACGCTGCGGGAAATCTACCTGGCGAGCTTCGAGGGAGCCGTCAAAAAGGCCCAGCCATGGACGGTCATGTGCTCATATAACCGCATCAACGGCGTCTTCGCCTCGGAAAACCCGCGCACGCTCACAGACATCCTGCGCGGCGAATGGGGATTTGAGGGGTACGTCATGAGCGACTGGGGCGCTGTCAACGACCGTGTAGCCGGACTGCGGGCAGGGCTCGAACTCGAGATGCCCGCCAGCGGCGGTGACAACGACCGCCTCATCGTGGAGGCTGTCCGGAGCAGCGCGCTCGACGAAGCCGTCCTCGACGAGGCCGTCCGCCGCATCCTCACCATCACAAAGCGCTACCTCGAAAACCGCGAGCCGGGCGCCGTCTTCGACCGCCCCGCGCACGACGCGCTCGCCCGCGAGCTGGCGCGCGAGTGCATGGTGCTGCTCAAAAACGAAAACGGGCTTCTCCCGCTCCGCAAGGAACAGCGTGTCGCCTTCATCGGCCAGTTCGCCGCCGCGCCGCGCTTCCAGGGCGGCGGCAGCTCGCACATTAACGCCAGCCATGTCACCAGCGCGCTCGAGGCCGCGAAAGACTTCGGCGTCTCCTACGCGCAGGGCTATGTCACCGACAAGGACCGCACCGACGAGGCGCTGCTCGCCGAGGCTGTCCGGGCGGCGAAGGAGGCGGAGGTCGCTGTCGTCTTCGCGGGACTGCCGGACGCGTTCGAGTCCGAGGGATACGACCGCACCCACCTGCATATGCCCGACTGCCAGAACCGGCTGATCAGCGAAATCTGCGCTGTGCAGAAGAATGTTGTCGTGGTGCTCCACAATGGATCGCCTGTCGACATGCCGTGGCTGGACAAGGTCGGGGCCGTGCTCGAGTGCTATCTGGGCGGGCAGGCTGTCGGCGGGGCGGCGGTGGATCTGCTGTTCGGTCTGGCGAATCCGTGCGCCAAGCTGGCGGAGACCTTCCCGAAGCGCCTGGAGGATACCCCCGCCTACCTCAACTTCCCCGGCGACGGGGACACCGTCGAGTACCGCGAGGGCGTGTACGTCGGCTACCGCTGGTACGATGCACGGAAGATGGACGTCCTCTTCCCCTTTGGGTACGGCCTCTCCTACACCACGTTCGATTACAGCTCCCTCTCTCTCGATAAAACCAGCCTCCGGGATGGCGATACCCTCCACGTCTCCTGTAAGGTAAAGAATACCGGCAGCGTCGCGGGGAAGGAAATTGTGCAGCTCTATGTGCGCGACCGCACCGGAACCGTCACCCGCCCGGAGAAGGAGCTGCGGGACTTTCTGAAGGTTTCTCTCGAACCCGGCGAGGAGAAGACGGTGGAAATGACCCTCGACCGCCGCGCCTTCGCGTACTACAACGTGGATCTTGCGGACTGGCACGTGGGGTCGGGCGAGTCCGATATCCTCATCGGCGCGTCCTCGAGGGACATCCGTTTAGAGGGCACCGTCACGATGCAGGGGAATCCCCTGCCGCTAAGAGTGACCGCCAACACCACCTGCGGCGCACTCATGCGTGATCCGCGCACGGCGGCTGTCCTTAACGAGATGGTGAGCCAGACCATGCGCAACATGGGCGGCGGAGACGATCCGGACACCCAGCGCATGATGAGCCAGATGCTCGAAAACCTGCCCCTGCGCTCCTTACGCAGCTTTTCGGACGGGGCCGTGGATAACGCCGCTGTCGAAACTCTGGTAAAGAAGCTCTCGGACGCTCTGCGCTGCTGAGACTGACAACACAAAAAGGCGGACCGCCAGACCCGGTATGCCGGGTCTGGCGGTCCGTTTCTTTTTTATGAGTTTAGCCGTCCAAGAGGCCGGACACATCCGGCAGCATGCGGATGCTGCGGCGGAGGATCCCCTTCATCTCCGCGATGAGGATGCCGTAGTTCGTCATCGGCACGCCCGCCGCCTGCGCAGTGCGCAGGCGGTAGCGCATCTCCCGGCCGTTTAACATGCACCCCCCGCAGTGGACGATGAGCCGAAAGCCGGAGAGATCCTCCGGAAAATCGCCGCCGCTCGTGAAGGTGAAGTCGGGCGCGCAGCCGGCGTACTCCCGGAGCCACCCCGGGATCTTCTGCGTGCCGATGTCCCCGCACTGGCGGTGATGCGTGCACCCTTCGCAGACGAGTACCCTCTCCCCGTCCCGGAGCCGCCGCGCCGCCGCGACACCCTCCACCGCCGCCGCGAGCACGCCCTTTCGCCGCGCCATCAGGATGGAGAACGACGTGAGCGCCACGTCCGGGGGCGTGAGCGCGTCCACCTGCGCGAACGCCTGGCTGTCGGTGACGACGATATCCGGCGGCGCGCTCAGGGCGGACAGGGTCCGTGTCAGTTCACTCTCGCGGCAGACGATGCCTGCCCTGCCGTTGTCTAATAGATCCCTTAGCACCTGCTGCTGCGGGAGGATGAGCCTCCCCTTCGGCGCGGCCTTATCAATTGGAACGACCAGCACCGCTACGCCGCCCGCGGGAATCAGATCCGCCGCGAGCGGCGCCTCCTCCTCCTGCGGGACAGCGGCGGCCAGCGCCTCCTTAAGCGCCGGGATGCCCTCCCTCGTCAGCGCGCTCACCCGCACGGACAGGACACCTTCCGGCAGGGCGGGCGGCGCGCAGGAGAGATCCGCCTTATTGATTGCCGCGACACACGGCACCCCCTGCTCCCGGCACACGCGCAGCAGCTCCGCCTCTGTCTCCCCGAACCCCTCGGCCGGATCGACGACAAGCAGCGCGATATCAGTCCGGCGCAGGACCTGCCGGGTGCGCCGCACGCGCAGCTCCCCGAGCATGCCCTCATCGTCAAGTCCCGGCGTGTCGATGAGGACGACCGGCCCGAGCGGGAGCAGCTCCATCGCCTTCTGGACAGGGTCCGTCGTCGTACCGCGCACCGGCGAGACGACGGACGTCTCCTGCCCGGTTACAGCGTTGACGATGCTCGATTTCCCCGCGTTGCGCCGCCCGAATACGCCGATATGCGTCCGGGCCGCGGACGGGGTTTCGTTAAGTCCCATATTGTCCCCCCTGTACTTATTATTCGATTAAAATTTATCGAAGATTAGTATTTAGAAGCGGAAATCCCGCTTTCCCGCCGATATCTGCTCGAGATGATCCTTCGCGATCGCGCGCACCTTCTCGTTCGGGATGTTCTGGAGCTCCCGGACGATCAGCTCATCCCCAATGCGGCGGGTTTCGGGGGCGGCGTAGTCCTGGAGGTACTCCTCGAGCGTCATGAGCGCGTTCGGGTGGCAGCAGTTCTGGATTTGGCCGCTCTTACACAGGCTCATGAACCGGTCCCCCGTGCGGCCCTCGCGGTAGCAGGCTGTGCAGAAGGAGGGGATATGTCCGAGCTGCATCAGCCAGCGGACAACCTCGTCGAGCATGCGGCGGTCGGAGAGGTCGAACTGGGCAGAATTGTCCTCCTCCGCCTCCTCCTCGGCATAGCCGCCCACGCTCGTGCGCGAACCGCCGGAGATCTGCGAGATGCCCAGCTTAAGGACGCGCTCCCGGCACTTCTGGCTCTCGCGCGTGGAGACGATCATCCCCGTATACGGCACGGCGATGCGGATGCAGGCGACGATCTTGGCGAATGTGTCGTCGTCGATACCGTTGTCGAACACGTCGGGGTCGATGTCGTCGGCCCGGCGGATGCGGGGGACAGAGATTGTGTGCGGCCCCACGCCGTGCACCGCCTCAAGATGCTCGGCGTGCATGAGGAGGCCTGCGAACTCGTAGCGGTAGCCCTCAAGGCCGAAGAGCACGCCGCAGCCCACATCGTCGATGCCGCCCTGCATGGCGCGGTCCATGGCCTCGGTGTGGTAGTTATAGTTGTGCTTCGGCCCGGTCGGATGCAGTTCCTCGTAGCTCTTCTTATTGTACGTCTCCTGGAACAGGATGTACGTCCCGATCCCTGCCTCCTTCAGGCGGCGGTAATTCTCCACTGTCGTGGCGGCGATGTTGACGTTGACCCGGCGGATGGCGCCGTTCTTATGCTTGATGCCGTAGATCGTGTCGATAGATTCGAGCACGTATTCAATCGGGCAGTTGACAGGATCCTCCCCCGTCTCGAGTGCGAGGCGCTTGTGGCCCATATCCTGGAGCGCGATGACCTCCGCGCGGATCTCGTCCTGCGAAAGCTTCTTGCGGCGGATGTGCTTGTTTTTCGCGTGATACGGGCAGTAGACACAGCCGTTGACACAGTAGTTCGAGAGGTAGAGCGGTGCGAACATCACGATACGGTTGCCGTAAAAATCCTTTTTGATCTGCCCGGCCAGCTCGAAGATGGCCTGATTCCTGTCCTCCAGCTTGCAGTCAAGCAGGACAGCGGCGTCCCGGTGGGAAAGGCCCTTGCGCTGCCGGGCTTTTTCGAGGATTTCGTCGATCAGGGCGGCGTTGCGGCTGTTCTTTTCGGCATAGGCCAGCGTTTCAAGGATCTCTTCGTCGTTAATAAATTCTTCTGCCTGCAAAGATTTCGGATTATACATGTTCTTTATCCTCCTTCGATCATCGTGTCCAGCTTTGAGTCGCCGCGCGAGAGGTCCAGATGGTACCCTATCGCCCGCATCTGCCGCTCAAGCTGTGCCAGCTTCCCGGCGGCGGTGTCGCCGGTGCGTTTGTTTTCATAGAGCTGATACTGCTCCCGTTCTTTCTGCGGGGTGAGGTTCGGCATCACAACATTGGCCCCCGCGAGCATCCCGCGCTCGTACCCGTCGGAAGCGAGGGTGGCGAGCGCCGTCGTGGCGGGGATGAGCGCCTGCGGCAGAATGAGGCGGACGAGTGCGATTAAATGCAGTGTCTGGCGGACACTGCCCGCCGGAAAATGGGCGAAGGGCGTCTCGCTGTGCGGAATGAACGGCCCGATGCCCACCATGTGCGGACACAGCCCGGCAAGGAAGCACAGATCCTCCGCGAGCAGATCCGGCGTCTGCCACGGGGACCCGACAAGGAACCCCGCCCCGGCCTGGTATCCGATCTCCTTGAGCTGCCGCAGGCACGCCTTGCGCCGCTGGGGCGAGAGTGCGGGCGGATGCAGCCTCCGATAGTGCGCAAGATTAGCTGTCTCGTGGCGCAGCAGGTAGCGGTCGGCCCCCGCACGGAACCACGCCTCATAGACCTCGCGCGGCCATTCGCCGAGCGAAAGTGTCACCGCACACGCCGGGTACCGCGCCTTGATAATTTCCACCAGCCGCGCCACGCTGTCCGGCCGGAGCGCCGGATCCTCCCCGCCCTGGAGGACAAACGTGTGCAGTCCCAGCGCCCAGCCCGCCTCGCAGCAATCGAGGATGTCCGCTTCACTCAGGCGGTAGCGCCCGGCGTGCCGGTTGCTGTGCCGGATGCCGCAGTAGTAGCAGTCATTTTTGCAGAAGCTCGTGATTTCAATGAGTCCCCTGAGATAGACGCCCCGGCCGTAGACACTCTCCCTTTTTTCCCTGGCGAGGGAAAAGAGCCGTTCCTCCAGCCCGTCCGCCCCCTCTTCGGAGAGCGCTTCGATCAGAGCGGCGTACGCCTCCCGCTCCAGACGCTCCCCTTTTGCCAGGCGATCCAAAAGCGCCGCGGCGTCAGTCATCCTTTTCACCGAAGATACTCGAGTAAATCGTCTTGCAGCTCACACCCTCGAGCATCCCCAGCTTTCCGGACAGGGCGCTCGCCACGTTCTGCGGCGCGTCGAGCACCACACTGATGACAGCCACCTTCCGCTTTGCATACGGCAGGCCCATCCGCCCGATGATATACTGCCGGTAGTCGTGCAGAATATCGTTGATTTTCTCCGTCATGTCAAAATTCTCCACGACAATCCCGATCAGCGCAACCCGTGTCTCCATCCTGTTTCCCCTTTCCTGTTCCATACGGCAGGCAACAAAAAAGCGCCCTTTTAAAAAAGGCGCAAAAGTTTTCGGCAAAGCATCTTAAGATGCGTCCGTCTTTCTCCGCCGCCTTTCCCTTCGGGGATAATCCCTGTGGTCAGTACGGAACCTGTTTTGTTCTTCGCCCGGCTTGCCGTTTCCGCCGTGTACGGCGGATCCCGCTTACCAAAACTGCATCTATTATACATGAATTTTGTCTATTCTGCAACCGATTTCACAAATTTAACTCTGCCAGTATATGATAATAACAGATTTTTCTATCCGCCGCCTCATATACATGGTGGTACATGAGGACGGGCACGCCATGTGCCCGAGGGAAGGAGGAACTGCATGGCGTTTTCCAATCTGGAAATTCTGGCGCGTACCATCAAATGTGAAGCGGGCGGCGAAGGAGATACCGGAATGAAAGCGGTCGCATGCGTGGTTATGAACCGGGTCAATATCACGTACGGAGAGTACGGCCGACTCGAAAAGACCATCCGGGCAATCGTGTATCAGCCAGGACAGTTCGACTGTGTCCGGGAGACCATCCGCGGACAGTATAACCCGCAGAACATCTATAACATGCGGGCAGAGCAGGTCCACTACGATATTGCCAACTGGGCCATCGCCGGCAACCGGCTGACAAACCTCGGCTTTGCGTTGTGGTATTTTAATCCCTATTCGCCGACCTGCCGGCCCTATTTCCCCTCACGTGTGGGGGAATTTGTCATTCGGATAGGGAATCACTGCTTCTACAATCCCACCGACGCCTATGCCGAAACATAGCCGCGTCTAATACTAATCTTCGATAAATTGTAGATCATCCGCGGAGTAAAAAATCTTTTCATACAAAATTTCCCGCTCCGTAGGCTGTACAATTTTAATCGAATATTGAGTATGAACGAAAGAGGGCGGCGGCCTTCCCCCCGCCGGACAGCGGGCCGTCCGCCCCGGGCACTGGTGTCCGGCGGAGAAACGGAGACAAAACCAATGGCCAACAATACCAGCTTTTATCCCAACGCCATAACGGATCTGGAACTGAACAAGGCGCGCGAAAACGGGCAGATCGTCACCCCTCCGGAGGAATCCTTCAATACCGAAGCGATGCAGGGTTCCATTCAGCAGCTCCTTGCCGATAATCTGGGCATCTATATCGTGTGTGAATTCCTTGTCGGTACAGGGATCATGACGAAAAAGGAGGGGGTTCTGTTCTCTGTCGGCCGCAGCTATGTCACGCTCTACGAGGAGGAGGAACGGACCTTCATCACCTGCGACATCTTCTCCATCAAATTTATCACCTTCTATCTGCCCGGACACCGCCCCACTCACGCCGAACCCTCAGATGAGGAGGATGAGGGAGGATCCGGCGGATCCAGCAGCTCCGGCGGAACGACCACCTCCTCCAGCTCGGGCGGCGCCACGAACGTCACGAATGTTACGAACGTCACCAACCATAATAACGGTGGTAGAAACAACGGCGGTACTCGCAACAGATGACGCCGGGGCGTCATCTGTCGCGAGTACCTGCAAAAACAGGGGGGTTACGTTTGCTCCCTAATTGTATTGATACAAAAGCGTCACGAATCCGGCCGCATAATGCGGCCGGATTCTTCTTGAAGGGGGAGGAAAAAGATGCTATACTGAAGTCACCTTAATTGCTTTGAAAGGCGAGGATATTCATGAAGGTGGAACGCTATTATGAGGACCCGCGCGTGTTCCGCGTGGGGACCTGTGAGGACAGAGCTTACTATCTGCCGTATCTGAGCGGCAAGGAGGCGCTCCGCGGCGGAATCAGCGCCCGGGTGCGGAACCTGCGGGGAGAGTGGGACTTCGGCTTTTATCCGGATGTGGCGAGCGTGCCGGATGAGTTCCTCTCCGGCGCGCTGCTGCCGGGAAAAATCCCGGTTCCCTCCTGCTGGCAGAATTACGGCTTCGATCGCCATCAGTACACCAACGTCGCCTATCCCTTTCCGTTCGATCCCCCCTTTGTTCCGGAGGAAAACCCCTGCGGCGCCTACCGCACTGTCTTCTCCCTGACTGCGGACGAGGTGCGGGAAAATATCTCCCTCTACTTTGAAGGGGTCGATTCCTGCTGCTATGTCTGGGTCAACGGCTCTTTCGCCGGATACAGCCAGGTCTCCCACTCGAGCGCCGAATTCGACATTTCCGCTCTCGTGCGGGCCGGAGAGAACACGCTGTGCGTGCTCGTGCTCAAGTGGTGCGACGGCAGCTACCTCGAGGATCAGGACAAGCTGCGCATGTCCGGCATCTTCCGCGACGTCCTGCTACTGTGCCGCCCGAAGGAGCGCGTGGTGGACTACTTTGTCCACGCCCGGCTCGACGAGACGCTTCAGAACGGGACGCTGGATGTCGGCTTCACCTTTGCCGGAACGCCGGAGACTGTCTGCACGCTCTACTCCCCGTCCGGCGTTGAGCTTCTTCGGGAGAAGGCGCTCGACGGCGCCGTCCATTTCAATGTGGAGGCCCCGTCGCTCTGGAGCGCGGAGCATCCCGCCCTCTATACCCTGCTCATTGAAACGCCGGGGGAAGCCATCGCGCAGAAGGTGGGCTTTCGCCGCGCCGAAATCCGGGACAAGGTCCTTATGCTCAACGGTCGGCGCTTAAAGTTTTACGGCGTCAACCGCCACGACTCCGATCCCTTTACCGGCTCCGCCATCAGCCGCGAGCAGGCGATACACGATCTGCGGCTTATGAAGGAGCACAATGTCAACGCCATCCGCACCAGCCACTATCCGAACGCCCCATGGTTCCCGCAGCTCTGCGATGAGTTTGGCTTCTACCTCATCGCAGAGGCCGATGTGGAAACCCACGGCACCACCACCATCTATGGCGGCGGGCAGCTCCTCACCTTCGGCCTGATCGCGCAGGACGAGCGCTTTGAGGAGGCCATCATCGACCGCACGAAGCGCAATGTCTGCCGGGATAAAAACTGCCCGAGCGTGCTTATTTGGTCGATGGGCAACGAATCCGGCTACGGCCCCGCCTTCGAGAAGGCCGGGCGCTGGATCAAGTCCTACGATCCGGAGCGCCTTGTCCACTATGAGAGCAGCATCTACTCCACCGGGAGCCATCAGAACGACCGCTCGATGCTCGATCTGTACAGCCGGATGTATCCGTCCACATATGAACTCTCCAGGGCGCTGGGGGATGTGTGTCAGGATGAGTTTGAGAAACCGGACATGGGGCTTATCTCGGCAGGCGAGGCCGATGGCTATCAATATGACGACGGCGAAAAGCCGGTCGTCCTGTGCGAATTCATCCACGCGATGGGCAACGGCCCCGGCGACGCGGAGGAATATTTCGGCCTCATCGACCGCAACGACCGCTTCTGCGGCGGGTTCGTGTGGGAGTGGTGCGACCATGGCGTCTACCAGGGCACCACGCCCGACGGCCGCAGAAAGTTCGGCTACGGCGGAGACTTCGGCGAGTTCCCGCACGACGGCAACTTCTGCATGGACGGCCTCGTCTACCCCGACCGCACCCCGCACACGGGACTCCTCGAGTACAAAAATGTCATCCGGCCCGTGCGCGCGCGGCTGGAGGGGGCGGAGATCGTCTTTACAAACAAGCTGGCATTCACGGATCTGCGCGACTTCCTCACTGTGCGCTGGGAGCTCACGAAGGGCGGAAAGCTCCTCTCCGGCGGCGAATTCCCTCTGCCCTCCATCCCCGGCTGGGATTCCGGACGCGTACCGCTGCCCTGCTCTGTGCCGGACGAGGGATGCTGCTGCTTAAAGCTCACGTATATCCAGAAGTTCGACGCTCCCCTCACCAAGGCCGGGCGCGAATGCGGCTTCGATCAGCTGATCCTCAGAGATGCCCCCGTCGTCCCAGCCTGGACGGGCGCGCCAGGAAAGGCCGCCTTCCAGGAGGACGGGCGCTTCGTCACTGTCGGGAGCGAATCCTTCCGGTATGTATTTGACAAGCGCACCGGCACGTTTTCCGAGCTGGTCTTCGCGGGTAAGACCCTTCTCACCCGCCCGATGCAGTGGAACCTCTGGCGCGCCCCGACCGACAATGACCGGAATGTCCGCCTGCTCTGGGAGAAGGCCGGATATGATCGCATCCTCCCGCGCGTCTACCGTGTCGAGGCGGCGGCTGTCGAGGGCGGCGTGCAGATCGCCTGCCAGTGCGCGCTCAGCGCCATCTCGATCCAGCGCATCGTGGATATCGACGCGGTATGGACCATAGAGGATTCCGGAAAGATCCGCGTGCGCATGGACTGCCGCCGCAACGGGGAGCTGCCGTATCTGCCGCGCTTCGGGCTGCGTCTGTTCCTGCCGGGGTCGATGGATACCGCTGCCTATTTCGGCTACGGCCCCTATGAGAGCTACGCGGACAAACACCGCGCGAGCTGGCTCGGACTGTTCCAAGCGAGCGTGTGCGGGATGCATGAGGATTACATCCGCCCGCAGGAGAACGGCAGCCACTTTGGATGCAGCTTTGTCACCCTGTGTTCCTCTTCCGCTGTCCTGACCGCGTCCGGCAGCGCGCTCAGCTTTAACGCTTCCCCCTACACGCAGGAGGAGCTGGCGAAAAAAGCGCATAACTATGAGCTTGAGCCCTGCGGCGACACTGTCCTGTGCCTAGACTACAAGAATTCCGGCGTCGGGTCGAACAGCTGCGGGCCTGTCCTGCTCAAGCGGTACCGCATGGATGATACGCAGTTTTGCTGGAGTCTGGAGCTGATGCCGCAGTGATGATCGAAATGCACGCGCACACCAGCGAGGGCAGTCCGTGCGGGCATGTCCCGGCTGTCGAGGTCGTGCGTGAATATCAGAAGAAGGGGTTCGGCGCCGTCGTTATTACCAACCATTTCGACGAGGACCTGCTCCGTGACTTCGGCTCCACGGACCGGGAGCGCATGGAGCGTTACCTTCTCGGCTGCCGCCGGGCTGCGGCGGAGGGGGATGCGTGCGGTATCCGGGTTTTTTTCGGCATGGAGATACGCATCGTGAGCGGCCCGGAGGATTTCCTTATCTATGGCGCCGTGCCGGATTTTGTCTTCGAACACCCGGATCTGTGCCGTAAAACGCTGCCGCAGGTACACGACATCTGCCGCCGGGCAGGGGCGCTGCTCATCCAAGCGCACCCGTTCCGCTCCCCCTGCCGGCCGCAGAACGCCGCGGATCTCGACGGGATCGAAGTCCATAACGCCCATCCCCAGCACCGGAACCGCAACGAGATGTCCCGGCAGTGGGCGGCGGATCACCCGCACTTCATCCTCACCTCCGGCAGCGACTACCACGATTTCGATAACCCCTCCCTCGGGGGTATCACCACAGAGGAGGATGTGTCCGACGAAGCGGACCTCGCGCGGCTGCTGCGCGAGGGGCGCTTTGCACTGCGGACGTAACCACCATCCTGATGGAATGAAACAGAGAGCCGCCCCGTACCCTTATCGGTACGGGGCGGCTTTTTGAAAGACAATAGGGCGCCCGGAAGCCAACGTTACCGCGGCTCAACAATGAGCTTGATGGCTGTACGTTCTTCATCGTCAATCACGACATTGGCGAACGCAGGGATGCAGACAAGATCAATGCCCGAGGGGGCCAGATACCCTCTGGCGATAGCAACCGCCTTGACCGCCTGATTGGACGCACCCGCGCCCACAGCCTGCACTTCGACCGCTCCCTTCTCCCGAATGACGCCTGCAATGGCGCCAGCCACTGAATTGGGAACCGATCTGGCCGAAACTTTAAGAATTTCCATGGCGATGCCTCCAAACGAAAGAGTTTTCATGAATGATCTATGCGAACAGAGGCCGCAGATCCTATGACAGTCCTCAAAAATATGTCTCTTTCCACTTTTTGAGGATTGCCATCGGACAGGTTCCGCCAACCGGGACGCATCCGCACGGAGCCTTCCATATCCTTCCATTCATAAGAAGTATCCCAGCGTTTGTCTTTCTTCCTATTATGATTGTACACTAATTTCTGCCGTTTTACAAGAGCTTAATCGTTTTTTATATCAGTTATTCAATTTCAAAACGGGTTATTTTAGATGTTTTGCCGGTTTGCGGGTCAATATCGGCAAGAATTCCCTGAAGGTGGATACGATTCGGATCGTTTTCAAAGCGCGTGGGCAGGTGTGTGCGCATGCGGGCGATGGCCAGCTCCCGGCGGACACCGAGCACAGAGTCACGCCCCCCGCACATGCCCAGATCCGTGATGTAGCCCGTCCCCCCATCGAGGACACGTTCGTCTGCCGTGGGCACGTGCGTGTGCGTCCCCGCGACAAGGGAAACCCTTCCATCCAGATAATACCCCATGCACAGCTTTTCGCTCGTAGCCTCCGCGTGGAAATCGACAATGATGGTCTTCGTGTCCGCCGCGGCGATCAGCTCGTCGGCCACATCGAACGGGCTGCGGATGGCGTCGAGGTAAACCAGCCCCTGTAAATTCAGCACCAGCACCCGCAGCGGCGGGCGATCGATCACATACCAGCCCTTCCCGGGCGCAGAAGGGTCATAGTTGGCGGGCCGGATGACACAGGGCGTCCTGTCCATATAATCATAGATCTCCCGGCGGCGCAGGGCGTGGTTGCCTGTCGTGATGCAGTCGCACCCGGCGTCGAGGAGCATGTCGGCGCTTTTGGGCAGGATGCCGTTCCCCTGCGCGCTGTTCTCCCCGTTGCAGATGACGAAATCTACCCCGTTCTGCCGCCGGAAGCCGGGCAGCAGCCGGCGCACGCACTCCACCCCCGCCTGACCGACCACGTCGCCCAGCATCATGATTCGCATAGCTCTTCCTCCTTCAAAAAGCCCGCTTCCCGCAGGCAGAGCTGCATATCCTCGGGCAGTGGCGCGCATACGTCCACCTTTTCCCCCGTCACCGGATGAGTGAACCATGTCCGCCGACAGTGCAGCGCCTGGCGCGGGATCACCCCCTGCACGCCGCCATAGAGCGCGTCCCCGGCGATGGGATGCCCGATATGCGCCATGTGTACGCGGATCTGATGGGTCCGCCCTGTCAGGAGGCGGAAGTACACGAACGTCAGTCCGCCGGACGAGGACAGCGCCCGGTATTCCGTGACCGCCTGCTGCCCGCGGGGATCCACCACCCGCAGCATCTCCACCGGATCGGGCCGCCAGATGGGCGCGTCGATGCGTCCGCTCCCCTTGAGCACTCCCCCGATGAGCGCGCAGTATTCCCGCTCATAGTGCTCCTTGAGGCGCGAGGCAGCAAACCGGTTCTTCGCTGTCAGCACACAGCCGCTTGTGTCGCTGTCCAGCCGCCCCACCGCGCGCAGCGGCGGGATCTCTATCCCCCGCCGCTGGAAATGAGCCGTCCACACGTTTTCGAGCGTGTCCACCGCATGGCCGCAGCTTGTGTGGCAGGGCATGCCGGGGGGCTTGTTCCATAGGATGAGATCCTCATCCTCATAGAGGATCTCCACCCGCCTGCCGCTCGGCACGGCCCTGTGCACATCTGTCTCCTCGAGCGTGACGGTGAGCACATCCCCCATGTGCAGCCGGTCGACGGTCCGGGCATGGACGCCGCAGATCAGGATGCCGCGCGGGGATTTTTTGAGCTTCGTTACTGCACGCGCCGAAAACCCCTGCCTGCGGCGCAGAAATTCCCCGATGCTTAACCCCTCTTCCCCGGGGCCGGCCTCATAACGGTATTCGCGCATTATTCCCGCCCTCTCCTGCGGCGCAAAAGCGCCCCGCACCGGACCGGGACGGAGCATGGCATCCCCACGCGCATGGTCGGATGCGGCGCGATCTCGATAGGGGCGCCGTTTTTGTCCCGGAGCGCCTCCACTAGAAACGCCCGCGGCGCTTCCCCCGGCGAGAGGAGCTCCAGCTCATCCCCCGCCCGGAAGCGGTTGCGCTGGCTCACCCAGAGCCAGCCGTCCCGCCACTCCTCGGCAACGGCGGCCACCTCCCACTCCCGCACAGGGTCGCCGCAGCGATCGTCCTGCCCGCGCTGCGGGCGGCCGAAATAGAACCCCGTCGAATACGGTCGGTGGCTGACGCGCAGCACCTCCTCCACTGCCCACGCGGGCGGCGCGGACATCTCCTCCCCCAGCCGGTCGCGGGCGGCGCGGTAGGCGTTTGTCACAACAGCGGCATAGTACGCGCTCTTCTGCCGCCCCTCGATTTTAAAGGACGTGATACCCGCCCGGTACAGCTCGTCCAGATGTTCTATCATACACAGATCCTTTGCGTTAAAAAACCAGCTGCCGTCCTCATCCTCCACGATGGGGTAATACTCCCCCGGCCGCTTCTCCTCCACCAGCCGGTACTTCCACCGGCACGGCTGGGCGCAGCGCCCCCGGTTGGGGTCGCGATCGGCCAGATAGTCGCTGATGAGGCACCGCCCGGAAAAGGCCATGCACATGGCCCCATGGACAAACGCCTCGAGCTCCAGCTCCGGCGGCGTCTTCTCCCGGATGACGCGGATTTCTTCGAGCGAAAGCTCACGGGCGAGGATGACGCGCTTTGCCCCCAGCTCCCAGAGCGCCCTCGCACTCCGCCAGTTGACGACACCCGCCTGTGTGGAGACATGCAGCGGGATCTGCGGGACAAGCTCTCTGGCGGCCGCCAGAACGCCGAGATCCGTGACGATGAGCGCGTCCACCTTTGCGTCGGCCGCGGCGCGCAGGAAATCCTCTATCCTATCGGCCTCCTCACCGCGGGGGAGGGTGTTGCATGTCAGATACACGCGCACCCCGTTCTCATGGCAGAACGCTGCGGCACGCGGCAGTTCCTCCTCTGAAAAGCCGCGCGCCGCCTGACGCATTGTGAACGGACCGCCGCCCAGATACACGGCGTCCGCCCCGTAGAGCACTGCCAGGCGCAGCTTCTCCGTGTCCCCGGCGGGCGAAAGCACCTCCGGCAGTTTCATATTCACCATCCCCTACTGCGCCTCGCCGGGTACTTCGCCCGGCGTCCCGGCGCCCTCCAGATCGTCGTGTCCGGTCGCCGTGCCGTGGGCGTCGCCCGCGTCGGTCATGAACGCCTGATGCTGGGCGAGCGTCTCCGAGAAGTGGTACTCTCCCTTCTGATCGCTTAAAAAGAAGTAGTACGGCGTCTCCACCGGGTCGATGGCGGCGTTGATGGCATTCATCCCCGGATTGTTGATGGGCCCGACGGGGATGCCGTCGCAGACATAGGTGTCGTAAGCGTCGAACATGGACTGGTCCGGCGAGGAAAGGTTGGGCATCATCTGGTTTTTGATATAGTCGCTTGTCGCGTCCGACTCAAGGCGCATTCCGGCGGTCAGACGGTTGTGGAAGACCGACGAAACGTCATACATCAGCTCCACGTCGCCGGCCTCCTTCTGGATGACGGAGGCGAGCGCGATGGTCTGATCCAGCGTCAGCCCCCGGTGCTCCATGGCGAGATAGAGATCCTGCGTGACATTCGCGTTAAACGCCTTGAGGAATTTCGCCACGACCGATTCGGCCGGCTCGGGGACATAGAAATCATAGGTGTCGGGGAAAATATACCCCTCCAGCCGGTGGAAGCGCAGCGGATTATCGGGGATACTGTCCTCGAACTCATAGCCGTAGCTGCCTGTATCGGCGGCCTCGTAAAACTCCTCCGCAGTGCAGACACCGTTCTTCTCCAGCTCCTCGGCAATCTGCACGATGGTGCGTCCCTCCGGGAACGTGATGCGCACTGTCTCCTTCTCGGCCTTGTTGCCGCGCGAGAACTTTTCCAGAAGCTGGCTGTACGCCATCTTGCTGCTCAGCTCATATGTCCCCTCCTCGAACTTTTCGTCCTCCTTGCGGGTGAGGGCGCCGTAGATCTGGAATGTCAGCGGCTGGGTGATGATGCCCGCCTGCTCGAGCTGCGCAGCCAGCTCCTTCATGGTGGGATTCCCCTTAAGTGTAAAGGAGGCTGTATGCTCCTCCTTGTTCATGCCCAGAAAATCGCTCATGCTCTGGAGCGCGAAGATGGAAAGGAATATCGAGCACGCCACGAGCGCGCCGGCGATGATCAGCGCCTCAAAAAAACGCAGTACGCCTCCCCCGCGTTTTTTACGTTTTCTCTTCTTCTCCGGCGGCCGGGACGTGCCGCTCTCCACCGTCCTGGCCGGCGGCACCCGCCCGCCCCCTGATCCGCCCGGCGCGCCCGCGGAGGCGGTCCGAAAGGTAACGCCGGGGGAGGCGGCATAATCCTCCTCATTGATGCGCACCTGAAAATTTCGCGGCTGCGAAACGGAGGACGTGGGGACCGGCTGCTGTCCGGATGGAACCAAACCGCCCTGCGTCTCGAAACCGGAGGGGCTGAAACGTCCTGCGCCAACCGGCGTAACGCCTGCTGGCGTAACGCCAGTTGTCGTTGCAGACTGCGGATAACCCGTGTTTGGCGGATACGCCCGGGATGGAGCGGAGCTGTACGGCTGGGGCGGCGGCGTACGGGACGGCGGCGCCTCAAAACCAGAGGAAGGGAAGCGCTGTCCTCCCGCCGGATTCCGCGCTCCTGTGCGGGGAGGCTGGGACTCGAAGCCGGAGGGACTGAAGCGCCCGGACGGCGCCGCCCCACGCGGCGGCATGCCCGACGGTGTCCCGCTCATTCCCCTTGCCCGCTGCGGGGTCCCCTGCGGAGCGGACTGCCTGTCCATACTGAAAGAGCGGATCAGCTCCTCAAATTCATCTCGTTTTTCCTCCATGCTTCGGCTGTTCCCCTTTCAGACGAGAATTCATCCTGTCTTTCCTGTGGACGTAGAAAAAGCCCACGTCACTGGCGATAAGATCCACAGGCCGGTCAAACCGGCCGTGCGGCAGAGCGGGGTAAATGTCCCGCGAATAAATGAGGCCCACCTTCGGGCCGCGGTAGCCGCAGAGAAAGCGGTCGTAATAGCCGCCGCCGTAGCCCATGCGGTAGCCCTCCCGGTCGAACAGGAGCGCCGGCACCAAGCACACGCTGTTTGAAAAATCGCTGAGCTTCCGGCACGTCCGCTTCGGCTCGAGCAGGCCGAACGCTCCCCGCTCCAGATCGTCCGCGGACTCGATAAGGTAGAAGTCCATCAGCCTTGTCCCCTCCACGCACCGCGGCAGCGCGATGCGTTTGCCGTGCGCGAAGGCGTGCCGGAGGATGTCGTGCGTGCCCACCTCTATCGGCGTGGACAAGTAACACAGCACTGTCCGTGCCCGGCGGTACTGGTAAAGCCGCACGGTATGGCGGCACACAAGCGCGTCCAGACGGCGCTTATCTGCCTCATCCAGCGCACGGCGGCGCGCTTTGGCTCCCTGCCGCAGCTTCTGCTTCACCTGGCGGATATCCCCTACCGGCACATGATCGCCGCCCTGATCCGCTCCGCCCCGGCCTCTCCCGCCAGGCATCCGGCCAGCTTGAGGCCGAACTCGGTGGCAACACCCATCCCCTTCGCCGTTATCAGGCGGCCGTCCGCCTCAAGGAAGGCTCCTGTCATCTCGGCGCCGGCGCATTCCTCCTCAAAGCCGGGATAACACGTCGCCCGCCGCCCTCGGAGTAAGCCGCGGGATCCCGGCACGCTCGGCGCCGCGCAGATCGCCCCAACCCAGAGATCGTTCTGAAACGCGTAATCCACCAGCCGCCCCACGTCAGCGTCCTGCTGGAGATGGCGCGTTCCGGGCAGGCCGCCGGGCAGGATGACCATCTCCAGCCCGTCGATCACGGCCTCTTCAATCGTTATGTCGCACTCGACACGGATGCCGTGCGACCCTGTAATCATTTTTTCCCGCACACCCACGGTCTGCACCGCCTGTCCGGCACGACGCAGGATGTCCAGCGGCACGAGCGCTTCCCCCTCCTCGAAGCCGGGGGCCAGAAAGATATAGATCATAAAAGCGCCTCCTTTTTACAGTTTGTATATTAAATTAGTTTTTTTACACATTTACAGATCTCTTCCGCGATGTCCTCCGCGCTCCGGGGCGCGAGCGGAGCCTCGGTGAAGCAGCGCACCACCCGCCAGCCTAGGCGTTCCGCCGCGCACAGCGCTGCCCTCCGGCACCGGACTAGGTAGTCCGCATCCCGTTCATGGAGATCCTTCTTTTCATTATTCCCCGCGTACCGCTTTTCTAACAGGCGGCGGCACAGCGCCTCGTGCATGTCCAAATAGAGGACGAGATCCGGGCGCGGCAGGCCCAGCCGGTCATATTCAAACTCGTACAGCCAATCGGTGAACGCGCCCCATTCTTCCCGGGGCAGCTTCTCCATCTGGTGCGTCACGTTCGAGGTCGTGTACCGGTCGGAGAGGATGACGCCATCTGCCCGCCAGAGCTTCTCCCATTTCGTTTTGAAGCTGATGTACCGGTCCACCGAATAGAAGCTCGACGCGGCATAGGGGTTCACGTCCTCCGGACGTTCGGCGATCTGCCCGGCAAGGTACATCCGCACCGGGGCCGACGAATCGCTCCGGTAGTCCGGGAATGAGAGGACAGTGGGGTGGATCCCATCCCGCTCAAGAGCGGCGGCGAGCAGGGATGTCTGGGTCCCCTTTCCGCTGCCGTCAGTCCCCTCCAAAACGATGAGACGGCTCATTCCTTTTCCGCCGCACGGAACGCGGCGCGCACCTCCTCCATCCTTCCGCAGGACATCTTCCCTTCCGGACACGGCCCGGCAAGACACGGCGGCCCGGCGTTTTCGAACAGCACGGGAGCCGCCTCCTTCACTAGGCGCAGCATCTCACACGCCACCGCCCGAATCTCCCACTGGGCTCTCCGGCAGCAGCGCTGGCGGAAAAAGCCCCGCAGGCTGCGTGCATTCATCGTAACGATCATGCGCGTATCGCACGCGCCGGGCAGAACGAAGCGCGCATCCTCCAGGATCTCTCTACGTTTCTGCGGATCCCCGCCGCTGAGCAGCTCCGCTAACCTCTCATACGACTCGGCGCACCGGCGCATGCACGCCTCGAACTCGGCGAGCGCCTCGGGATTCTCCCGCACGGACGGGGGCACAATGTAGGAAAAATCGCGCTTGTCAACATACCGCTGGCTCTGCACGCTGTATGAGGCCAAGCGGTGGCGGGTGATCTGCGCAAGGAACGTGCGCGACACCCCCTCGATGCCAAAGGTGAAGCTGGCATGCTCGATGGGACTCTCATGCCCCAGCCCGGCGAGCATGCGGACAAATTCGTCCGCCCTCTCCCCCTGCATGCGCTCGGAGACGGCGGCAATATCCGCGTTCGAGTAGCACAGCCTCGCCGCCGCCGCGACTGTACCGGCCGGGAGAGGCGTGTGAGCGAGCAGTGTAACGGTCGGCAAGACGGATCCCTCCTCTGATTTTCCATCCTACATCATAACATAAAGCCGCAGGGAGTTCAACGAACTGGGGCGGAAAAAGTCGGAAAAAGGTGTGAACCGCACGTAAACAAATGATAAATCCCCGCCAGACAAGCCGCAGAGGTTGATTTTATTCGCCGTTTATTATAAAATAAAAATGATTATGCAGTGTTGCAGTGATGCGGCTTTTTCATGAGGAGGGGTTTCTGTGCGTGAGGAACAGCGGCCGGTGATTCGGATAGCGCCGTCCATTCTGGCGAGCGATTTTTCTGCCCTGGGGCAGGAGTGCCGGGCCATGGAACAGGCGGGAGCGGACATGCTCCATGTGGATGTGATGGACGGGCACTTCGTCCCGAACCTGACACTCGGGCCGGGCGTGGTCCGCTGCATCCGCCCTCATGTGCGCCTGCCGCTGGATGTCCACCTGATGCTCACATCCCCCGAGCGCTACGCCGCCGCCTTCGTGCAGGCCGGGGCGGACACCGTCACCTATCACGTGGAGGCCGAAACGGACGCTGCTGCCCTTCTGCGGGATCTGCACGCTCTGGGCGTGCGCGCGGGGCTTGTCCTGAGGCCCGCCACGCCCGCCGAGGCGGTCTTCCCTCTGCTCGCAGAGGCGGACGTCGTGATGGTCATGACCGTTGAGCCCGGCTTCGGCGGGCAGAAGTTCATGCCCGCGATGCTTCCGAAAATCGCCGCCATCCGCGCCGAGGCGCAGCGTATCGGCCGCCCGGCGCTCGACATCGAGGTGGACGGCGGCATCGATCTGTCGACCGTGGAGGACGTCGTGCGTGCCGGGGCCAACCTGCTTGTCGCCGGAAGCGCCCTCTTCGGCGCCGGGGACTATGCGGCGGCTGTCCGCTCCCTGCGCGAGCGGGCACAGGCGGCCCTCTCCTAGAGCGCCGCAAGCGCCGCGACAGCGTTTTCCCCGCACAACAGGCAGGCGTGCTCCTTGAGCACCGCTTCGCGCAGGCGCCCGCGCCCGATGAGGCGGGCATACTCCCCGAGCAGCGTGCAGACCCGGCCGGGCGGCAGCTCCTGCGGGCATACCGAGAGAATAAACGCCCCGGCCCAGCCGGCCCAGTAGAGCGACGAAACGCCGCTTTTCCCCGGCATCAGCCTCCAGAGCGCCCGGCAGCCCGCGAAAAGGGCATCCGCGTCCTCGAAGGCAAAGAGGCACGGCTCCAGGCTCTCCCACAGAGGGCGGTAGCGCACGGGCGTGTCCCCCAGTCCGGAAAAGCAGAGCATACAGCCGCCGTCCGGGGCCGGATAGACTTCGATGAGGATACGGCGTCCGGTATCGGAAAAGCCTGCCCGGCGGGCAGCCAGCCGGAAGAGGGAGCCCAACACCGGGCCCAGTGCCGGCGAGCCCTCGATGAGATCCCGGTAGTCAATGCCCAGCCGCCTAAGATCCGCGGCATCGAGCGCGATGCGCACGCGATGGGGATCGACAGGTTTTATCTCCATGATCATGCCCCTTTCCGGATATTATTTCTCCTATCCGCCCTGTTTTGCGGCCGCTGTCTGTTAACGGCGGCGGGCAGAACGGCTTTCTAAGTTTAAATCATGCGGGAGGCCGGTTCCCTGCGGGCTCCCAAGGAGGTTTTTATTCACCGTGTTTTTTCAGCGAACGGCCCCGCCGCGGGCGGACGGTCCTTCCCGCCGCTTCTGGCGGACGGCCGCGTTCTTCGGCCGCGGCGGGATGCTTCTCGAACAGCATAAGGATCCGGCGCTCTCGAGGGATCTGCGCGACTGCACGTCGGGCGCGGCGGAGGCGATGGATCTGCCCCCTGCCGACGATCCCGGCTCTTTAAGCGGCGAAGAGGTCCTGCGCTACGCTAGGAGCGCCGCTATCATCGACGAGCGCGACGGCCTTCTCCTAGCGGATAAGCTCAAGCAGGGCGCAAAAGGCGGCGTCTCCCTGCTCGTGGCCGACGCTGTGGACGACGAGCCCTATGTCTCCAGCCAGCTCAGCCCGCTTTTCAAGCTCTCCCAGCAGGCGGTGGAGGGGCTGTGGCTTGCTGCGCGCGCCGCGGGGACGAGCGAGTCCATCATCGCCGTCTATAAAAATCTTTACGATACGCGGCTGAAAATCCCCGGCTCATTATATGGCGTGCGCATCAGAAAGATAACCGGGAAATATCCCGCCGAGGCGCGCACCCTCTTCACCCAGCAGCCGCAGAGCACACTGCTCGTGGGCGTGTGCGCACTCATCCATCTCTACCGCGCCGTTCACCGCGGCGTCCGCCAGACAAGCGCCTTTGTCACTGTGGCGGGGGACTGTGTGGCGAACCCGCAGAACCTGGAGGTGCTCTGCGGCGTGACTACCCGGCAGGTGCTCGAGCGCTGCGGGCTCATCGAGATCCCCGGGCGCGTGGTGCTCGGCGGGCCGATGACAGGGCGCTGCATCTCTCCTGACGAAGAAGTCCCCGTGACGCCTACGACACGCGCTGTGCTCGCGTTCCGCTCCAATGAGCGGGACCGACACTATCAGTGCATTGGCTGCGGGAAATGTGTGAAGGTCTGCCCGCAGGGGCTCTCGCCGGTCTATCTCTACAAAGGCGCGCAGACAAAGAACCTGCGCCTGCTGCGCCTGTGTGATGCTGTCTTCTGCACCGGCTGCGGCACTTGCAGCTATGTTTGCCCGGCCAAGCTCGATCTTTCCGCCGAAATCAGGCGGGCGGCCGGCATCGTCCGCTCGCTGGACAGTGCAAAGGAGGAGGTGGCCTCCCATGACTAACGCCCCGCCCTATATCCGCCAGAAGGATTCCTGCCGGACACTCACCGAGGATGTGCTCATCGTCCTCTTCGCTGTCTATTTCATGGCCGTGTACTACTACGGCGCACGCGCCGCCGTGCTCGGGGTGTTTTCCGCCGGGGTCGCGTTCCTGTGCGACATTGTGTGTAAGCTCCTCCTCCGGCAGCGCATCACCCTCAGGGAGCATTCCTCGCTCGTGACAGCGCTGGTTATTCCCCTTCTCCTGCCCGCCTCCATCCCCTATTCGATTCTGGCGGCGGCGGTTGTGTTCGCGCTCGTTGTAATGAAGTATCCGTTCGGCGGGGTGGGAGGAAATCTCTTCAACCCCGCGGCGGGCGGATTCGCGTTCGCGGCTATCTGTTTTCCGCGGGATGTCTTCGCCTATCCCACACCGCTCGAACGACTGGATATCTTCGGCTCCTACGCGGGCCGGAGCGTGACCTCCGCGGCCTACACGCTCAAAGCGGGCGGTATCCCGAGCGTGGGAGATTTTGTCGAAATGCTTCTCGGCAACGTGCCCGGACCCATGGGGGCCACCAATATCCTGGTGGTGTGCGCGTGCCTGCTCTATCTCGTCATCCGCGGAACGGTGCGGTGGCAGGGGCCGGTATTCTTTCTGGCCACGTGCGCAGGTCTGGCCTGGCTGTTTCCGCGCGCCTCCATGCCGGGAAACGAATCGGTAATGTACGAGCTGTTTTCGGGTATCCTAATCTTCGGAGCGGTGTTCATGCTCATGGAACCTGTCACAAGTCCCAAGCGCCCCACCGGCACGATGCTCTACGCTGTCCTGACCGGGGTGATGACGATGCTCTTCCGCCGTTTCGGCGGCTTTGAGGAGGGGTTCCCGTTCGCGCTGCTGCTCTGTAACGCGTTCGTGCCTCTGTTTGATCTCGCAGATGAACTGCTGCACCGCAAAATAAGGAGGGCAAGACTTGTTTCTTCTGAAAACGAGAAAGCATCATAACCGTGTCCGCCGTCTGCCGGGACTGATAACGGAGAATCCCGTGCTGGCACTCGGCCTCGCACTGCCGTTTGTTATCGCGGCCTCCTATTCGCTCCGGGCCGCCCTGTGTGTGTTTACCGGCATGGTCGTCGCCACGCTTCCGACTGTGCTTCTGGCCTCTCTCACCGGCTCCCGCCTCCCGGCCTTTATCCGCACGCCGGTTTACGCGCTGTGCGCCATGGCGCTGCTCCTGCCGGCGGAAGCCCTGCTGACAGCGCATTTTCCGGTCATTCTTGACTCTCTGGGGGTATATTTCCCCGTTCTCGCGGTCAATACTCTGCTGATGCACCTGTGTGAAAAGGAGGAGCTGTGGGGGCATCCCCTCGCCGCGCTCCGGCGGACAGGGCTGGCGCTGGCCGGATTCGGCGCCGTGATGGGGATAGTGGCCTGTGTCCGTGAGCTCTTCGGCGCGGGGACACTTTGGGGCATGCCGGTATCGTGGATCTCCTGGCGGATCGACGCGCTGCTCTTCCCGTTCGGAGGGCTGATTGTCATCGCCTTTCTCGCTGCGGGATGCCGGGCGATCGGGCGCCTCCTACGCGGCGCGCTGTACCAGAGCGATCAGCGCCTCCAGCGCGACATGCTGCGCGACGCTGCGCATCCTCCCCGGCCGGACGGAGTCGACGGGACGCCAATTTCCAAATAGGAGGCGAAGAAATGGAAGCCATTTTTCAGTTTCTTTTCTATGCGCTGACTGCCGCGCTGCTCGAAAATATCTTCTTTACCCGCGCGCTGGGCATCCGGCATGCGATGTTCGGCAGCCCGCGGGAGATCCTGTCCCATGGTGTGATACTCACAGGGATCACCTTTGCCAGCTCCTTCCTCTGCTATGGGGTGCGCCACCTGCTCGCCGAACAGTCTTTGACACCAGTGCTGGCCGCTCTGTGCTATCTCGCCTGTGTAACCATTGTCTATCTGGCTTTTCTTCCGGTATGCCGCCGGCCGGATCTGCGGCGGATGCTGCCGGTCTCCGCCTTTAACTGCGCGGTGCTCGGCGCGCTCATTCTCTCCTCCCCCGGCCAGGATTCGCTCGCCGCGGCCGCCGGCTTCGGCCTCGGGTCAGGCGTGGGATACACGCTGGCCCTCTTCCTCATCAAGACTGGGCGGCAGCGCCTGGAGCTGATCACGCTCCCGCGCGCGTTTAAGGGGATGCCCATCCTGCTGCTCTATACCGGCATCGTCTCACTGGCGATCTATGGGCTGATCGGTCATCAGCTCCCGACCTGAACCTCATCTTCAATGAAAACCCGGCCCGCCAGAGGAATATAAAGGGGTGTTACGGTGGCAAAACGGATTAAAATCAAACGTTACCGCCATATTTACCGGCGCAGACGCTTTTCCGGCGTGAAATTCACCGCCGTGCTGCTGGCGGTAGCGGCGGCAGCCTTTGTGGGCGCCAGCCTCTACCGCCCGCTCTGCGATTTCTTCTCCGGCCGGCTGCTCGCCGAGCTGGAACGTGAAAAAAACGCCTCCTCATCCGAGGCTCTGGATCCTCCCGCGCCGGAGGAAAGCTCCGCGCCCGAGCCGGAAGCAGAGGAACCGGAGGCGCCCCCCGCCTCGCTCGAGACACTGCGCGCTGTGGAGATCCCGCGCGAAGTGCTCCTTTCCGGGGACTTCGCCGCTTTTCTGGAGGCGTTCCCGCCGGAGGAGACGAAATCCGTTGTGCTCGAACTCAAGGCGGCGGACGGCAGTGTCCTGTTCCAGACCGAGGCGGAGCTGGCTGTCAACCAGAACGCGGTGGAGCCGGGCGCTGTCAATCTGGCGGAAACGGTTGACATCCTGCACGGCATGGGATATCAGGTCGCCGGGCGGATCGGCGCCTTCCGTGACCCGAAGGCACCCTATGCGTTCGACCGCTCGTCCGCCGTCAAGTATATGGACACGGGCCTGAGCTGGGTGGACAATGATCCGAACGCCGGGGGCAACCCGTGGCTGAACCCCTATGCGCCGCAGGCCCAGGACTACATCCGCCAGCTTGTGCTCGAGGCAGCCGGGGCCGGGGTGGATACTGTCCTGCTCGAATATGTTCAGTTTCCGGAGGGGATCGGCACCCGCCTGGCCACCTACGGCGAGTGGGAAAGCCGGATGGAGCGCAGCGAAGTCCTGCGCACCTTCGTGGATTCCCTGCGCGAGGAGGCTGAGCAGGAGGGAACCGCGCTGGCCTGTGCTGTGCCCGCCTCGGCGATGTTCGGTGAGGAAGATGAGCGCTACGGCGGCGCACGCCCGGCGGAGATCTTCGGCGGGACGCTCATTGTCGAGATGATGCCTTCCCTGTTCGGCGAACAGCTCATCGCCGGAGACACGACGATATATTACCCCGGGGATAAACCATATGAAACAATACAGGCAGTACTCCGCCAGCTCGACGATGCGGACGTCTCGACGCTCATTGCCATGATCGAATCCGGCAGCAGCCAGTTCATTGAGAAGGAGCTTCGCGCTCTGGCGGAACATGGTGTGGAAAACTATATCATCCGCTGACCGGACGGAAAGAAAAAACGCCCGGCAATGCCGGGCGTTTTTGTCAAGGGAATCAGTCGTCGTCCACCTCATAATTGAGGATGGAGCCGGAGTAGGCGTCGATCTCCAGTTCGTATTCAAGGCCGCCCTTCTTCATTTCGATTTCATAGATCAGGCGTCCGTCGTCATGGTCGAGCTTGCATTTATGAATCGCCGCGCCCGGAACACGGGACTGCGCAATCCGGCGAACCTCCGCGTCAGAAAGGATGCTCTTCTCTGTCTGCTGGCCAGAGACAGCTGAGTCCACAGCGTCCTCCCACACGTCATGGTGGAAGCCGCTCCAGAGCACCTTCCCGTCCATAGCGTCAAGGATAACATTGTATTCCACGCCGTTCTTCACCATCTCCACCTCATAGAACCACGCGCCGTCCTCCCGCTCGAGGTCCACGTCGGTGACAATGGCGCTAGGAACTCTCGCCTGGGCAAGCTCCATCGCCCTCTTAGCCGTTATCAGCGTGCTGATGTCCGTGGGGGTCGGGCGCGTGCCCACATGCAGGTCGCGCTCGAGCACTACCCCTGTCTGCGGATGGATGTCCATCTCGCCGTAAACGCTCTCGGCCGTAAACTCAATGTGGTATTCGAACAGGCCGTCGTCTTTTTCGAGCGTGCAGGAGAGGATCTGCGCGCCCGGGAATTCCGCGGTGACGATCGCTTTCGCCTGCTCCTCCGTGAGCGCAACCTGGCTGCCGCCGCGGCTGTCGCTGCGTTCACTGTCAAAGGAGACGACTTTCCCCGTTGCCCTGCTCACCTTGACCTCGTATTTTTCCTGCTTCACGTCGTTATAAAGCCGGACCTCGAAGCGCCCGTCGTCATCCTCAGTGTTGACCCAGACACTCCCCTCCGGGACTGCCGCCTGCGCGGCGGCGCGCGCTTCACGGGCTGTCAACACTCCCGCGGCAGCGGCTGGGGGTGCCATGGCCGCAGCCAGCATAGCGGCAGTTAGAAACACGTACAGCTTTTTCATTTTCTGTTCTCTCCTTCTGCTTTTTTTGAAGAAGTCCCCTGATGAGAACCCCCTCTGTATTGTCACCCCGCGGGAAAGAAAAATCCGGCAGGGATCGTTTTCCTTGTTTTTCCCGATTTCATAACTGACGATCGAAAGGACGAAATCACATGAGAGTGACCTCCTGCACAGCACTGGACGAACACACCCAGTGGGACATCCGCACGCTGATAGCCGCATGCAACCAGAGCGACGGTACCTATAATGAACTCTATCTGAGCAACCGCTTCAACGCCTATCCGGAGATGGACGCTTTTTTCCTCCTGTGGGACGGGAACCGACTTGTAGGCGTATTGGACCTGGACGCTGACAATACGGTCTGTGCAGAGGTCTCGGCCTACGTTCTGCCGGAGGCGCGCGGACGGGGGGGCTTCCGCACCCTCATTGCTGCCGCATGCCGGGAGCTGGAACGCTTCCGCTATTCCAAGCTTCTCTTTCAGACAGAACAGGCCTTCCCTGACCGCATGGCCATTGTCGCCTGGCTGGGGGCCACCTTCGAGGAGGCGGAGGAACTGATGCTCTGCCACCCGCCGCGCCGCCACCGGACACCCGCACCGGATGTCCGCCCCGGTACGACAGAGGATTTCGCCGCGCTTCGGGCACTTCACATCGCCGCGTTCGGCTCTACGCCCGATGTCGCGGCGCGCTATATCGGGCAGTCGCTCAGAAGCACGACGACGGATCTCCTCGTGGCGGAGCTGGACGGGCAGATCGCCGGCTGCGGCTGCATCGATCACAGCGGAGAGCGGCCGCTCATTTTTGGGATGTGCGTCACGCCCTCCTGCCGGCGGCAGGGCGTGGGCCGCCGGCTGATGCAGACACTCCTCGCCGGTACCAGCCGCTGGGCCCCGCCGGACATGCCTACCGCACTCTATGTCAGCCCCCAGAACGAACCGGCCCGGGCGCTGTACCGCTCATGCGGGTTTGAGACAGTATCCGTCTACGAATACTACGCTGTCCCGCTTGCTAGGCTACGGGATGTATGAGCAAAGCTCATCCATCCAGTATGAGCAAAGCTCATCCATCCAGTATGAGCAAAGCTCGTCCATCCAGTATGAGCAAAGCTCATCCATCCAGTATGAGCAAAGCTCGTCCATCCGGTTCAGCCGCTCCTTATACTGCCTAGTGCTGCTCGAAAAGCCTTTCGATTGCGCGCAGAAGCATCGGGAAGTCGAGAGGCTTTGTCAGGTGGGCATCCATCCCGCTTTCAATCGAAGCGCGGATATCGCTTTCAAAGGCGTTGGCCGACAGCGCGATAATCGGGATTCCCGCCAGCACCGGATCCTTCAGTCCCCGGATGGCGCGCGCTGCCTGCCGGCCGTCCATGACCGGCATCTGGATGTCCATGAGGACGAGATCGTAGTCGCCGGGCCGGGAGGCGGACACCTTTTCCACAGCGTCGCTGCCGTCGGTAGCCGTGTCGATGAAGAATCCCGCCTCCTCAAGGAGCTCTGTCTCGATCTCCAGGTTGATCTCATTGTCCTCCACCAGCAGGATTTTCTTGCCGGTCAGGCAGACCCTATCGGCCTGCTCCCCGTCTCTGGAAAAATCCGACTGATCCTGTAAACGGAAGCGCAGTGTAACCGTGAAGGTACTGCCCTCTCCGAGTTTGCTTTTCGCCTCAATCGTGCCGCCCATAATCCGGACAATATTTTTCGCAATGGTCAGCCCTAGGCCGATGCCGTGGATGCCACTGATAGTGATGTTTCTTTCCCGCTCATACGGCTCGAAAATCCGCTCAAGGAACTCCTTGCTGATGCCGATGCCCGTGTCCCGGACGATGAACTGATAGACCGCGCAGTGACCCGGCAGCATCTCGGTTTCCCGGACAATGATGTCCACTTTCCCGCCGGACTTTGTATACGTCACGGCATTGTTCGCCAAATACATCAGAAGCTGGCGGAGCCGCTCCGGATCGCTGTAAATACCGCTGTGCCGAAGCTCTGTATAATCGGTAAAAAATGTGATGTTCTTTTCGGCCGCCTGCGGAAGCAGGAAATCATATACCTCCCCGGCGATCTCCTCAATGTCGCACTCGGTCTCCTCGGTGAGGGAATCGTGGGACTCTGTCCAGGCAATTTCCAGCACCTTCTCAATCAGATCCAGAAGCTGCCGGCTGGAGGCTTCAATTTTATCCAGATATTTTGAGGCCTCCCGGCTGTCTAGGATATTTTTTCTGGCGAGAGCTGTAAAACCAAAGATAGCATTAAGAGGGGTGCGCATGTCGTGAGACATGTTCGAGAGAAAGGTGTTCTTGGCGACAATAGCCAAATTCGCGTTGTTGAGCGCCTCCTCAAGGAGCTTGTTCTGCTCCATGTCGCGCAGGACTTCCTCATCAATGCAGCGGTAGCCCATGACAATCTGCGACACATTCTCGCCCCGGCCCACATTGACTAGGCGGAGCTGGATATACTGGATCTCCCCCCTGTTGATGACGCGGTAGTTGATATAATATGTCTTGCTTTCACGCAGCTTTTCGCGGATATACTCCGGTTCTGTGTTTTTAGCGACAAGCTCGCGGTCCTCCGGATGCACCCAGAAGTCGACGTAATCCTTCACATACCAAGAGAGCGAACGGGTCTCAAACTTCTCATCAAACTGATGCGTCGTCCGGCTGCTCAGGCGGTAGGGGAGAATTCTGTCCCGGTCCAAATCCGCATAGAGGATGGACTCATAGTTGATGCTGAGTCCCTCAATGACCTCCAGCCGCCGCAGATGCTCCTGGTTGATGAGCGCCCTCTCCTGATCATATTTCTCAATCAGGTTTTGGAGCTTCTCCTTTTCTGCGCGCTGGCGGTCCATTTTTTCCGTCGCGTCGGTGATAAACACATAGAAAATGTTCCCGACCCTGTCGCTGTGGATGAAGTGTCCATAATCCTCCACCCGGCAGACAGCCCCGTCCTGACGGATGATCCGATACTCCACGTAGTCTAGATCGTACTGGTTGGAGGCGATCTGCGCCCAGATGCTCTCCTCCACTTCCTCCAGATCGTCCGGATGGACCATGCCCCGGAAGGAGTTCCCCGTCAGGGTGCGGAATTCCCTCATGGTCTCGCATTGGAAGATACGGAGCAGCGCCCTGTTGGCGTAAATGATTTCCTCATCGCCGTCCGCCCGGTAGATGAGAAACCCACCGGGCATCTCCTCCATAAACTGAATCACTTCGTATACGGTCTTGGTGTCGCGCGTATCCGGCAGAAATCCGGGAGCGGCTTGCCCGCTGTTTTCCATCAGGCTGTCCATATCCAGATTGTTCAGCGCGGAAGTACTCAGCAGAGTCAATACATACTCAATCAGATTGTATTCATTTTTCTGCTCGTTCATGATGAACCTTCCTCGTTATCCGTCGTTGCCGTTCCAAGAGTTATTTTAGCACATCAAAAAGCAGTCTGTCACTATCTGTTCTAAAAAAATATTGCTAATTTCATCCTGCGGGGCATACCGACCGTCGAGGTTTCTTGAAATTTCCCGCGCTATGGGGTATAATTGAAAAAACTGCACAGAGGAGGAACGTATGAAAAAAGAGAGTCTTCGTTTCGGCGCCGGGCTTCTGGCGCTGTGTCTAATGTTGGGCGCGGCCGGCTGCAAACAGAAGCCGGAGGATAAAGAACTCGATGAACCCGTCTCCTCATCCCCGCAGCCCTCGCAGAACGTTCCGGACGAGGATACGGCGGGCGGTATCTATTCGGCGGGCTACTGGCTGGAAAAGCTGAATTCATCCGGCGCCTCCAGCCCGGACTATGAGGGGTATAACGCGTCGCTGGCTGCGGATCCGAACACAAAATGCGTGGATCTGGCCGCGATGGGTGATTCCATTGCCGGGAGCGAACTGCGCGCGATGCTGGAGGAAGCCGCTCTTCCGAGCGATACCCGCTATACGGACGGGGGGAAAGCGTCGGAGGAGGATTATGCGCGCATTAGCGCCAACATCGGGCTTGAGAATGTGCCGGAGCGCGGAGAAGTGGGATACGGCTTCATCGTCAAAAACACGCTGATGCGCACCTTCCCCACCGCGCAGCCCTCCTATGAGATGGACAGCGATCTCGAATTCGACCTCTTCAATGAGACACGCCTAAACGTATTTGAGCCGGTGCGCATCCTGCACCCATCGGCGGACGGGGAGTGGCTGTTCGTGCAGGCGTGGAACTACCGCGGCTGGGTGGACGCTGAGGCTGTCGCCGAGACCGACAGTTCCGAATGGGCGCGCTACGCCGATGCCGGCGAGGTGCTTGTCGTGACAGGGAACCGTGTGACGCTCAACGAAAATGTGTATAACGAGACAGCGTCGGGGCTGGAACTCTTTATGGGAACAACGCTCCCCCTCCTCTCGAGTGTGCCTGAGACCATCGACTTCATGTCCACCGAGAGCGGCTACGCCGTCCTTCTGCCCGCGCGCGACTCCAACGGGCGCTTCCACACCGTTCAGGCTCTCGTGCCGTGGAACGCGGACGTGCATGAGGGAGTCCTGCCGTATTCGCAGGCGGCGCTCCTGCGGCAGGCGTTCAAGCTCGCGGGCGACCGGCACGGCTGGAGCGGCATGAACAAGTCGCGCGACTCCACCGCTCTGGTGGACGATGTATTCCGCACCTTCGGCTTTAAGCTCCCGCGCAACTCGTCCCAGCAGGCGGTCATGCCCGCCGCCCAGACCGTGGATCTCAGCGGCATGTCCGATGCGGAAAAGCTCGCGGCCATTCTGGACCAGCCGGCGGGGAGCCTCATCATCATGAACGGCCATGTCGCCCTCTATGTCGGCAGCGAGGGCGGGATGCCATATGTCCTGCACTCCCTCTATACCGCCTATGACAGCGGCGGCCGCGAAATCATCTATAACGCCGTCGTCGTGACGGATCTTTCCCTCGTCGACTGGGACGGAAATACGTATCTCTCCAACGTCACCGCAGTCAAGACGATTGCTTAAGCCGGATACCGAATAGAAAAGGAGCGCCTGCAGGCGCTCCTTTCATCGTGTCGACTTTGTCGACATGCTGCATGGGAGGAACCGCCAACCGCGTCGGCTGCGCCTCGCCCTGTCCGTTCCCCTAGGACCCCTTCGAGGTCGCAAACCGGCTCCGGAAGCCCACTGGGCTTCCTCACCGCCGCTTTGCTCTAAAGGTGTTCCTCCGGCGGTACACGCCCGCCTCCGGAACAGATTTGTTGTTCTAAGGGCCTTTTTCGCGTGATCCCCGGTTTTGACTAGTCAAAGCCAGGAATCACACGACCTGGAAAAGATAGAATTTGAGGTAATCTGTCTCCGGCACGTTCCAGAGGATGGGGTGATCCGGGGACTGGCGCCGCGCCTCTATCTGCCGCAGGGACACCTCCGCATCGGCGGCAGCGGAACGGAGCATCTCGCAGAAGAGTGCTTCGTCCATGAAATGCGAACACGAACACGTCGCTAAGAGTCCGCCGCGCGGCAGGAGGCGCATTGCGCGCAGGTTGATTTCCTTATACCCGCGCCGCGCACTGTCGATGGTGTGGCGGGATTTGGTGAAGGCGGGCGGGTCGAGGATGATAAAGTCGTATCCTCCCCTGTCCAGGCGGGGAAGCAGGTCGAAGACATTCTCCACCGAAAATGTGATGTTCCCCGCAAGGCCGTTAAGCGCCGCGTTCTCCCACGCGCAGCCGACAGCGGCCTCCGATATATCCACCGCATGGACACTCTGGGCCCCGCCGAGCGCCGCGTTCAGGGCGAAAGATCCCGTGTGGGTAAAGCAGTCGAGCACACGCCGCCCCCGGCTCAGGGCCGCCACGGCGCGCCGGTTGTATTTCTGGTCGAGAAAGAATCCCGTCTTCTGCCCGTTTTCATAGTCGACGAGGTACCGCACACCGTTCTCCGTGATCTGCGTCTTTGTGGACGCCGGCGGATCCGGGAGCGACGGCAGCGGCAGGAACCCCTTCCCCTGCTCCATCCCCTCCAGCTCGCGGATGGCTACGTCGTTGCGCTCATAGACAGCGCGGATCTCCTGCCCGTCCTCCCGCAGGATGGCGCAGAGCGCTTCCAGCAGCATCGGCTTTATCCGCTCGATGCCTAGGCACAGCGTCTGCGTAACGAGGATGTCCCCGAAGCGGTCCACCGTCAGGCCCGGGAAGAAGTCCGCCTCGCCGAAAATCAGGCGGCAGCAGTCCGCATCCTCCCCCATGACCGCTTTGCGGTAATCCCACGCGTAGCACAAGCGGCGGCGGAAAAACGCTTCGTCGAAGCGATCGTTCGCGTTCCGCGAAATCAGCCGGACACGGATCTTCGAGCGGCTGTTGTAAAACCCGGTCCCCAGATAGCTGCCCTTCCGGTTCAGTACGTCCGTCAGCGCACCGTCCTCACAGGACGGCGCATCGAATACCTCCGTATGATAAATCCACGGATGTCCCGCGCGGATGAGCTTCTCCGCTTTTTCCGTCACCGTCAGGCGCGGATAGTCCCGTGTCTGTTTCATGGGTTTCCTCCCTGTTCGCTGCATTTTATTTTTACATTATACCATACTCCTCTACCAAAAACGAAGATTTTTTCTGGCATTTTTTCAAACAATCTGCTATAATATCTATAGATAGCTGCTATTGTTTGTAACATAACCGCTTCGCTTTTGTGTTACAATCACTGTGCTTTTGTGCTATAATAAAAACAATCCAATCGGAAAGGAGCGGGGCTCGTTATGAAAAGAACCATTATCACCATCAGCCGCCAGTTTGGCAGCGGCGGGCGCACCATCGGTGCACAGCTCGCCAAGGAACTGGATATCCCATTCTACGACAAGGAACTGATTTCCCTCGCCGCCAAAAAGAGCGGCATTGAGGAACGTATCTTTGAAAATGCCGACAAGCAGGCTGTCAGCAGTCTGCTGTACTCCCTTTCCATGGGCATGTATAACGTTTCCTCAAGCGTTATCGACCGGCCCGACGTTCTCCCTCTCAACGACCGTGTCTTCATTATCCAGCATAACGTCATCCGCGATTTGGCCGAGAAGGGGTCATGTGTCATCGTGGGGCGCTGTGCGGACTATGTCCTGCGCGAGGATCCGGACGCTGTCCATGTCTTCATCCATTCGGATCTTGAAAACCGCGTGCGCCGCGCGGTGGAGGACTATCAGTTCCCCGGCGAGAAGGCGGCCGCCTCCATCCAGAAGGCCGATAAGCGCCGCGCCGCTTACTATGAATATTACACCGGCCGCCGCTGGGGGCGCATGGAGCAGTATGATTTCGCCTTTAACAGCGACCGCGTAGGGCTCGAGAACGTGGTGGGCTTCCTGCGGGACTGGGTCCTGCGCACCCGGCAGGACTGAGCGGATCAAACAGTTTTTCTGCAGTCTGAGGGCT
>CATJVQ010000055.1 GCA_949743955.1 uncultured Oscillospiraceae bacterium | reverse complement strand
CCAGCTCCAGGCAGGAGGAGAGCGAACGGGCATAGGGAGAGGACAGTTCCTTTTCCACTGAACCGGAGGCCGTGGAAATGAGGAAATCCGCGCTGGCCCGGCACGCCTCATCCAAAAAAGCTGAGCGGCTCGTATCCGCCTGACGGTCGGCAATTACCGCCAGCCCGACGGGGATGTCCGCCAGGGCATGCACCGTGTCGGCCATATCTCCGAGCAGGGCGGACAGGTACGTGTAATAGCTGCTGTAATCGCTGACCGGACTGTCGTCCGCGTCACCAAGAACGATACCGGAGACCGCGTACTTCTGCGCCAGCTCCGCCGCCACGGCGACAGCCTGTCCATGCACGGCGGGATGATCCGGGCGGTAAAACCGGGCTTCCCCCAGCGAGACGACTGCCTCCGGTATTTCCCCGGCAATACTGCCGCGCGCGGGCGTATCCCCGGCACGCCCTGCCTCATAGGGGCTGAGAACCGCAAAGACGGCGATGTCCTTCTCCGCCGCTTTTTGAATCAGAAGACGCAGGGGATCCGTTTCGGACTGCACCAGCGGCGTGTGCGGCAGTACATCAGAATCATAGGTGGCCTCCCCATAGGGCGCCGCGTTATAGAGGATGGCGTTTAAGCTGTTCTCCGCGGCGAAATCCACCACGTCCTGCGCACGCGCATCGAGTGTCTCCTTGTCGGGCGAGCCGATGCCGGGATAGTCGCTCTCTCCCGATACCGTCATCGCGCACAGAAGATCCGGCGCGGGGATACGTGCAGGTATTTCCTCCGGCTGATCCTTTTCCCCCGGCGCCCGGCAGGCCGGCAGGAGAGCAAGCGCCGCCGCAAGGAAAAGGGACATCCACTGTCTGTGCTTCATATCGTCCTGCACCTCTTTACCATTCAAAATCTTCCTTTGCATAACTAGGCAGACGCGGAGCGCGCCTAGGGATCCGTTTGAGAGGGCAGTAAATAAAGCGCCGGCAGGAATATGTATGGGCAACCACACCGCGTTTTTCACACAGGATGCGAGAATTATCACTGGTCGGGAAGCCGAACCGGCAGTATTCACATGCGGGCGGGATGTCGCCGGAAAAATAGCTGCGGGACGTAAACATCTCCCTCCTCCTCTGCTGTGGATTCTATAGAAATCTTCAAAATATCTCCGTTGCCGCACCACAGAAAATGCACATGTGTGGTTTTCTGCGATGCATTTTATTTTGAGGATTGCTATAGCTATTTATTGTACCAGATGATGAGGAAAATTTCTACCCATTCGCCCGATTTGGGGAGGCGAATTATTTTTCCCCGCCTGTCGCCCGCCAGAGGATCGCCGCACTGAGTAGCATCAGCAGCACCGCTGTGACCGGCGTATCCGGCGTATGGCAGCTCACAGGGGATACCTGACTGGCAAATACATCGATCGTGCGGTCCATCCCCCAGAGGAACGGACAGGAAAAAGCGAGCGTCATCCCGGCGTGAAGAATCCGGCAGAGGTAGAAACGCCCAAAGTGTAAACTGCGTCCGGCAAGAATCGCCCGGATCTGGAAGAGGATGGAGAGGCCCGCAAATGAGATGAAAATCGGGATCAGCAGGCAGGGCCAGCGCCCCGGCAGGGATGCCGCCTCCATGCAGCCGGTCGTCACCTCGAGGAGGCCAATCAGCACACAGCGCAGAACTCCGCTGCCGGATAGCGGCCCACAGTCCTCCAGCAGTGCCGAGAAGGCGGAAAAGAAGACGACAAACGCGCAGATAGACAGAATCCCTGAGGTCGCACTGTTGACACCCGCGATGAACGCCTCCGGCAGGGGCGCCCGCACCGGACGGACATGCTGTTTCGGAGGAAGGGGAGAACGAAGAGAGAGGAGCGCTCCCATCAGCAGAGACGAGAGAAGATGCGCCGCGAGCAGGATACCTCCGGCGGTGCTGCTGCCCAGCATGCCGGAGCCGATCGCCGTGACAACGAACGACGGCCCGGCATTACAGCAGAAGCAGAGGGCTCTTTCCGCCTGCCTGTCCGTGATGCTTCCTTCATCGAGGAGATCGGCAATCGTCCTTGCGCCAACGGGGTATCCCCCTATGCAGCTTAAAACGATGGCTGGACCCATACAGGCGGGCAGCCGGAAAACGTACCGTGTCACCGGTGCGAGTGGGCGGGCCAGCACATCCCCCACGGCGCTGCGGGCGATGAATCCGGAGAGCACCATAAACAGATAGAGCGACGGGATGATAATATTCCCGCAGCTTTTTAATCCCTCCAGCGCGCCGCGGCGCACGGCGCCCCCTCTGGCGAGCAGCATCACGCACAGCACCGCCGCGAGAGCGGACGCTGTGTAAACAGCAATGTCTCCTCGTATGTTTTTCCCCGTTTTCATCCCTATCACCTGCCGCATTCCCGTTTGTCCCAGCATATGACAGGTGCGCCGCCGGCATGACTATTTAAGGGGATCCGCGCATAGATATATCGGGTAAGGGGGAGTGGATGTGGCAAAAAAAAGCAGTCGCCGAAACCGCCGGGAGGATCCTGCCAAAGAGACCGCCGGTATTTCCAGTGTCAAAAAGGAAAAGCGCTCGTTTATCGGCACGCTGCTCGAGCTGCCGCAGGCGCCGCAGACGTCGCTTTCGCAAATTGAACTGCTCTCCAACCGCGAGGCGCTCATCGACGGGTGCAAAGGTGTGCTGGAATATAACGAGGAATTCGTGCGGCTGAGTCTCGGCAATATGATTGTTCGTTTCTGCGGGCGGAATCTGCAGCTCCGCAGTATGAGCGAGGAATGTGTCGCGATTGACGGATTCATTCAGTCGATCGACTTTCTCACCTGAAAGAAAGCGGGGGATATTGTGCTTTTCATCAGGCTGCTGCGTTTTATGAAGGGTGTAGTCGTGTTTACGCTCAGCGGCGGTTTTACCGAGCGTTTTTTAAACCTCTGTATGCGCGCCGGAATCCCAATCTTTAACACGGTACGCCGCCCAGACTGTATCCGGGCGGCCACGACGGCACGCAGCTACCACATTATGCGGCCCATCGCCAAAAAAACCGGAGTGCGCATGCGCCTGTGCGGCAAAAGTGGACTGCCCTTCCTTCTGCACCGTTACCGCCGGCGCAGCGGACTGCTGGCGGGAATCGTTCTGTTCGCGGCCTTTCTGGGGGGGATGAGCCAGTTCCTCTGGAACATCGAGATTGAGGGAAACGAAAACATCCCGCAAGTAACGATAGTGGAAAAGCTGCGGGAATGCGGCGTGCGGGAGGGGGCGTATACCCGCGGCATCGACACGCTTGAGGCCGAGCGGAGAATGCAGCTTCTTCTACCAGACATCTCATGGATCGCCATCAACCTGCGCGCGTCGACCGCGTCGGTAGAAATCCGCGAGCGATCCCGCCCGCCGGAGCTTATCGACGATAATACTCCCTGCAATGTCGTCTCCGCGCGGACGGGACAGATCGTGGAGATGGAGGTCTATGACGGGGAGCCCGTTCTCCGTGTAGGTGATACAGTCGAGGAGGGGCAGCTCGTCGTTAACAGCTTTATCGGCGGTATCCGAAACCGCTCACTTGGGCGGCTGGTCCATGCGCGCGCGAAAATTGTCGTGGAATTCCCGCAGGATGTCACCATTCGCGTTCCGCTTGAGGAGGAGATCCGGGAGCCGGTCGGTGAGACATCGGTCAAGCGCAGCATCAATCTGTTCGGGCTACGTATCCCGCTGTATTTCACCCTGCCGGATGGCACCTGCAATGTCTATTCCCAGACAACGCAGCCGTTTGTCATCGGCCTCAAGCTGCCGCTGACCATTACCCGGGAAACGTATGAGCCTGTCTGGGTACATACGGTATTCTTTACCGAGGATCAGGCAAGAGAGGAGGCGCTTTCTCGTCTTCTCAGTTATGAACAGGATTTCGCACAGATGGGGGAGATCGTTTCCAAAACGGCGAACGGTGAATTTTCGGGGAATGAATATGTCGTCCGGGCTGAATATATCCTTCGTCAGGATGCTGCAAGGGAACAGCTTCTGCACCCTGAAGATCCGGCTGCCGAGATCCCTCCTTCACCGTGAAAATAGGGTGACAGGAGCAAAATTTTAGGAGTATTAAATATAAGTACTTAAATTTTTTATGAATTTATAAAAGAACCGCGCATTCAGGTTAAATGTGTGTTATAATAGGGGCAAAAGAGGCAGAAAAAGAAATGGAACAGGAAAACACCGCGGCACGCTCTTTTCCGGAGCGGCCGCGACAGGGAGCTGGAATTGGCAGAAATGGGTCAAACGTTAATCGAATTAAAAGATACAGAGCAGGCTCAGGCGATTTTTGGTCAGTATGACTGTAATATTCGTACATTAGAAAAGGAGTTCGGCGTCAGCCTGATTAACCGGGGGACAGAACTGAAAATTTCCGGCGACGATCATTCCGCAGCGCTCGCGGAAAAAACCGTGCATGCGCTTGCAGAAATGCTTGAAAAGGGGGAGATGCTCACCGATCAGGCAGTCCGCTACTGTATCCAGATGGTCCGTGAGGGCAGCGAACGGGAGCTGGGCGCGCTGGGAGAAGACTGTATCTGTATAACGGCGAAGGGCCGCCCCCTCAAGCCCCGCACACTGGGGCAGAAGCGGTATAACGACGCTATCTCAAAAAATACGGTTGTTTTCGGCGTGGGTCCGGCCGGTACTGGAAAGACGTATCTGGCCGTGGCCCGGGCTGTTCGTGCGTTTAAGGATCACGAGGTCAGCCGGATCATCCTCACCCGTCCGGCAGTTGAGGCGGGGGAAAAGCTGGGCTTCCTGCCGGGCGACCTGCAGACAAAGGTCGATCCCTATCTGCGCCCGCTTTACGACGCTCTTTTCGATATGCTCGGAGCGGAGGGCTTCGCTCGCTTACAGGAACGCGGTAGCATTGAGGTCGCGCCGCTGGCCTATATGCGCGGGCGCACGCTCGACGACAGCTTCATCATTCTCGACGAAGCCCAGAACACCAGCCCGGAGCAGATGAAGATGTTTTTAACCCGTCTCGGTGTCGGGTCGAAGGCTGTTATCACAGGCGACATCACGCAGATCGATCTGCCGCCCGGGCGCGTGAGTGGACTGGTGCAGGCGATCAAGATCCTCAAAAAGATTGAGGATATCGAAATCTGTACGTTTACAGAAAAAGACGTCGTGCGCCACCATCTGGTACAGGAGATTATCAAGGCGTATGAAAAATATCACGAGGAGGGGAAGCATTACAGGCCATGAGCACCGTTAAAGTAATGATTTCAGACAGACAAAAAGAAGTAAAAATCCCAACCGGAATCCGTCTTCTCATCCGCAGAAGCTGTCATGCCGTTCTGGAAAACGAGGGATTTGATCGCCCGAGCGAAGTCAGCGTCAGTTTTATCGGTTCGGACGAGATCCGCAAGCTCAACCGGGAATACCGCAATAAGGACGCTGTGACCGACGTGCTCAGTTTCCCCAATTCCGATACCGGGGAGTACGACATCAATCAGGATACCGGGTGCGCCATGCTCGGCGACATCGTCATCTGCGTGTCGCGCGCGATGGAGCAGGCCGAGCAGTTCGGCCACTCGCTGCGGCGTGAACTGAGCTATCTGACCGTTCATTCCATGCTCCATCTGCTCGGCTACGATCACGAGGCCGGAGGGCTTGAACAGGTGCGTATGCGCGAGAAGGAGGAGGCCGTCCTCACAAAGCTGGGCCTGCCGCAGGGGGAGAGCTACGTATTCGAGGATGAATAGGGAACTGCGCAGTCTGTCAGCCAGCTTCCGGGCTGCATTTTCCGGTATCCGCTGCTGTATCTGCGATGAAAGGAACCTGCGCATCCATCTCTCGACCGTGCTGGGCGTCATGCTGATTTCACGCTTCTATGCGTTCACTGCCCTGCATTACGCTGTCCTGACGCTGATCTTTGCGATGGTGATCGCGGTGGAAATGCTCAACACCGCGATAGAACGGGTGGTCGATTTGGAGTCTCCGAGCTATCACCGCTTGGCGAAGATGGCCAAGGACATCGCCGCGGGAGCGACACTCGTCTGCGCCATAGCGGCCGTTGTCATTGGCGTCCTCTTTTTCTGCGATATCGACGGTATCCGCCGTTTGCTTGACTTCATGAGGGAGCGCACAGTGCTTTTTCTGTCCTGTGCCGCCGGATACTGTCTGCTTGCGTTCAGTTTTATTTTCCTGCCGGGAAGTCGCCGGTGAGGGGAAGGGAGAAAATGATGCAGACGACATCTGCTTTTGTAACGATTGTCGGCCGGCCGAACGTGGGGAAGTCCTCGTTAATGAACCGGATGCTCGGCGAAAAGGTCGCCATCGTCACACCCAAACCGCAGACAACACGTACCCGCATCACCGGCGTACTGACACGGGGCGCAGCGCAGCTTGTCTTTACCGACACGCCGGGGATGCACCGTCCGCGCACGAAGCTGAGCCAGTATATGGTAAACGAAATCAACCAGTCGATGGAGGGTGTGGACCTATGTGTGCTGGTGGTGGAGGCCGAGGCGAATCCGGAACGGCATGCTGGAGAACCGGGTGGCGCGGAAGGGCAGCTCCTCGATTCCATCCGCAAAGGGCGGGAAAAGTGCATTCTCGTCATCAATAAGATTGACATCCTGCCTAAAAAGGAACTGCTGCTCGCGCAGATCGCGCGCTGGAATGCGCTGTATCCGTTTGAGGAGATTATCCCCCTGAGCGCTCTGACAGGCGAGGGCGTGGAGGAGCTGCTGGAGGCGCTGTGCTCCCTGGCACATCCGGGCCCGCACTATTTTGAGGAGGATACGCTTACCGATCAGCCCGAGCGGATACTGGTCGCGGAGATTCTACGGGAGAAGCTGTTATTGTCGTTGAGCGAGGAGGTCCCCCACGGCACAGCTGTGACCATTGAGCGCATGTGTGAACGCGAGAGGGGCGGACTTATCGATATCGACGCGATGATCGTCTGCGAAAAGGCCAGCCATAAGGGAATCATCATCGGGCACGGCGGAGCGATGCTCAAAAAAATCCTGTCCGCCGCGCGCGAAGATATGGAGCGCTTTCTGGGATGCAAGGTAAACCTGCAGTGCTGGGTCAAGGTCCGGGACGACTGGCGGCAGGACGAGCGATCCATGCGTGCGCTCGGTTTCCAGTAAACTGGATATAGCACAGGAGCATTGAGACTTGGGTCTTTTAAGCGTCAGACCTGTCAGTAGAAAATTTCCTGCCATAAACCCCATGCTGCCGGAAACACTATGAATACAGCAAACGGGAAAAAACTCGATTTCTGTAAATTTTGATTTCGCAGGGAGGCATTGCGGTGGGAAGAGAGCCATTTATTCCGGACTCCGTGGGGGAGGAGTGCTGGAACCAGTTTGAACAGACCGGGCGGGTAGAGGATTATCTCCGGTATGCCCAGTCCCGTTCCGCCGCGCAGAGCGCGGGAGAGGAGCTCCATGCGAACCACGACCGATGGGATTGTGATCGGAACGGCCAATTTCGATAACTGCGACAGGCTGGTGACCATTTTGTCCGCAGAGCTTGGCGTTTTGCGTGCCTATGCGAGAGGCGCCCGAAAGCCGGGGAGCAAATTGTGCGGCTCCACCGAGCTTTTGAGCTACTCTCGTTTTGTCTTGTTTACCTATCGGGAGCGTACCAGTGTCGATGCGGCGGACGTCAATCGGCTGTTCTGGCATGTGCGCGAAGATGTGGAAAAGCTGGCGCTCGCTTCCTACCTCTGCGAGCTCTCGGCGGAAACGTCCCCCTCGCGCGAGGAGCTCCCTGGGAACGGCGCCGGGGATCAGCTCCGCCTGCTGCTCAACTGCCTGCATATGCTTGATACCGGAAAGCGCAGTTCCCCGCTGATTAAATCTATTTTTGAACTCCGCCAGCTTTCGCTGGCGGGGTATATGCCGGATCTTGTCGGGTGCAGCGAATGCGGCTGCTATGAGAGCGAGGCGTTCCACTTCTATCCCGTTCTCGGGGAGCTGCGCTGCGCCGCGTGCGATACGGACGGAAAGCGGGATCAGTTTGTGCCGCTGCATCCCGCCGTACTCGCGGCGATGCGGCATATTATCTATGCGGAGAGTGAAAAGCTCTTCGGCTTCTCCCTTTCCGAAACCAGGACAAAGGAGCTGGACGCTGTGTGCGAGAGATACATGCTCACCCAGCTTTCCCGCACCTTTTCTTCTCTTACATTTTACCGGCAGGTTTGCGGACGGACGCTGTAAACCTGCCGTCATGGACAAACAGAAAGGAACCCATCATGAACGAACCCAGGAAAGAAAACGATAAAAGCTGCAAAACGCTCGAGCTCGATAAGATTCTCGAGCGCCTGACACAGTACGCCGGATGCGACGATTCGCGCGAGCGGATTTTACAGATCGTGCCGTCAGACGATTACCGGAGCGTGTGCGAGGAGATGGAACGCACTTCGAGTGCGTCGGTGCTCTGCGTGCGTTACGGCGCTCCGGCCATCTACAATGTGCAGAACTGCGCCCTGCCCCTCAAGCGCGCGCAGGTTGGCGCGAGCCTGTCTCTGCGGGATCTGCTGGCCGTCGCGCGGCTGCTCGGCAATATCCGCACGCTCCGCGCGTGGCGCGATCGATGCGAGGAGGAAGAGACACCGCTGGACGAATTGTTCTTCGGACTCACCGAATTTCGCTCTGTCGAGGACGCTATCCAGTCGGCAGTTGTCTCAGAGGAGGAAATCGCCGACGATGCAAGCAGTGAGCTGCGCGATATCCGCCGCAAAATCCGTGCCGCGCAGGCGTCCGTGCGCGATCAGCTCGACCGGCTCGTCCACTCCGCACACTACGCCTCCTATTTGCAGGACGCCATCGTCACCATCCGCGACGGGCGGTTTGTCGTGCCGGTGAAGGTCGAGCACCGCGCGGCAATCAAGGGCATGGTGCACGATACTTCGTCCTCCGGGGCAACAGTGTTCATCGAGCCGGCCGGCGTTGTAGAGGCCAACAATAAGATTAAGCTCCTCGAAGGGGAGGAGAGCAAGGAAATTGAACGCATCATCTCGGCGCTGTCCGCCCAGTGCGGAGAGATTGCCGACGCGACAATGCGCTCGTTTGACCGGATTGTTACACTGGACATCCTCTTCGCCAAGGCGCGCTACGGCAATGAGACAGGCAGTATCGTGCCGCAGCTCCGCAATGACGGTGTGACCGACATCCGCGGCGCCCGGCATCCGCTCATTCCACGGGAGAAGTCTGTCCCCATTGACATCCGGATCGGTGGAGAGTTCGACACCCTCGTCATCACCGGCCCGAACACCGGCGGCAAGACCGTCGCGCTCAAGACACTCGGTCTGCATACGCTCATGGCCATGTGCGCGATGATGATCCCGGCCCGGGAGGGGAGCTCGGTCTCCGTATTTGAGCATGTGCTCGCGGATATCGGGGATGAGCAGTCCATTGAGCAGAGCCTTTCCACATTTTCGGCGCATATGACGAATATCGTCTCCATTCTCGAGGTCGCCAATGAGGACAGTCTGGTCCTCATGGACGAGCTCGGCGCGGGGACGGATCCGGTCGAGGGCGCAGCGCTCGCGGTGGCGATTATCGAGCGGCTCCGCCTGTTCGGCGCCAAGGTCGCCGCCACCACGCACTATGCGGAGATCAAGCTCTATGCACTCCAGACCTCAGGGGTTGAAAACGCAAGCTGTGAATTCGATCTGGCGACACTGCGCCCGACCTACCGGCTGCTGATCGGCGTCCCCGGGCGGTCGAACGCGTTCGCCATCAGCCAGCGCCTCGGGCTGGGGGAGGATATTATCGAGGCCGCGAAAGGGCATGTTGCTAGCGACAACGCGCGGTTTGAGGACATCGTGTCCCAGCTCGAGCAGACACGCCAGTCCCTAGAGGAGGAGCGCCGCCACACGGCCCGGCTCCTAGAGGAGGCACAATCCAAGAGGGACGATGTCGCCAGCTTCAAGGAGCGTCTGGAACAGGATAAGGAAAAGGAGATTTCCCGAGCCAGGCGCGAGGCGCAGCGAATTATTGAGGATGTCCGGCAGCAGAGCCAGAAGCTCATCGACGAACTGGAGGACATCCGCCGCCAGAAGGACAGCGAGGCGTTCGCCAAGCTCGTGGGCGGAGCCAGAGCGGGGGCGCGCGCGTCCCTGCGGAGGATGGACAACCGAGCCAATCCCGTCACGGGAGAGACACCGGATGAAGAATACGTCCTGCCCCGCCCGCTTGAGAAGGGCGACAGTGTGAGGATCGCGTCGTTCGGGACAAACGGCGTCGTCCTCCAGCCTGAAGACGCCGCCGGGAATGTGCTCGTGCAGACTGGCGCCATCAAGACGAAGGTCAAGGCGAGCGAACTGCGTCTGGTGGAGCGGCAGAAACAGAAGAAGCGCCCCTCCGGCGGACATGTGACGCGTTCGGTCGAGTCGCGCGCTACGCGCAGCGCCTCCAGCGAGTTTGATATGCGCGGGATGAATGCGGAGGAAGGGATCATGGCGCTCGAACAGTTTATCGATAACTGTGTCCTCCTCGGGGTAAAGACCGTGACCATCATCCACGGAAAGGGGACAGGAGTCCTGCGTTCCGCTGTGCATACCTTCCTGCGGCGCTGCCAGGGCGTGCGCACATTCCGTCTGGGCGCTTTCGGCGAGGGGGAGGCGGGCGTCACCATCGCGGAGCTCAAATAACAGGTCCGCTGCGGTCAATGTGTTTCAACCGCATTAACGATAAAATCATGTTCACAGCCTTTGGCTCATAGACTGATACAAAGCGTTGTGGGGATGATGGGTTTGATAAAGATTCGGGAACAATCCATGCTGTATAACATTTCAGTGCTCTCCTTTTCGGGAGTACTGCTCCAGATACTGGGGTTTGTCTATCAGGTTCTCATCAGCCGTATGGCGGGAGCGGAGGGCCTCGGGTTATATCAGCTTGTGTTCCCGGTCTATTCTGTGGTTATGGCCGGAAGCATCTCCGGCGTGAGGATGGCGGTGACAAGCCTGTCCGCTGGTCTTCATGCCGGCGATGTTTCCGGCATTCGCGTGTTAGTGCGCCGGAGTATCGCTGTCTTTCTCGGGCTGTATTCACTGACCGGCATCCCGGTGCTGTGCATGCACCGCCGGATCGCCGAACAGATCATCCATGAGCCGCACGCCGCTTTCGCGCTGGCTGCGCTCATCATCTGCCTGTTTCTCTCCGGCTTCGAGGCTATTTTTGAGTCGCTGTTTCTCGGTATCGGGCACACAAAATATACCGCCGTCTCCAACCTGCTCGAACAGGGGGTCAAGATCTTCGTCATCCTTTTCCTGCTTCGGACTTGGGGGGATGTAAGCAACGCTGCCCGCACCGCCTCGCTCATCGCTCTGGGGATGGTTTTGTGTGAAATCCCTGTGCTCATCTGGCTTATCTGGATGTACGCCCGGATCTGCCGGAAAGGAGACGGGCGGAGAACGCCGTGGAAGCCGCATATACTGCCGGCGGCACTGCCTGTATGCGCCAGCTCGGTTGTCACGAACCTGATAGCTTCGGCCAGTGTCGTGACACTGCCGCAGCGGCTGGTCCTATCCGGGATGAGCCGGAGTGAAGCGGTCAGCGCGCTGGGGGTCGTCTCCAATATGGCGCTTCCGCTCCTTCTGCTGCCGATGGTGCTCATCCGCGCCATGTCCAATGTCCTTCTGCCGACAATTTCCATGAGTGCCGCCCGCTGCAATCAGGCGGACATCCGGCGCAAAGTTCAGAAATCCTTTCAGGCCACAGGACTCATCGTTCTGCCGGCCACGGCGCTGCTGGTCCCGCTGAGCCCGCCGCTCGCACGCATCCTCTACCGCCAGGAGCTGAGCCAGGAGAGCGTCTTTCTTCTGGCCATTGTTGCGGTGATCAGCTACTATGAGGTGATCGCATCAAGTATCCTCAATGGGCTCGGCCATCAGGCCGCCGGGATGGGGTGCATGATCGCGGGGGAGCTGCTCCAGTTTCTGTGTACGTATGTATGTGCGGCACGCCCGGGTATCGGGATGTATGGCTATATATGGGGGATGATAGTCGGGCCGTTCAGTGTTCTGATCATCAGCCTGCACCTCATTCACCGGTACACAGGATGCCTGCCGGATATGGGGGAGAGTTTTCTTATTCCGCTGCTGGCCGCCGGAGTGGCAGGCGGATTCGCACGCTGGTGTTACCGATCACTGTGTATGCAGCCTCTCCTGGGTGAGCTGACACCGGTTGTGCTGTCCGCGCTGTTTGGAGGCGCTGTCTGCGCGGGAGCGCTGTATCTGGCGGGTCTGCGGCCCATACGGTATGTACGCACACTGATGGAATAGGGGCCGCTTACGGTGCGCTGTTTTGGATCATCAGAGCAAAGACGGTGATGTCATCGTCATGCGCTTCACTGCGGCGCAGCTTTGCCAGCGACGACAGCCTCTCGCACAGCCACTGCATATCGCTGCCCTCGAAGCGCTGGAGCTCGTCGAGGACCCAATCCTCGCCGGTCTGCGTAACGCCGTCCGAAATCATGACGACGATGTCTCCAGCATCGAGCTGGAGCCTTGTCTCCTGAAATTCCACGGAGTTGAGAATCCCTGCCGGAAGCGATGAAGCCTCCACAAACCCGACTTTCCCGGCCTTGCGGATATAGCTGGGCGCAGCCCCGGCCTTATAGAGCGTGATGCGTCCGGAATAGAGATCTGTGCAGCAGATGTCGACCGTGGCTAGGGATTCGTCCCCGGATTTGACGAGCATCGCTGAATTGACCAGCTTGAGCGTCGCTTCCAGACCGATTCCGGCCGAGGCTAGGCGGCTGATGAGCGCCGTTGCCATGGAGGAGTCCACGGCGGCCAGGGAACCGTTTCCCATCCCGTCGCTGAGGATGACCATCGCCCGGCCGGCGGACTCCTCAAGAAATTTGAAGCTGTCCCCGCACAGTCGCTTCCCGGTACTGCAGATCTGTGTTACACCGTAAGAGAGCTTATAATCGGGGCGTTCGTGGAAGAATAACAGGACCGTGCCTTCCTGCTCGGTCACACAGGGGAGTGAAAATTCCCGGTCGCAGATTTCGGAGAGATCGAAGGTCAGTTCGGTTTTGTCCAGATTCCTGTAAAGACCGGAGGCAACTGTCAGTTCAATCGTGAGGCGGGCGGTTTCGTTTTTGTAGCAGCTGAGCGCGTGTGCGGTGATCCCGCGGCGCTGGAGGTATTCCCGTACCCGTGTCCCGGTCAGCTCATCCTGCACGGCGATGCGGGAGATGTCCGCAGAGATGTCGCCGATGAGCTGCTCCATGCCACTCCACTGATCGAGCACGACGGACCGAAGCTGCACATTGCGGACGAATCCCGCTTCCAAGCGGCGCTGCTGGGAGTAGCTTTCGGTTAGCGTGTCTACCAGCTCCTGCGGATCGGGGCATAAGGTGCGGAACGTTTCGGGGAGGCTGTCGATCGTTAGTGTTTTGCCGCGGCGGAGGAGGGTGAGGAGATCGTTGAGGACGGACGAGGTCTCCGAGAATCCGCTCTGCCAGCAGATCATTTCCCTCGGGCAGCCCTGGCAGACCCGCTCGGCGACAGCGGCGTTGAGATCAAATGACGGCGCCTGTAATTTTTGCAGCTTTCCGGAGACCTTCTCTGTGATGGTGGAGACCTCTCCGAGCGCCTTTCGAGTGAAGTAAAGCCGGTTGAGGATGATGTTTTTTACCGCGTCGGCGGACATGGACTGTGCCGGGGCAGGGACGAGTGAGATGCGGCTGAGAAGAGAAGAGGGGAGCAGGACAAAAAGGATGCTGGCGATGAAGACCTCATACACAGGCGCGAGTGTTGTGGGGCCGAGCAGGGCGGCAACGGCAGCGGCAATGCCATTTGTGAGGATAAACGCCGCTGCACAGCCGAAACGCCCGAAGCCGCTGAACACCCCCGCCATCAGTCCGCCGAAGCTGTATGCCCCCATCAGGAAGGTATAGGATCCTTCGCACAGGCAGACAGCGACCCCCGCCGTCGCACCGCCTATCGCGCCGCCGGATTCAGCGCCCTTGAGAGAGCAGACCAGAATCATCAGTACAGCGGCGATTCTTCCCACGGATATTTCCCTAAAGGAGAAGGCGCACAGAGCCACGATCAGCAGCCCGAACGTGATCACAAGACAGCTCAGATCGCTGCGGAGGAGCGGAGCCCGGTCCTTCTGTTCGAGGACAGAGAAAGTGCGGGAAAAAAAGAACGTGGACGCCGCGGCGATCACCACCTCGGAAAAAAGGAGAACGAAATCATAGGCGGTGGGATGCCCCGCCAGAAGGATGCTCGCCCCCGATAACCCAAGTGTAACAAAAGCGAGCAAGGAGGTGAACACCTGATGGCGCGCCCATTTTCCCGCCGACGAAAGCGCCCACTTGAATGCGCCGACAATCAAAATAGCGGCGATATATTTCATCTTGTACTCGATCTGGGGGGCGATCAGTGTGCCGATAACAGCGCCCAGAACCGCTGCGATGGAGAGCTCCCCTGAGCTTGCCGCTGTCAGCGCGACCCCGAAGGGAGCGATTTTAGAAAAAAGGACAGCATTGGAGAGCAGGAGGGAGAGTGTGCTGATTCCCAGATAGGAAAACAGCTCGACATGGTTTCGAATCCTTTCCCGCAGCCTGTCTTTCAGAGAAAGGCCAACGATTTCTGAATGATTTTTCAACGTTTTCGCCCCCTGAATGGGCCGGAAGATGTGTAAAGTTAAATACCATTACACTTATAAATCCGGTTGATTTTGCTGTATTTCCGGCATTTTTTTGCTGTATGCCGCATATCTCTGTTAAGATAGAGTATAACGGCGCGGGAAGAAAAAAGTTGTCGGGAAGCGTATGAAAAACACGTCGTGTTTTGTTTGTTTGTGAAACTGCTGTATAAATTTGCTTTTATTCGACAGAATTTCAGATTTTAATTCTAATGTAAAGCTAGTTACTTTGCAGATATAGTCCCATTTTCCTCTCCTGTGGAGATCTCGGCATATGCCTGCGGAACGGTTCCGACCAGGAGTGTCTCTGCAACTAAGAAGCTGGTTTGCACTTCGACATGTGTCTGAATGCCCGGGAGGATGGCATTCGCTTCAAGAGAGACGTTTAAGAGGATCTGATGCTGTGTCTGGTTGATGCCGGCAGAAAGAAACTGACTGGAAAAGCTGGCCGAGGCTGATTGGCTGGGAACGATGCGGAATGGAACCCTGGGCCCGTGTCCACCCAGAAGGGGGCGCCCCAGCAGTGTCCCCAGAGGGATGGATTCTTCTTCCAGGGTGCGGCGTTCCAGTTCTTCCACTATAGCGGAGGAGACGGCGGCCTTAAACCGGTTGGCTGCGGCTACGTCGGTCTGGACGGCCAGGATCTCCTCGTTTCCTCCCCGTACAAGATGAACGAGGTTTTCATACCGCAGATCTTCTTTCTCCAGTTCACGGGCAACCACATCGTTTATCACTTGCGTACAGCTCAAGCTCGCCCGGTGTCTGCTCATCGTGCGCAGGATGGGGACAAGATTCTGCTGGATCTCTACCGTCAGTGTGGCTAAAATAGCGGCGATTAAAAGAAGAAGCCACCATCCGCTTCTGAATATATGCGTCGGACGCCCGGCCTTTCGCCTTTGCGGCGCCCGGTACCGTGGGCGGTGAAACATGAAAACACCTCCTGATAATGCCTGTTTCAGCATATTCAGGCCCCAAATAAACGGTTCTTTCCTCCCCTGTTTTTAAAAACGTTACAGAAAAGTGATTGCACTGTTTCCTTCTGTGTGTTATACTAAAATTTGATTACAAACAGGAGGTCTTTTATTTATGTCCGATACGTATCTTGAATACTTGGTGGCAAAACGTTCCACAGGGAGGGATATTGCGCTCAAGCTTCTGATTGGAGTGGCAGCAGTCGTCCTGTCCGTTGTTCTTGTGATGGTTTCCTTTCTGCTCGGCCCCTTTTCCATGATAGCGCTGCTGGCCGCTGCCGGTGTGATTTATGGTGCTTACAGACTCATCGGCATGCTCAATCTCGAATATGAATACGTGCTGACCAACGGCGATCTGGATGTGGACAAGGTGATCAACCGTAACTCCCGAAAACGTCTTTTAACGGTGAAGTGTGCGACATTCGAGACCTTTGGCAAATTCAAAGAGGTCGATCACAGCGGCAAAACGTATGAGACGCGGATGTTTGCCTGTTCCAGCCCGGCGGATCCTGACGTATGGTACGCGACCTTCCGCCACCAGAAGCTCGGGCACACCCTCCTTGTTTTTAACGCCAATGAAAAAATGCTGGAAGGCTTTAAAGCTTTCCTCCCCAAGCAGCTTGCGTTTGAGGTCTTTCACCGCACGCCGAACGCCTGATTTTGATAAGGTAAAATTGAACCGGTCCCCGTAAGTGGGGGCCGGTTTTTGAAAAGAAACGGAGGTTTTTAATCGTGCAGGCTGTGCAGATGCTTGATGCAGAACTGGTGTTCCGGCAGATTCGCCCCAAACCCTCTGATCTCCATAAGGGGACGTCGGGAAAGCTCTTTCTCGTGGCGGGAAGCCGTGCGTTCCGCGGTGCTGCGGTGATGGCATCCCTAGGGGCCCTGCGCAGCGGCTGCGGCTATGTGACACTCGCCTCCACAGCCGATGTCTGCCGGGAAGTCGCCTGCCATCTGATCCCGCCGACATTCGCCGTATTGGAGGAGAACGAGGCGGGGCGCATTCGGGCGCAGAGTGCCGGGAGCATCCTGCGGCAGGGTGCGGGCTATGACACGCTGCTCCTAGGGTGCGGGCTGGGGCTCGACAAGGACACGTCCGCGCTGGTAGAAACCCTGATTGGCGGCTGGAAGAGGCCGCTTGTCCTCGACGCGGATGGTATAAATGCGGCGGCGGGGCGCATATCCATGCTAAGGGAAGCGCCCGGCAGCCTGATTCTGACTCCGCACGAGGGGGAGATGGCGCGTCTGCTCGAGACCACAGCCTCCTGGGTGCATGAACACCGCAGAGAGGCGGTGCTACGTTTGGCGGCGGAGGCGCGGGTGACGGCAGTGCTTAAAGGCCCCCATACGCTCATTGCCTCGCCGGACGGAACGCTGCTGGAAAACACGAGCGGAAACAGCGGACTGGCCAAGGCGGGCAGCGGGGACATCCTCAGCGGGATGATTGCCTCCTTTGCTGCACAGGGGATCTGCCCTCTGTGGGCCGCCGCCTGCGGAGTCTATCTGCACGGGGCCGCCGCCGACCGAACTGCCGGCCGGCTCTCCAAATACTGCATGCAGCCGCCCGATCTGCTGGACGACCTCCCGGCTTTGTTCCTTCAAAACGGCAGGTGATCCTTTCGGGCGGCCTATGCCGGGAGGGGTATTATGCGAAACTGTTCAGGGGGGTTTTTCGGTGTCCTGCTGGCTGTCCTGCTGGCCGGATGTCAGGGGCTTCCCGGCGTTATGGAACAGAAGGGATCCGTCGCGCTGCCGGAAAAGTTCTGCGCGCAGGCCGATATTCAGTATGGGGATCTGGCGCTGGAGGGGGAATACCGGCGCTTGGCGACGGGGGAATCAAGCCTGTGCGTTCAGTCTCCGGAAAGTATGCAGGGCCTCACCCTGACACTCTCCGGAGACGGCCTCACCATGTCCTATGAGGGGATGACCTTCGCTGTGGACAGCGGCACACAGGCGGAAAACGCGGTGATGCGTATTTTATCCGCTTCACTGGACAGTCTTTCGGGGCGTTCGTTTACCATCGCGCAGAAGGAGGCATCCTACCGGCTGTCCACACAGAACGAGTACGGACCACTCGAGGCGATAGTCTCCTCTGAAGACGGGGAGCATTTTCTTCCCGAGCAGATTTCCTCCGGCAGTCTGCATTTTACAGCCGTCTTTCACCCTTCCGGCACAGTATAGACACAGTCATGGCGCTTCGGTACAAATCCGAAGCGCTTTTTTTGTTGTCAAGACAGCGCGGAACAGGATATGATGAAAGTGAGAGACAGGTGCTTTCCCGCTGAATAAACGGGTTGTTTTTGGGCCATGCTATTTTTGCAGCCGCATGCCGCTGTATGCAGCAGTATGCGGTGCTCATATAAGTGAAAAACACGAAAGACGGAGCGTGATTAGACGTGACTGTAAAACGAGGGGAAATTTATTATGCCGACCTGAGCCCGGTGGTTGGTTCTGAACAGGGGGGCGTACGGCCTGTGCTGATCGTCCAGAACGACGTTGGAAACAAATTCAGCCCGACCGTTATTGCGGCCGCCATCACTTCGCAGAAAGATAAATCGCGGCTGCCTACCCATATCGACCTTCCTTCCTCTCATTGCGGACTTTCCAAGGACTCGGTTGTCCTGCTTGAACAGGTCAGGACCATCGACAAAAGACGGCTGAAAGAAAAGATGGGGAAGCTGGATGAGGGCGCAATGAATCAGGTCAATCAAGCCCTCAGCATCAGTTTCGGCCTCAATTTTGCTGACGGACATCTTTGATACATAGATGTCCGTCAGCAAATTTTCAGTATTGGCTGAATGTCAGCCTTTTCTGAAACCGGGAGTAAACTCCCGGTTTTTTTGTTCTACCATATAGAATGAAAGGAATAAACTGGGAAAAGCAGGTTTCTGCCCTGCGGCGAGTATTGACCTGCCTGTATGTATGGTGTAAAATAAGTGAGATCTGCCTTCTCCCAAGCAGATGGAAACGGAGGAAGGGAATATGAAAGTATTGGCAGCATTTGTACTCTCTCTGGTGTGTGCGCTCACGGCAGCCTGTTCGCCGTCCGGCAGAGAGCCGGAGCCAGAGATCGAACCCGTCAGCGGAACCATCATTTTAAATGTGCCCTCCGCTGCGCCGGATACATACCCACCGGAAAATCCCTCCGCACAGGAAGAACCTGTGCTGGACAACCCTGATGCGCCCGGTGAAGAGGGCGAGGAGACTGAAAAAGAGGAACCACAGCCCGTTATCGGCCCTGTAGAGGAGGAGATGCGCGCCGTCTGGTTCTCCTATATAGAACTCCACCCCATGCTGACAGGGCGAAATGAGGAGCAGTTTACCGCCAATATCGAGGAAGCGTTTGACAAGGTAAAGGACGCGGGCTTCAATACCGTACTGGTTCAGGTTCGACCGCATGGGGACGCTCTGTACCAATCCAATCTTTTCCCTTGGTCATACATCATAACCGGAGAGGAGGGAGTGGATCCCGGTTTCGATCCGCTCGAAGTGATGGTGCGGGAGGCAAAAAAGCGCTCCTTAAAGATCGAAGCTTGGATAAACCCCTACCGTATTCGTTCCGGCAATGAGGAGTCCCATCCGCTGAGTGAAGATAATCCCGCCCGCCAGTGGGAGGCGGAGGGGAATTCTGCCGTCGTCCGTTTCGGCGACGGGATCTACTACAACCCTGCGAGCGAGCAGGCGCGGGAATTGATTGTGGACGGGGTCAGAGAGATACTGGAAAACTACGATGTCGACGGTATCCATTTTGACGATTATTTTTACCCCACCACCGCAGAAGAATTCGATGCCGAGGATTACGCCGCTTTCAAGGAGCAGGGCGGTACGCTCACGCTCGGCGGATGGCGGCGGGAGAATGTCAACCAGCTTGTACGCGACGTTTACGCCGCCGTCAAAGAGGCTTCGCCCTCCGCGCTCTTCGGTATCTCGCCGCAGGGCAACAACGAAGTTAACTACAATACACAGTTTATCGACACGGCTGAATGGCTGTCGAATGAAGGGTATGTCGACTATATCTGCCCGCAGATTTATTTCGGGTTTGAAAATGAAAAAGCGCCCTATCAAAGTACAGTCAAGGACTGGGAACGTCTGATTGAAGAGGATTCCATCCGCCTCTATGTGGGACTTGCTCCCTATAAAATTGGGGTGGAGGACACCTGGGCCGGAGAGGGCGCGGCCGAATGGATGGAGAACGATGATTTGCTGCGCCGGATGGTTGAATACGCCCGTGAGCAGGAACACTATGCCGGTTTCGCCATGTTCCGCTATCAGTTCCTTTTTGATCCCGAGGAAGCCGTGCGCGGACAGGTGGAAAAAGAACTGGAAAATCTCAGGCAGCTGTTCTGAGGTCATTCGAGACGTTAAAAGGGGGGACAGAACAGGTGCATCCGCTGGAGCGGTTCTTTCGCAGCAAAAAGGCGTTTTCCATCACATGGGTTTCTCTGTTCGCGTCCCTTACTCTGGCACTGACACTCGCTGTGGTCCTGACCGGCAGGGAGCCTGCCGGTCCAGACAGCGCCGCTGTCTCCGTGAGCGTCAGCGAATCCTCGGAACCGGATCAGGGGAAGAGGCGCCCGGTTTCCGGCGATCCGGATCGATTGTCACCCAAATATGAGGCGAACAGCACTGGGGAGGCCTCTTCGGAGGAAAGCGAAGAACCCGTCTCGTCCAGCGAACCGGAGGAGATCTCTTCCAGTTTATCGGAGAAGACGCCTGAAGAAGAACCGGTACCGGAAAAGAAACCCGAAACGGATCCCATACCGGAGGCGCCATCCTCCAGCGCAGTGTCTGTACCGGAGAAGATGCCCGTCAGTCTGAGCGTAACCAGTCCGGAGGAGGCCGTGTTTTCAACCGATCGCCCGTCGGTAACGTTCCGCGGCGCTGGTGATCCGGATACCGCGCTTACACTGGACGGCAGTCCGGTCGAGATGGACGAAAACGGCTTCTTTTCCGTTTCCAGAGAACTGGAACCGGGAGAAAACCGCTTTACTCTGATGCAGGGGGATACTGTGCGTTCCTTTACGGTTACGCGTACTGTACAGATCATACGGGAGGTCTCTCCGGCAGAGAGCGTTTCGCTCGACGGCGGCATGCGTCTTGAAATTTCCGCGCTGGCGTATGCGGGGGCTGATGTTACCGCCGTTCTAGGGGATGTAAGTATCCCGCTTCAGGAGACCGGCGTCCTTGACGACGATACCGACACCGGAAGTGTCTATGCGCGTTTTTCCGGAAGCTATACGGTACCGTCCGGAACAGGGAACGGACTGCCGCTGGGGCGTGTCCATGTCACCGCTGCATGGGAGGGGATCACCGACACGGTACAGGGAGCCTCTGTCTCTGTCAACCCCTCTGTGGCTGCAGGGAACGGCAATCTGGTCGTGGTGACGGCCGATTCCGCCAAAACATTTCCGACCAATGTCCTGAACAACGAATCCAACCCGGCCTATTTCCCACTCCCCAAGGGAACAAAGGATTATATCGTGGGCGATGTACTCACCTTCCGAAATGCTTCGGGAACATATCAGTATTATAAGCTGCAGTCCGGTCTGCGTGTCTATGTGGAGGATGTAACCCCCGCTGAAGGAGAGCTCGCCCTCGGCAACGTGATTTCTTCCATGGACATCTCCAGCGACCGGCAGTACACCTATGTCCGGCTGGCCATGCGCGATCCGGTGCCGCACCGGGTTACTTATACGTCCGGCGGGATCTCCTTTGACTTTCAGTATACCTCCGGTGTACCGGGATCGCAGGAAGTGAGCGGCAGTCCCCTCATCCGCTCCGCCGACTGGTCGGGCACAGTGCTGACACTGCGGTTTCTGGAGCAGGGGAAATTCTTCGGTTATTACGGCTATTATGAAGGCGATACACTGGTTCTGCGCCTGACTAATCCACCGGCGTCGCTGAGCGGCGTGCGTATCGCCATCGATCCTGGGCACGGCGGAAAGGACAAGGGTGCTCCCGGCTATTCAGGCATGTGTGAAGCGGAGATCAACGCCGCCATCGCCGCGAAGACAGCCGCGGTGCTGCGGGAGGCCGGAGCAAGTGTCAAACTCATCGATACCAGCAGCTATCTGACGCTCAGTCAGCGTCTGGACGAGGCGCGTGCCTATGATGCGAACCTTTACTTAAGCATTCACGCCAACAGCAGCGAGGTCAACCCCGCTTCGACGGGGACCGAAGTCTACTATTTCTATCCCAGCGGTCAGCGTCTGGCTTCTCTGGTCGCCGAACGGGTGTCTGCGGCGCTCGATACCGCCAACCGCGGCGCGAAGGCGGCTCAGTATGTTGTCACCAGTGATCCGCGCTTTACCTCTATCCTGATTGAGACAGGCTTCGTCAGCAGCAAAACCGAGTACGCTAAACTGACGGATCCCTCCCGGCAGTCGGATATTGCCAAAGCTATCGCTAATGGTGTCGCTAGCTTCGTCAGCGGGACGAATACGGTCGTCTCCGGCGGAAATTCTCCGGCCGAAGCCGAGACACCAGAGACGCCAAAGACACCGGAAGAGGAGACAGAGGCGGTCAGCATCCGGTTGGCAAAGGAGGACATCACCCTTTGGTTGGGAGAATCCTACCAGTGTCAGGCGGAAACAGATCCGCAGGGAATCGAACTTAGGTGGACGATGGAGGATGAGAGTGTCGCGTCCGTTAATTCCTCGGGGCGGGTAACGGCTGTCAGCCCCGGCACGACACGGCTTACCGTGTCATCGGGAGACGTGAAGGCGGTCTGTATTGTGCGTATAAAAGAGTAGATGGACGCTTTCTTTTACAGGTTTTCCCGCCTCTGTTCACATTTTGTTAATCAAAAAAAAAGTCAAGTGTTGTAGAATAAGAAAAAGCTTAGATTTGCAGAAAGGGGCCTTTCAAAGGCCGGGGTGCCGTGTTGTTTGGATATGTCAAGCCGTTTAAACCGATGCTGCGTGTGTGTGAGTTTGACACGTATCAGGCAATTTACTGCGGCCTGTGCAAGCAGCTCTCCCGATCGTACGGGCCCTTTCTGCGCATGACGCTCAGCTATGATTTCGCTTTTCTCGCGCTGCTCGGCCTGTCTGTGCGCCCGGAACCTCCGGTGCTTGAACGGCAGAACTGTCTGTACAATCCGCTCAAAAAAAAGCCCTGCTGTCTGGATAAGGACGGAACGCTTCGTTTTGCGGCGGATGCTGCGGTGCTTACACTGTACTATCAGCTGCGGGATAATCTGGCCGATGAGCGTGGCTTCCGCTGGTTTCTCTGTGTTTTGGCGGTTCCTTTTGTCTATGGCGCCCACCGAAAGGCGAGCGGCCGCAATCGAGAACTGGATTTATTTTTTGCGGAGCGGATGAAGGAGCAGGCTGAGCTGGAACATACGAATTGTGACAGCGTCGATCGGGCGGGGGAGCCGGCGGCACTGTGTCTCGGGCGTCTGTTTTCCCTTCTGTCCGGGGAGGAGGGGCAGAAGCGCGTTCTGGAGCGGCTGGGGTATCTGATGGGCCGCTGGATCTATCTGGTGGACGCGCTCGACGATTTAAAAGACGATGAGGAACAGAAGCGGTATAATCCTTTTCTCCTGCGTCCGGTGCGGGAAGGGGATGCAAGGGAGGAAGCAGTCCTCTCACTGAATCTGACCATCGGGGAAATCATTAAAACATTTGAACTGCTTAAGACGTACCGGTATCGGAGCATACTGGAAAATGTGGTGAATTTGGGGCTCAAGAGCGTGGTGGAACGGGTGTCCGCCGGACAGGAGCCTCAGTAAATATGCTGTCGGCGGCGTTCCTGCCGCAGGGCAAGCGGATCAAAAAGGAGAAAGCGTAATGACCGACCCCTATGAGATTCTGGGTGTTCCGCCCACCGCGACGGACGATCAGGTAAAGACAGCATATCGTGATCTGGCGCGCAAGTACCATCCGGACAATTATCAGAACAATCCGTTGGCCGATCTGGCCAGCGAAAAGATGAAGGAAATCAACGAGGCCTATGACACCATCATGAAGGCTCGGCGCAGCGGGCAGGCCTCGTCCTCTTGGTCGGGAAGCCAGAGAAGTTCTTCCCGGCAGAGCACAGGGAGCGCTTCCACCCAGTTCGCCGACGTGCGCCGAATGATTAACCAGCGCCGTATCAACGAGGCGGAAGAGGTGCTCAACGGAGTACCTGTTGTCTCCCGCGACGCGGAATGGTATTTTCTCAAGGGCAGTGTCTTTTACACGCGCGGCTGGCTCGACGAAGCTTTCAACCATTTCTCCCAGGCCTGCCGGATGAACCCGAACAACCCAGAATACTCGGCAGCGTATAATCAGTTGACGTGGCAGCGCCAGTCAGCGCGGCCGAGCGGCCCCTACCGCCAGCCGGCAGGGGGGCAGACTGTGGGCGGATGTTCGACGTGTGACATGTGTTCGGGCCTGCTCTGTGCGGACTGCTGCTGCGAATGTATGGGCGGCGATCTGATTAGCTGCTGCTGATATTTTTCCGGAGGAGGGAGAGCGGTTGCGTTTTCAGAAGAGCGCGCAGATAGCGCTTGGAGGCGTCAGTACGGCGGTGTGCCTGCTACTGATGCTTTTAACCTCTCTGTTTCCGTTTACCGAGTTTGCCTTTCCTGCGATGGCGGGCGCCGTGCTTATCGCCGTCGTCATTGAAAACGGCACGCCAACGGCTGTGCTCGTCTATGCGGCGGTATCGCTACTCTCGGTTTTTATGATTCCCTCTAAAACGGCGGCCGCCGCGTTCGCCGTCTTTTTTGGTTATTACCCGATTCTTAAAGCGTATCTGGAAAAAATCCGCCTGCGCGTTTTAGAATATCTGGCCAAGTTCTTCGTGTTCAATTTTTCTATGGTTGGGAGCTACTGGCTGCTGATTGTCGTATTGGGGCTCGGGGAACTGATGGAGGATACCGGGATGTTCGGAAAGTATTCTCTGCTGGTGATCGCCATTCTCGGCAATGTGATGTTTTTTGTCTATGATATCGCGGTTTCCCGCGTGATCTTTGCCTACACCAACTGGCTGCGGCCTAAAATTTTTCGTAAGCTGTTCCACTGATCTCTCAAACGGCCGCCGGACAGCGGTCGTTTTTTATGCAAATCCCGGAAAAGGATTACTCGATTTTAAGGAGGAAGTATCCTGTGAAACTTTCAGAACAATTTTCTAGGAAAAAAGTGGTGCTTTCGCTGGAGGTTTTCCCGCCGAAGAAAAACGGGACGTCGATTGAAAGTATTTACAGTACGCTGGAAAGGCTGTGCCCGCTCCGGCCCGATTTTATCAGTGTGACTTACGGTGCTGGCGGCAATGCGGCGGATCACTCCACCTGTGAGATAGCCGATGCTTTAAAGAACCGCTACCACATTGAGCCGCTTGCGCACATGACCTGTGTCAATTCGAGCCGGAAACAGGTGCTCGATACACTCCGGGAGCTGCGGCAGGCCGGGATAGAAAATATTCTTGCCCTGCGCGGAGACCTCAAGCCGGATGTTCCGCCGCAGTCCGATTTTCGCTATGCCCGGGATCTGATTGAAACCATCCGGCAGAACGGGGATTTTAGCATCGCGGCCGCCTGCTATCCGGAGGGGCACCCGGAGTGCGATTCTCTGGAAAAGGACGTGGAACATCTGCGTGACAAGGTGGATGCCGGCGCATCCCACCTCATCTCCCAGCTCTTCTTCGACAACGCTGATTTTTACCGCTTCCGGGATCTGGCGGAGAAGAAGGGGATCCATATACCCATTGAGGCGGGGATTATGCCGGTTATCAACCAGAAGCAGATTGAGCGAATGGTCTCCCTGTGCGGCGCGAGCCTGCCGAAACCTCTCGCCCGGATCATCAACCGGTATGGCGGGAACTCGACCGCTATGCGGGACGCAGGTATCGCCTACGCCGTTCGGCAGATCATCGATCTGCTGGCCAATTCCGTGCAGGGCATCCATCTCTACACCATGAATAACGCCGATGTCGCGCTGCGGGTCTATGAGGGGATTTCCTCCGTTCTCGAGTGCGAAAACCGTTCGGAGGACTGAAATGCAGATTGATCGCAGCGAGGTCCTGCGCTATCTTGGCTACGGCGGTGCTCTGCCCGATGAACGCACGGCAGAGCTCATTGAAACGTGCTGTGCGGAAATCGGCAACCTCATCCAATGCCGCAGCATATGGAAGCCGTTCGCGTTCGATGCGGGGTCCGACTGCATTCAGCTTCAAAACGCAGGCGGGTTTGTGCTGCAGGGGGAGGACATCCGGCATCATCTGGCCGACTGCCGGGAGTGCGTGCTCATGGCGGCGACACTTGGAAACGCTGTCGATCGCCATATTACCGCGCTGCAGGTCACGGATATGACACGCGCGCTCATCCTGGACTGCTGCGCGACGGCGGCTATCGAAGCCTACTGCGACGAGGTGCAGGAGGCAGTTCATCAGTATGCGCGCGATCGGGAGGCCGCCATCACGTTCCGGTACAGCCCCGGGTATGGGGATCTGCCGATCGACTGCCAGCGCGCGTTTGTCGCCCTGCTTGACGCGCCGCGCCGAATCGGGCTGACCGCTTCGATGGAAAACATTCTGATCCCGCGCAAGTCGGTCACGGCGATCATCGGGATTTGTCCGGATGGCGCTGCCCATGGAAAAGCGCCCGGCTGCGAAGGCTGCCGGTTAAAGGGGCGTTGCCCCTACGGCCGGACGGGATGCACAGGAGGCAAATAACATGACAAATTTCAAGGATCTTGGGAAGAGCTTCCTTTTTCTTGACGGTGCGATGGGCACCATGCTCCAAAACCGTGGACTGACACCGGGGGAGCGCCCAGAGCTGCTCTCTCTATCCGATGCCGCGCTCATCACCGGCATCCACAGGGAGTACGCCGAGGCAGGCGCACAAGTACTCTATGCCAATACCTTCGGCGCGAACGCACATAAGCTGGCCGGGGCAGGGGTTCGGGCGAAGGATGTGATCGAGGCGTCCGTCCGATGTGCGAAGGCTGCCGCGGGAGAGGCAGCTGTCGCGCTCGATATAGGGCCGATAGGGGAGCTGCTGGAACCTGCGGGATCGCTTTCGTTTGAGGATGCGTACTGCCTGTTCCGGGAGGAGATAGAGGCGGGTGTCCAGGCCGGAGCGGACGTTATCGTCCTGGAGACGATGACGGATCTCTATGAGGTTCGCGCGGCTCTGCTCGCGGCGAAGGAGTGTTCAGATCTCCCTGTCTTTGCCACGATGACTTTCGAGGAGAACGGCCGGACGTTCACCGGCTGTTCGCCGAGTGCGATGGCGCTGACCCTTGAAGGACTGGGTGCGGATGCCATCGGTGTTAACTGTTCGCTCGGGCCCCGGCAGCTTATCCCCATAGTCCGGGAGATGGCCCGATGGACACGCCTGCCGCTCATTGTCAAAGCCAACGCCGGACTGCCCGATCCGCGTACCGGAGTGTACTCTATCGGGCCGGAGGAGTTTGCGGCCGATGAGGCCCTTCTTGCCGAGGCCGGCGCGTCCATCCTCGGCGGCTGCTGCGGAACAACGCCGGCATACATTGCCGCCCTGCGCCGCACGCTCGCGGGAAAGGTGCCGTCTCCGCGCATATATGCCCCCGTTCCGGCTGTGTGTACGATGACCAAAACAGTTCCCATCGATCGAGTGCGCGTTATTGGCGAGCGCATCAACCCGACAGGGAAGAAGCTTTTTAAGCAGGCCCTGATGGACGGGAATATCGACTATATTCTCTCTCAGGGGATCGCGCAGGTGGAAGCCGGGGCGGATCTTCTCGACGTGAATGTCGGCCTGCCGGGCATCGACGAGCGCGGGATGATGGTCAGCGTTGTCCGGAGGCTGCAGGCGGTAACGGATGTCCCCCTCCAGCTGGACTCCACCAATCCCGAAGTACTCGAGGCCGCGCTGCGTGTCTATAACGGGAAGCCCGTCGTCAACTCGGTCAACGGGGAAAAGAAGTCGCTTGAAACATTGCTGCCCATCATCAAAAAGTATGGCGCAGCTGTCGTTGGCCTCACGCTCGACGAGGGAGGCATACCGGAAAAGGCGGAGGGGCGCTTCGCTATTGCCGAATACATCCTCGACACTGCGCTCGCACACGGTATCCGGCGGGAGGATGTGTATATCGACTGTCTGACGCTCACGGTTTCCGCCCAGCAGGAGCAGGCTATGGAGACACTCCGCGCCCTGCGTTTGGTGAAGGAGCGGCTCGGCCTGCGGACAGTGCTCGGCGTGTCGAATATCTCGTTCGGCCTGCCGTATCGCGAGCTGGTCAACCAAACATTCCTCTCCTTGGCAATGGCCAATGGGCTCGATCTGCCGATCATTAACCCGAACATTGTCTCCATGATGGACGCCGTTTCAGCATTCAGCGTCCTCAACAATCAGGATCCGGGCGCCCGCCGGTTTATCGAACGCTTCGCCGCGGCGCAGACAACGGTGTCTCCGGTGCCCGCCGCAGGGGACAGGGTGGGGGATATCGATTACGCCATCGAGCATGGTCTGGACGAGGAGAGTCGCCGGGCCGCGAAAGCACTCCTCGAAACCATGGATGAAATGTCCCTCATTAACGATAAGCTCATCCCCGCGCTCGATCGGGTGGGGAAGCGGTTCGAAACCGGGGAAATTTTCCTGCCGCAGCTTCTTCAGTCCGCGCAGGCAGCACAGGCGGCGTTCGACGTGGTGAAAGCGCATATCCTCTCAAACGGAAAACCGCCTGTGAGTAAGGGGAGCATCGTTGTAGCCACAGTCAAGGGAGATATCCACGACATCGGTAAAAATATCGTACGCGTGATACTGGAAAACTACGGGTATCAGGTGATGGATCTGGGCCGGGATGTGCCGGTGGAGACAGTCGTGGAAGCGGCACGGACACAGAAGGCGCAGCTTGTCGGCCTGAGCGCCCTCATGACGACAACGCTCCCCAGTATGGAGGCGACTATCGCCGCCGTGCATGCGGCGCTGCCGGAGTGTCTTGTTTTTGTCGGTGGAGCGGTACTCACCGAGGACTATGCCGCTAAAATCGGCGCGGATTTCTATGCGCGCGACGCAAAAGCGGCCGTTGACATCGCGAAAAAAATTATCGGATAGAAAACGGATCTGCCGCTATACTCCTCTATCCATGAAGGATGCGGCTTTCTTATTTAATCGATTTCGCCGCATCCTTTTCTCCTTTTCTTTCTCCTGTCCGATATTTATCTTGTACCCTACAATATTTTCTGAAAAATATTTGGAAGAATACTTGACATTATGAGATTTTTCTCATATAATAAATATGTTCTGATTTTCTGCTTGGAGAGATGTCCGAGCGGTTTAAGGAGCTGGTCTTGAAAACCAGTGACTCGTAAGAGCCGTGGGTTCGAATCCCACTCTCTCCGCCAATTT
>CATJVQ010000054.1 GCA_949743955.1 uncultured Oscillospiraceae bacterium | reverse complement strand
TCCATCTGCTCCTCAATAACCTGGCCCAAATAATTGGTCAGCTCGCGGGCGCTGTTGGCCAGATATTCTACCGCCCCTGTAACAACTCCACTGACCTTTTGAATGTGGCTGGCGGTTTCAGCACAGGAATTGGCCAGCTTGTGAACCTCCTGTGCCACAATAGAAAATCCGGCTCCCGCCGCGCCTGCACGGGCAGCCTCAATAGAAGCGTTAACGGCAATGAGATTGGTGGAGGAGGATATATTGAGAATATCCTCGGTTAGTATACGGATTTGATTTACACTATGGCTTTTTTCAATGGCTTGATCCAACGCAAACATGATTTCCGATGTTTTATCCTGGATCGCTTTTGTCTCAATGCGGGCGGTGCGCTCCATCTCCTCAGCGCGCTCCCGCATCCCGGTGGAGTAGACTGTGATGGCGGAACACTCTTCGGCCATGCGCTGAGTGTCTCCCTGTGTGCCGGCGGCGCTGGCGGTGATGGCTGCAGCGCTGCCCGCGATCTCCTCAAGTGCAGTGGAGAGCTGTTGCGTTAACCGGGAAAGGCTCCGAACGCTGTCATTGGAGTGATTCGCCCGCCGGCGCACCTCCCCTACCACGCCGCTGATTCGTTCAGAGCTGTCCTGAAGTGTGCCCATGGTATTCTGAATGGGGGTGAGGACATACTTTCGGATGATCCGAAAGGCGGCCGCCACCAAAAGAATGCCCACGATTAAGGTGAGTGCGCTGGTGATAAGGGAAATGATGTAGACCAGTGTGAGCCGCCCCCGGGCTGCCTCCGCCTGAGCGCTGACGGCGGCGGAGAGGGTATCGATATCCGTCTCCGCCTCCCTGCTCCAACGGGCCACATCCCCGTTGGCTATGGCGTAGGCCTCCTGAGTTTTGCTGTCGGCGCTGGCACTAACCAAATAGACCAGAGCGTGCTTGAAATCAGTATAGCTGTTGATGAGCGACTGATAGGTTTCCTCGTCCTTCTCGGAGACAAACCCCTGATAAGCATTCAGTTTTTCATCGAGGGCGGCTTCCTCCGCCTTGATCTCCTGTACCAGTTGAATCATGGTGGCGTGATCCGCCGATATAATATGGGACAGGGCCAGACGGTGGATATCCATGACAGATCGCCTGATATCCTCTAATCGCTCCTCGCTGACCATGCTCCTGTCCACAATAATTCCTGCGTTGGCATGGACGTTGTTGATACTGAATACCGCCAGAATATTGGACAGCAGGGTAATCAGGCCCAGCAGAATAATGGGCAGGATCAGGCGCTGCTGAAGTGTCAATCTGCCTTTCATGCAATTTCCCCCGATTATTATGTACTTAGCGCTCAATCACGCCCTCAACCATTCGATCCAGCTGGGTTTGAATAGATGCGCCGGACGGATTCCCTTCGGCCATACTGGTGGCGAACTCGGTTACGGGATCCCAAAATTTTCCGCCCACCCGCTGGAGCTGAGAATAATTGGACTGTTCCAGTAAGGCGGCGATAGCCGGGGATGACTGAACCTCCGAGGAGTTGGCCGCATTGACGTTGGCCGGGCCTTGACCCCGCATCTTAAAGCGCAGGCGCTGGTTTTCCTCACTGGTAATCCACTCCGCCAGCCGCGCCGCCCAATCCGGGTGCTGGGAGTAGGCGTTTACGCCGATGAGCTTGCAGCCGGAAAAGGATGCCATCTGCACCTGCCGCCCCGCACAGGTATAACTAGGCAACTTGGCAGCGCCCATATTGCGGCCCCACACTTCCTCTATAGCCACGGCATTCCAAACGCCGCTGATGCCGGCAATGACGGTTCCGTCCCGCACGCCGGTGAGAAATTCTCCGTCTGGCCGGTTGGAGAAAGCAGGGCTGGCAGCGATATTCAGCATAGACTGAGCTACGTCCATCCCTCGAATGGAGCCGTCGGAGCTGTTCCAAGTGCAATAGTTAGTCAAGCCGTCCTCGTTGAGCCTCACCTCCAGCCCGGTGTTGCCAAAGAAAGCGTAGACATACCAGGCGGAAGTCCAGTCCATGGACACCATCTTTTCAGCCTGGGCGGCTACTTCCAGCATCCGTTCCAAGCTTTGGATATCCTCTTCGGAAAAATATGCCTTGTTATAATACAAGAAATACCCATTATCCGCTGTCAGCGGGTAAGCGTAGAGTGTATTTTCTACACTGGCCGCCTCCACTGCGGTGGGAAGGGAACTGCTGCGGACGACCGCCTCGTCTGCAATGGGATCCAGCCCACCGGCAGCGGCCAGCGCCGCCACCTGATCGTCGGCAAAGGCAAATACGTCCGCTCCACCCTCCAGATCGCTCAGAAGCACATCTTTGCAGTTCGACTCACTCTGGGGCTGATAGCTGATCTGAAAGTCGGCCTGCCCGGCATAATGAGTCTGGAACGAAGCGAATATCTGCTCCAGCAACAACTCATCCTCCTCCGCGCCCCATACGGTTAGGGCGATGGTCTCTTTCACAGGCGGGCCATCAGTTGGAAGCGGCTCCTGATCCTTGCAGGCGGCCAGCATGAATAATAAACAGGTGGATAAAGCTATAAGAAAAATCCGTTTCCCCATGGTTCCTCAGTCCTCCTATCTATTGCGGAGATATTATAACATTCCTCGCATAAGATTTCAACTAAAATCAAAGGCCTAAGGCAGTCGCTGCTCACGCAATGCTGCTCTTGGCAGACGGTGGCCAAAAATAGCATTTTTCTTGAAAATGTCTGAAAAATCAGTGGCAAACGCGCGATACCTGGAGAGGAATTTCTGATGCCGATATATTCGTACTGTGATTTTCCGCCGTATTCAACAGTACACAACTTTTTCGCCGTGCCCGGATCAGCGGGCTGTTGCACATTCCCACATACAGTGGCGCTATCTCTTCCCGCTGCTTATCTGTCAAGTCGCTGGAATACGGTTTTTGTCTGTTTTCCTCCATACCCCTATTTTACCACGGCCGTATTCCCTTGTTCTTACATTGCGTCCACAGCGGCACGCTCAATAGCGAGCCCCTTTGCATAACGCGTCATGAAATCGCTGAAGCCCTTGACATCCTCCGCATGAGGTTCGATACGTTCACCCTTGCTGCCGGCGAAGACCTTCTGGTTCAGGTATTCCTCCAGCGTCTGCCCCGGCGCCTTGCGCACGAGATACGCGGCCAGCAGCGCGATTCCCCACGCGCCGCCCTCGCCCGCAGTCTCCATAACGGATACCGGCGCGTTGACGGCGGCCGCCATTAGCCTCTGGCCGACTTCCTTGGTCTTAAAGAGGCCGCCGTGCCCGAGCAGCTGATCCAGCGCGACATGTTCCTTCTGGAAGAGGATATCCATACCGATTTTCAGCGTGGCCAAAGCGGAGAAAAGCTGTGTACGGGCGAAGTTGGCAAAGCTCATCCGGCTGTCCGGCGTACGGGCAAAGAGCGGGCGCCCCTCTTCTAGCTGGGTAATCGGCTCGCCGGAATAATAGTTGTAGGCCAAGAGTCCGCCGCAGTCCGGATCTCCTTTGAGCGCTTCAAAATATAGGGTATCATAGAGTGTCGGCATATCAACCTTGACACCCAGCGCCTCTGTCAGCTCACGGAAGAGATTTACCCATGCGTTGATATCCGACGTACAGTTGTTGCAGTGAACCATCGCCACCGGACGGCCAGTCGGCGTTGTCACCATGTCGATCTCCGTATAAACATTGGAAAGCGCATGCTCGAGCACGATCATGGCGAATACACTTGTCCCCGCCGAGACATTGCCCGTTCGCTCCGCGACACTGTTGGTGGCGACCATGCCGGTGCCCGCGTCCCCTTCCGGCGGGCAGAGCGGAATTCCAGCCTCCAGCCGCCCGGACGGATCGATGAGCCGCGCTCCTTCTTCGGTCAGGACACCGGCATCATCCCCCGCCATGAGGACCTGCGGCAGAATGTCTGCGAGCTTCCACGAATACCTCTTGTCCGCGATGAGCGCATCGAAGCTCTGCATCATTTTGGCGTCGTAATTATTGGTGGTACTGTCAATCGGGAACACGCCGGAGGCCTCTCCGACACCGAGGACCTTTTTCCCTGTCAGCTTCCAGTGTACGTATCCGGCCAGCGTGGTCAGCAGGCGGATATCGGGCACATGGGCCTCTCCGTTCAGAATCGCCTGATACAGATGAGCGATGCTCCAGCGCTGCGGAATGTTGAACTGAAAACGTTCCGTGAGATCCTTAGCGGCCTGCTCCGTCATCGTGTTGCGCCATGTCCGGAACGGGACGAGCTGCCCACCCTTCTCATCGAAGACCAGATATCCATGCATCATCGCGGAAAAGCCGATAGCCCCCAGCTTTGTGAGCGTTTCGCCGTATTCCTCGCGCACCTCGTCGGCCAGCTTCTTATAGCAGTCCTGGAGCCCTTCCCAAACATCCTGTAGGTGATATGTCCATACCCCCTCCTCATAACGGTTCTCCCAGTTGTGTCCGCCGGAGGCAATCGGCGCGTGATCCTCTCCGATCAGCACCGCCTTGATGCGGGTCGATCCGAACTCGATTCCCAGCATGGTTTTGCCTTCCTGGATAGCGCGCTTTACATCGTTTTTATTCATCTCTCGCTGCACCTCTTTGATTCAAATTGTCCATACAAGTTCTGCTTTAATCATACCGCCTCAGAGCATTGGGGCGCAAGAGCAAAGTTACACAAAGTTCCGTCCTGCACTTAGGCGAATTCTCCCTTATGGACAGAAGACACCGTCTAAAAAACGGTGTCTTCTGTCATTTTCAGTGATTCCGACTCTGCCCCGTGATACCAACAAAGCCGTCCTGAAGCTCCCCGATAAAGCTGAAGGACTTTCCTGTACCGATAGCCACGCACTCAATCGGGTTTTCCGCGATGGAGGCACGGATATGAAGCTGCTGCGTGATGAGTTCCGGCAGACCCCTGATCAGTGATCCGCCGCCGGTCATGAGCACGCCGTTATTATAAACATCGCCAACCAGTTCCGGAGGCGTGCGCTCAAGCACCTGCTGGATGGAGTGGACAATCTGCATCGCCAGCTCGTTAAGCGGTTCATAGATGTCGGCCTGAGAAATTTCCAGCTTCTGCGGCAGACCGTTGACAAGATTTCTTCCCTTAATCACCGTTGTCACACGCTGATCGGCAACAAATACATTGCCGATTTCCTGCTTAATCATCTCTGCTGTACGCTCACCAATGAGAATGTTGTGATTATTGCGGATATGGCGAATGACCGCCTCGTCAAAGCGGTTGCCCGCGACCTTGATGGAGGTCTTCGAGACAATACCGGACAGAGAGAGCATTGCAATATCGCAGGTTCCGCCGCCTACATCCACAATTAGCACGCCATTCGGGCGGGTAATGTCAATTCCCGCACCGATAGCAGCCGCGACAGGCTCTTCAATCAGATATACCTTTCTCGCTCCTGCGGCGACAGCGGCATCAATCACGGCATTGGATTCGACCTCCGTGATGCCGGAAGGGACACAGACGGAGACTCGCGGCCGGAGAATCGCACCGCCCGTCACCTTTTTGAGAAAATATTTGATCATCTGCTCGGTCGTATCGTAATCAGAAATGACACCGTCCTCCAAAGGACGAATCGCGCGGATATAGTTGGGCGTCCGCCCAATCATGCGGTAGGCTTCTTCTCCTACCGAGAGGATCTCGTTGGTGTTCATATTTAAAGCGACGACGCTCGGCTCTTTGAGCACAATCCCCTTATTCCCCAGATACACCAGCACAGTGGCTGTGCCGAGATCGATGCCAATGTCAATCGAAGCCATGGATTTCCCTCCACAGAAGATTACGCCTTTCGGCGGTTATCAGATCTAGTATACACCATTTCACGCAGATGTCAAAGCAAAAATTTCCACATATATCCGACCTAAGATGGACCGGCATTGCCGGAAACCTGTTTTTCCCTCTCTGTTACGGCCACGGCTGCACCCAGTATGCGTGTGCCGGGGAGCGCCTGCGCACAGGCCAGAAGCGTAGATCCTGTTGTTATGATGTCGTCCACCAGCAGAACGGTTGCCCCCGAAACACGTTCTACTCCGCCTTCGTCCCGGAGAGCGTACAAATTCTGCACATTCCGTAGGCGTTCAGCCGCCGAGAGCATATGCTGCCTCTCCTTCGGGCGGATCTGATACAGCGCGTCGGTCAGCGGCAGCGAGAGTTCCCGCGACACTCGCCGTGCCAGCACACGTGCCTGATTGTAGACGCGTTCCCCCTCTTTCTCCCAGTTGGGCACATAGGTCACCCAGTCGATCCTCTCCCCGACAAACGTCCGGCGGACACTGTCGGCCATGCGGGGAGCGAACCAATCCGCCAACACCCGCCCCTCGCGTTTCTTGATAGCCGGCAGCTTCTCCTGCACAAAATCCATATAGAAGTAAGGAGCGGCACAATGCAGATCCCCGCGGACAGCTGCGCCCGTTCTTTCGCATGCCCGCAGCGCTTCGGCGCAAGATGGGCAGACTGTCTCCTTATAGCGTACCACCTCCCCGCAGAAGATACACCTCGGCGGAAAAAACACGGCGCTGAGCGCCCCAAGAAAATCAGACAAGCGAATCCTCCTCCCGAACGAACCGGCACAACCCCGTATACCGCACTGTCCGCCGGTCGTTGCGCACCATGTACCGCACCGCGCCGGCCGATCCCACTAGGACGAGCAGCCGTTTCGCGCGGGTAACAGCCGTATAAAACAGGTTGCGAAAGTACATTTTGGAGGGATACCCCATCAGTGGGAGCACCACCGCCTCAAACTCGCTCCCTTGGCTTTTGTGCACCGTCACGGCATAGGCCAGCTCGATCTGATCGAGCATATCAAAATCGTATTCCGCCACACGGTCCTCATACCGGATGAACAGCGTCCGTGAAGCCCGGTCCACTGTCTCGATGACGCCGATGTCCCCATTAAAGACGCCTGTGCTGCGGGATCCATCGTCGCGCTCAAATTCAATGTCGTAATTATTCTTGATCTGCATGACCTTGTCCCCTTCGCGCAGCGCAGTCCCTAGGAACGTGACCTGCGCGCGGCCGGGTGAAGCCGGATTCAAGAGCTGCTGAAGCCGCTCGTTGAGCGCCGCTGTCCCCAGCGCGCCGACACGTGTGGGCGCGATGACCTGAATGTCCCACAAAGGGGAAAAGCCGTATGCCTTCGGCAGACGCTGTACGCACAGCTCCCCCACTGTCTCGAGCGAATCAGCGTCGCTGGCCCGGGGCAGGAAGAAGAAATCGCTCCCACGCTCCCTAGCACCTAGCTCCGGAATCCGCCCGGCAACAATGTCATGTGCGCTTAAAACGATCCGGCTCTGTCTGGCCTGGCGGAAAATCTCGGTCAGGCGGGTCGTATGCACCTCACCGCTGTGGATGAGATCTCGCAGAACATTGCCCGCGCTCACGCTCGGGAGCTGGTCCGCATCGCCCACGAGCACCAGCCGGCAGCGCAGGCGCATCGCCCGCAGCAGGTTCTCCATGAGCAGGACATCCACCATGGAGACTTCGTCGAGCACGACGACGTCACAGGCGAGCGGATTTTGTTCGTGATGCTTAAACCGCCGGCGTTCCGGATCGGTGGTGTCCACCTCCAGCAGCCGGTGAATCGTCTTGGCCTCCCGGCCGGTCATGTCGCTCATGCGCTTGGCGGCGCGCCCTGTCGGAGCCGCCAAGGATACCTTGCATTTGCGCGCCTCGAACAGGGAGATGATGGCGTTGAGTGTCGTTGTCTTGCCCGTGCCGGGGCCGCCCGTCAGGATAGAAATGTGGTAGGTCAGCGCGCTGCGGATGCCTTCGCGCTGTAACCCGGCAAATTCGATGCCCTGTTCCCTTTCGAGCGCGGCGATATCCCTGTCCAGACGTTCTTCCTCGTCTGGCGGGGTCTCGGCCATCAGCCGGATGCGTCCGGCAATATAGCGTTCAGCACGATAGAGCTGCGGCTGGTACAGAAATTCCCGCCCATCCGCCTGAACGGATACCAGCAGCTCCTCCGCCGCCGCCCGCGTGATGGCCGGAGCCACATCCTCCCGCTCCAGCCCAAGGACCGCGCACGCCTTTTCACACAGCTTTTCCCGCGGCAGGCAGGTGTGCCCCGAGAGAAGGTTCCGCCGCAGGACATGTGCTAGGGCGGCGTTCAGGCGCCGCGGATCCAGCGCGTCAAACTCCAGATCTCCCGCGATGCGGTCCGCCTCCTCGAACAAGAGGCCGATATCCTCCTCACAGAGCGCATAGGGATTTTCCTCCACCATCTCCTGCGTGGAAGCGCCCCACTTCTTCCAGATGCGAATGGAGGCCGAGGTCTCGATACCGTATCGCGACAGATACAGCATCACGCTGCGTATGCCGTTGACACGCCGGTACTCCTCGCAGATTTTCCCCGCCTTTGCGGGTGTAACGCCTTTCACTTCGGTCAGGCGCTGCGGCTCGCTCTCGATGACCCGCAGAGTCTCACCGCCGAACGCCTCGACCAGCCGTCTCGCCAGCACCGGCCCGATGCCGCGCACCACACCCGAGGAGAGATACTTTTGGATAGCTGCTGCCGTCCCGGGTAGCTTGCGCTCGCATGCCGCCGCTTTAAACTGCCGCCCGTAGGTAGGATGGAAGGTAAAACGCCCATGGGCGATGATCTCTTCCCCTTCTCCGATACCGGCCGCCTCCCCCACAACGCAGACCAGTTCGCCCCCGGCGTCGATATTAAATACGCAGAACCCCGTCTCCTCATTGGAATAGACGATGTCCACCACTTCGCCCGTCAGCTGCTCCAGCGCTTTCTTTTCCACTGCGGCCGTGCCCTCCATCCGGTTTTTATGCTTATCCAGAACCCCTGCGGGAAGGAATAAGAACAAAAGTTTAGTCTATTATACCGCAAACCGTATCCCGATGCAAGCACAGGTTTTAATGCCTGTTTGCAGGATTTTCATTTTTTGTTTGCAAATTATTCGGGATTACCTGCATAAAATCAGAGGAATTTGGAAAAAACACTTATGGAACCCGACAAAATTCAGGCAGGAGTCTTGACTTCTTCCTTCCTCCATTGTATGATAGCGGCAGATCGACAAAACGGCTTGAAAAGGCCATCTTCAGAAAGGAGACGTGTATTGGGAATGCTTAATTTTCCTGCTCAAAAGCGTACGACCGCTATGACACTTCAGTCCCCCTGCGATCTCTTCGGTATGAATGCCCGTATGCTCCATGATGCAATTAACCGCACCAAAGGAATTCTTTACATCGAAATGCCGGACGAGCAGCGCGTCTGCCGTGCCACCAGTCTTATCGGGCTGCTTGGGCTTGGCGTCCGCCGTGGGGACACCATCCGCTTCGTCGCCCAGGGAAATACGCGGGACTTTACCCACATCATGGCTGCCCTCCGGCACGCCAGCTGAATATCCTGTGTCATGCGAAACAGAGCCGCCGCAGAAATTGCGGCAGCTCCGTTTTTTTATGTTTAGTCAAGAAGACGTTCCCTCTCGTCCATATGTTCAAACTGCACCTGATTCTCATCGACAAGGATGGTCAGCAGCCCATCACTGTACCGGGATGCTGCCTCCCGCATCTGGGACACAATGTCCGCTTTAGACAGCTTTAAGAGCTCATCCGGACTGCTCCCCTCCCAGAACGCCTGTATATCCGCCATAAACCCGAGCACACGCCGGTCACGCTCCCCGACGGTCAGCTTATCTTTATCCGTGACATGATACTCAAACTGGTACCAGAATGTACACCATACCCCGTTTTCCTGCTTCATCTGCAGATCGACGGAACTGCCTGGATCTTTTTCCGGGCGGCCTGTATAGAGGCTCTGGATCATGCGCCCATTCTCCACACAGGAGCAGAGGTACGTCCCCGCCAGAAAAGCGCGCTCCGATTCGGAGAGAGACACCGGATACTCGCCCCGCCGGATATCCTCATAGATTCCCTCTGTGCTTTCATATTCGAGACTATTCACGCATTCGAGCAGCGCGGCGTTAAAATCCGTGAGGGAGAGGTTCTGATATCCGTCCGTCATGAGCGCCAGGACAGCGCGGTAATCCTCCTCTGTGCCGTGAGGAAACTGCCGGCGTTCCTCTTCCCCGGAATCCGCGGATGTCTCCTGCTCCGCTCCGGCCGCTTCCCGGCGAGCCATCCATTCTGTCTGTTCCGCTTCGGTCGCCTCCCGCAGTCCGCTCAGACGGCCGTTTCCATAGACGGCAAACAGCTCCACGGCGTCAGAGGCATACGTCCCGTTGCCGGCATGCGCGGTAATCCATGTCCCTTCCACATCGTCGACGATCCCGCGGACTTCCTTCCCCTGATAGAACATTTTGTAGTCGCCCGTTTCCGAATCGTAGCGGTACGTTAGCCCGAAGGGGACATAGGGGTCCAGCACCCGATCCCATTCATTCTGGTACTGCGCTGAAAAGGACTGATCGTCCGGGGGCATATACGACCAGACAATCTGGATATTCAGCCCATCTTTCGCCCACAGGGTTTCCAGACGTCCTGCCTCTTCCCGGATGTTCTTCTCCATCCCGGCCGCGTCCCGGAGCTGTTCATCCGTTCGGCTGTTTAAGAATGCCTGTATCCTCTGGGGGAGCCCTTTCCGGGCGTCCTCATATTCGCGCACGGTCACCCTGCGAGGATCGGTGATGAACAGCGTGCAGACGTATTCGAGTACCGCGCGGTCCCTGCCGTCGGCGTGGGGAGATTCGGCCATACCGCTGAAATCCCACGCCTGCCAGTGCTCCCCCGTCAGCGGCTCAACAGTGTAAAACCAGAACGCGGCCGCCTCATCCTTATCCTTAGCCGCGTAAAACCTCTTGTCCCCGCTCAGGCGGTTCATAAAACTAAGGTTTTCGGGTATATCAAAAAATGTCCACGCCCGCTCCTGAAACTCCGCGACAGACAGGTTCTCATACCCATCGAAACGCAGAGCGGACAGCTTCTTCAAATCCGCCTCCGCCAGCACAGTGCTTGACAGTCCATCCCTCTCTATGGATGCCGAAGTCGCAAAGGCGGCGGCTGTCCCGGCGATGACCCCCACCGCGGCGAGGATGGCGAGCAGCGATGTCCGCTTCGTCTTCATAATAGCGACGATGCGTTCCTGTGTGGCGTTCCGGCTCAGACCGCTGCATAACGGCCCGAACCCGCTCTTTTTCTCCTCCATCCGGATGAGCGTGAGCGCATAGGCCGATCGCGCGTCCCCGCCCAGAAGCCAGACGACGCACTCGTCGCACGCCAGCTCGATGTCACGGTTGAAGAGGACATACATGACCCAGACCATCGGGTTAAACCAGTGCAGGCAGAGGGCAGCTGTCAAAACCAGCTTGGACACGGCGTCAAAGCGGCGGATGTGGATCCATTCATGCGTTAGTACGGCGTCCGTCTGCACATGGTTCTCCCAGTCCATCGTCCGGGGGAGCAGAATGACCGGGCGGAAAATACCGTATGTCAGTGGCGTATGAATCCGATCAGACTGGCGCAGTGTAATACGCCTTTGCAGCTGGTGCAGCTCCATCCACCGGCGGGTGAAATCATTTTCGATGGGCAGAGCCGTCCTGAATTCGCACCGACAACGGATGTACGCCATGGCGAAGAATACAGCGCACAGCACAGCGCCCACTCCCCAGATGCTCCACCACACGGAAATTCCTTTCGCCGCTTCCACCGGCCCGGCAATCAGTACCGCGGTGGGCGCAGACGCCTCAGGGATCAGGCGAATCGCCGATGGAGCGGGCTGGCTGCTGCGGACAAGGGAGTACGCGCTGAATGTCCATGGAATCGAGAACGGGAGCAGCAGGCGCAGAAGTGCCAGCCACCACAGGACCAGAAAAGTTCGTTTGGGCAGGCGGTGAATCATCGCCGCCCGGATCAGTAAAATTGCAAGGATCAGAACCGTGCCGGAAAAACTCATCTGCGGCAGGGTCATGAGCCGTCACCTCACTTTCAAGTTTAAGAAAGCTTTCTTTTTTAAATACTACCATAGTCTTATTTTTATGTCAAGACAATGATTTATTTTTTCCGCTATTATGATGTGTTGATTTTGGTTTTTGCCATATTAAAACAAAAAGCAGACACAATTATTGAAGAATCTATTTGAGTATGTTATAATTTTTGAGGCAGTTATCAGGCAGATTCAGTAAATCCTGATTCAGAGGATAGATATAAAGATGCAATGGGGAGGATATTGGATTGAGAATAGCGCTGTTTACAGAAACCTATCTGCCGCATATCAATGGTGTTGTCACTCATGTGAAAGCCCTCCGCGACGGACTGACAGCCATGGGCCACACGGTACTGGTGGTAACGGCCGATTCGAAAACCCGCAAGCACTATATTAAAAACGACGTTTTATACTGCCCGGCCTATAAAGCCTCCAAACGGTTTTATGGATTCGATCTGGCCATGCCTGTCAGCCGGACACGCCTGCGTTTCCTGCGGGATTTCCACCCGGATATTATCCATGTTCACAACGAATTCGGCATCGGACTTTCAGGGGTCGGCATCGCGAAGCTCCTGCGCGTGCCGCTGGTCTATACCCTGCACACCATGTATGACGAATACATCTATTATGTAGCGCCCGCTCCGCTTGTCGGCATGGCCACGCGCATTTCACACCGCTACATCCGCATTTTCGCCAAATCCGCCAATGAGGTGACAGGGCCGTCGCTCAAGTGCCAGGCGTATATTCAGGGGGAGACCGGGGTCGACAAGGAGGTCAACGTCATCCCGAACCCTGTCGAGCTCGACGCATTTTCCCCCGATCGTGTCACTGAGGAGGATAAACGCGCGTTCCGGGAGAAATACGGTATCCGTCCGGAGGAGACGATAGCGGTTTTTGTCGGCCGCCTCGGGCGGGAGAAGAGCGCCGACGTCCTGCTCGATTACTGGGCGCAGGAGATTGTTCCCGAGGATCGCCTGCGGCTGGTCATCATTGGAGAGGGACCGGAACTGTTGAACCTGCAGGAGCAGGTGAAGCGCCTAGGCATCCAGGAAACGGTGGTATTTACCGGCCGTGTCGAGCACGAAGCTCTGCCGCCGTATGTGGCGTCCGGGGATATTTACGTTACAGCGTCGCTCTCAGACACGAATTCCATTTCCATGCTCGAGGGGATGGCCGCAGGGCTTCCGGTCCTCCAGCGGTATGATGAACTCAACAAGGATCAGATTCGGGAAGGGGTCAACGGCTTCGTTTTCCATAACGCCAAGGAGATGGCTTCCGAGCTGCGCCGGGTGCGCGATATGAGCGAGAGGGATCTGCGCGTTCTCAAGACGTCGGTGCGCCAGTCAGTGCGCAACTCCGGCGCGCAGAATCTGGCGAACTATGTCTGCGATGTGTACAACCGTATTTTAGGCGGCGGCGAAGCGCTGGACTCTTTCCCCCATGTGGAGAAATCCTTCCAGCACCGTCTCTGGAAGGTTCGGCGCAGGAAATGAGGAAAGGAGACTACCATGTTAAAGCATGAACAGTATGACGTTGCCATCGTCGGCGGCGGGATCGGCGGACTGATGGCCGCCTTTCGGCTGAAGGAATCCGCTGCGGGGCTTCATATCTGCCTGATTGAGAAGGGGGCTCCGCTCGAGAGGCGGAAATGCCCGCTGATCGCCAAAACAGCTCGGACCTGTGTGCGGTGCCCCTCCTGCGCGATTATGGAGGGACTCGCCGGCGCCGGTGCCTTTTCAGACGGGAAATATGTCATCTCCACCGAATACGGCGGCTGGCTGACAGAGTTCCTCTCTCCCGAGACGGTACTCGACTACATCGAACAGGCGGACCGCATCCTTGTCTCCTTCGGCGCGACGACACAGCGCTTCCAGCCGAGCGACACGCTCAAGAAGCTGTGCCTCCAGCACGATCTGCACATGTCGCAGGCACAGCTCAAGCATCTGGGGACAGATTCGAATTTTGACACCATGCGCCATATGGTGGAATCGCTGCGGGATCAGTGCGAGATCGAGACACATACCACAGTCACGGATGTGGATCGTGAAGCGCACATCGTCCATCTGCGGGGGCGCGAAGGGGAACGGAGCATCACGGCGAAGCATATCATCTTCGCGGTCGGGCGTGTTGGGAGCGGATTCTTCTCGAACTGGTGCGAAAAAAACGGCGTGGAGCTTTCGAACAATCAGGTCGACGTGGGCGTGCGTGTGGAGCTGCCGAGCAGCATATGGGAGGACTTCTCGCGCCAGATTTATGAGCCGAAGATCTGGTACCGCAGCAAGCAGTATGGGGACACTACCCGCATGTTCTGCTTTAACGATCGCGGGAGCGTCGTGGCGGAGAATACGGCGGGTGTCCTGACCGTAAACGGCCACAGCTACCGCGATGAGGCTCGCAAGACGCAGAATTCCAATTTCGCGCTCCTGTCTACTATTCGTTTCACACAGCCGTTCCGCCAGCCGATCGAGTATGCGCGGCATGTGGCGAGTTTGGCGAACCTCATCAGCGGCGGGAGCGTGCTGGTACAGAGGCTGGGGGATCTGGAAAACGGCCGCCGGACGGACGAAAGCCGCCTCGCCCAGTCCACTACACGCCCGACACTCGACGCGGTACCGGGAGATCTGAGCCTGTGCATGCCCAAGCGGCAGCTGGACAATATTGTCGAAACCCTGCACGCACTGGACAGCATCGCGCCGGGCAGCGCCAACTACGATACGCTGCTCTACGGTGTCGAATGCAAGTATTATTCGGCGCGTCCGGCGGCGGAGGACTTCGAGCTCGCGGGATGCCGGAATATCTACGCTGTCGGAGACGGCGCGGGCTTTACACGCTCCCTCTCGCAGGCGGCGGCAAACGGACTCTATGTGGCCGATAAAATCCTCGGACGGAACGTTTAATACGCATAATCAATAAATAGAAGAGACAGGGGATCAGTGGTTTAGCTCTGATCCCCTGTCTTTTTTAAAAAACACGGTGAAGCCGGTTCAAAGCATATTATTTCAAACCGGATCCCCGCGTGACCTCTGTGACGTCTATGGCAATCTCCGCTGAGAGCGCTGTCGAATACAGCAGGCACTCTCTGACCGGGATATCGAGAAGCTGCCGGAGAATACGGGCATAGAGCAGGACCTGAGGGGCATGCCGGGCGCGCAGCTCGTCGGGGGATCGAGTTCTGTCCGTTTTGTAGTCGACAAGGACCGCCCCATCCCCTTCATAAAGCAGCAGGTCGCAGATGCCCTGCACCGTCACTCGCTCCTGACCGATGTCGCCCAGTCTTCCGCCCAGTTCCTCCTCACCCAAACGCGCCATGAAGCGAAATTCCCGTTCTACCCGTTCGGCATGCCGCATCCGCTCAAAAAGACGGCTGCGGTAAAACGCTCTGATTTCCCCTATCCGCAGCAGACTCCCCTCTTCGGGAGAGAGGAACTGTGCTTCAATCAGCCGCGATACCTCCTGCTCCGGCTCCCCGCATGCACGTTCATGATCCGCAAACAGCATATATTTATGGAACGCATCACCGCGCTGAGCGCTCGTGGCACGCTGCCGGGAAATAAACTGCGGCTCCTTTAAAAAGCGTTTTCTGGTTTCCGCTTCACCGACAAACGCCGTCACCGCCACTTTTGCCGGTGCGGACACGGCCGCAGCGAACGGATACTGCCGCCGAAGCACGATTGACAGCCGCTCTCGCAGCGAATCCGGCGCTTCCGTCTCTATTCGCAGAGCGTTCTCTTCCTCCGCTTTCACTGAGTCCACGGGCGGAGCGATAGTACAGCGTACCCCGGCTCCCTTTCCTTCTCCTGCGGGGAGGGACGCATATTCACACAGCGGCGCGCCGTCCGCAGTAGACAGAGCCGACATCAGAAGCCAATCGAGCGCCCCCTGCGCTCTGGAGGCGGCATGCTCGGAGAGACGCCCGTCCGGCGTAAGGGACAGGCGCAGGGACGCCATCTTCTTCGCCGGGTTGTCGATGGCCGCTGTCAGGATCAAGCGCTCCTTCGCGCGGGTCAGCGCGACATAGAGGATGCGCATCTCTTCTCCAAGCATCTCACGCTCCGCCGCCAGACGCGCCGCCTCAAGAGGGACAGTGGTGAACTGTGTCGCTGTCCGCATATCGCGCCGCATACACGCAAAGCCCAGCCGGGCATGCAGCAGAACGCTCTGACGCAGATCATCCCGGTTAAACCGGCGCGCACAGTCGCACAGGAAGACGACCGGGAACTCCAGCCCCTTCGAACGGTGGATGCTCATGATCCGCACCGCGTTCGCACCCTCTCCCGCATCCGCCGCCGGAGCGAGATCGCCTCTGCCCTCCTCCACGTTCTCGAGAAAACGCAGAAACTGTGTCAGCGTCCGGTAGCCCGCCCGCTCATAGACACGTGCGTATTCCACCAGAAGATTGAGGTTCGCTCTCCGCAGCGCCGCATTATCGAGCGCCGACATCAGCTCCATCATCGACGTCCGCTCATAGATCAGCCGGAGCAGGCTGTCCGTCCCCATCCGGGCCGCCGCCGCGCGGAATATGCGCAGGTCCTCGAGTATATGAATGCAGTCCGCGTCCCCCTCTCTGGCGCCGTCCAGCATCGCCAGATAGAGAGGCGCATCCCGCCGGTAAAGCCGGATACGTGCGGTGTCCCCCGCCGAAAGCGCATAGACCGGGGAAAGGAGCATCGCCGCGAGCGGGACATCCGAAAGCGGGTTGCTCACCGCGCCGAGGATAGCTGTCGCCGCACCGATCTCCGCTGTCTGCAAAAAAGTGCTCTGCATCCCGGAAATGGCCGGCACACCCGCATCGGCCAGCGCGCTCAGGTAGATCTCCGCTCGCCCCTTCGGGGAGCGCAGCAGGATGCCGATGTCCCCCGCCCGGACAGGGCGCAGCTCCCCCTTCTCCGAGATAGGTTCTCCCTTCGCAATCATCTCCGCGATACGGCGAGCCACCTCCCGCGCCTCCAGCCGGACAGCGGCGTCCTCCTCTTCGGATACGTCGATAAGCGCCAGTTCCATTCCCGCCCGCGGATTTTCGGCAAAGGCGCCCAGAGAGATCAGTTTTTCCTCCTCACCATATTCGATTTCCCCCACACGCCGCGACATACACGCCCTGAACAGCGCGTTGACCCCTTCGCATACCGCCGGATGTGAACGGAAATTGGCCCCCAGAATAATTTTTGCTCCATTCTGAGTATCCCCTGTCCGATCGTAATCCCCGAACGCATCCTTTTTTTGCAGGAAAATACGCGGATTGGCCTGACGAAAACCATAGATACTCTGCTTGACATCCCCCACCAGGAATTCGTTTTTCCCATCTGTCAGGCAGGAGAAGATCATTTCCTGCGCCTCGTTGGTGTCCTGGTATTCGTCGATGAGGACAGCGCCGTATTCACTCCGCAGCCCAAGCGCATATTCTGTCGGTCGCACTTCTCCCGTTTCTGTCCGCTCACACAGCAGGCGCAGGGCAAACTGTTCCAGATCGGAAAAATCCAGCGCCTTGCGCTCCCGCTTGGCCGCGCTGAAGGATTCCGCAAACTCATCAACCAGCGAAACCAGCATCTCAATTTTGGGGCGCAGATCCCGCAGATCCTCCGCTGTCTCCGCCGCTGTGGCACAGAAATGCCTCCCGCACAGACGTTCTACCAGATCCTTGACCTGTTTTCGCTGTTCAAGGAACCACTTCTTTGTCATTTCGTCTTCATAGCCGCGCAGCGGACGCAGCTTCTGGAAGACAGTCGAACGCAGAGAGGCGAGTGTCCCGTCCCAGTCCCCCGCCTCGGCCAGATGAAGCGAACGCCCTATCTGATCCGCATCGCTCTCAAACGCATCCCGATACGCCGCCGTCAGTTTTTCGTCCTCTTTCATCCGTTCGAGAGCTTCCCGCAGGATGTCCAGCGCAAAGCGCAGCGCGCTCCTCGCGTAGGACAGGATTTCCTCCCCCCATGGCGTCTCCCCAACGGGACGATCCCCATCATACAGCGCGAGCTTTTCCTGAAGCCAGATCTCCGGAAACGGGTGTGAACGTGTAAAATCATACAGCCGCAGGATAGTCTTCGAGAGCTTCTCATCCCCCCGGGAGGCGGAAAACAGTTCCACCGTCGAGAGAAACGTCTCGTCCCCGGACGTATAGCTCCGGGCGATGATTTCCTCAAGCGTCTCGCGGCGCAATAGATCCAGCTCCCGCCCATCCGCCACGCGCAGATCCGCGGGCAGGGCGAGCTGCTGGAAGTTTCGCCGGATGAGATCCAGACAGAATGCGTGAATGGTGCCGATGGACGCGCCCTGCAGAAGAAGCTGCTGGCTGCGCAGAAACTCATTATCCGGATCGAGCACGACACGCTCCTCAAGCTGCCGCTCGATGCGCTCCTTCATTTCCGCCGCCGCCGCGTTAGAAAAGGTCACGATGAGCAGCCTGTCCGCCGGAATGGGGGATTCTCCCTCTGTAATCAGGCGTAAAACACGGCTCGTGAGCACCGCCGTTTTGCCGCTGCCCGCCGCCGCGCTCACCAGGATGGGGCCGCCGCATGCTTCAATCGCGTCCCTCTGTTCCTGTGTCCAATGTACCGCCGGCATCTGTCTCTTCCTCCTCCCTGTGAAGCTGCTCGAACAGCTCCTTCCTGTCCCACTGCGCCAGCTCCCTCTTTGGGTGTCCCTCCTCCCGGCGGCAGACCGCGCGGAAATCGCAGAACGCGCAGGGGTCATACCCCAGCCCGGAGGCCGGAAGCGCACCCACTTCGCCATCAATAAGCCTGTCCGCCATCTCGCAGACCAGCCGCTCGATGCGCCGCCGCAGCCGCCCGAACTCCTCAAGTGTGGCCACCTTCGACTGGCTGTCAAGCGTGCCGTCCTTCTTCCGCTTCGCCGGGATGAATATCCCGTCCAGCCCCTGCTCCATGCGCTCTAGGACAGCGATGTTCTCGAGGAGAAGCCCGTCCATGCGGTACCCGTCCGCCCGCAGCGCCGCGATCTTCTCCAAAGATGCGGAGCGCTCCACCGTCAGCGTTTCTTCCCTTGCCGGCATATAGAGAATCCCCGCCGGTATCGCCCCGCGCAGAACTTTATCCCCATTCTCCGTAAGCGTAAAGAGGTAGACAAGCATCTGCATATTGAGTCCGTAATAGACGTCGGAAAGCTGGAAGCGCTTCAGCCCCGACTTATAGTCCACCACGCGCAGATACTTCCCCTCCGCTGACTCGCAGAGATCGATGCGGTCCACCACGCCCCGCACAAAGACACGGTTCCCTCCCGGTGTCTCGAACACGAGCGGACGGTTCTCCGCATCCATCTCGATGGGCGCCTCAAATGCGTAGGGTACGAAGGCACTCTGGGAAAATTCCGCATACAGCCGCCGGGTCAGGCGGGCGAGCATCCCACACAGGCGGGTGAAGAGGTAATGGAACCGCTCGTCCATCGCGTCCCTGTCCTCCACCCGGTCCGCAAGATATTCCTCCACCAGTTTGGCGGTCTCCTCCCGGAGCGCCCTATCCTCCGGCAGCGGTACGCCGGAAGCGCAGTATTTGCGAATAAGCACCTCGAGGACATAATGGATAAGCATCCCGGATTCCAGCGGGGAAAATTCAGCCTTGCGCTTCTTTTTCAGATGCAGCCCGCTGCTGCAAAAGTAGGCGAACGCACAGCCGAAATACGTCTCAAGCCTCGATGGGGAGAGCGCCAGTGTTCGTCCAAACAGCCGCCGGGAGACCGATCTGTCCTGAATAGAGAAACGCTTATCCTTCGCTCTGTCCACCGCGCGCCGCAGGCGATCCTCCTCGTTTGTCCCGGCGAACGCCTCTCGGAGCACCGCGTGCAGGGGTGTATCCTCCCTCCACGACGCGCACAGGAGCGCATAGGCGTTTTCCCTCGTAACGATTCCCGCAAGCGGATCCTTTGCCTCCCACGCCGCACAGGTGACACCGCTACCCAAAAACAGCCGCTCAACTGTCCGCGCGAGCAGGGAGGGCCGCTTTTCCTCCCCCGACACAGCGCGCGTGGGATAGGTGACGATCAGGCGCTCCGCGGGCACCGTGACGGCAAAATACGTATAAAACCGCTCGAGCGCAGCCAGATCCGTCTTAGCGATATTGAGGTGCAGCTCCCCCTTTCCGAGCTCCTCGCGTTCCCGGTCGGTGAGGAGTCCTGTCCCCGCCAGACGCGGCGGAAACTCCCCCTCCGCCGCGCCGCAGACGAACGCGGCCCGTATCCCCGCCGGACGCATCCGGTCAGCCGTGCCGATGATGACTTGATCCAGCGTCTGCGGCAGCTTCCCCACCTCACACGACTGCACCGCAAGCCGCCACAGCTCAATGAGCCGCGTTTTGGAGAGCCGCTGTCCGCCGATGAGGCGATCAAAAAGATCCAGCAGATCCACCAGCTCATCAAACAGCGCTGCCTGAACGTCCACAGCCGCGTGATCCGGATCTGCCGCATCCCTCTCCCGCAGCCGTTCGACGGCACCTGTCTCGGTCAGATACGCCCACACGCCGTGCGCAAACGACGTCCCGCTCGGCTGGGAGAGAGCGTCCCGCAGATGCATGAGCGGCTCCATCAGCGTCTGGCGCGCCCGCTCGATCCGCTCCAGCCGTTCCCGGGACTCGTCTGTCATCCTAACGCCCAGCCCATCCGGATTCTGAACGAACGGCTGAAGCCACAATCGCCCGCGTACTCCCCAGACAAACACATAATGCTCCAGTTCGAACGCATCCTCCTCCGCCAGCCCCAGAAGCGGCAGCTTCGCCAGCGAGACAATCTGCGCCGTATCATAGCTGCTGCGCACGCTGAGGAGCGCTGTCAGGATAAGGTTGGCCGCTTCGTCATGCTCCGCGTTCTCCCGCCGGTCAAAATAGACCGGGATATGGCAGCGGGCGAAAGCGGTCTCAAACGCGTCCGTATAGGCCGGGAGGCTGCGCGTGATGACGGCAATTTCCCGAAAACGGTAGCCCTCGTCATAGACTAAAGCGTTAATCCGGCGCGCTATCCACTCCGCCTCCTCGAACACATCCCCCGCCGCCGCGACATGAATGGCGTCCTGTTCCCCGTCAAAGGGGATGGTATCGCATAAGTAGTTCTGGCACAGATACCGCAACGCCTCGTTCTTCGCACGGTACGGTGTCTCCAGAAGCAGGGGCGTCTCCACCGCCGCACCCGCCCGGCGCGCCGCATGCTGGAGGCGGCGGATCGTCTCATTTACAGGTGCAAAGACATTGCCCCTGCGTCCATCACAGCACAGAGCGACCGTTACATCAGCGCCCTCCTCGAGCATCCGCTGGATGAACTGGAGTTCCGGGGCCAAAAACGCCGCAAACGAGTCGATATAAACCGCCGCGCCGCGGAAGGCCCCTCTCCCAGTACTCAGGCGCATGGCACGGGCAATATCGTCGGCCGGATCGCGGTAACCGCGCTCAAGCAGCGCCTGATACGCCTGATAAATGACACCCAGCTCCCCGAGCTTATCCCGCAGCCGCTCATCCTCACACGTCTCTGCCGCTTTCAGCACTGTTTCCGGCACCGCACCGGCGTTTTTGAACTCCGCCGCCAGCTCCAGCGCCACCGGTACAAACGACGCCCGCTCCGACTGCGCCCGGTACACATTCAGTCTGTCGCGCACCTGCTCGAGCGCCAGGCTCATTAAGAGGTATTTCCCCGCCTGCGTGACAAACTCCCCTGCGACCTGCCCATACTGATAGAAAATTTTGTGACAAAGGCGTGTAAAGCTAAGTACCTGTACAGACTGCGCGCGCCGCGCGCCCAAGAGCTCATACAACGCCCGTTCGCTCTCGAAGGAGTACTGTTCCGGTACCAGCAGCATTGTCGGGCCGGATTCCAGATTTCGGTCCGCAATGCGCCGGTAAATCTCAGTGCTCTTCCCCGTGCCGGCCACGCCGAGGATCAGTCGAAGCATCCCCTGCCTCCTTCCAAAAATCCCGCAGGAAAGCGGGACTTCCCTGCGGGATCTTTTTCGAATCAAAATTCAGAAATAATCGGTTGCAAAGTCATGCGGATATTATTTCTCTTCGTCCGTTTTATCGTCCTTCTGCGGGCCCGTTTTCACCGGCGGGAAAAAGTCGTCCGGATTCGGCGATCCGGAAGAGGGCGGCGTATCGCGGTAGACGTTGGAATGCCGGTGCTCCTGTTCCATGCGCTTCTTTTCGCGCTGGCGATCCTCTTCCTCCCGCTCCCGGCGGATACGCTTCTCTTCCTCCTCGCGCTCCGCCTTCTTGCGGTCATACTCCGCATAGACGCTCTCGTCGCCCTTCATCAGCTTCTCGAAGCCTTCGCCGTCCACCTTCTCATACTCGAAGAGGAACTTCGCCACCCGGTGCAGCTGATCCATGTGCTCCGTAAGGACCTCTTCCGCCCGGGCGTACCCATCGTCCACTAGGCGGCGGATTTCATCGTCAATCTCGGCCGCGACATTCTCGGAATAATTCCGCGTGTGGTTAAAGTCGCGCCCGAGGAAAATTTCCTCCTCGTGCTGCCCATACACGATCGGGCCGAGCTTCTCACTGAAGCCATACTGCGTTACCATCGCCCGTGCGATCTTCGTCGCCCGCTCAATGTCGTTGGACGCACCGGTGGAAATATCGTCGAGCACCAGCTTCTCCGCCATGCGCCCGCCCAGAAGCGTTACGATCTGCTCCTCCATCTCGCGCTTGGTGTGATAGCTCGTGTCCTCCTCCGGCAGCGACATCGTGTAACCGCCCGCCATCCCGCGCGGGATGATGGACACCTCGTGCACCTTGCTCAATTCCTCGCAGTAATATGTCAGCACCGCGTGCCCCGCCTCGTGGTACGAAGTCAGGCGCTTATCCTTATCCGTCACCACATGCGATCTCTTTTCCGGCCCGGCGACGACTTTAATCGTCGCCGTCTCAATGTCGGGCATCGTGATGGCCTTGCGGTTCGCGCGCGCCGCGAGCAGGGCGGCCTCATTCATCAGGTTTTCGAGATCCGCGCCGGTGAAGCCGACCGTCGTCTTAGCGATCGTGTGCAGATCCACATCCGGCCCGATGGGCTTATTCTTCGAGTGGACGCGCAGAATCTCCTCGCGCCCCTTGATATCCGGATACCCTACGACGATCTGCCTGTCAAACCGCCCCGGACGCAGCAGGGCAGGATCCAGAATATCCCGCCGGTTAGTCGCCGCGATGATGATAACGCCCGTATTCGCGCCGAAACCGTCCATCTCGACAAGGAGCTGATTGAGTGTCTGCTCTCTCTCGTCGTGCCCGCCGCCGAGACCAGCGCCGCGGTGACGTCCGACAGCGTCGATTTCGTCGATAAAGATGATACTCGGCGCATTCTTTTTCGCGTTCTCGAACAGATCTCGTACACGCGACGCACCCACGCCGACAAACATCTCCACAAAGTCCGAGCCGGAGATGGAGAAGAACGGT
>CATJVQ010000053.1 GCA_949743955.1 uncultured Oscillospiraceae bacterium | reverse complement strand
TAGGAGCAGATGGAGCGGTCTGTCCAGGCCGGACAGCAGTACCGGGAAGATTCGGATTACATTGGGCAGGCCATGGAAGAGTACAATGGCCGAGTGGAACGGCTCAAAAATGCGATTGACCAGATCGCGGTTTCAATCTCCAGTATCTCCAGTTCTATTGATGGGGCAGCCTCCGGGATCAGCGGCGCTGCTGTCAGTACCCGTATCCTGGTGGATGATATGGATGGGATCACCGGGCGGATGGACGCCAATCAGGAAATCGTCGGGGAACTTCAAAGGCAAATGGATATGTTCGCAAACTTGTAAATTTCACAGAACTTTCATCAACGGCGGAAAATCATGGGGTAGCTGTCTCTATTTACACCCTATACAGTACCGCATCTGTCAATTCCCGTTTGCTCCACGGGCTGTGGGAAAAGATTCTGGTGTCTCAGCAAAGATATGAGATTTCCGTTTAATCCGCTGAAGCCATAGTCAAACGCTTATGAATACAGCTTTTAAGCCTGCGAACATATTGGTTCAGAGAGTAAGATGATAGGCGGCGCATGGAGAAAGCTCCATGCGCCGCTTTATTCTGCTTGTCCGAACGAAACGGCTTTCATCCGGCGGTTTGATGACGATTATTATGTATAGAGATAAGAAAGGAGTTTTTGCCATGCTTGATTCACTGAACAGCTTATCAGGAATACCCGAATATGAAGTGCTGCCGCAGAAAAAGGCCGTACAAGGCGGATTTCTGGATGCAGTGGGGCAGGCCGCCAGTCTGCGGGAGGTTCGGACAAAAGAAACGGAGCAGGCACAGCCCGCCTCTCTGGAGGAAAGGCTGAAAGCGAAATACCCGAACCTCGCTTACCACGTGTTTGACGCGAGCACCTCCTATTGGCGAACCCGCAATGATTACCCGCACTATCTGCTCTATCAGCAGGACATTGATACGCAGGCGCTGGAAAACTGGACACCGTCCGGCTCCAACCCCTTTTATGGATCGGTGGACGGCCAGTTCATCGCGCCCAAAGAGATCCATGCCCTAGGCAGCCTTCCGCCCGGGAGCAAGGCGGTTGTCATTCATCCGAAGGTGCAGCAGCGCATGGAGGAGGATCCGGCGTATGCGGATGAAATCATGGCGCGCATCGAGGGCTGGTGGGCCTTTGACATCGCCCGCAATGAGGCTCACTATCCCGGATCGACAGCGATGATGTCGCAGAGTATCGCTATCGGGGAGGACGGCAGCATCGTCAACGTGCAGGCCTCCTCACCCGGACGCTTCACTTCCTCCAGCTCCGGCGAGGAGGACGTCGTCGATTTCTGGGAGCTGCGGCTGAAACGGCATGCGCAGTTTATGAAGCTGCGCCAGGAGGAACAAATGGAGCACAGTATGGCGGTATCCCGGCAATTCGCCGCATTGGGTGCCGCACAGGCGGCAAAGGCACAGCTCGCCCAGATGCTGGATGACGGACATCTGCGGCAGGCTCTGGGGGATACTATCGCCGGAGTGCCCACGGAAGAGGTTTTCGCTCTTACCCGTCAGGACGTATGGGGCGCCGGGAGCAGTACGTCTCTGGTCGGTTGACACTTTGAAAAGACTGTGGTAGTATTATAAAAACACTTCGGTCTCAGGAAGGAACACAGTTTATGGACGGCAAGCTCTTCGACTCGGAACTCAAGGTGATGAATATCCTCTGGAAGGAGGGGGACGTGGAGGCCCGGCATATCGCCCAGATGCTGGAGGCGGAAATCGGCTGGAATGTGAATACCACCTATACGCTGATTAAGCGCTGCATCAAAAAGGGAGCGATTGAGCGCAGGGAGCCCCGATTCCTGTGTCATGCGCTGATTCCCAGAGAGGCGGTGCAGGAGGCCGAAACGAATGAACTCATCAATAAAATTTATGACGGCTCGGCCGATAAGCTGTTTTCGGCTCTGCTCGGCAGAAAAAAACTGTCTGCCGAGCAGATAAAAAAGCTGCGGCAGATTGTGGGGGAGCTTGAATAAAACTCGGGAAAAAGCGATCCCGCGTGATTTAAGCGGGATCGCCATAAGTAATGTCAATCGTTTCTCCGTGATCGCCGCAGCGATACGCTACCACCTTTTTCACGCGGACGCTTATGCGGCTTAAATCGGCATTCGGCAGAACTATACTGGAACCAGTATAATGTGAAACGCCCAATTTAGGTATAGAACCGCTGCGCGCCTGGATGATCTGTTCCTGGGTACCGAGCGATGTCCCGGCGCGATCATAACAGCTTATACGCAGATGGATTTGAGAAAGGGTATGCCGGGAATGGTTTTCCAATTCCAGCTGGAGGTAACGCGAACGGGACCGCGAATCAGAGGTTATGGAACAGTTTCGGATGCGTACAGGGCAGCGCTCAGACTGCTGCACCTGCATGAGTGTGGAAATCACGCGATAACCGCCGGAAAACTGCATGGATAAAATTCACCTGCCTTTTTCAGAAACAGGATATGCCTCCTGTTCCGGCAGCCGGAAAACAGGAGGCGAGACGATTCTTAACTCTCTTTGATGACGCGAATAGCGTCCTCAATGGTTTTTCCGCTTTCTTTGACCGCGTTGGCGAGAACAACAAGATCCGCTTTCTGCTTTTTCTCGACAATTTCCTTTTTCTTCGCCTTGAGCTCTTTGATGTTCTTTTCGTATTCGGCGATTTTTGCTTCGAGCTCCTGAATCTGCTGCTCATAAGTCTGTGCATTTGCTTTTTTTCTTCCTCGAGGCATGTGTAATCACTCCCTGAAAAAATTACTATTATCTTACCTCATATTGCTCGTTTTGTAAAGCGAAATCTGCAAATTCCGCCCTAAAACAGTTTAGGAAAAATTAAACGATTTATTCATATAAAAGATGATTAAAAAGAGGATTTACAATGCTGCTGATGATCTTAGGCTGTGCACTGATTTTAGCTATCGGGATCTTTATGTTCCTGAAACCGGATATCGTTTGGTATCTGACTGAAAGCTGGAAATCGGACGGGTCCGATGGCCCTTCTGACTTTTATCTGAAAATAACCCGATTATCCGGGATTCTGGTCGTGATTGGTTTTCTCCTGGCTGTGGTTGTTCTGCTGGTTTTAGAGTAAAAAGCCCTTGACAAATAATAAAAATTAAGGTAAGATAACACCTGTAATTTAATAGATGAAAAGCGATGATGAGGAAGACAGCGGGAAAACTGGCGCAGAGAGCCGGTGGTTGGTGTAAACCGGCGCAGTATTTTCGGTAAGGTCCATCACCTCGGAGCTGGAGTACTGAATCCATAGAGGGTTAAGGTATTCCCGCAAAGACAGCGTTACGGGTCGAGAATTTGTTGGAATTCGTAAAGATGGTGTGGTTTGCACAAATTGGGTGGTACCGCGGGTCGTGATTTGGCTCGTCCCTGTTTTCAGCGTTGGCTGTGAGGAGGGGCGGGTCTTTTTGCTTGTCCCCGGTTCACCTGAACGAAATACATGTAGGGAGGTTTTCAGATGGAGGACAGAATTACAGAAATCGCGCAGCGTATCTATACGCTGCGGGAAATCATGGAGCTGGATATTGAAGAGATGGCGCGTGTAACCGATACGACGCCTGAACAGTATCGTGCCCTGGAAAATGGGGAGGCGGATTTTTCCTTTACGTTTCTCTATAAATGCGCGGAACGCTTCGGCGTGGATCTTGTGGAGCTGATCACCGGAGACGCTCCCAAGCTCCAGTTCTATTCTATCGTACGCCGCGGCAAGGGGCTCCCCATACGGCGCCGTGAAGGTTTTACCTATAACCATGTCGCCTATCGTTTCGGCCACAAGCTGTGCGAGCCCTTTCTCGTTACGGCACCGTACATTCCCGAAGAGCAGGATCAGCCCATCCATCTTTCCCGGCATGAAGGCCAGGAATTCGATTACGTGCTCAAGGGCAGCCTGAAAGTCGCCATGGAGAATCACGTTGAGGTTCTCGGCGAAGGCGACGCGATTTATTACGATTCCGGGCACGGACACGGGATGATCGCCACCGGCGGAGAGGAATGCGTATTTTTAGCCATCGTGCTCAAGCCCCACAAAAAGGAGGAACCTCATCATGACTGAGCCGCTTCAAATCGGAGATTTTTATAAACGCTTCTGCCGCGAAGGCTTCGATCAGAACGGTATTCTGAATTACTTTGAACCCGTTGTACCGGAAACCTTCAATTTCGCCTATGACGTTATTGACGAAATTGCCCGTCTGCAGCCGGATCGCCGCGCCATGGTGTGGTGTAATGAGGCTGGGGAGGAACGCGTTTTCAGCTTCGGGGATCTCAAACGTGAGAGCGATAAGGCTGCGAACGTCCTCGCCGGACTGGGTATCCGTAAGGACGATAAGGTCATGCTTATCCTCAAGCGCCACTATCAGTTCTGGACCGCTATCCTTGCGCTGCATAAGCTCGGGGCGACTGCTATCCCCGCTACGCACCTTCTGACGGAAAAGGATATCCTCTACCGTTTCCGTCTCGCCGGGGTGGCGGGCATCGTCTGCACCGCTGAGGGTGATGTTACCCGTTTTGTCGACGAGGCCTGCAAGGAGTATGACGGACTCAAGTGCAAGCTGGTCGCGCGCGGTGAAAAGCCCGGCTGGCAGAGCTATGACCGGCTCGTGGAGGAGGCGGACGATCATCTGGAGCGCGTGCCCACCACGTGGGATACGGGGATGCTGGCTTACTTCACCTCCGGCACCACAGGATATCCAAAGCTGGTTGTACACAACCACACGTATTCCATCGGCCACATTATCACGGCGCGCCACTGGCACAATGTTGATCCGGACGGGTTACACCTGACCGTGTCAGACACCGGATGGGGAAAAGCGGCTTGGGGCAAGCTCTATGGCCAGTGGCTGTGCGCGGCGGGAATCTTTGTGTTTGACTTTGAAAAGTTTAATGCCGGCGCTCTGATGAGCCAGATCGAAAAACACCGCATCACCACTTTCTGTGCGCCTCCAACAATCTACCGCTTCCTTGTCAAGGAAGGGATGCAGGGGTATGATCTCTCCTCTATCAAGTATGCGACTACGGCGGGGGAGGCACTTAATCCAGAGGTGTTCAACCGCTTTAAGGAATATACGGGGCTTGAGCTGATGGAGGGCTTCGGCCAGACAGAAACCACCCTGACCCTTGGAAATCTGGTGGGCAGCCGCCCGAAGCCCGGCTCGATGGGAAAACCGTCTCCGCTCTATCCGAATCTCGCGCTTGTCGATGAGGACGGCAACGATGTGCCTGCGGGCGTTGTCGGGGAAATCGTTGTCCGCACGCCGGAGGGGAAGCGGAACGTTGGCCTGTTTGACGGATATTATCGTGACGAGGCGCTTACCCACGAGGCCTGGCATGACGGGATGTATCACACCGGTGATACGGCGTGGCGCGATGAGGACGGCTACTTCTGGTACGTGGGCCGGACGGACGATGTGATTAAGTCCAGCGGCTACCGTATCGGTCCATTTGAGATTGAAAGCGTCCTGATGGAGCATCCGGCCGTGTTGGAATGCGCCATCACCGGCGCGCCTGATCCGGTGCGCGGCGTCGTGGTCAAGGCGACTATTGTCCTGACCAGCAACTATCGGCCCAACGACGATCTTAAAAAAGAGCTTCAGAATTATGTAAAGCATCAGACAGCTCCTTATAAATATCCGCGTATTGTGGAGTTTGTCGACGAGCTCCCCAAAACCATCAGTGGCAAAATCCGCCGGACCGAGATCCGGGCCCGCGATATGGGGAAAAAATAAAAACTGCCAGATACAGAGGGCCGGGAGACAGGTTTTCCCGGCCTTCTGTATATCCGTATATAGGAGGAGAGATACCGGATGAAATTTGTCGCCTCCTTTTTCATTTTTTCTCTTGACAAATGATTGGTTCTTGTGTATACTATAGAAGCACTAAGAAATATTTGTGGGGGCGTAGCTCAGCTGGGAGAGCGCCTGAATGGCATTCAGGAGGTCAAGAGTTCGATCCTCTCCGTCTCCACCATTATGTGAACCGAGCCTTTATCTGGTGAGATATAAGGTTCGGTTTTTTTATAAAATCACTTGGGATGATGGATAAACGTGACACCATGGGATATATTGCTCGTCTTCTGTGGTGACAGAGGGCGGGCATTTTATTTTATCGAGGAGGAATCCCTATGAAAACAAAACTTTCCTTCAATCTCACGATGGCCATTTTTTTAGGACTCATTCTGGGCATTCTGTTCGGTCTGTTTATGCCGGGGCGTTATGAGGGTGTCCTGCCCGTCATCGACATGATCGGCAGTCTGTACATGAACGCTCTGCGCATGATGATTTATCCGCTGGTCTTCTGTTCGCTGATTGCCGGTATTCAGGGGATCGGCAGTGTCTCGGTCACCGGGCGGATTGGGGGGCAGTCTGTCCTGTATTTTACGGGAACCACCTTTTTCGCCAGTCTGCTTGGCCTTTTCCTTCCAAAGGCGCTGGGTCTGGGGAAGGGGGTCGCCATTGAGATGATGGAGACTGACGTGGAGGCGACACAGTTCACCAGCCTGATGGACACGCTGAAAAATCTCATCCCCGCCAATCCCGTCGCCTCCTTCGCTTCCGGTGATATGCTCCAGGTGCTGGTCTTCGCTATCATTGTGGGCATCACCTGCCTGTCGCTGGGGGAAAAGGCGGCACCCTTCGTCCGGGTCGCGGAAGCGGTCAACCATATTTCCATTCGGATTGTTTCGGCTGTCATGTATTTTACGCCTATCGGCGTATTCTGTTCCATCGCTTCAGTGATCTATGCCAACGGTACGAGCACGATCATGGCGCTGGGCGCGGTGTTGATTGCGCTCTACGTGACTATGTTCCTGTATGCGTTGATCGTCTATGGCGGGATTGTCCGGCTCATTGGGAAATGTGATGTTCGCACCTTCTTTGTCAAGGTGCTGCCCGCCGCACTCAATGCGTTCGGCACCTGCTCAAGCTCGGCTACTCTGCCCATCAGCAAACAGTGCGCTGACGATTTGGAGGTTCCCAACGAGATTTCCTCCCTGACACTGCCTCTGGGTGCGACCATTAACATGGATGCAGTCTCCATCGTCATGTCGTTTATGATCGTCTTCTTCGCCAACGCATGTGGAATTGAAATCAGCTTCGGGATGCTTGCCGTGGTGCTCTTGAGCAATACCCTTTTAAGTATCGGTACCCCCGGCGTCCCCGGCGGGGCTATCGCCTCCTTTGCGGCGCTGTCCTCCATTGCCGGACTGCCGGCCGGTGTGATGGGGGTTTATATCAGCATCAACACCCTGTGCGATATGGGCGCTACCTGCTGCAATGTGCTGGGCGACATTGCCTGTTCGGTTGCCATGAAGGAGTCTGTCAAAAAAAGCTGAAGATCCGGCGTGGGGGAGCTCTCTGTTTTTGTGGATTTGCGCCGGACTTTGAGGAGATGGCTTGAATCCCCGGCATCCCTACGGTATAATAATAGAAAGAAAGTTTCCTTTTTAAAGGGGACAAGCTGTCGCTGTTATGGAGGAGTGTACGTATGAGCATTACCTATTCTGTTTCGCTGGAAAAACTGATTAAAGAGTTTCGCCTCACACCGATCTACACCCCTTGCGAACCCAGGGACATCCTCATCACTTCGGCGGATGTCAGCCGACCCGGCCTCCAGCTCAATGGTTTTTTCGATTTTTTTGACCGCAGCCGCATCCAGATCATCGGAAAGAGTGAAGTGGCTTTTCTCAGACAGCTCGATAAAGAGGCGCTCGCTGTCTCGTGCGACAAATTTTTTTCCTATAAGCCGCCTGTTGTCATCATCACCCGCGGACTGGAACCGATGGAGGAGCTTGTCGACGCCTCCAAAAAGTATAAGGTTCCTCTCATAACGACCAGCGACGCGACTTCGTCCTTTATGGCGACGTTGATTTCCATGCTCAATGTCGAGCTCGCGCCGCGTCAGACGGTTCACGGCGTGCTCGTGGAGGTCTACGGCGAAGGAATTCTTCTGCTCGGCGAGAGCGGAGTCGGCAAAAGTGAGACCGCTATTGAGCTGGTCAAACGCGGCCACCGCCTCATCGCCGATGATGCGGTTGAGATCCGCCGTGTATCGGCCCGTTCGCTCGTGGGAACTTCGCCGGAAAACATCCGCCATTTTGTCGAACTGCGCGGCGTGGGCATCATTAACGCCCGGCGGATCTTCGGTATGGGCGCCATCAAGCTGACAGAAAAGCTGGACATGGTCATCCAGCTCGAAATCTGGAACAAGAAGAAGATTTATGACCGCATGGGGATTGAAAACCAGTATATTGAGATTTTGGGTGTTTCCATCACCTCTCTGACAGTCCCCGTCAAGCCAGGGCGCAACACGGCGAGCATCATTGAGGTTGCCGCGATGAATAACCGCGAAAAGAAGATGGGTTATAATGCCGCGCAGGAGCTGCTCGAAAAAGTGGGCATGATGGATCCGGATGCGCCGCAGAGTGTCTGGGATGTCTATTGATCAAGATTCGAAAAGGAAGGATTTAGTATGAGCCGTTTTCATATCGTTGCCGATACCCATACCCATACGATTGCTTCTGCGCACGCATACAGCACCATCACAGAAAACGCGGCCGCTGCCAAACAGGCCGGACATCGCTTTCTCGCCTGCACGGATCACACGGGAATCATGTCCCCGGTATCGGGGATGTGGTATTTTGAAAATATGCGGATCCTCCCGGACGAACTGTGCGGGGTCTATCTACTCAGAGGCTGCGAGGCAAATGTCCTTGATTCCACGGGTGCGCTCGATGTCTCGGAACGGACGCTTGCGGGTCTCGAATGGGTCATTGCCTCCATGCACCCGCCCGTATTCCCTCCGCAGGATCCGGACGCGCATACCGCCGCATGGCTCGGCGTGGTGAAGAATCCGCATGTGGATGTTATCGGCCACTGTGGGGATGAGCGCTTCCGCTGTGATTATGAAGCCCTTGTGCGCGCCTGTGCGGAGAACGGAAAAATTATTGAGATCAACTCCCATTCGCTGTCCTCGCGTCCCGGAAGCGATAAGAACTGTAAGGAAGTCGCTCTTTTGTGCAAGCACTTTGGAAATCCGATCGTTGTCAGCTCGGACGCGCATTTCTCCGCCTCTATCGGCGAGTTTGACGATGCGCTGCGGATGCTCGAAGAGATCGATTTCCCGGAAGAGCTTATCCTGAACGCCGATTTTGATCGTTTCGCTGCCGTTGTGAAAAAGCTCTGCCCGCGGGAGAGAACGTTCATGTCCGCGGCACAGGAGGCGGAAAATCAGAAATGAGATACCGTATCGGCGTTGATCTGGGCGGAACCAATATCGCGGTCGGTGTAGTGGACGAAGAATACCGCATCTTAGGCCGGGGAAAAATCAAGACCCGCGCCCCGCGTCCGGCAGAGGAGATTGCCGCGGATATGGCGTCGGCCTGCCGCATGGCGCTCAGCGAGGCCGGGCTGACGGAGGCGGATGTCGAATGGATAGGTGTTGGATCGCCAGGCATTATCGATCCCGTGGCCGGTTTGGTGGAATTTTCCAACAATCTGGATTTTCATCATGTCCCGCTTCGCCGCCTGTTCAGCGAAGCGACGGGGAAGCCGGTTTTCCTGGAAAACGACGCCAATGTGGCGGCTTTCGGCGAAGCGCTCGCAGGCGGTGCACGCGGGTTTTCTGATGTCGTTGCGCTGACGCTCGGCACTGGCGTGGGCGGCGGCATCATCATCGGCGGAAAGATTTACGCGGGGTCCAATCACGCCGGAGCCGAACTGGGACATGTCGGGATGGTTTACGGAGGGCTTCCCTGCAGCTGCGGACACAGCGGCTGTGTGGAAATGTACTGCTCGGTGAAGGCCCTCATCCGCCAGACGCGGGAAAAGATGCGTGCTCGTCCGGACTCGGCGATGTGGCAGATGTGCGGCGGGGATATCGAACAGGTGGGGGGACGTCTGGCCTTCCAGGCACAGCGTGCCGGGGATGAGGCCGCCGGCGAAGTCGTCCGGCAATATATTGATTATCTGGGGTATGCTGTGACCAATTTTATCAGCATTTTTCAGCCGCAGATTGTGCTCATCGGCGGCGGCATCAGCCACGAGGGGGAACCGCTGCTGGGGCCGGTGCGTGCGTATGTGAGAGCTCACAGACTGTTTGAAAATGCCGCTACCCGCGTGGAGGCGGCGACACTCAGCAATGATGCGGGCATCATCGGCGCGGCATTTCTGGGGATATAGTAACATAAACTAAACGGGTAAACCTAAATTGTCTCGCAGGAGGTATTCATGGCTGACACTGCCGTTCTCGATAAAATAGAGGCCCTCTGTACACATTTGGGATGTGAATGCCGCCGGGACGAGCCGATGCGGCTGCACACCAGCTTCCGCATTGGCGGACCGGCGGACCTGTTTCTGATTCCAGAAAGCGCGGCTGATCTTTCCCGGCTGCTGCCGGCTGTCCATGCGCTTGACGTGCCGCTGCACGTGATCGGGCGCGGTTCCAACCTGCTGGTACGTGATGAGGGCATACGAGGTGTTGTCATCGCTCTGACGGGAAAGTTCTCCCATATGCGCCGGGAAGGGGACAGTATCCTCTGCGAGGCGGGTGCGCCGTTGGAGGCATTGTGCCGTTTTGCACTGGATGAGGGATTCTCCGGCCTGGAGTTTGCGCATGGGATCCCGGGCAGTGTCGGCGGGGCGGTCTATATGAACGCGGGCGCCTACGGCGGCGAGATGAAGGATGTCCTGATCTACGTGGAGCATCTGGAGGCCGATGGAACGCCTGGGCGCCTGGAGGGGGAGGCGCTGGCGCTTTCCTACCGCCGCAGCGCTTACAGCGGCGGGAGCGCGTGTATTCTCCGTGCGGCCGTCCGGCTGACACCCGGAGACCCGTACAATATCCGGGAAAGGATGGAGGACTATCTTCGCCGCCGCCGGGAAAAGCAGCCGCTGGAATATCCGAGCGCCGGGAGCATGTTTAAGCGTCCGGAGGGGAACTATGCATCTGCGCTCATCGATCAGTGCGGCCTTAAGGGAATGCGCATCGGGGATGCGATGGTCAGCGAAAAGCACGCCGGCTTCCTCATCAACGCGGGGAATGCGACATGTGCGGATATGCTGGCGCTTATCGAACGGGTGCAGGACGTCGTGCTGGAAAAAACGGGATACCGCCTAGAGCGTGAAGTGGAATTGCTTTAGCAGGAGGGGATGCTCCATGTCCTTTTCGCTTTCACTGAAAAAAGAAATCTGTCAGAACCGCACGTTTATTTATGCCCACAAGCAGGCTGTCTGTCTGGGACTGCTGCTGTTCGGGCGGTCTTTTGACGAGAGGCATATCACGCTCGACACGGAGAGCCAGCCCGTGTCGAGACTGTATTCGGAGCTGGTTTATGAGCTGGTAGAGATCCGCACCTCGATCACCGCGACAGAGCAGATCCTCGGCAATAACCGCCGCCTATACGCAGTGACAATTGATGCGGCGGACGACCGGCAGCGTATCCTCAATTATTTTGCCCCCGTCTACCAGCATTTCCTGCGCTGCGGCGCGGAGGATGCCGAAGAAAATGAGTTCCTGCGCGGTGTACTGTGCGGCGCGTTTTTGAGCTGTGCCAATCTGTCGGATCCTAGGCGGAGTTACCACCTGGAAATGACACTGCATGGAGGGACGTCCGCTGCCGCCGCGCGCAGCCTTCTGGACCGGTTCGGGATCGCTTATCGTGAGACGGAACGCCGCGGGATCCGCCTGCTCTATACGAAGTCGAGCGAGGAGATCGAGGATGTGCTCACGCTGCTCGGGGCGGGGAAATCGGCGCTGGTAGTGATGAATGTAAAGGTCTATAAGGATATGCGCAACCGTGTTAACCGCCGGACCAACTGTGAAACGGCCAATCTGGACCGCACAATTTCGGCGGGGACAGTTTCCGCCGCACAGATCCGCCTGATTGAGGAAACAGTCGGTATTGATGCGCTGCCCGAAAATCTGCGTCAGATTGCCCGGCTCCGCTTGGAGAATCCGGACATGCCTCTCTCCGAACTGGCGCAGCTGGTTTCGCCTCCGGTATCCCGATCCGGCGCGCATTACCGGCTTCAGCAGATCGCCCGCTTTTCACTTCAGCTTTCCAATCCGGAAAAGGGAGGCGAAAAGCTGTGACAGATTTTGTTCATCTGCATGTCCACACCGAATACAGCCTGCTCGACGGCGCCTGCCGCATTGCCAAACTGGTCGAGCGGGCAGCTGAACTGGGGCAGAAGGCGGTTGCCATCACCGATCACGGCGCGATGTATGGCGCCGTCGAATTTTATAAGGCCGCTAAAAAATGCGGGATCCATCCGATCATCGGGTGCGAAGTCTATGTCGCGCCGCGGACGCGCTTCGATAAGGTGCATGGTCTCGATTCCTCTCCCTACCACCTGATCCTCCTTTGCCAAAATGAGACGGGATACCGCAACCTGATTGAGCTGGTCTCCCGCGGATTCACAGAGGGATTCTATTCCCGGCCGCGCATCGACCGTGAGCTGCTTAAGGCGCATGCAGAGGGGCTTATCTGTCTTTCCGCCTGTCTGGCAGGGGAGGTGCCCCGGCGGCTGACAGCGGGAGACTATGCTGCGGCGCTGGAGGCGGGGACCTTCTTCCGGGATCTGTTTGGGCGGGAAAATTATTTCATTGAGCTTCAGGACCACGGGCTGCGCGAGCAGCGGCTGATCCTCCCACAGCTGCGGCGCCTGGCGGAGGAACTGGGTGTGGGGATGGTTGCTACAAACGACTGCCACTACCTGCGCCGGGAGGATGCGCGGATGCAGAAGGTTCTCATCTGCATCCAGACAAACCACACCGTTGACGAAGAAAATGAGATGGCTTTCGAGACGGAGGAATTCTACCTCAAATCCGGCGAAGAGATGGCTTCGCTCTTCGGCACTTATGAGGGCGCTCTCGAAAACACGGTGCGCATCGCTGAACGATGCTCCTTCGACTTTGTGTTCGGGCAGTATACGCTGCCGCGTTTTACGTCCCCGACGGGGGAAGAGAATGTGCAGTATTTCCGCCGCCTGTGCTGGGAGGGGCTCCGGCGCCACTACGGGGAGCAGCCGCAGGAGGCGCTCCGGCAGCGGCTGGAATACGAGATGTCCGTCGTGGAGAAGATGGGGTATGTCGATTATTATCTCATTGTGTTCGATTTTATCAATTATGCCCGGCAGAATGGGATCCCTGTCGGACCTGGGCGGGGATCGGGCGCGGGGAGCCTTGCGGCCTACTGTATCGGCATCACGGGAATCGATCCGATTGAATATGGCCTGCTCTTTGAACGGTTCTTAAATCCTGAACGGATCAGTATGCCGGATTTCGACATTGATTTCTGTGTCGATCGCCGGCAGGAGGTCATCGACTATGTGATCCGCCGGTATTCGCCGCAGAATGTTGCGCAGATCATCACCTTCGGCACCATGGCGGCGCGGGGAGCCATCCGTGATGTTGGGCGTGTGCTCGGGATGAGCTATCAGTCTGTCGACGAGGTGGCGAAGGCGGTCCCAGCGGAACTGGGCATCACGCTCGATAAGGCGCTTGCAGCGTCGGGCGAGCTGCGCGGGCTCTATGAGGGAAACCCTTCTGTTCGGGAGCTCATCGATATGGCGCGCGCTGTAGAGGGCATGCCGCGGCATGCATCCACACATGCGGCCGGGGTGGTTATCACGCGCGACCCGGTCATGCACTATGTGCCGCTGGCCAAAAACGATGAGGCTGTCGTGACACAGTTCACCATGACAACACTCGAGGAGCTCGGCCTGCTAAAGATGGATTTCCTAGGTCTGCGGAACCTGACGGTTATTGACAAAGCGGAAAAGATGATCCGCCGCCAGGATCCGGAATTTTCCATGGAGAATATTGATCTGCACGACAGCGGCGTGTTCGATATGCTCTCCCGTGGGGACGCGGTGGGCGTGTTCCAGTTTGAATCGGCAGGTATGCGCCAGGTGATGGCGCAGCTGGGCCCCACGTCGATTGAAGATCTGATTGCGGTCATTTCGCTTTATCGCCCCGGACCCATGGACTCCATCCCACGATATATCGAAAACCGCCACCATCCCGAACGCATCACTTACGATACACCCCTGCTTGAGCCCATCCTCAACGTGACCTACGGCTGTATCGTCTATCAGGAGCAGGTCATGCAGATCTGCCGTTCTCTCGCCGGTTATTCTTACGGGCGGGCCGACCTCGTCCGGCGGGCGATGTCCAAGAAAAAGCATGACGTCATGGAGAAGGAGCGCGACGCCTTTCTGCACGGCGCTGTGCGGGAGGACGGGAGTGTCGAATGTGTCGGGGCTGTGGCCAACGGGGTGGACGAGCGGATCGCCAATAAGATTTTTGACGAGATGTCCTCCTTCGCGTCCTATGCGTTCAATAAGTCTCACGCGGCGGCCTATGCGGTGGTTGCCTATCAGACGGCATACCTCAAATACCATCATTCCCGGGAGTACGTTGCCGCGCTTTTGAGCAGCATCCTCGAAAATACGGACAAAGTGGTGGAATATATCCACCAGATCCAGAAGATGGGGATCCGCCTGCTGCCGCCGAACATCAACGAGAGCATGGAGGGCTTCACCGCGGTGGCCGGCGGTATCCGGTACGGACTGCTCGGCATTAAAAATGTGGGCCGCGGGATGATTCAGTCTGTCATTGAGGAGCGCGAGCAGAATGGTGTCTACCGGAGCTTTGAGGACTTCTGCGAGCGGCTGGCCGGCAAGGAGCTCAACCGCCGGGTGGTGGAAAGCCTCATCAAAAGCGGCGCGCTCGATGGATTGGGCTATAACCGCCACGAAATGATGAACGGTTACGAAAATGTCCTGCGCGATATCGATCTGACCCGCCGGAACAACATTGAGGGGCAGCTGAGCATGTTTGACGCGCCGGAGGTCGTACATCAGCTGGAGAGGGTGCTCCCGTCTTTGCCGGAGTTTCCGCCAATGACCCTCTTAAATATGGAACGGGAAACGACAGGGCTTTTCCTCTCCGGCCATCCGCTAGATGAGTATGACGATCTGGCGCAGCGGGCGAGAGCCGTGTCGGTTCAGTCCCTGCTTCAGGCGGATGAGCCGCCGCAGGGAGTGGTGACGGTACTGTGCATTGTTTCACAGCGGCGTTTAAAGACCACGCGCGGGGGACAGATGATGGCGTTCGCCACTCTTGAGGATAAGACCGGCATGATGGAGTCGCTTGTCTTCCCGAAGGCGATGGAGCGGTATGGGCAGCTTTTGCGGGAGGGAAGCATCGTCGCCGTACGCGGGAAGGTATCCGCCCGGGAGGACGAGGAATGTAAGCTCCTGTGCGATGAGGTTCTCATGCCGGACGCACTTTCTCGCGCATGCAGCAGGGAATCCGGAGGGAGTCCGGCGAACGCGCGCGGCGGACTGTATCTTAAGGTTTCCTCCCGGCTGGACAGCCGCTTCGGCGAGGTTTGTACTCTGCTACACAGCCATGCGGGGAATTGCCCAGTCTATATCTATTTTAATGATACGCAGAAGCTCGCCAAAGCGCCCCGCACACTGTTCGTAAACTGCTCGGAGGGACTAATGCAGAAGATTGGAACGCTGATTGGGGAAGGAAATGTGAAATTCGTTGGTTAATTCACAAAGTATGCTTGATTAACGGGGAAGGGTTGAGTATAATAGAGCTAGTCCTCGAAATCGTAATAATCTCTGGAGGGTTATGATTATCATGGAAACGAAAAAAGCAAAGAGAATCGGTGTATTAACAAGCGGCGGCGACGCTCCCGGCATGAATGCAGCCATTCGTGCCGTCGTTCGTTCCGCACTGCACGGCGGAATGCAGGTAATGGGCGTTCATCACGGCTATAACGGCCTGATCAACGGCGACATCGTTGAGATGAACGTGCGCAGCGTCTCGGAAATTCTGCATCGCGGCGGCACGATCCTCTATACTGCGCGCTGCAAGGAGTTCAGAACACATGAAGGCGTGCTTAAGGCAAAGGAAAACTGTGAGAAGTTCGGAATCGACGGCCTTGTCGTTATCGGCGGCGACGGCAGCTTCCGTGGTGCGCGCGATCTTTCGATTGAAGGTATCCCATGCGTGGGAATTCCGGGTACAATCGACAATGATATTTCCTGCTCCGATTACTGCATCGGCTTTGACACCGCGCTGAATACGGCTGTTGAGGCGGTGGACCGCCTGCGCGATACCTCTCAATCCCACGACCGGTGCAATGTGGTCGAAATTATGGGGCATGGCGCGGGGCACCTTGCGCTTGAAGTCGGAATCGCCTGCGGCGCAAGCGCCATCTGGGTTAATGAGATTGAGTTCAGCCCAGACAAGGACATTGTTGATCGTATCATGACCACGGGTAAAACGGGCAAGCATCATTTCATCGTGATTGTCGGCGAAGGGATTACCGATGTCCACGCTCTCGCCAAGTACATTGAAGAGAAAACCGGTGTAGAATCCCGAGCGACGGTGCTCGGCCATATCCAGCGCGGCGGAACGCCTACGGCGAAGGATCGCGTGATGGCGACACAGCTCGGCAACTATGCTGTCGGTCTGCTTGAGAAGGGTATCGGCAACCGTGTGGTTGTCATTAAGGAGGACCATGTGGAGGACTTCGATATCCTTGAGGCGCTCAAGATGAAAAAGTCCATCAATCAAAAGCTGTACGAGGTCGCCAAGACAATTAACATCTAACCTGATTTTCCGGCAGGAGAAAGACGGGCGGTTGATAAGTAAATGCGGTTGAAATCCGGTGTCGCCGAATTTCAACCGCATTAACTGTAACACAGCCGCTCATCTTCTTTAATCTGCCTAAAAACAGTTTCAGTTGTTTTCGTGTTTAAATAAAAAGGGGGTTCTTCATAACGAAATGAAAAAAAAGAAATACAGTGTGGGCAGTACCGCGCTTTCGACCATCGGTTCCGCTGTCATAGCGATGATTCTCTCCTCACTCATTACGCTTTCTATCGGTTCGACTGTCAGCTCGACGCCGGTTCTGGTCATCATTCAGATTGTGGCGGCCTTCATCTTCCTAGGGATGATTTACGGTCCCAGCTGGTTCTGCGGCGACCATGATGTGAATGCTGTACAATTCGGACGGATGGATGAGGATCCTCTCAAGGGACTGAAGATCGGGTTAATCGCCGCCATCCCCTATGCGCTGACAATTATCCTTCTGATTATCAGCAAGCTCGATTTCCTCTATATCACGATAGACGGGCAGCGCGGACCTCTGGATCTCGGATTTGTATACCGTATCCTCAATATCCAGTATCTCTATATGATCAACGCGCTGATCGATCCGGTGGCGGGGACTGCCGCCGCATCCTGGCTGTCAATCTTCGGCGTATGGTTGTATAACCTATTGATCCCCATTGTCTGCACCGCCGCTTATGCACTGGGCTACCGCCATATTTCGATTATGGAGCGTCTTGTATTCAAAAATTTGCCAAAGAATCAGAAAAAGCGGGACTGAGCTCAGGAACCTGTGGATAAGCGCTCTGCTCAATATACTGTAGCAGGCTCCCAGCAATTACAAAGGCCACCTTATCCTGATATTTTTCGTCGCACAGAAGGGCGGCGTCATCAGGGTTGGACAGAAATCCACATTCAATTAGCACGCTGGGAATGGGCGCGTGATAGAGCAGATAGATGTTGTCCTCTGCGGGCTTTGGCTGGCGTTTGTTTTCCGGGCAGAGCAGGCGGGCAAAGTTCGCCTGAAGCACCTCGGCCAGGCTCTGGCTCTGTGGAGAGCCCGGGCCATAAAACATTTGTGCACCAAAGGAAGAGGCGTCCGGATACTGATTTTGATGGATGCTCAGAAAAACGGCTTCCGGATGCTCCTCAATGATTTGAAACCGGTTGAGGATGTCGCTGGTCTTTTTCTGCGAAAGGCTGTCCAGACCTTCGTCACAGGTGGCGGTGTCCGTTTCACGCGTCATAATCACGTCGAAGCCGTAGACCGTGAGCAGATCGCGCAGCTTGAGGGCGATGGGGAGGTTTATATCCTTTTCCACCGCGCCGTTGACCGCTTCGGCTCCGCCGTCGAATCCGCCGTGGCCCGCGTCTATAATGATTACGCTGGGCCTGGCTGGTGTTCCTCCGACTGTCAGTGTACTGTTCCACGCGCACAGCATGCCCCAAAGCGCCGTGAGATACCCCAAAAGCAGTGTCAGAATCAACAGATACCGTCTGTCTTGCCGCATATTCCTTCTCCCTTCTGAATACCGGTTTTCAATTCAATTTGTACAAAAATCGAAACAAAAGATTCACGCTGCGGTTTTGAAATTCGATTTTTGCCTGCAATTTGTTGAAAATGAGCGTAGTGCTCGACGGTACAGGATATGCGTCCGGACGGACATCTATTCAGCAGGAGAAGGGATGAAGCCGGCTTGAATTCCTCCAGAATCAAAACAAAATATGTTTGCAGTGAATGCGGATACGAAACGGTCAAATGGTTTGGAAAATGTCCGGACTGCGGCTCATGGAACAGCCTGCAGGAAACGGCGGCTGTCCCCGAGGCTGCGCCGGTAGCGAAGCGTCACGCGGCGGCTGCGGCGGCCGGGGAAGCAGAGGAAGTCCTGCTTATTGACGAAATCATCGCAGACGAGGCCTGCCGGTATCACACGGATATCCGGGAGTTTGACCGTGTGATGGGCGGGGGGATTGTCAGGGGATCAGTCACGCTGCTCAGCGGGGATCCGGGTATCGGAAAATCGACGCTTCTTTTGCAGATGTGCGCCCCGCTGTGCGCACAGGGACTGCGCGTACTGTATGTATCCGGGGAGGAGAGCGCCCGGCAGCTCAAACTGCGCGCGCAGCGTTTAGGCGTAACAGGGGAGAGCTTGCTGGTTGCCGCTGTTACACAGGTGACATCTGTACTGAGCATACTGGAGCGGCACCGCCCGGATGTTGTGATGATCGATTCCATTCAGACCATCTATCTGCCCACACTCAATTCTTCTGCGGGAACGGTATCCCAGATTCGCGAATGTACGCAGTTATTGATGAACAGTGTCAAGCGGGCGGAGGTGCCGCTTTTTCTGGTCGGACATGTCAATAAGGATGGCGCCATCGCCGGGCCGAAAGTACTCGAACACATGGTCGATACGGTACTTTATTTTGAAGGAGAACGCCAGCTCGCGTTCCGCATTCTCCGAGCGGCTAAAAACCGGTTTGGATCTACAAATGAAATCGGTGTGTTCCGCATGGGCACGCAGGGGCTCGAGGAAGTTGGAAATCCATCGTTTGAGATGATTGCCGGGAGGCCGGAGGGTGTCTCCGGGAGCTGTGTCGCCTGTGTCATGGAGGGATCGAGACCCATTCTCGCCGAGGTACAGGCTCTGGTGTGCAAGACGAGCTTCGGTACACCGCGCCGCATGACTACCGGTTTCGATTTCAGCCGGATGGCGCTGATCCTGGCTGTGCTGGAAAAACGCTGTGGTTACTTCTTCGGCAATCTGGACGCCTATGTGAATATTGTGGGGGGCCTCCGCTTGGATGAACCGGCGGCCGATCTGCCGGTCGCACTGGCGCTTATCTCCAACCTACTCGATAAGCCGGTTTCTTCTGATTTGTCCGCTTTTGGAGAAATCGGGCTCACCGGGGAACTGCGTATGGTCTCCCATATGGAGAAGCGTATCGCGGAGGCATCTCGCCTCGGTTTCCGCCGCTTTATTGTACCGGCTTCCGCCCATGGTTTACAGGCCCCCGGCAGTATTAAACTTCTCTTCGCTCAGAATTTAGGCGATGTATTTTCTGCACTCTTTCGATCAGATTCCGGAAATTCGGATGGGTCATACAAAAAATAAGCACACTGTCCCGATGCCGCCGATCCGACCGGTTCCTCCAAGCCGTCCAGTGTGCAGTAGCCGTCCCGTTGATGGACGCAGCGTTCACCGCAGGAAACCAGGTTCACCGCTATGTCCCCTCCTCACATTTTGTGACTTTATTGTACGATCTGCTCCATCCTTTATGCGTGAAATTTTTATCCATCTTCTGTTCTTTCTTCCCACCGCCAGAGGTTTTTAAGCAGTTATCCAGATATTTATATTCAAAGAAAAACGAGGCTGGGAATCCGCTGCCGGATTCCCAGCTTTATTATAGTAAAATAAATGTTAATCATATTGCCGGGTTATCCCATCTGCATTTTTGTTTAGAAATGGAATATTTTCTCTTGCTGTATTTAGGAATTTACGTTATAATTTTTATAGATTCGACATATTCCGACAACTAAAAATAAAAGAGAGTGGGCGGCCGTGCAGTGTTTTCTCAAATACAGTTTTATTTTTATATTTTTTCTGGTTCTCTCCCAGACTGGATTTGCTGTCCGTATAACGGACGACTGTACCGGAGACTCTTCACTCCAACCTAAGTTATATAATCTTCAGGCGAATAAAGATATCAAAAATATTACTCAAGAAAATATTGGTGCAACCGGATATTATACACTGACAAACCGCCAAGACCGGCGTGGAGAGGCTGTCTATCGGATTGAAAATGCGGAACAGTTAACAGTAAAAACTTATTCACCGTTGGCTTCCTTCTTTACTGTCAATGATTCCGGGGAGCCCGTTCGTGGATTTTTCAGTCCCTTTAAAGAAGAGATTCGCGGGCGTCTGTTCACAAATCCTTTTGCCGACGTTATTCTTGCGCCTGTCAATCCTCCTACCCCTCAGGATGGAAACGTATATTACTGCACAGCAGGAGAATTTCTGTATGAGTTCTCCCGCGGCAGATACAGCAATCCATCGCATTTGTTGCCATATGGCCTGCATATTGAGACTTCAGCGGACGGCGATCAGTATCACACAGTTTTAGGAGAATTCGCTGTTACGCAGGTAAATGGGCGAGGATATCTGGAAGAATATCAGGTTAAGTTATCTGGAGAAACATTTATTCGGCTCAGCATTTCCTGTGCATCCACCCTCAAAGATGAATCAGGTATTCCTCATGACAATAGTGTAGAACGTCCCATCAATATTATCTCCGTCCAGTTTGATGTCCGCGAGAAGACACCGGCAGGGGAGACGTCGTCTTCCTCATCCACATCCAGCAGCATACCATCGGAGTCCTCTTCGTCCAGTTTTCCGGAAACTCCCTCCTCGTCTGATTCGGACACGGAGAGCACGCCCTCTCCAGTTGTCATACACCGGAAAAGTTCATCATCCAAACGAAAAAATATCTCTTATGATTCGGATGATGACTCCGATATCGATGAGTCTAACGAGGTTATCCAAGAGCCGTTTTCTTTTGTCATTACCAATCGGCATCCACCTAAAGAAGCTGTATACGATGAGATGGATTCCAGTGATGACAGTGATATTGGCAAATCAGAAATGGAATCATCGCCGTCAAAAGAAGAATCTGAAATATCAAAACCAGCGCTTGAAAAAGAGAATTCGATGTCTTCAGAAAAGGAGACATCACAGATATCACATAAATCGGAGCAGGAATTACTTTTTTCTGAGAGTATGTGGGAAGAAGATATGCCTGAAAATGATATGGACAAATTTGATAAACTTTTTCTGGGTGCCTATTCCATTATTATTCTTCTTATTGTGGGAGGATTTGGGCTTCGGGCAATGAAAATCTATTGTCAGGCCAGATATCAAAATCCACAGGAACAAAAGGAAAAGGAACAGCGTTAATAATTCCCGATCCAGGAAAATGTAATTCCTCTTGAACTTTTTCAAATTTTATTATATAGTTATACTGTAGTATTGTGTGATTCACTGTTGATTGTTGTTTTAACTATTATCCAAAACCAACGATGCTTCCGGCCGGTTTTTTTACCCGCCGGAGTCTGGCTGGGAGGTTCTCAATGATAAAACCGGAACTTAAGCGTCTGTGCCTCGGTTGTATGGCTGAATTGGAGG
>CATJVQ010000052.1 GCA_949743955.1 uncultured Oscillospiraceae bacterium | reverse complement strand
GTAGCTGCCGAAGATTTCCATTGCGGCGATGCCCAGACTCAGGGTGAAAAACGCCTGATTCATCGCCGCGGTGACCACCTTGCCCAAGCCCTGATCCACCGCCCGGCCAAAGTCGGGCAGGAGGTAAAAGCTGATCCCCTCCGCGGCGCCGGGCAGGGTGAGGCTGTGGACAGCCAGTATGACGATGAGACCCAGCAGGCCCAGCATCATCCATTTGGTCACTCGCTCCAGTCCTCCCTGAAGGCCCAGGGAGCACACCAAGAAGCCTGCCAGCACCGTCACCGCCATCCAGATTGTCATCTCAGCGGGACTAGACAGCATGGCGGGGAACACCCCGTCCACGGCCTCGCTGGTCATGCCGGCGAAGGTACCCCCGGCGAACTTGAAGAAATAACCCAGCATCCAGCCGGACACAGTGGTGTAATACATCATCAGCAGATAGCATCCGATCATGCAGAACCAGCCGTGGATATGCCATTTGGACCCGGCGGGTTGCAGAGCCTGATACCCCTGTACCGCGCTTTTCCGGCTGGCACGGCCCACCGCCAGCTCCATGGTAAGCACGGGAATGCCCATAATGAGCAGAAACAGCAGGTAGAAGAGCACAAACACCCCGCCGCCGTTCTCACCGGTGACGTAGGGGAATTTCCACACATTGCCGATCCCAATGGCACATCCGGCGCTCACCAGCAGGAAGCCCAGCCGGGAGCGGAAATTTTCTCGCTTCATCTGACTTTCTCCTTGTCATTCGGGGTATCGGTCCCTCTGATCGTTTCCAGATACCGGTTCTTATTCCTGATTATACTCTACGCACCCGGCTTTGTCTATAGCGTTTTTGACCGGATATCTCCCGTTCGGTCATAATACGGCTAAAATCCCGGCAGGAGAGGATGAACCTCGGGCGAAACGGACGATCAGAACAGGGAGGAACCATCTATGAAAAAGCGTATTTTAGTTGTGGATGATGATAACATGAATCTGGCGAGGACGAAGACCATCCTGTCAAAGGAATATGACGTGCTTCTGGCGGAATCAGGGATACAGGCGCTGGAAACATTGAAATATATGAAGGTGGACATGGTCCTTCTGGATATTGATATGCCGGAGATGGATGGCCTTGAAACCTTCGAGCGCATGAAGGGCATTGCCTCCGAGATTCCGGTGTTCTTTTTAACGGCCTCGGGCCTGGAGGAAGATGTCATCAGTGCGATTAAGTTAGGCGCGGTCAATTATCTGAAAAAGCCCTTCCGGCCGCAGGAGCTGCTCAAGCGGGTTGCTCAGGAGTTTGAAAAACAATGAGGATGGAGGAAAAGATCAGTCAGCATCTGCTGCTGGCCCTTATCGTGACAGCTTTCAGCGGGCTGCTAGGCTTGAGCGCGCTGGTCATGGGATGGGAATTGTGGATGCTGCCGCTGATGATGGTGGGCTGTTGCGGTGTCTGGAGCCTGCATATTGCGCGGATAGGATCGGATGCGCTGCTTGAAAATCTGTGCGCCGGACTGATGCTGGGCGAGTTCTTTTTCTTCAGTGTGCATGAATCCAGCCTTCATGATATACCCACTATGGCCTGTATCCTGATCCTTGTGCTGTTTATGCTGAACAGGCAGTGGGTCATGCATGTCACAGCAGCGCTGTACGTGCTGGCCATGCTCTACCATATCCTGATCCTGCACACCATTTCCCACCGGATGGGGATACCGGACATATTTCGCCTGTGTCTGGGCGCCGTTGTGACTTTAGGCGCGGCGGCGTTTGCAAGGTATTGGATCTCCCGGCGGATGGTGCAGCGCAAATGGTATGAAAGCGTATTCGCAGAGCTGGAGGCGGCGGGGAAGCAGAACGCTGTCCTTCTGTCGAACGTCTCCCATGAGCTGCGTACGCCGATCAATATGGTGATCGGAATCAGCGAGGTGGCGCTGGGAGAGGATCTCCCTCCCAATATCCGCGCGGATATGATGTCCATTAAAATTGCAGGTAAGCGCCTGTCCAGCCAGATAAATAACATGCTGGATTATACGGAGATCGTAGAGGGCACGCTGATCCCGGTAAAAAAGGAGTACATGATTACTTCGATGCTTAACGATGTAATCACATCGACTGCCCTGCAGACCAACCGGAACCACCTGGAGATGGTGTTCGACATCGATCCGAAGATGCCGGCAGCCCTCATTGGGGATGTGGAGAAGATTTCCCATGTGCTCAAGATACTGACAGAAAACTCCGTCAAATTTACAGAAGAGGGCGGCGTAAACGTCCGCATCGGATACAGGCGGGAGAGTTACGGTGTCAATCTCATCGTGAATATCCGCGATACCGGCATCGGTATGACAGATTCCCAGCTCTCTCAGATGTACGAGGTTTTTTACCAGGCGGATTCCGGCGCCAGCCGCTATGTAGGCGGGCTGGGGCTGGGGCTTCCCATCGCGCAGGGGCTTTTAAAGGCGATGGGCGGCTTCATCCACTTTGACAGCAAAAAGCAGCAGGGCCTCTCTGCCCGTATCGTGATCCCGCAGGGTGTTGCGGATGAGCAGCCGTGCATTGTGCTCAACCATGCGGATCAGCTCTGCATCGCCTGTTATTTCCGGCCGGATAAATACAGCTGCGACGAGGTGAGGGAATATTATGACGGACTGATCCTCAGCCTGGTGGAAGGGCTTGGCATCGAGGGCTATCAGGCGCATAATTTCGAGGGCTTCTGCAGGCTGCAGCGCAGTCATGCGCTGACACATGCGGTTATCTCCCAGGATGAGTACCTGAAAAACCAGGCCTATTATGAGGAACTGACAGAGACCCTCCGGGTAGTTGTGATTGCGGAGAGCTCCTTTTCCCTGAATGCAAAAAGCCGCCTGCAGATTATACATAAGCCGTTTTCCGCCCTCTCTGTCGCAAACCTGCTCAATGGGGAGATGGGAGAACGCGGGTTTGCGGAGGCGCAGGCGGCGGGCCGCAAGCCGTTTACCTGTGTTGGTGTCCGGGCGCTGGTGGTGGATGATGAGGAGATGAACCTGGTCGTTGCCCGTGGCGTTCTGGGCAGCTATGGGATTGAGGTGGATACCTGCCTGAGCGGAAAAGAGGCGATAGCACAGTGCCTCAGTGTCTCCTATGACATCATCTTCCTGGATCACATGATGCCGGGGTTTGACGGTGTGGAAACGCTGAAGAGGATTCGCGATATCCGCAATGGCGCCTATCAGGATCTGCCGATCATTGCGCTGACCGCAAACACTGTCAGCGGCGCGCGCGAGATGTTTCGCAATGAAGGATTTACCGAGTTTGTTCCCAAGCCTATTGACCGCACCGTTCTGGAGCGGGTGCTGCGGAAGGCGCTGCCTCCCGGCTGCATCCGCTACAATGGAAGGCCGGCGGTTAAGAATGAGTCCGCCCCGGCGCCGGAACAGCTGGAAGTGGAGCGGGATACCCCGGTGAAGGAAGTGTTCCCGGCCGAAGACAGCCAGAGTGTTCCGGCAGAGGCTTCCGGCCTGCCGGAGGCCGCGGCGGGG
>CATJVQ010000051.1 GCA_949743955.1 uncultured Oscillospiraceae bacterium | reverse complement strand
GTCCGTGCGGGGCCTGCGCCATATCGCAGGTGTAAAAATCATATGCCGTGACCGAGCAGCCCACCGGCGCGACGCCGACGGTACGCCCTTCGATGCCGAGTTCCTCGATGACCTCGGCGACCAGCCGCTGAATGATGCCGTGTGTACAGCCGGGGCAGTAGGAGAGCGGAGCATCGGTGAGGGTGGAAGGCTTTTTAAAAACGACAGCCATCAGTGAACACCTCCCAATTCCTTAATCTGAGCGAGCACCTCGTCCGGAGTGGGGATGATGCCGCCGGTATGTCCGAAAAACGAGACAGGCTTCCGTCCGGCCACGACAAGGCGGACATCGTCGACCATCTGCCCCATGCTCATCTCCACGCACAGGAACTTTTTGACTTTTCCTGCGGCGCGCTCAATGCAGTCCGCCGGGAACGGCCAGAGGCTGATGGGCCGGATAAGCCCCGCCTTAATACCACAGGCTCTGGCCGCCTTCACGGCGTTTACCGCGATGCGTGCGCTCGCCCCGTAGGCCACGACGGCGATATCCGCATCGCCCATGAGGACCTCCTCTGCGAGCTGCTCATCGCGCCGGATGGCGGCATAGCGCTCGAAGCGCTCCTTGACACGCGCCTCCAGCTCCTCCGGCTTTAAAAAGAGGGAGTTGATGATGTTATGCTTTCGCGTTCCGCCTGTCCCGGTCAGGGCCCAAGGCTTTTCATTCTGCACGGATTCACCCTCGTCCGGGAACGAGACGGGCTCCATCATCTGGCCGAGCATACCGTCGGCCAGGATCATGGCCGGGACACGGTACTGCTCCGCCTTCTCGTAGGCGCGGCGCACAGTGTCGACCATTTCCTGCACGGTGGAGGGGGCATAGACAAGGAGCTGGCTGTCGCCGTGTCCCATAGCGCGGGTGGCCTGCCAGTAATCCGCCTGCGAGGGCTGGATGCCGCCAAGCCCCGGCCCGCCGCGCATGACGTTGACAATAAGGCACGGCAGATCGGAGCCGCACAGATAGGAGACGCCCTCTCCCTTTAAGCTGATGCCGGGGGAGGAGGAGGAGGTCATGGCGCGCACACCGGCGCTCGCGGCGCCGAGCACCATGTTGATGGCGGCGATTTCACTCTCCGCCTGTAAGAACGTGCCGCCGATTTTAGGCATGCGCTTGGACATATAGGCGGCGATTTCTGTCTGGGGGGTAATCGGATATCCGAAGTAGTGGCGGCAGCCGCAGCGGATGGCGGCTTCGGCCAAGGCTTCGTTCCCTTTCATGAGGACTCGTTCACTCAAGCTATGTTCACTCCTTTTCCACAGTGATCGCGCTGTCGGGGCACATCATGCCGCACATGGCGCAGCCGATACATTTTTCGGCAAACCGGACGACGGCCGGGCTGTACCCCTTGGCGTTGAGCCTGTCCGGACTCAAAAAGAGCACGCCCTTCGGGCAGGCGTGGACACAGAGCCCACAGCCCTTACAGACGTCCTCATTGACAGTGACCTTTGACATTCGTTCACAGCCTTCCTTTCTTTATTCCCACTGCCTCTCCCACGGCTTGTGCACAAGCATCCGCAGTGGGTATTCATCCTCCCCGGCGGCGGCCTTTGGCGCGGCGGTGAAAGCCAGCGGCAGCCCGGAGAGCCGGCACAGCTCCCGGCAAGCCGGCGCCGACGCGGCGATACACGCACGGCCGGTCTCCTCTCCGAGGTTGGAATTGTTGACAATGTGCGTCGCCCGCAGCCGGGAGGCGCCGCAGATGTCTTCGAGGAGCGCGGCAGCGTCCGCCGCCTCGCGGGTGAGATAGCGGTAATGATTATAAACATAGAGCATATTGTAGCCGGACGCACAGAGTTCGGGCGCGTAGCGCCCAAGCGCGACGGCTCCCGCATCGTCCCCGCCCACGTCGACGATGACCACCTGCTCCCTTTTCCGCACGACCGCGGACAGGCCCGGCCCGAGCACAGGGATGTCCAGATTGGTGTTGGCGAAGGTGGGGGAGATGGTGGCAATACCGTTTCGGTGCATCAGCGCTTCGAAATCGGCCGAGCGGAAATACGGGTTGACGATATCCAGATCGCAGAGCGTCACATCATATCCGGCCAGCCGGCAGTCCAGAGCAAGGCTGACGGACAGGCTGGTTTTCCCGCACCCATAGTGGCCGGTAACAAGGATAACATGTGAGCGCTGCAAAAGCAGAGAGATGGGTTTAAACATGCAGGATCCTTTCCAAAATATTCGCGGCATAGAGCCGCTGCGGCGCAAAACCGCCGTTCTGCTCATTATAGCACAGAACGGCGGTTTATACAACGGGTTCATGGTTGTGATGAAAAAGTTCTGTCCGGCAAAATCAGTCTTCGTCTTCGGTGAGGCGCGGCAGAACGACGACACGGAAGACCACGAGAATCAGCGTAAGGGAATAACAAACCATCATCCACACAGCGGCACGGCGGGAACGGCGAGCAGACGGAGGAAAATACTGTCCCGCCAGGAGCCCCAGAATAAACAGGCAGATGGCAATAGTGGCATAATCCAGAATTCTGAGACGATAAATCTCATCCACCACATAAGCGGCAGTCTCTTTAACACGGCCCCACTCCACAAAAATCCCTCCTGAACAACCTCTTTTATTTGGTTATATCGTAACACTTTTTTCTGGATTTGTCAAACAGGCGTTCAGCAGATTTCGTCTCGAACCGGGCGGCGCAGATTGTAAGAACTTTTTAAGATATTCTTCAGAGAATCTGCCGGTTCCGTCCACTAAAACGTGATAGAATAAAAAAGTATACGGCGTGCTTTCGGACAGGGACTTCCTTTGATTTGCCTGATGTGTTATAATTGGTAAAAAGTCAGATGGAGGAGAGCGGATGGAGATTTACCTGATAGTGGGTATATTGATATGTAACTTTGTACTTCTGGCGCTGCTCATATGGATACTGCGGAGCTTGCGCCGGCGGGACGGAGAAAACGCGCAGCTGTGGCAGCAGGCGGAGGAGAGCCAGCGCCAGCTTAGGCAGGAACTGGCTCGGACAGTGCAGGACTCTGTCACCTCGATGAGTGAGATCCTCAGCCAGAACCTGAGCTACGCCTCGCAGGTACAGACCCAGCAGGCGGATGCGCTCCAGCGCTCGCTGGCCGCGCAGTTCACGCAGATCGAGCAGCGCCTGCGCACGGATTCGCTCGCAAACGAACAGAAGCTCGAGGCTGTCCGTGTGACGGTGGAGCGCCGCCTCCAGTCGCTCCAGCAGGACAATAACGACCAGCTCGCGCAGATGCGCCAGGTGGTCGACGAGAAGCTGCAGCGCACGCTCGACGAGAAGATGGCCCGCTCGTTCGCCGCCGTCAGCGAGCGGCTCGAACAGGTCTCTCAGGGGCTCGGCGAGATGCGTACACTCGCTTCCGGCGTGGGGGATCTCAAGAAAGTGCTCTCCGGGGTCAAGACACGCGGTATCCTCGGCGAGGTACAGCTCGGAGCCATCTTACAGGAGATCCTCTCCCCCGAGCAGTACGGGACGAACGTAGCTGTCACGCCGGGGAGCCGGAACGTGGTGGAATTCGCCGTCCGCCTGCCGGCCGAGGACGGGGGGCAGGTCTGGCTGCCCATCGACTCCAAATTTCCCGGCGAACGCTATGCCGCCCTGCGCGACGCTGCCGACAGCGGGGATGCGCAGGCGCTTGCCGCGGCGAAAAACGCCCTGTTCGCCGAGATCCGCAGCGAGGCGAGGGATATCCGCAGCAAGTACATCGATCCGCCCCACACCACGGAATTCGCTGTCCTGTTCCTCCCGTTCGAGGGGCTGTATGCCGAAGTTGTCAGCAGTGGCATGATCGAGACACTTCAGCGGGAGTTCCGTGTCAATATTGCCGGGCCGAGCACGATGGCGGCCCTGCTCAGCAGCCTCCAGATGGGCTTCCGGGCGTTCGCTCTGCAGAAGCGGTCGGCGCAGGTGTGGAAGACCCTCAGCGCCGTGAAGACTGAGTTCGACCGCTTTGGCGACGTCCTGCGCACCACCCAGCAGCGCCTCGAGCAGGCGCACGCGGAGCTTGACAAGCTTGTGGGAGTGCGTACGCGCCAGATCCAGCGCACGCTCAAGGACATCGAACAAATCGAGGAGGGGAACCACGCCGATACCGTCCGCATAGAATAGGGTACAATTTGTGCGGAAAGACGGCGCTGCGGCGCCCGGTTTTCGCCGGAAAGGCGGCGAACGATGTATCCGGTGTTTAACTATCTGGGGATGAAGCGAATCAGCGAGGAGGTGCCCGTCGCGTTCCCTCCGCAGAGCCAGCCGCGTCAGCCTGGGGTGGAGGCCATCATGGATCCGTGGCCCATCAGCGAGAATCCGTGTGAGGGGAGCAGAGGAAAGCTTTGCGGGCGTGTGGCGCTCATCACGGGCGGGGACAGCGGCATCGGCCGCGCCGTTGCCTACGCGTTTGCGCGCGAGGGGGCGGACATCGCCATCGCGTATCTCAATGAGCACGACGACGCGATGGAGACCAAGCGGCATGTGGAGTCGATAGGCCGCCCGTGCCTGACGGTCGCGTGCGATCTGCGCTCGGAGGAGGGGGCCGCGGCTGTCGTTGCAAAAACGATGGAACGCTATGGGAAACTCGACTGTCTGGTCAACAATCATGCGGTTCAGTTTTTGCAGAAAAGCATTCTCGACATTACGGAGGAACAGCTTGAAACGACCTTCCGAACGAATATTTACTCATTTTTCTTTCTGGTGAAGGCGGTGCTGCCGCGTCTGCGCAGCGGGGCTACAATCATTAACACCACATCGGTGACAGCGTTCCGCGGCGACAGGGATCTCTTGGATTATTCCGCGGCGAAGGGGGCTATCGTGTCCTTTACGCGATCGCTGGCGCTCAGCCTGATGGAGAGCGGCATCCGGGTCAATGCGGTGTCGCCCGGCCCGGTCTGGACACCGCTGCAGCCCGCGTCGCGCGCACCGGAGGAGATCGAAACGTTCGGCACATGGGGGACATCGCGCAGCGGCATGCGGCGCGCCGGACAGCCGTTTGAAATCGCCCCCGCCTACGTTTTCCTCGCCAGCGACGATTCGAGCTTCATGAGCGGGGAAGTGCTCCACCCGAACGGCGGTATCATTGTCTAGGCAGGGCAGCCATTCGGAAAATGAAAGGAAAGAGATGGTACAGGATGTGCAAAATCTATTCCACTGTCGTGCTGGCGATCTGCACGGTAATCACCGTATCGCTTGCGGCGTATCTTTTTTGGGAAGGGAAGGAAGCGCCTGTGAAAAGGAACGGTGAACCGGGGAAGGGGGACACCCATCTGTCGGTTCGGAATGCCGGCGAGCTCGGCGAGGTAGTCGACTCCGATCAGACGGTTCAAAAGGAGGACGGTTCGGTTGACGATCTGGCGGCCCCTCCGGACGGAGTGCCCGATCTGCCGAAGACGAAAAAATCAGACGGCCTGCCTGAAGGAAGCTTGAGCGACTGGAACCTTATTCTCCTCGGTCCGCATGAGGAGAATAAGATCGATGAGGAGCTCGATCTGGAGCTCACCCAGTTCGATACCCAGCGCGTGGACTCCCGCGCGGCCGATGCGTATGCCACCATGCGCGACGCGGCGGCGGCCGAGGGGATCACCCTCTACCTGCGCTCGGGCTACCGATCGATGGAGACACAGCGGCAGAACTATAACGGAAGCGTGCAGCGGTATCTCGATGCGGGCAAGAGCCGGGAGGAGGCCCTCCGGCTGACGAACGAGTACTATACTGTCCCCGGCCACAGCGAGCACCACACGGGGCTGGCGTTCGACATCATCACGCCCGAGTACCACAACCAGATTTACTCCTTGGATGACCGTTTCGCCGATACGGATGCCTATACTTGGCTGCGGGAAAACTGCGCCAGATACGGCTTTATCCTCCGCTATCCGAAGGAGAAGGAGGAGGAGACGCAGATTAACTTTGAGCCGTGGCACTACCGCTATGTCGGTAAGGAGCATGCGCAGTACATCATGGAACACGGGTTATGCCTGGAGGAATATATCGCGCTGCTCAAAGAAGCGGGGCGCTGAGAACAGAACGCAGTTGACAATCCGGCGGACTTTCAGTAAAATAAAAGAGAAATTCACAAAAAGGAGAGCGAACTATGCCTGACCCGGACAGTAGCAGTTGGACAGCATCGATTATTCTGCTTATCGTATTTTTATGTATGAACGCTTTTCTGGTTCTTTGCGAGGTCGCTGTGGTCTCGCTCAACAGCGGCCGCCTCCAGCGCATGGCGCAGGAGGGGGACCGGCGGGCGAGAGGACTTGAGCGGCTGAAAAATGATTCCGCGCGGTTTCTTTCCGCCGTTCAGTCGGGGGTTACCCTGTCAAGCCTGCTGGCCGCCGCCGTTGCGGCAGATCGGTTTACAGGGGGGATGGCGTCGGCGCTCGGTTTCCTTCGTGTCCCGCCACAAACACTGCACATCATTTCTCTTGCTTTGGTCACGGTACTGCTTTCCTGTTTTGTTCTCATCTTTGGGGAGTTTATCCCTAAACGGATAGCTTCGCTCTATCCGGAGGAAATAGCTTTTTACTTTTCAGGCGCGGCCGCACTGCTGTTCCGCCTGTTCCGGCCGCTGGCCGCATTGCTGACCCTGTGCGCGAAGGGAGTGCTTCGGCTGTGTGGTGTTCGCCCAGGGCACGAGCCGGAGCGGATGACAGAGGAAGAAATCCGCATGATGGTGGATAAGGGCAACGAGCGGGGAGTCATCGAACAGACAGAGAAGGACATGATCGACAATATCTTCGAGTTTGACGACAGGACCGCCACGGATGTGATGACGCACCGTACAGAACTGTTTGCCGCCGGCGCGGAGGAGACAGTGGGGGATATTCTGTCCGAGGCCATTGAGCGCGGCTTCTCCCGTGTTCCGGTCTATGAGGAGGATGTGGACAATATATCGGGCATCCTCTATGTCAAGGATATGCTCTCCCTCCTCGGGCGCGAGGATTACGGTAGCGTTTCCCTGCGCTCCATCATGCGCCCGGCATTGTATGTGCCGGAGTCGAACCGGTGCAGCGAGCTTCTGCGCCAGTTTAAGGAGCAGAAGGTGCAGATGGCCATCGTCGTGGATGAATACGGCGGGACCTCCGGTGTCGTGACGATGGAGGATCTGCTCGAATCCATTGTCGGCAATATTCAGGATGAATATGATAACGAGGAAGAGGAGATCCAGAAGGTCTGCGACACGATCTATAATTTTGACGGTTCTGTCTCTCTCGACGAGGTGGAGAAGCTGATGGACATCCACTTCGGTGAAGAGGAGGACTATGATACCCTCGGCGGTCTCATTATCGACCGTTTGGGGCGGATTCCGTCCGAGCGGGAACGCCCCTCTGTCCGGATGGGCGACGTGGTTTTCTCGGTGCTCAGTGTTGAGGACAGGCGCATCGCCAAGGTGCAGGCGGAGCGCGTACCGGCAGATATGGAGGAGCTTCTGGAGCCGCTGGAGGAGCGTAAGCCCTAGCCTGTACAGTAGTATAAGGAGGATGTTTTCATGAAGAATTATTCAGCATCGGTGGAGATTCGCTGACCGGGAGGTTTGCGAAAGACTCCGCAAAGCCTCCCGAAAGAACCACCATTTTTTCAGGAGGACACCCCATGAATCGGGAAAATAAGAAGAAAATGTTCGAAAAAGGCGGCTATTATAAGACGCACGCCTGTTATGAGAGTTTTACCTGCAAGGTTTGCGGCCGCCCGGTCTCCGCACAGGGCGCGGGGACAGATCATCGCAATCACTGCCCAAACTGTCTGTCGAGCCTGCATGTGGACATCGAACCCGGTGACCGGGCCGCGGACTGCGGCGGCGTCATGGATGCGGTAGCGGTCTGGGTGCGGAAGAACGGGGAGTGGGCGGTCATCCACCGCTGCCGCCGCTGCGGAGCGCTCAGCTCCAACCGTGTGGCGGCGGACGATAACCCCATGAAGCTGATGTCCATTGCAATGAAGCCTCTGTGCATGCCGCCGTTTCCGCTGGAGCGCATTGAGGAGATGACTGCGCTCATGGGCGGCGACGGACAGATGAAATGATACTCAGTTTACAGAAAAACAGAACCCCGGTTTTGAAGGAATAGGGGTTCTGTTTTTTAAACTCTTGGCCATGCTGTATGGGTTATTTTGAAATAAGATCGGTACAGACAGTCTGATGATCGATATAGTCTCCGAATTGGGAACTTACCATTCCATACGCTAATTCCTTCCATGTGACAGTATCGTCGTTTGTCAGCACATATCTTATACTTGCCTTGTAAGACGCTGCCGGACTCTCCGCCTGTCCTTCGTATTTCATAAGAAATGAATAGTTTTTGACAATCTCCTCTCCATCCTCATACCAGCATATGGTATATTCCTTTCCATCAAATGATAAATCCTGAATATACAATACGGGATACTCATTCTTGACAGATTCATAGTAGTCCGGATCGTACCCGGAGGGATCGCCGAGCGTATAATAAAATGCCAGCCTTACCTCAGCCGCTTTGCCTGATTTTGCAGTATGAAAGAATGTCTCAAATGCCTCCTTACCCTGTGTCACATCCCCGTTTTCATGGATAACACAGCCGTCCTTCTTTGCCTGCTCCAAACTGTAACCGGCTGGAAGGTCTTCCAGCGGGATTATACCGGATGACCGGCCGCAGCCGGCCATTATGAACACAAGTGCAGCAAAAATTGGAGTGATTATCCATTTTTTCATGGTTCTGGCCTCCAGCGTTATTATTCTTATTTTATCACATTACAGGATCTGTTGCAATGAAGCATCACTTTGCCGGCGAAAAAAGGAAAGCGATTTCAGATAGGGAGAGTGGCGTAAGGGAAGAGAATATGCTAAAATAGAGATGGAAAAGGGGATGGAGAATGGAACTGATTATCGTGACAGGGATGTCAGGCGCGGGAAAGTCGAAGACGATGGACGCGCTGGAGGACATCGGCTATTTTTGCGTGGACAATATCCCGCCGCAGATGCTGGGGCGGTTTGCGGAGCTGGGGGAGATGTCGGAGGGGCGGATTGACCGCGTGGCCGTGGCAGTGGACGCCCGCGGCCGGGAAATGTTCCGGGACTTCCTCACGTCTCTGGATGGCTTGGACGAACGCTGTCAGCCCTACCGCGTGCTGTTCCTTGACGCGTCCGACGAGACGCTTCTGCGCCGGTATAAGGAAGGGCGGCGGCGTCATCCGCTACTGGAGGGAGAGATCCTCACGCTGGAGGACGCTGTCCGTTTTGAGCGGGAGCTGCTGCACGGCGCCCGCCAGCGCGCCGACTATGTGATTGACACCTCGAACATCTCCGTCGCCCAGCTCAAGGAGACGATCGCGGAGACCTTTTTGGCCGACGCGCGTCAGGCCATGCTCGTGCACTGTATGTCGTTCGGCTTCAAAAACGGCCTGCCGTGGGACGCGGACCTCGTGTTCGATGTGCGCTGCCTGCCCAACCCCTTCTATGAGCCCGAGCTGCGTGCGCTCAGCGGGCTGGATGAGCCTGTCGGCGAGTACATCATGCGCTTTCCCCAGAGCCGCCAGCTTCTGGACAAGCTCTTTGATCTCATTGATTTCCTGATCCCGCTCTACGCCGAAGAGGGCAAGAGCCGCCTGGTTGTGGCCATCGGCTGCACGGGCGGGCGGCACCGGTCTGTCTTTTTTACGCGCGAGCTTTGCAGCCATCTGGTGGCGAAGGGGGAGCGCGTGGTCGCCAATCACCGGGATATGCAGAAGCCCAATTCCCACTGACCCTTTGGAGGAGTACAGATGACGGATGTGATTGTTCTGGGTGCTGGCCCGGCGGGTTGTACGGCCGCAAAGATCCTCGCCGAAAGCGGGCGGCAGGTACTGCTCATCGAGCGGTGCGCGCTGCCGCGTTATAAGTCCTGCTCCGGTGTCCTGATAGCGAAGACGCTGGAGCTGGTGCGCCGCTATTTCGGTGAGGACGTGCCGCGTTCGGCTCAGTGCACCCCCACAGACAACCGTGGGATGATCTTCACCGACGATAGGGGCGGGGAGTACCGCTTTGAGCAGCCGGGGCTCAACGTCTGGCGCGGCCCGTTCGATGGGTGGCTGGCGGAAAAAGCGGTATCGTGCGGCGCAAAAGTGCGGGAAAAAATCAGCGCCGTCTCCTGCGCCGCGCAGCCGGACAGTATAGCGGTCACGCTCTCTGGTACAGAGACGTATACGGAGACGGCGCGGTATGTCCTGAACTGCGAGGGGGTCAGCGGATCGCTTCGAAGGAAGCAGTGCGGGGATGTGGAGCATATCGTCACGTTCCAGACGTTTAATCAGGGGAGGATAGACCTGGATCCTCACTATTTTTACGCCTACTTGCAGCCGGAGCTCTCTGAATACGATGCGTGGTTCAATGTCAAGGACGATCTCCTGATTCTGGGTGTCGCCGTGAAGGAGGCGGAGCGGATCCCTCACTTTTACCGCCGGTTTCTCGCCTATATGGAGGAGCGGCACGGCCTGCGGATCGAGCGGCAGACAAAGGCAGAAAAGTGGCTCATGCCCCGTGTCCTCCCCGGCTGCCCGGTCGTTTACGGAAGCGGGCGTCTCCTGTATGCCGGGGAAGCCGCCGGGTTCCTCAACCCAATGGGGGAGGGCATTTCTGCGGCGATGGAGAGCGGCTTCCATGCGGCGAACGCGGTACTCCGCCATTTTGATGACCCGGAAGCTGCCCTCGAGGACTACCGGCGGGAGACGGCAGATTTAAAAATCTACATGGAACGGCAGTGGCGCTTCGTTGCGAGCATGGCGGGAACGTTTACGGAAATGAAGGGATAAGCAGAAAAAAACCCCATCCTGATAGATGGGGTTTTGAAATATGGGGAATCAGTCCATATAGCCGCCCTTCATGGGGGAGACGGCGCGCTCGGAAAAGAGACGCAGGACGCCATGGGTATAGCGGCCGGGGCGGGGAGACCACCTCGATCGGCGTTCGGCGAGGATGCGCTCGATCTCCTCTTCCGGCAGCTCCTTCCCGTCCACGCCCGCGATGCGTAAAACGCGGTTCGGGATGTCGATCTCGATGAGATCCCCCTTCTCCACCAGCGCGATGGGCCCTCCCTCGGCGGCTTCGGGCGAGACATGGCCGATGGCCGGCCCTCTGGACGCGCCGGAGAAGCGGCCGTCCGTGATCAAAGCGATGGAGCGGCCCAATTCGGGGTCGGAGGAGATGGCCTCGGTAGTGTAGAACATTTCGGGCATGCCGCTGCCCTTGGGGCCCTCGTAGCGGATGAAGACAGCATCCCCGGGGCGGATGTCGCGACGCAGGACGGCGGCGATGGCGTCCTCCTCGCAGTCGAACGGGCGCGCCCGCAGCATGGCGCGGTGCATCTCCGGCGGCACGGCGGAGTGCTTGACGACACTCCCCTCCGGCGCGAGGTTGCCGCGCAAAATGGCGATGGTCCCGTTTTTCCCGATGGGCGAGTCGAACGGGCGGATGATGTCGGTGCGCCTGAGACCGGTCCGGGCGAGGAGTTCGTCGCACCGGTCGTAATAGCCGCTTTGGCGCAGATCGTCGAGATTTTCGCCGAGCGTTTTGCCGGTGACAGTTTTTTCCTCCAGATGGAGCATCGGGCGTAGCTCCTCCATAATACCCGGGACGCCGCCGGCGTAGTAGAAATATTCGGCGGGCCAGCGCCCGGCGGGGCGGATGTCTAGAAGATAGTGCGCGTTCCGATGCAGGCGGTCGAAGGTGTCGGCATCGATCTCGATGCCGAATTCGTGCGCGATGGCGGGGAGATGTAAGAGCGCGTTGGTCGAGCCGGAGATGGCCGCATGGACCATGATGGCGTTTTCAAACGAACGCAGCGTGACCATCTCCCGGGGGGTGGAGCCGTGCTCGGCTAGGCGGACAGCCTGCTGCCCGGCGCGGAGGGCAACATCGCGCAGATCCGCGCACGTGGCGGGGAGCAGGGCGCTTCCCGGCAGCATCAGTCCGAGGGACTCGGCAATGATCTGCATCGTGCAGGCGGTGCCCATAAACGAGCAGGCCCCGCACGACGGGCACGCGTGATGCTTATACCACTCGAGCTTCTCCTTGGAAATCTCTCCGCGCTGGCACATGGCGGAATAGGTGCCTATCTGTTCGAGCGTGAGCAGATCCGGCCCGGCCTCCATGACGCCGCCTGTCACCACAACAGACGGGATATTGAGCCGCCCGATGGACATCAGGTGCGCGGGGACAGCCTTGTCGCAGCTGGAGAGGAAGACAGCGGCGTCGAAGGAGGTGGCGTTCGCGTGGATCTCGATGAGATTGCACAGCGTATCGCGCGAGGCAAGGGAGTAGTTGCCCCCTTCATGCCCTTGGGACATGCCGTCGCAGATGTCGGTGGCGAAATAACGCGCGGCGCGTCCGCCGTTTTCGTGTACGCCCTTCGCGGCGCTGTCGGCAAGGGAAAGCAGGTGCGCGCTTCCCGGGTGGCTTTCGCCGAAGGTGGATTCGACCAGGATCTGCGGCAGGGAGAGCTCCCTCTCCGTCCAGCCCATGCCCATGCGCAGAGGATCCATCTCTGGGGCCAGCGCGCGGACGTCCTGACTTCTCATGACAGCATCTTCCTTCCGTGATAGGATAAAAACAGTATAGCATAAAAAACAGGGGATGGCTATGCTGTTATTTTTATATTATAACTTTTTGGCAAAGGCAGCGTTGGTTTTTAATTCAGAATATCCCCGCTTTTTGTAAAACGCAAATGCCGGCACATTGTTTTCTGTCAGCAGGAAAATGTGTTTGAGTCCCATTTCTTTGCAGGTTTTTTCGATTTCACGGATAAACAGTGTACCGGCTCCTTTTCCCTGCGTTTCGGTGCGGATACATAATTCGTCGATATAATATTCTGTACCGGAATACCAGTGCCGGATATGCCCCATAGAGACGCCGATTAACCGTGTTCCTTCGTATAACCCAAAGGTGAGGGAATTGCTCTGCCCGGTTAAATCCTGTATGTAGGCGTGCAGCTGCGTTTTGTCGGACCAATCGTCGTTCCACGGCTCCGCTGAAAAAACGCTGACGAACAGTTCTTTGATACTGCCGGATGATGTTCCATCCAGCTGTTTGAATTCATAGTTTGTCGTGTTCATTTTAAACACCTCATAAACAGGGGGGAGATCCTGTTTATTTTACAGTAAGAAAATAAATGCGGAAATGCAGTTTGAGGGATGATTCCCTCACAAAAGTCTTATCCGTTTCGGGAATCCCGGCTTTGTCAGATACATACCGTTCCACCCGCATATGTAAGTCGTATTTTTCCCGAAGCTCCGTTATTTTTGCTGTCATGGGAGAGGCGTGGTGCGTGTCGATGGACTGCTGATCCCACCGGCTGTCAATTAAAAGCACAGTGTCCTTATCCTCCAGGGGGAAGAAATACACATATCTGAGATTTCCGTCTTCCGCGCGGATATCGCTGACTGTTCTGCATGAAACCATCTCTTCGGCGAATTTTTTTGCATTTCCGTCAAACTCGGGATGTTCAGTCAGAATAAACGGTTCTTTCATGGATATTTTTTCGACTTTTCCGGATATATCCCATAAGGGATCATATTTGCTCATGGCGAACTTATTCGCCTATAATGGCCGGCCTATTTCCGGCATAGACAGGACCGCTGCAAAACCGCAGCGGTCCCATGTTTATGCTCCTCATTCCGGCAGGACGGGCTCGATATGCCAAATATCCTCTGCATACTGGCGGATGGTGCGGTCGGATGAGAAGATGCCCGCGCCCGCCATATTAAGCCAGCCCTTGCGCGCAAAGGGGAGGGGATCGAGGAAATCCTTCCCCGCGCAGAGACGGGTATCGACATAGCTCTCAAAGTCTTGCAAAAGGAAATAGTGATCCGGCTTATGCCAGCTCGCGCCCTTGAGGATGGCGTCGTGCAGCTCCTGGAACTCGCCGTTCCCGCTGTCGGTGAAGGTGCCGTCGACGAGCGTGTCGAGCACGCGGCGGATGCGTGGATTCCCTTCGTAGATAGCCTGCGGATTGTAGGTGGGGCGCAGTGCGTCGATCTCCTCCACCTGGGCTCCGAAGATGTAGTTGTTTTCCTCTCCCGCTTCCCGCACGATCTCCACATTCGCGCCGTCGTAAGTGCCGAGGGTGACGGTGCCGTTGAGCATAAACTTCATGTTGCTCGTGCCGGAGGCTTCGGTGCCCGCTGTCGAAATCTGTTCGGACAGATCCGCCGCACAGACGAGCTTCTCCGCATAGGAGACGTTGTAGTTCTGCACGAACACGACCTTCATCAGACCGGCGACATCCGGATCGTTGTTGACGAGCTTGGCAATCTCGCAGATAAAGTGGATAATCGCTTTTGCACGCGCGTAGCCGGGGGCGGACTTGGCGCCGAAAATATAGGCCGTGGGGGTAAAGTCCTTGATTCGCCCGTCCTTAATGCCGTAGTACATATCAAGGATCGCCAGCGCATTTAAGAACTGCCGCTTATACTCGTGCAGGCGCTTGACCTGGATGTCGAAGAGCATCCCTTCGCTGAGCTCCACGCCCTCCCGCTCTGCGATAACCTGCGCGAGCTTCCGCTTATTCTCCTGCTTGATGGCGATGAACTCCCGCAGGACGCCTTCGTCGTCAGCGAAGCGGCGGAGCTCTTGGAGCCGGTCAAGATCCGTGATCCAAGCGCCGGACCCCAGAAGGCGGGTGATGAGCGCGGATAGCCCGGGATTGCACAGAAGCAGCCACCGCCGCTGGGTGATGCCGTTGGTCTTATTCTGGAACCGCTCCGGATAGAGTGCGTACCACTCCCTGAGCGCGGTGTTCTTGAGGATTTCCGTATGGATTTCCGCTACGCCGTTGGTTGTGTGCCCCGCGTAGATGGCCAGCCGCGCCATGTGTACGCAGCTGTGATCGATGAGGCGGTACTGCCGGCGCTGCGCAAAGGGAATCTTCTTCTGAATAAGCGTGCGGCTCAAATGCTCGTTGATCATGCGGATGATCGCATAGACGCGCGGCGTGACCCGCTCGACGAGATGTACATCCCACTTTTCGAGCGCCTCAGCCATGATGGTGTGGTTGGTATAGCTGAACGTCTTCTGCGCCACAGCGAACGCGTCCAGGAAGGACATGCCCTCTCCGTCCATCAGAAGGCGGCACAGCTCCGGAATGCTCACCACCGGATGCGTGTCGTTGAGCTGGACGGCATAACGCTCGCCGAAGCCGGACAGATCGTTCCCATAGGCGCGCTTGTAGTCGCGGATCATGCTCTGGAGCGACGCGCTCGAGAAGAAATACTGCTGCTTGAAGCGGAGGATTTTTCCCTCCTCGGTGTCGTCATTCGGGTAGAGGACACGGGAAATGTCTTCCGCACGGTTCTTTTCCCGAACAGCTTCATCGTACTTCTGGCTGTTAAAGAGCGTGAAGTCGAATTCCTCAAGCGGCTCGGCCTGCCACAGGCGCAGCGTTCCGACATTGCGCGTACCGTAGCCGATGATGGGCATATCGTACGGCACGGCCTTCACTGTCTGATCCGCGTAGACGACCTGTACGCTCTCCTCCTCCCGCCGCACACTCCACGGATCGCCGTAGCGTGTCCAGTGATCGGCGTACTCCTTCTGGAAGCCGTCTTCAATCGTTTGGCGGAACAGGCCGAAGCGGTAGCGGATGCCGTAGCCGTCGAGCGGGAGGCCGAGCGTCGCCGCGCTGTCGAGGAAGCACGCCGCTAGGCGGCCCAGTCCGCCGTTGCCCAGCGCCGCGTCCTCAATCTCCTCAAAGCGGCCGATATCCACCCCGTGCTCGGCCATCAGCGCGCGCACCTCGTCCAGGATTCCCAGACAGCACAGATTGTTGTATACGGCCCGCCCCACCAGGAATTCGGCTGAAAGATAGCCCGCCCGCCGGGCATGGCTTCGAGCATCCTCACTCGCGCGCCAATCGCCGGCGATGAGGTCCATCACGGCGCGGGAGAGCGCGTTGTGAAGCTGCCAGGTGGACGCCTCTTCGAGCGTGCACCGGTAATCCTCCCGCAGCCGCAGGCGTATATTCTCAAGGAACCGGCCGCTGTCCAGCCGGTGTGATTGCCTCTGCATGAGATGTCCTCCCTTATCTGGCCGCGAGGCGGCCGTATCGTTTTGTTATCCGGCGGATCTTCGCCGCCAGCGCCGCGGTGAGATCGCGCTTCCCAAGCCGCCAGCACCAGTTGCCCCCCAGCGTGGAGGGGGTGTTGATGCGCGACTCGCTTCCCAAATCCAGAAAGTCCTGCATCTGGGCGATGGCGAGCTCCCCTGTACTGCCCCACGCGCCGCGGATAAAGCCCCAGTTCCAGCCCTCTTTATCCGTGAGCTGCAAATAGTCCCGGCAGAAGCGCACATCCTTCGGCGGAGCGCTCGTAAACCAGCCGGAGACAGTGTCGTTATCGTGCGTCCCGGTGTAGACGACGCAGTTTTTACCGTAGTTATGGGGGAGATAGTCGCTCTCCTCGCGCGAATCGAACGCGAACTCGAGCACCTTCATGCCGGGGAAACCGCTCTCCGCCAGTAGCTTTCGCACCGACGGCGTGAGATATCCCAGATCCTCGGCAATGATGGGCAGATCCCCCAGATCCTTTTTCAGCACCTTAAACAGTTCGATCCCCGGCCCCTGCATCCATTCGCCGCGCTCGGCAGTTTTGTCGCCGTAGGGGATGGCATAATAGGTATCGAAGCCGCGAAAATGGTCGATGCGCACCACATCGTATATCGTCAGGCTCGCCTGGACGCGTGAAATCCACCAGTCGTACCCGCGCTTTTTGAGCACGTCCCAGCGGTAGAGGGGGTTGCCCCAGAGCTGCCCGGTGGCGGAGAACGCGTCGGGCGGAACACCCGCCACCTTTACCGGATTGAGATCCTCATCGAACCAGAAGATATCCGGGTGGGCCCACGCGTCCGCACTGTCCTCGGCCACGTAGATCGGGATATCCCCGATGATCCGGATGCCGCGCCGGTTGGCGTAGGCTTTGAGAGCCCGCCACTGGCTGAAGAAGAGAGACTGCAGATACGCCCAGAAGTCGGTCTCCTCCCGGAGCTCCTTCCTCCAGCGCGCGAGCGCCTTCGGCTTACGCAACCGGATGTCCTCATCCCAGTGCTTCCAAGCCTTAAAGCCGAAATGGGCCTTAAGCGCCATATAGAGCGCATAGTCCTCTATCCACGCCGCGGTTTCCTCCCGGAAGGCCGTGAACGCCTCCGCGTCCCGCTCCTGCCCGCGCTCGAACGCTTTGCGCAGAACGGGGAAGCGAGTCTCGAAGAGGCGGGCGTAATCAATCCCGGGCCCCTTCCCGAACGAAACGCTGTCTGCTTCCTCCGGCAGGAGAAGCCCATCCCGGCACAAGAGGTCAAGGTCGATAAAGTACGGGTTTCCGGCGAACGTGGAGAAGGACTGATAGGGCGAATCGCCAAAGCTGGTGGGACCGATGGGGAGAATCTGCCAGTAGCTCTGCCCCGCTGCGGCCAGAAAATCCACGAAGCGATAGGCCGCCCACCCAAAGGAACCGATACCGTGGCGGGACGGCAGGCTGAACACCGGCAGCAGGATGCCGCTTGCTCTGTTCATGATGTTCCAACAACTCCCAATGTGTCATTTTTACCAGTATAGCATATTTCCAGTACTTTTTCCAGACGTTTCTTATTCTTTGACCGCTCCCGCCACAACCCCGCGGATGATATACCGCTGGCAGCCCAGATAAAAAATCACGACCGGCAGAATGGCCAGCACGAGCATAGCCATCATGGCGCCCATGTCCTGAGCGCCGTAGCCGCCGCGGAGGTACTGCACGGCGATGGGGATAGTCCGGTATTGGCTGCCGATGACGAGATACGGCAGCAGGTAGTCGTTCCAGATCCACATCGTGTTGAGGATGGCGACGGTGACAGCCGTTGGCCGCAGGATAGGGAAGACGATGAGGAAAAAGGTTTGTATGGGCCCGCAGTTGTCAATGACGGCGGCCTCCTCCACACTTAAGGGCACTGACCGGACAAAGCCGCAGAACAGGAAGACCGAAAGCCCCGCCCCGAACCCCAGGTAGATGAACAGAATCCCCACCGGATTATCCAGCCGCAGGAGGTTCGCAATTTTGGAGAGGGGGAACATCACCATCTGAAACGGCACGATCATGGAGAAGGCGAAGGCGTAGTAGAGTACCGACGTGTACCAAGCATGGACACGGGAGAGAAACCAGGCGGTCATGGCTGTCAGCAGGACGATGATGAGCACGCTGCATACGGTGATGAACAGCGAATAGCCGAACGCGTTCCAGAACCCGGTCTTGGCGATGCCGCCGGTATAGTTGTCCATCCCCACGAACGTTTCCGGCGTCGGCAGGCGGAACGGCGCGTCCGAGATATAGAACCGGCCCTTGAAGGAGTTCATCAGCACGATGAAGACCGGCGCTAAAAACAGCAGGGACAGGAGGAGCAGGAAAAAGAAATAAACCCAGTCCGTCCATCGTCTGGACATCAGCTCTCCACCTCCCGGCTGCGCGTCAGGGAGAGCTGAATGAGCGCAATCGCCCCGACCATCAGGAAGAACAGCACCGCCTTGGCCTGCCCGACGCCTTCATACCCTGTCCGGCCATAGAAGGTGTTGTAGATGTCCAGCGCCAGCATGGACGTTTTGCGCGAGGGGGCTCCGGCTGTCAGGGCCAGATTCTGGTCGAAAAGCTTAAAGGAGTTGGTCAGTGTCAGGAAGGTGCAGATTGTGATGGAGGGCATGACCATCGGAATCGTTACCCGGAACAGGGTCTGGGAAGGGGAGGCGCCGTCGATGGCGGCGGCTTCCATCACGTCCCCCGGGATGTTCTGTAGTCCTGCGATATAGATGATCATCATATATCCCGTCATCTGCCACCCCATCAGGATGACCAAACCCCAGAACCCATAGGACGCGCTGGCGGTCAGTGTTTTTCCCATAGGGTAAAGGGCGCCGTTGATGATGACCTGCCAAATATACCCGAGCACGATGCCGCCGATGAGATTCGGCAGGAGGAAGACAGTTCGGAACAGGTTTGTGCCGGGGATGCTGCGCGTGAGCAAAAGCGCGAGCAGAAAGGCCAGCACGTTAATCACAATGACCGACGTGAGGGTAAACAGCGCGGTAAAGCCCAGCGCCCGCAAAAACTCCGCGTTTTCCGAAAAGACGCGCAGATAGTTCTCTATCCCGACCCATCGGGCGTTGGTAACGGTGGTGAACTGTGTGAAGGACAGATATACTCCAAGAAGAAACGGGAGAACGAACGCCGCCAGGAAGGCGGCCAGTGTTGGCACGGCAAAGAGGATAAAGTATCGTTTCAGCGACTTTTCCACAGCGGTTTTCCCTCCTTGTACTTATATTCGATTAAAACTGTACAATCCGCGGAGTGAAAAATCTTGAATGTACGGATTTTTTACTCCGCGAATTGACTGCAATTTATCGAAGATTAGTATTATTCCCAGCCGGTTATGTCTGCCCGCGCTCGGATTCCCAGGAGCTCCTGACGATGCCGGCGACTTCATCCCAGTCCATAGCGCCCTGCGCGTACTCAAGCAGCGCATCGCCGAAATAATTTTTGAATTCCTCACTCGGGAATGCGGCGAATGTCCAGGGTACGGAGGCGACGCCGTCCTCTTCCATCCAGCGCAGTACCTCGCGCGCGAGCGGGTCGGCGGGCTTTTCCGCGTCAGTAAATGTGTCGAACGGCGCGATGAACCCGAGCTCCTTACTCACAAATTCTTTTCCCTTCGCGCTGGTGAAGAGCCAGTCGAGGAAATCCGCTGAGGCCTTCTGCTTCTCCGGGGAGACCTTGGCATTGATCGCCAGATAGTTTTCCGTCCCCACGCAGAGGCCTTGCTTCTCCTCATCCGGCAAGCCAGTGTAAATGGGGAGGAAACGGATATCGTCCGCTTTCACTACGTTGCCCTCGACACCGCTGATCTCACTCCACGCCCAGTTTCCGTTCTGGACCATAGCCGCCTGCCCGAGCGCGAATTCCGCCATCGAGTCGGCTACGGATTTTCCGCCGAGCAGTCCGGGCGGCGTGGTCGAATTTTCGAGATACAGATCGAAGATGTTGCGGAAATTTTCGGCGTACCGGAATTCGATGGTATCAGCCTGCAAACCGGTGAGCAGGGGATCCCCGCCCTTCTCCTTAAACTCGTAGTACAGCGGGAGGTTGGCGGTATGCGTCTGCCAGCGCCACTGGTTCCCCGCGCTCAGGGATGTGGAGGCGAACACGCCCTGGATGCCCAGCTCCTCCTTGTGGGCGGTCATGTCCTCAACAACGCTGCGGAGCGTGTCAAAATTCCGGATTTCGTCCGCCGAAGCGATGGACACCGATTTGTCTGAAAGCGCAAAGTACCGCGCCAGGATCTCATTGTTATAAATGATACCGTATCCTTCGACGACATATGGGATCCCGTAGATACCGCCATCCCCCTGGACAGCGAGGGATTTGTCGGTCAGATGGCTGTACAGCGACGTATTTTCCAGATTAGCGCAGTAATCCTTCCAGCTCTGATAGCCCACGGGGCCGTTGATCTGGAAAATCGTAGGTGCTTCGGATTTGGCGATCTCACTTTTGAGTGTCTGCTCATAGGTGCCGCTGGCGGCTGTGTTGACCGTTACGGAGACACCTGTCTCCTCACGGTATGCGTCCGCTACACGCTGGTATACCTCTGCGATCTCTGGTTTGAAGTTGAGAAAATAGACGCCTGCATCTCCGGATGCAGCCGCGCTGGACGATTCATCCGGCGTGTCTTTGCCACCGCATGCCGTAGCGGCGGACAGCAGTGCCGCGGCCAGTACGGCAGAGAGGAGGCGCTGATACTTTGCTTTCATGGGTTGGTCCCGCCTTTTTGTGTAAAATAAAGAATAGACGACGTTTCCTCCGGGGGAAACATCGTCTATTGTGTCCACGGGACCTTTGGTTATGCGTTTTTACGCTGACGGACATCCATCTCCGGTGCGCTGTGCGCGATGAGTTGGCGCGCCGGACGGGGCAGCTCGTCGCGGCGGATATCGGGCTCGCCGGTTCCCATGACCGCCTCCGGAGTGATAACAATCTGTGCGATGGAAGCGTCGCTCGGGGCGTCGAACATCAATTTACCCAGTATACTCTCCATGATGCCGCGCAGTCCGCGCGCACCTGTCTTGCGCTCAATGGCGCGCCTCGCGACCTCCTCGAGCGCCTCGCGCTGGAACTGGAGTTCAATCCCGTCCATCTGTAAGAGGCGTTTGTACTGCTTTACAATGGCGTTTTTCGGCTCGGTCAGAATACGAACGAGGGTGGCTTCGTCCAGATCCTCGAGCGTGGCAATCACCGGCAGACGCCCCACAAGCTCCGGGATAAGTCCGAACTTGACGAGATCCGCCGGGACAATCTGGTGCATAAGCGCTCCGAACTCCTTGCTGCGTGCGTCGACAATCGTGCCGTTAAAGCCGATGGACCGCTTATTGACCCGGCGCTCGATCTGCTTTTCGATACCGTCGAACGCGCCGCCGCAAATAAAGAGGATGTTGGTGGTGTCGATCTGGATGAACTCCTGCTGGGGATGCTTGCGTCCGCCAGTGGGGGGGACATTCGCGACAGTCCCTTCAAGAATCTTGAGCAGCGCCTGCTGCACGCCCTCGCCGCTGACATCACGGGTAATCGAGGCGTTTTCGCTCTTGCGCCCAATCTTGTCGATTTCGTCGACATAAATGATGCCGCGCTGAGCGCGTTCAACGTCAAAATCCGCTGCCTGGATGAGGCGCAGCAGGATATTTTCCACGTCCTCGCCGACATAGCCGGCCTCGGTCAGGGTTGTAGCGTCCGCGATGGCGAAGGGGACATTCAGAATGCGCGCGAGTGTCTGCGCAAGCATAGTCTTGCCCACGCCGGTCGGCCCAAGAAGGAGGACGTTGCTTTTTCCGAGCTCCACTTCGTCCTCCCCGCCGAGAAAGATGCGCTTATAGTGGTTGTAAACCGCTACCGACAGCGCGATCTTGGCTTTATCCTGCCCGATGACATACTCGTCAAGCGCAGCTTTAATCTCGTGCGGCTTGGGAATGACCATCTCTTCAGGCTCTTTTGCACTCGGCTCGGGAGATGTGTTCTGAACCTCCTGAATATAGTCGTCATCCTCATCGAGGATTCCCACACACAGCTCCACACATTCGTTGCATATGAACACACCGGGCCCGGCGATCATCCGCGCTACCTCGGACTGCGTCTTCCCGCAGAACGAACAGCGCATGGTGCGGCCCGGCCGATCATTACTTGCCAATGGAATTTCCCTCCTTCAAAAAATACGGGACAGGCATTGGCAGCCGGTTATTTATGCTTGGTAATAATCTCGTCAATCAGGCCGTAGGTCTTGGCTTCCTCGGCGGTCATAAAGTTATCGCGATCCGTGTCACGGGCGATCACCTCCACAGGCTGGCCGGTGAAGTCGCTGTACATCTGGTTCATCCGCTCGCGTACGCGCAGGATGTGATCGGAATGGATCTTGAAATCGCTCGCCTGGCCCTTATAGCCGCCCAAAGGCTGATGAATCATAATTTCACTGTTGGGAAGCGCGAAACGCTTGCCCTTTGTGCCTGCCGCCAGCAGGAACGACGCCATCGACGCGGCCATGCCCACACAGATGGTATACACATCGCACTTGACAAACTGCATCGTATCGTAGATTGCCATACCCGCTGTAATCGCTCCGCCGGGGCTGTTGATATACATCTCAATGGGTTTATCCGGATCCTGCCCCTCCAGGAAAAGCAGCTCGGAGACCACGATGCTCGCGCTCGCGTCGTTGATTTCATCGCTGAGGATAATGATGCGGTCATTTAACAGCCGGGAAAAGATGTCGTAGGCTCTCTCTCCGCGGTTGGTTTGTTCAATGACTGTTGGCACAAGGCTCATAATTGCTGCACGCCTCCATGTACTTGATATAGGTTATTCGTTTTCGGGCGTTTCGGCAGGCTCCGCAGCCTTTTTGCGGCGGGGAGCACGCTTCTTCGGCGCGGGCTCGGCGGGTGCTTCCGGAGCATCGGATACGGCAGCGTTTTCACGGATGATGTCGATGGCTTTGTGCATCGCCAGATCCATCCGAATGTCGGCAGCCGGGATCACGCTCTTAATGCGCTCCACATCGCTCTTATGCCGTTCGGCCAGGTTCTTGTATTCCGCTTCCACGTCCTCATCGGAGGGCTGGATATTTTCGAGCTCGGCGATCTTCTCGAGCGCCAGACTGATGCGCACCTGCTTGTCGGCGGATTCACGGAAGGACTCCTTGAAAACGTCGGCTGTCTGGCCGGTGTACTGGAGGAACATCTCGAGCGTGATTCCCTGCGCACGCAGGCGGAACTCATAATCGCGAAGCAGATCGTTCATTTTGTTCTCGATCATCTCGCGGGGGATGTCTGCCTTCATGCCGGCGATGACTTTGTCAACCAAGGCATTCTCGTAATTGGCGTCCGCCTCTTCCTCGCGCCGCTTCTGGAGCTTCTGCTTGAGATCCCCGCGCAGCTCACCGAGGGTATCGAACTCGCTGACGTCCTTGGCGAACTCATCGTCAAGAGCGGGAAGCTCCTCCTCCTTAATTTCATGAATGAGAATCTTGAAGACAGCCTCTTTGCCCTTTAAGGATTCTTCGTGATAGTCCTCAGGGAAGGAAAGGGTGATGGAGAAATCCTCCCCGATGGAATGCCCCGCAACCTTCTCCTCGAAGCCGGGGATGAACTGCCCGCTGCCGAGCTTGAGAGGCGTCTTCTCCGACTTACCGCCCTCGAACGGCACGCCGTCGACAGCTCCTTCAAAGTCGATGATAACGGTATCGCCCTCTTTGGCGGGGCGGTCGGTGACAGAGAGGGTGCGGCTGTTGCGGCGGCGCATGCGCTCGAGCTCTTCGTCGACGTCGGTCTCCTCCACATTCTTGACGGTTTTCGGCGCGCTTATGCCTTTGTAGTCGGAAACCTCGACCTCGGGCTTGACAACGACTTCGGCCGTGAAGGTAAAGCCCTCTTTGCCCACGGACGTTACTTTAATCTGGGGATAGGCGACCGGTTCGATGCCGGCAGCGTCGAGCGCGTCGGCGGAGGCTTTCGGGTACAGATCGTTGACGGCATCCTCATAGAATACGCCCTCGCCGTACATTTTATACACAATAGATTTCGGGGCCTTGCCCTTACGGAAGCCGGGTACGGTCAGCTTATGTGAATTCTTGCGGAACGCCTGCTCAACAGCGGCACCGAATTCCTCCTCGCCTACCTTCACTTCAAGCTCATACCGGTTTGTGTCGATCTTTTTTGACGAAGTAAGTTCCATTACCTCTTTCCTCCTGCTTTAAAACCTCTTAATTATACTGAATATTCGACTAAATTGTATAATCCGCAGAATGAAAAAATTTTGCGCATACGGATTTTTACACCACAGATATTCTGCAATTTATCGAAGATCAGCATATGGGGGGCGGGGCCTGTCATGCCCTCCAACTCTATCTTGTAATTCTAGCATACCTTTTGACCGATTACCAGCTTTTTTTGGGATTTTCTTTCCACCCGCTGTTTATTTTACGCTTCATTCATAATTTTTAAAGGTCGGAATCGCAGGAAATCTGCCGAGACAAGCCGGAAATCGATTTCGGCGAACGGGCCGTTGAGCGCTCCGGCGCACCCGGCGGAGTGGATGTGCCCGTAAAAGCAGCGCCGGACACCGCAGCGGAAGAGAACATCAATTATCTCGGGCAGGACAGTGTCTGCATACACAGGCGGATAGTGCAGAAACGCGATGCGTTCGCCCGAAAGCGCCGGCTGATCCCGCAGCGACATTTCCAGTCTCGCCGCTTCGCGCAGCAGGATTTTCCGATCATGCGTGTCCCCCTTTGGGGAGAACCATCCCCGGCTGCCGCAGAGGATAAGTCCCTCCGCCTGTACCGCCTGATTATGCAGGATGGACAGGCTCTCAAGCGCGTTCTGCTGAAAAAACGCCTCCATTTTGGCGCGCGTGGTCCACCAGTAGTCGTGGTTGCCCTTGACAAGCAGCTTCCGCCCCGGAAGCGCCTCAAGAAACTGGAAGTCCCGCAGCGCCTCGGGGAGCGACATTCCCCAGGACGTGTCCCCCAGAAGGACCACAGTGTCCTCCTCCAGAACCGTTTCCCGCCAGTGGCGTTCCAGGCGCTCGACATAGTTTTCCCATCCGGCGAAGACTTCCATATTCTTTTCAGCGTCCAGCGAAAGATGCAGATCCCCGATTACGAATACCGCCATCGGTCTATAAACCCAGTGTACGGCTTACATAGGCGGCCATGGTGTCCTTCGTGCAGACGTCGGAGAAGCGCGGCGCCTTCCCGCGCAGGCGCCCTATCGGCGCGGGTACGGGGCATCCGGTCGCGGCGTGCAGTGTGTCCAGGGGGGCAAAGAAGTCCTCGCCGGGGACGGGGATGCCCAGCGCGTCGCAGACGCTGCCGGCGAACTTATAGGGGGACGCTGTCGAAACAACGAGCGCGGGAGCGCTGTCCCCCGTGGCCTCGCGGTAGTCCTCGCAGGCGGCCCAGGCCACGGCTGTATGCGTATCGAGCAGGATGCCGCGTTCCTTAAACACGGTGCGGATGACGGTTTTGGTCCGCTCATCGTCGCAGTAGAAGCCGGAAAAGATGTCGCACAGAAGGTCGTGCATATCGCCGGAGAGCGAGTAGCGCCCATCCCCGGCGAGGGAGAGCATCAGGCGGCGCACCGCGACAGCATCGCGCGAGGAGAGCGCGAACAGCAGCCGCTCGAGGTTCGAGGAGATGAGAATGTCCATCGACGGCGAGAGGCTCGGAAAGAAGGGGCGGTTGCGGTCATACACTCCGGTGCGGATAAAGTCGGTAAGGACGTTGTTGCGGTTCGAGGCACAGACAAGCCGCCCAAGCGGGACACCCATGCGTTTGGCATAATACGCGGCGAGGATGTTGCCGAAATTCCCCGTCGGCACGACCACGTTGACCGGCTCGCCGAACGCGATTTTCCCTTCCTCCGCGAGCGCGGCGTAGGCATGGACATAGTAGACAATCTGCGGCAGGAGGCGCCCCCAGTTGATCGAGTTCGCGCTGGAAAAGCGCATCCCATGCGCGGAGAGGAGGGATTTCATTCCCTCGTCGGTAAAAATGCGCTTGACACCGGACTGTGCATCGTCGAAATTTCCCTCGATGGCGCATACGGCGACATTGTTTCCATCCTGCGCGCGCATCTGCAGTTTCTGCATTTCGCTCACGCCGTTTTGCGGGTAGAAGACGAGCACACGCGTGCCCTCTGCATCCGCGAAACCCTCGAGCGCCGCCTTGCCCGTATCGCCGGACGTGGCGACGAGGATAACAATTTCCTCCTTTGTCTCCCGCTTCGCGGCTGATGCCGCCATCAGCCGCGGCAGGATCTGTAAGGCCAGATCCTTAAAGGCGCAGGTAGGGCCGTGCCACAGCTCAAGCAGATAGGTCCCATCCGTCCCCGCCTGGCGGAGCGGAGCGGGCGTGTCGTTTTCAAAGCGGCCGCCCGTGTAGGCGCCCCGGACGCACGCCCGGATTTCCTCCGGCGTGAAGCTGCCTAAAAATTTTCCGAGGACCTGCTCTGCCCGCGCGCAGTAATCGAGCGGCACTTCCATCTCGCCGGGCTGGAACAGGGGCAGCTCCTCGGGGACAAAAAGTCCGCCCTCCTCGGAGATCCCTTGAAGGATCACCTCGTCCGCGCTGCGGCGGCACGAAGTATCCCGTGTACTGATGTAGTTCATGGTTTCATCCCTTCCTCACAGTTCTCCCGCGATCAGGCGGTCGAAATAACGGCAGGCGTTTAAGAAAAAGAGCTTGTCGGCCTGCTCCTGTGTCAGGCCGCGCTCGATGAGCCGATCATAAAAATCCCGCAGCTTCGCCGGGCGATCGATACAGGCGGGGATGTCCGCCCCGTCGTAGTCGCTGCCGAGCGCGATGGTATCCTCGCCGCCCAGCTCCAGGAAGTGTTCCACATGGCGGGCGAGCGTGTCCAGCGTGACATCGCCGTCTTCGGCGAGGAAGTCACGGCAGAAGTTGAGACCCACCAGTCCGCCGCGGGAGGCAATCATGCGGAACATCTCGTCGGTCAGGTTGCGCCGGTGGGCGCACAGCGCGCGGGAATTGGAGTGCGTGGCGATGACAGGCTTCTCCGCGGCCTCCAGGACGTCATAAAAGCTGCGGTCGTTGAGGTGGGAGACGTCCACCGCAATGTGAAGGCGCTCCAGTTCCCGGATGGCCTCACGCCCGAAGTCGGAGAGGCCCCCATCGCTCGCCGCGCCCCCGGCCAGCTCGTTTTCGCCGTTCCATGTCAGTGTCAGGCTGCGGACACCCGCATTGGCGAGCACCTGCACCATATCCAGATCCCCGCCGAGCACGCAGCCGCCCTCCACGGCGAGGATGGACGACATCACACCCCGTTTATTCTGCGCGGCATGCAGACTGCGGCGGGCAGCAATATCGGCCATCCGCCCCGCGGCCTGCTCGAGCTGGCGGCGGTAATACAGGTGATGGATGGAGAAATACTGCCCCGCGCGTTCGCCGCGTATTTCGTCCGGGATAAAGATAGCGTAGAGCTGGATATAGGCGTCGTACCCCTCAGCGTCGGACAAGCGGAGATGGCTGCCCTCGTTTTCCAGATCCCATCCCTTGCGCTTGCAGGTTGTGAGCGTATCACAGTGCAGATCGAAAACACGCATATCCGGAACTCCTTCCGTATACTATAGCAATCTTCAACTATATTTCCATTACTGCATCGCAGAAAATTCGCATTTATGGTTTTCCGCAATACTTTTATTGCCCATATCTTTGACGATTGCTATTAAAATCATAGGTCGTTGAGCGTAAAGGCTCCCGGCAGGATCCGGAGCGCTGCGGGCGTTCCGCCCGAGAGATGTACTTCGGCCACGTCGAAGCGCATTTCCAGCCCCTCGCATTCGGGATGCTCAAAGAGAAACTGCTGTGCGCAGAGCACCAGACGCTTCCGCTTGCCGGCGTCCACAGTTTCGGCTGGGGAGATGTTCCCGGAGCGGGCGCGCACCTCCACAAAGGCGATGAGATCCCCCCGCCGCGCGACGATGTCCAATTCCCCCTCGCGGCTATGGAAGTTTCGGGCCAGCAGTGTCCAGCCCTCACGCGTCAGATACGCCGCGACGGCATCCTCCGCCGCGCCGCCTATGTAGACACCGCTGTGCTTCTGGAGATTTTTTAAAAAGCTGCGCCGGTGGATGGGGGAGGGTCCATAGCAGCGCAGGGCGGCGTAGTGATCCTTTGTGCCGTACCCTTTGTGTCGATCGAAGCCGTATTCAGGGTATAGGGACGCCAGCTCCCGCATCCGGCGGTCCCGGCTGACCTTCGCGAGAATCGACGCCGCCGCGATGCTGGCGCTCAGCCCATCGCCGCCCACGATAGTACGTACAGGGCAGGGGAGAGGGGGCTCCCGGTTGCCGTCAACAAGAACCAGATTGGGCGGAACGGAAAGACTCTCCACGGCCCGGCGCATGGCGAGCATCGTTGCCTGCAAAATATTGAGGCTGTCGATTTCCTCCTCACTCGCGCTCGCAATGGAGAAGGCCGCCGCCCGGGCCGTGATCTCGGGGAAAAGTGACTCCCGCCGCTTTTCCGAGAGGCGCTTGGAGTCGTCGAGCCCTTCAATGCGCTCCCCCTCGGGCAGGATAACCGCCGCCGCGAACACCGGCCCGGCCAGCGGGCCGCGCCCGGCCTCGTCCACACCGCAGACAGCGGAGAAGCCCTGTGCCCGCGCCTCGTTTTCATAGCGGTACCAGTCGATCAATTCCCGTTCCTGCCGTGGCATATGTCAATCCCTCCTCCTTACGGGCGCTCGAGTGAGATGCGCCCCATCGTGCCCGCGCGGAATTCATCAAGCACAGCCGCTGCCGCGCGCTCTGTATTGACAATGCCGCCCGGCAGCAGCATCCCGCGCCTGCGGCCGATCCGCTCGAGCAGTTCGTATCCCTCGCCGTCCGCATTCTCCAGCTTGTACCGCTCGCACAGCCGGCCGGGGTAGTCTCTGGCCAGAGTTTCAAGCAGGCGTCCGGCGAGCGCTTCGGTATCGAGCACATCGTCCTTGACCGAGCCGACGAATGCCAGATGCTCGGCCACTGTGCTGTCCTGGAATTTCGGCCAGAGGACGCCGGGCATGTCCAGAAGCTCCATGCCGTTTTCGAGCGTCACCCACTGCCGCCCGCGCGTGACGCCGGGGCGATCCTCCACCTTTGCGCGCTTCCCGCCCGCAAGACGGTTGATGAGCGAGGACTTCCCCACGTTGGGGATGCCCACCACCATCAGGCGGATGCCCGCGCCTGTCATGCCTTTTTCACGCCGGCGGGCGATCACATCGTGCAGCGTGCGCTCCACGGCGGGGGTGAACTTATCGAGCCCGCGTCCGCTGCGGCAGTCGGCGGAGACGGCCTCTATACCTCTTGCGGCAAATGTTTTACACCAGAGCGCGGTGACGGCGGCGTCCGCGGTATCCGCCTTGCCTAAAAGGACGAGGCGGGGCTTCTTGCCGAGGATGCGCCCCAATTCCGGGTTGGCGCTCGCCTGCGGGATGCGCGCGTCCAAGAGCTCAACCACCAGATCCACGAGCCGGAGGCTGTCGCCTATCATCCGCCTGGTTTTGGCCATATGGCCGGGGAACCACTGAATGGAGGGCGCTTCGCTCAATGGACCCACCCCATTTCCGTGAGCGGGAAGAGGCGGAAGAAGGTCTGCCCCATGATGTACCGCTCGTCGATGAGGCCGATATGCGCGTCGCGGCTGTCGGAGGAATGGTTGCGGTTGTCGCCCATGGCGAAAATCATCCCCTCCGGGACAGTCAGCGGGAAGGAGAGCGCTTCGTCCGGCTCATAGTAGGTGCGGTCGTTGATGTAGTCCTCGCGCAGGGTTTCGCCGTTGAGCGTCACCCGGCCGCTCTCAAAGTCGATGTCCAGTGTGTCGCCCCCTTTGGCGATAACGCGCTTGATGAGCGGGACAGCGATCTCATTGGGCTGTGTGATGACCACGATATCCCCATGCTGCGGCGTATAGAAGGCATGCGTGGAGACGAGGAAATCCCCGTCCGCGAGGGTGGGCACCATGGAGGTGCCGTCCACGCGCACCATGCGGAAGACGAATGTGCACAGGATCACCACAATGACCGCCGCGATGACCAGTGTCTCGAAATATTCGAACACGACCGCCTGCATCGGGCGCGGCTCCTCCTCTTCCACCTTTTGGATACGGTAAAAGGATCCGGAATCTCCAGCTTCATTATCCATCTGAAAAACCCCCTTTTCAAGATCATACGATTTTTATTATACTCGCCTTTTCATCGTTCGTCCAGACCGAACGTCATACGAATATTGGGGTAATATTAAGAGAGCATCCGGTAAGCGCATTTATAGACATCGCCACAGCCGAGGGTGACGACGAGATCACCCTCCTCCGCGTGCTCCATAACGTAGCGTGCTATCTCCTCAAACGCCGGGAACCAGACGCATCCGGGGATTTTCGCAGCCAGATCCGCCGCGTAGACATTATAGGTGTTGTATTCGCGCGAACCCATGATTTCCGAGAGGACGACGTGATCCGCCAGCGAGAGGACGCGGGCGAAATCGTCGAGGAGCATGGCGGTGCGGGAGTAGGTGAAGGGCTGGTGTACCGCCCAGATATGCTTAAAGCCGAGCTCCTTCGCTGCCCGGAGCGTCACCTCAATCTCACGTGGATGGTGTGCGTAGTCGTCCGCTATGGTGACGCCGTTTTTCGTCCCGAGGACTTCAAACCGCCGGTGCGCGCCGCGGAATGTCTTCACCCCTGCAGCTGCTTCCTCCGCCGAAACGCCAGCCTGCATGGCCGCGGCGATGGCAGCGAGGGAGTTGAGCACGTTGTGTTCCCCCGGGATGCCCGTCTCCACCTCCGTGAGCCGGACGCCGCCGTGCATCAGGTCGTAACGGTAGCCGATACCGTCCGCCCGGCGGCGGACATTTGCGGCGGCATAGTCGTTGCCGCTTCCGTACCCGAAGGTGATCACGGGGACGGGGACATCCTCGATCGCTTTGCGGGTGTTGGCATCGTCCCCATTGGCGATGACACTGTTCCGTGCGAGGCAGGCGAAGCGGTGGAAGGAATGGATGATGTTTTCAATCGTTCCGAAATATTCGAGATGGTCCGCGTCCACGTTGAGCACCACCGCGACACTCGGCGAGAGATGCAGGAAGGTGTCGACATACTCGCACGCCTCGCACACGAACAGATCGCTTTTACCCGCGCGCCCGTTGCCGCCGATCTCCGGCAGGCGCCCGCCGATGACAGCGGACGGATCCTTTCCCGCAGCGAGCAGGATATGGGTGAGCAGGGCAGTGGTGGTGGTTTTGCCGTGCGTGCCGCACACGGCGATACACTCCTCATATTCGCGGGAGACGAGGCCGAAGAGTTCGCTGCGTTCGAGCACCGGCACACTGCCGGCACGCGCCGCGAGGAGCTCCGGGTTATCCGGCAGGATGGCCGCCGAATAGACAATGAGTTCGGCCCCCCGGAGGTTTTCCGGCTTCTGGCCGATGGTGACTTTCATCCCCAGTTCCCGCTCAAGGTCGATGGTTTCGCCGGGATTATTGTCCGATCCGCTGATGCAGTGCCCGTGTGCAAGCAGAATCTGCGCGAGGGGGAACATCCCCGAACCGCCGATGCCGATAAAATGGATCCGTTTACTGCCAGAGAGGAGATCGTTCCTGTTTTCCAAATTTGTCACTCCAGTATTGATCGTTTCATTAGGGGTTCTTCCTCACATTATATTGCATCGCTTGAAGAAAATAAACAGGGAAATTGAGAAAAGAAGCCATAAAATTTACCCCGGACTGCATAAGCTGCCAAATTCTGCTGCAAACTAGGGATGTATGGACCAAGTGTAAAAAGACACAGGAGGATAACCCATGAATATTACAGATGTCAGAATCCGCAGAACGTATCCCGACGCAAGGCTCAAGGCGCTCGTCTCCATCACCATCGAGAGCGATTTCGCCGTCCATGACATCAAGGTCATCGAGGGGCCGACACGCCTCTTCGTCGCCATGCCCAGCCGCAAAGATGAGTCCGGCAGCTTCCGGGACATTGTTCATCCCATCACACCCGAAGCGCGCCAGCAGATTGAGACCGCCATCCTCGAAAAATACTATGCGTATCTCGCCGAAAATCCGGAGGAGGACTCCTCCCCAAATTCCGGCGCTTAAAATACCTTCCCCTTTCTTCCTTTTTTCTATACGAAACAGGGCTGCTGCAATTTTGCAGCAGCCCTGTTTCTGCTTGTTCAGAAAGGGCTATACGGTTTTTGGATATGACTCCCTATTCCAGAACATAACCCCAGTGATGGAATGGCAAGGGTGCTATGCCCCTTATTCTAGAACGTAACCCCCGTAAAAAAGTTATGCTTTTGTCCGCGTGCGGACAAAATTTGACTTCTTTGAAGTCAAAAATAACTTTATTGGATGGCAAGGGTGCATAGTACCCTTATTCCAGAGCGTAACCCCTGTAAAAAAGTTATGCTTTTGTCCGCGTGCGGACAAAATTTGACTTCTTTGAAGTCAAAAATAACTTTATTGGATGGCAAGGGT
>CATJVQ010000050.1 GCA_949743955.1 uncultured Oscillospiraceae bacterium | reverse complement strand
TTATGAAATTGTCTGCCTTATCGGCAAGCGTGTCCCGCGCCTCTACCTGCGCGGCGGCCTCCCCTGCGGCGTGGCGCAGTACATAGCTAAGGAATAGGCCTCCCCTGCTCATACCCTGTTTTGCCATATGCTCCTGGAGGAGTTCGATATCCTGCCATATCAGGAGGAAGGAGTTTCCCTTGTCAATGACTTGTTTTTATGTTATGATAACAACGGTTTTCAACAAGGCCTGACAAATTCCCTTCGTTTCTTCCGCTACATAGAAACAATCCGATTGCTTATGACTGCAACGCCATAAGCAGACCCCATAAACCGCCTTTATAAAGCTGAAATCCCTGGCCGGCGGTTTACAGGGGATTTTTTGAAACATTTGAGAAATCGCAGCGCCAGAGAGCAGGCACGGACAGGACAAAAGAAAGGAGAAGTGAAAAGGGATTGATCCGTGAAAATCAAAAATTCATCAATGTTTTGAATATGACGTCGGATGCTTTTTTAATTTATATTTCCTATTTTATTGCCATATTCTTTCGCTTTGAGGTAATGAATGGCCAGCGCGGCATCAAGCTGACTTCCCCGCCGTTTCAGCTCATGGCGATCGGATGCAGTCTGTTAATCGTCTTAATCTACTTTATCCTTCAGATGTACGGATCTTACCGTCTGAAGGCAGATCCCAAAGAAATATTCAAGATCCTCTTGGTGAACGGGATCATCACCTTGGCAGTCATGTCTCTTCTGTATCTGACCCGTACGATAGAATTTTCCCGCATGGTCGTTTTTCTGTTCGGACTGTTTTCCAGTCTGTTCGTCATTCTGAAACGGACCATCGGTTGGGCTGTAATGCACCATTACCGGCGGCTAGGATATAACCAGAAGCATGTGGCCATCGTGGGCAACGGCCATCTGGCGCTGCAATACCTCCGCGATATCCAAGCCAATCCGCAGATGGGCATCGTGGTGGATGGTTATATCAGCAAGGTAGAACGCCCGGATCTGGGAAAGTGCCTGGGGTGTTATGAGGATGTGGAGCAAATTCTGGAGCGCCGCGAAATCGATGAGCTGATTCTTGCTCTGGAGCCCCATGAAATGCAGTTCATGAAGCCCGTGCTGGCCGCGGCCGATAAGGAAGGCGTACGGCTGGTCATGATACCGTTCTATAACGACTACCTACCGCTTCACCCCAGCATAGACGTAATCGGTCAGACAAAGCTGGTCAACATGCGCTCCACACCGCTGGATAATCTCGGCTGGGCGCTCCTCAAGCGGGCAATGGATATCGCAGGGTCGCTGATATTGATCGTGCTCACCAGCCCGATTATGCTGGCGGCGGCCATCGGTGTAAAGCTGAGCGGTCCGGGGCCGGTTCTGTTTAAACAGGAACGAATCGGAAAAAATAAGAAGCCGTTTACCATGCTGAAGTTCCGCAGTATGAACGCCAGCGGAAAGGAACAGACCGCTTGGAGTACGGACACGGATCCGCGTAAAACCCGTTTCGGCAGTTTCATCCGAAAATTCAGTATCGACGAACTGCCGCAATTTTTCAACGTCCTGTTTGGGGACATGAGCCTCATTGGGCCCCGCCCGGAAATTCCGTTTTATGTGCAGCATTTCAAGGAGGAAATTCCGCTCTATCTGGTGCGGCAGCAGGTACGGCCCGGTATCACCGGCTGGGCGCAGATACACGGCCTGCGGGGTGACACCAGCATAGAAGAGCGTGTAAAATATGATATTTGGTACATCGAAAACTGGAGCCTTTCTCTGGATATCCGTATCCTGTGCAAAACAGCTTTTGGCGGAATGATCAACAGCGAAAAGCTGGTCATAAAAAAAGAGAAAAGTAAAGTGGAGCTGTGAGACAAATCCTCTCCCCAAGATAAGGACCCGCATGAACACTGTATTCATGCGGGTCCTTTTGTATAGAGCGTCACACGCCGGCAAACTGCCATTTCGTTTTGCCTTGATTACGCTACCGGGTTTTGCGGGAAAGAAGAACAACCGTCTCGACATGCCCCGTCCTCGGGAACAGATCCACAGGTGTCGCCTCCTGAAGCGTCCATCCCATACCGGCCAGGAGGCGGCAGTCCCGCGCAGCGGAAGCGGGGTTACAGGAGATCATCACGATACGCGCCGGCGACATGGCGTCGACCGCGCGGAGCGTCACCTCGCTGCACCCCTTCCGGGGCGGATCCACCACGACCACGTCCGGGCACACCCCCTCCTGGACAAACTGCCCTGCGGCCTGTCCGGCGTCGGCACAGACGAACCGTGCATGATCCACACCGCACATTGCGGCGTTTCGGCGCGCATCCTCGACAGCTTCCTCCACCTCCTCGACACCGATGAGCTCCCGCACCTTCCCCGCCATGGACAGCCCTATAGTCCCCGCGCCGCAGTACAGATCGACCAGTGTCTCCTTCCCGCTCAGCGCCGCGTACTCCGCCGCCTTCGCGTAGAGCAGCTGGGCCGCGTCGTGGTTGACCTGATAAAAGCTCTGCGGCTGCAGCCGGACACGTACACCGCACAATACATCCTCAATCGCATCCGCCCCGCGCAGGATAACCGTTTTCCCTCCCAGGATGACATTCGTCCTGTACGGGTTTATGTTGATCGACACAGACGCAACCGGCAGTCCCAGTTCATCCAGCAGCGCGAACAGGCGCTCCCTCTGCGGCATCTCCTCCCGACTTACGACGAGGCACACCATCACTTCCCCTGTCACGAACGCCTTGCGCAGGTAGAGGTGACGCACGAGCCCCTTTCCGGTCCGTTCATCGTAGCAGGGAATCCGGCACTCCTCCAGCCACCTGCGCACGGCTGCCGTGATGTGCGCGAACTCCGGCGGCTGAAGGCGGCAGGCGTCGCATTCGATGATCTCATGGGAACGTTTGGCATAGAAGCCGATTTTCACCCGGCTGTCGGGTCCGCGCTGGACGGGCAGCATCGCCTTGTTGCGGTACCCCTCCGTGACGTTCGTGCTGATCAGCGGGCGGCACACGATATCCTCAAAGCCGCCGATTCGCTGGAACGCATCGCGCACCCAGGCCCACTTCTCCCTCTTTTCCGCCTTGTAGCTCAGGTGCTGCAGCGAACATCCCCCGCAGCGGCGGCTCTGGGGGCATCCCGGTTCCATTCGGTACGGGGAGGATTCCACCAGAGCCTCCAGGCGGCCGTAAGCATAGCGGCTGAGCACCTTGACAGCGCGTACCCTCGCCACATCCCCCGGGGCGGTGTCCGGGACAAAAACTGCCATCCCCCCATGATGTCCCACACCGTTCCCCTCGTTTGTGATGCCCGTTATCTCTAATTGGAAAATCTCATTCTTTTCCACTTTCAGTGCCTCCCCATACCCTTCTTTACTTCTTTGTACCCCTTTGTAACCATCGTTTCCACTTTGTTTTCAGTCAGTATAACATAAACACCGCTTTGTTTACAAACTGTTTCTTGCTTTTTTGACTAAATGGGACTATACTATGTTTCAGAACAATACAGGGAGGTCGAAAGATGCTGAAAAAATGTCCAGCGCTCCTGTCCCTCACTCTTCTGCTGGCAGTTACTTTTCCCACCCGCGTCTTTGCCGCAAACAATTCGCCTGCGGCCCCTGCCGATGAGAGCGGTCCTCTCGTACACGCCGCCATACTCCTGCTGGCCGGTGCTGCCGCTGCTTACATCGTGATGATCATTATGAAACGCAGAAAAGTCAAATAATAAATCGTATAAAAAATCAACCGTGCGTTGGGCGCACGGTTGATTTTTTTGCTTACCACCCGAATAGCGCCTTGACCCACGCCCCCATCTCGCGCACCTCGTAGGACGGGATCAGCCCCCACGGCGTCGCGCTCGCCAGCGCGTGAGGGAGAAGGGAATTCCGGCGGCAGAAGTATGCCGCGCGAAGCTGATGAAATCCGTCGCTGACCACCGTGACGCTCTCGGAGAGCCCCTTCTCTCGGATGATCCGGGCGGAATAGGCAATATTTTCACGTGTATCGCGTGAAGCATCCTCCTCCTCGATCCGTTCCGGATCTATCCCCAGCTCCGCCAGATATTCGCGCATGACATGCGCCTCCGGCTGATCCTCATCCGGCCCCTGCCCGCCCGATACGACACATTTCGCCGCCGGATTGCCTTTGAGATATTCCGCCGCCGTATGCAGCCGTCGCGCCAGCATCAGTCTCGGGCGCCCATTCTCAATCTTGCCGCCCAGCACAATGACTGTCTGTTCCCCCGCAGGCGGGGGCGGACTCTCCTGAAGGAAGCTCCGATAGGACCACACAAATCCCACATAGAGCCCGAACGCGCTCAGCACCAGCGCTAAAAACGCCGCGTGGAGCGCGAAAAAGTGCCGTACTCCCGCCAGACGCGGCAGGGCCAGCGCGGCTCCCGCCAGGGCAAGACCTCCCAGCAGGAGCACAAATATCCCGATATGTGTCACACCATACCCCAAAATAGGTGTCAGGCTGTAAAACAGGCAGAACAGCGCCCCCGCGCCATACAGAAGGCGGAGGCCGCCCCACACGGGGCCGGACAGGCGGTTTCTCTGTTCACGGAACATACGCTTCATTTATCGAAAAATCCTTTTCAGCACAGATTTCACCTTCCCGAAGGGAGGATAGCGCAGCGCCAGATCGAGCAGCGGCAGCTTGCGCATAACGGATTTGTTGTGGGTAAACGTGTAAAATCCAGCGCGCCCATGATAGCTGCCGAATCCGCTCTCCCCCACGCCGCCAAACGGCAGTCCGTGCGAAGCCAGATGGATGACTGTGTCGTTGATGCAGCCGCCCCCGAACGGGATGCGCATCACCCTCTTTTCCAGCTCCCGGCTGCGTGTAAACAGGTACAGCGCCAGCGGTGCGGGATTCAGCGAGATGAAGTCAAAAACCTGCCGCGTATCCGCAAACTCGATGACCGGCAGGATGGGGCCGAAGATCTCCTCACTCAGCAGCTTCGAATAGAACGGTGCGTTTTCAATAAGCGTCGGAGCAATCCGCAGGTTCTCCTCATCGACCTGCCCGCCGGAGAGAATCGTCCCCTCGGCGAGCATTTCCCTCAGACGCATAAAATGCTCCCTATTGATAATGCGCGGATAGGCCGGATTTGCCTCCGGATGCTCCCCGTAAAACTGCACGATACAGGCGCGCATCCGCTCAATAAGCTCCTGCCGGACACAGTCCTGCACAAGCAGATAGTCGGGAGCCACACAAGTCTGGCCTGCGTTCAGGAACTTTCCCCAGACAATGCGCCGGGCGGCGGCGTCCAGATCGGCGCTGCGCTCCACGATGCACGGCGACTTTCCCCCGAGCTCCAGTGTCACCGGGACGAGGTTTTTCGCCGCCGCCTCATACACAGCCCGCCCCACACTGCGGCTTCCCGTGAAGAAAATGTAGTCGAAACCGCCGTTTATTAAGGACTGCGCTGTCTGCACGCCGCCGGTGACAACAGCGCACAGCCGCTGCTCAAAATTGATGTTGAGCATCTCGCTGATGACAGCGGCCGTGGCGGGCGCAAGCTCGCTGGGCTTGATGACAGCGCAGTTCCCTGCCGCGAGCGCGCTGACCAGCGGCGTGAGCGCGAGCTGGAAGGGATAATTGAACGGGGAGAGGATGAGCACCACCCCATAGGGCTCCCGCAGGATCTTCGATGTGGAAAACGGTGCCGCAATCGAAAAGCCGCCCGAAGCGGGACGGCTCCACGCGCGGATGTGCCGCAGTGTATACGAAATCTCCGAGAGCACGACGCCGATTTCCGTGAGGTACGCCTCCTGCTCGCTCTTCCCGAGATCCTGATACAGCGCCTCAAAGATGCGCTCCTGATACTGTAAAATTACCTGATACAGACTGCGCAGCTGCCGGATGCGGTAATCGATATCCCGGGTAGCGCCCGTGTTAAAAAACCGGTGCTGCTGCTCAATAAGATTCATAATGGTCCGACTGCCTCCCTTAAGCGCCCCCGTTCTGCCTGTCATCTTCTGAAAACGCCGGGGCGCCTGTCTCCTCTTTATGCAAATCCATACCGCAGCCGGTAATCCGCCAGAAGCAGATCGACCATGCGCCCGTAGCTTTCCAGCCCGTCGCTCTGCGCGTTGACTTTGAGATATGTATCGTTCACCGCCTGCGACACCGTGGATACCGGCCCCTCAAAACGACTCCAGTACTCGCTGTTCTGTGCAAAATCCGCGTGCACGCGCTCGTTCATCCGCTCGTCCAGTCCGTCGGACAGCGCCCGATCCGCGCGGCGGAGCGCATTTCGTACATGCGCAAGCGCGAGCATCGCTCCGCTGTAATGGAATTCGGGGTCCCCGCTCTCGCGGCACGCGAGATAGGCAATGAAGTTCGCCTCGTCCTCCCGCATGAATCCCCGCAGATGGCTCAGCTCGTGGCAGGCTGTCGCCGCGATATTGTAAGCGGGTACGTCTACATTGATGTTCGCTTCAATCGTCGGCGGGAAGTAGACGCCCGTGATGTCCAGCATCGACATCCCTCTCGAAAGCAGTACCGGCTTTGTGCGCGGATAATAGCCGTCCAGCTCCGGATAGATCCGCCCCAGCGTGCGCATCACGTCCGCCGCGCGCTTCGAGAGCTCCCATGGCGAGACGGAGAGAGCCGTTGTCACACCGCCCCTCTCGAGGGAGAACTCGGCGGAAAGTCCCTCGCTCAGGCCGTTTGCCGTCAGGATGAGATCCTCCTCCAGCGCCGCGAGCTCCTCGGCCGACGAGGGCCGCACTGCCAGCCCCGCCAAGCTCGAAAACGGGCGCCTGTGATAGTTGATGCCGCAGTGGAACGCATACAGCAGCAGGATGACACTGACTATCCACAATAGCCCCAGCGCGCCCCGGCGCAGGAGATCCCCCCGCCCTTCCCGGCGGCGCGCCAGCTTCACTAAGAACACAGCGGCTGTCACCGCAAGGGCGGCGATGATGCACTCCCCCGCCGAAAACAGCACAAGGCCGAACACTCTTCCCACCGTGCCCACCAGCACGGGATAGACCGTGCGGGCATACCACTCGGCAAAATCGGGCCGGCGGTTGGCTGCTGCCAGGACAGCGAACGAGAGGATCAGCAGAAACGGGGGGATCAGCCACCGAAGGGGTGGGATGCGTGAACGCCGTGATGTCCAGATTTCGCAGTCTCTGTGAATTTTGTAGGCCCGCTCTTTCCGCACATGCTCTCCCCCGTTCGCCGCATTATGTTTTCCAATTCCGCTCCTTTCTATTGTAGCATACTTCTCCCCATTTTGATCCTGATCTCCAAGGAAAATTATAAAAACGCGTTCTCCCTCTTTTTTTCACGGATCGCATTGATCCGTTTCCGGTTCTGTGGTACGATCTTTCTGTCTATCATCTATCAAGCAGTCCGTGTATGCGGAAAGGAGACATTTCCCATGGCCAGTACCTGTATCCATCTCAATGTCGGCCGCCTGAGTGCCGAAGGGCTCGGCGTGCCGGACACACAGGCCGGCGTATACTATCTCGGTTGTATCGCACCGGACAGTGTGAATCTGGAGGAATTTGCGCCGAAGAAGGTGCGGTGGAAAGCGCATCTGCGCCATAAAAAGCTCGACATCTGGTATCATAACGCGGCTGAATTCTGGCATGGCAGGGCGGATGTCCTGTCGCTGGGCTACGCCGTGCACTGCATCACGGATGCGCTGTGGGACGAATATTTCCGCGACGACCTGCAAAGGACGCTCTCACACCTTGCCCTGCCGCCCCTGACCGGCGACGGCCCCCTCTGGGACGACTGCTATCGCTACGACTATGAAGCGCTGCGGATGTCCTGGTGGAAGGACAAGGTCGCCCCTGCGCTCAAGGCGGCGCAGGCGCAGGATGTCGGCATGATTGACGCCCAGCGGCTTGACCTCTACCGGCAGGGGGTGCTGACCGAATACCCCGATATGCTCCCCGAGGGGGACCCATGGATGGTGACGCCGCACCTGGTCGAGCGGCTGGCCCGGCAGGTGTGCAAAAAATGCCTGAAGCTCGGTGTCTCTCTGTCCCCTCCGGATCCCGTATAAGCAGAGGAACTGCCGCCCGACAGCGGCAGTTCCTTTATCTTTTCTTTAAAGCACCTTGGAGAGGAAATCCTGAAGACGCGGATGCCGGGGGTTGGCGAAGAAAATGTCGGGCGGGGCCTGCTCGAGGATCTGCCCCCCGTCCATGAAGAGGATGCGCGTGCCCACTTCGCGGGCAAAGCCCATCTCATGTGTGACGACCACCATCGTCATGCCCTCCTCCGCGAGCTCCTTCATCAGTTCGAGCACCTCGCCCACCATCTCCGGATCCAGCGCGCTGGTCGGTTCGTCGAAGAGCATTACGTCCGGGTTCATCGCCAGGCTCCGAATGATGGCAATGCGCTGCTTCTGCCCGCCGGAGAGCTGCGGCGGATAAGCGTCCGCCTTGTCCGCAAGGCCGATGCGCTCGAGAAGGCGCATCGCGTCAGCGTCGGCTTCCTCCTTACTCTTGAGGTGAAGCTGTACCGGCGCGAGCGTGATGTTTTCCTTCACAGTCAGGTGGGGAAAGAGGTTGAAGTGCTGGAAGACCATGCCCATCTTCTGGCGGATCTTGTTGATGTCGCACCGGCGGTCGGTGATGTTCTGCCCTTCAAAGAGGATTTCGCCTGAGGTTGGGCGCTCGAGAAGGTTAAGGCAGCGCAGGAACGTGGACTTTCCCGATCCGGAGGGGCCGATAACGACCACCTTCTCCCCCTTCTCCACCCGGTCCGTGATACCGCAGAGCACCTCGTTGCGGTGGAACGATTTGTGGAGATTGTTAACGGAGATCATTGCGGGCCAGCCTCCTTTCCATGAGCGAGAGCAGCGCCGTCAGCCCGACGACGAGCACTAAGTACACCAGCGCCACCAGATACATGGCGGTCGGATCGAATGTACGGCTGACGATCGTGTCGCCGGCCTTTGTCAGGTCGCTGATGGCCACATAGCCTGCGACAGACGTCTCCTTGAGCAGGGTAATGAACTCATTCCCGAGCGAGGGGAGCACTGTCTTCACCGCCTGCGGCAGGACGATGAGGCGCATTGTCATCGCTCCGGTCAGCCCGAGCGAACGGCCCGCCTCTGTCTGCCCGCGATCGACGGACTGGATTCCTCCGCGGATAATCTCTGATACATATGCCCCGGAGTTGATGCCGAACGCGATGACCGCTATCAAAATCTTGTTGTTCGACTGCGCCATAATCGACGTATTGATAATAATGAGCTGTACCACAACCGGCGTGCCGCGGATGATGGTGGTATACAGGTTGGCCAGCCACAGGAGCGGGTTGCGGCGCGAATGCACCGTCACCTTGATAATGGCCAGAATAAGGCCTATGGCAAGACCCAGCAGAAGGGCGAAAAATGTGATGATCAGCGTGTTGCGCAGACCGCGCAGAATCAGGACATAGCGGCTGTCAGTAATCAGCGCGCTGTAAAGATGGTCGAGCAGCGACTCAAACATGACCTCTTTCCCCTTTATGATAATGGCGAGCAGCGGGCGCAAGAAAGCGTCCGCTGCTGCGGTTTGTCCGTTTTATGCTTACGCACCCATGTGCTTAATCAGGAATTCCTCAATCTTGCCCTCGCTCTCGAGGCGGTCAAGCGTGGCGTTAATCGCATCAAGCAGCTCCTGGTTGCCCTTCTGCACGGCGATAGCGTACTGCTCCTCGGTGAGCTTATCCGGCAGGAGCTCGAGCTTATCCTCATTGGCGGCCACGATGCTCTTTGCGGGCAGCTCGTCGATAATAACGGCCTGAATCTTGCCGTTCATCAGATCCTGCGCGGCGAGGATGGCATTCTTATACCGCGCGACCTCCTCGGTGTTCGGATCGCCCTTGATATCGTCGGTCGCGTAGAAGTCGCCGGAGGTACCGTTCTGCACACCGATGATCACGCCCGCGTCCTTGAGGGAATCCGCCGTCAGGCCGGAGTCCTTAGCGATGATGATGTACTGGGAACTGGTCACATACTCATTGGAGAAGTCCATGGACTTTTTGCGCTCTTCATCCACCGTGATGCCTGCGACAGCCATATCAAGCTGCCCGTTCTGCACGGCCAGGAGTGCTGCGGTGAACTCCATGTTCTCGATCACCAGCTCGACGCCCAGATCCTTGGCGATCTCCGCCGCGATGTCCGCATCCACGCCCACAACGTCGTTGCCCTCCACGTACTCAAACGGCGGGAATTCTGCGTTCGTCCCCATGACAATCTTGCCTGCGGCCTTGATCTTTTCAACCGCGCCGCCCGCGCTGCTGTCCGCAGCCGATTCGGCCGGGGCATCCTCTTCCGGGGCGGAACTCTCTGGAGCGGAGCTTTCCGGTGCCGAGCTCTCAGGGGCGGAACTCTCAGGGGCGGAGCTGCTGTTTCCGGCGCCGCCGCCGCATCCGGCAAAGGCGGCCATTGTCAGCGCAAGCAGCGCTGCTAACCATTTCTTCTTCATTTTCATCATCCTCCATAAAGGCTTTCATTTGTCTGACTCAATTTATGCACTCATTATACACCGATTTTCAGAAAAATCAAGCCGGTTATGAATTTTCATACATTTGGGCTGGAATTTATTCATCCGAGCGTGAAGCTCTGTCCAAATCGGCAAAAGGGCCGGGCATTTTTGGATCCTCGCGAAGCTGCGGCCAAAGGGTCAGGAGCATGGTGGTGTAGCAGGCGATGCCGCCGAGAAAATTGGAGATGGGTTCGGCGAGGAAGACACCGTTTACCCCCAGCCCGCCCACGTGCGGCAGGAGGAACGTGAGGGGGGTGACGATGATCACCTTGCGGAAGATGGAGAAGAAGACGGCATGCCGGCTGCGCCCAAGCGCGACGAAAGCCGACTGCGCGGAGAACTGGAACGACATCATAAAGAAGCCGAAAAAGTAGATGTGCAGAGCGGACACACCCTTTTCGAGCAGGAGCGGGTCGCTGTTGAAGATATGGATAAAGGGGCGCGGGAAAGCCAGTAGAAGAATCCACATGATAAACGTGAAGCTGACGCAGACGACGCTGATAAAGAGGATCCCCCTGCGGACACGCCCATATTTCCCGGCGCCGTAGTTGTAGCCGAGGACAGGCTGCGCACCGCTGGTGAGCCCGTTGGCAGGCATGGTGATGACCTCGCGCACAGAGCTGAGGACGGTCATAATCCCGATATAGAGGTCGCCGCCGAAGCGCTGAAGCGTGGCGTTGCAGGCGATCTGCACGATGCTGTTCGTGACCGCCATAATAAATCCGGAGAGCCCGAGCGCGGCGATCTCCCGAATCAGTCTCCAGTCCGGAGGCATATCCTGAAGCCGGAGGGAATAGATGGCATGCCCGGAAGTGAGAAAACGCAGGATCCACACGGACGAAAGCATCTGGGAGAGGACTGTCGCGAGCGCCGCGCCGCGGATGCCCATCCTGAAGACGAAGATAAAAATCGGATCGAGCACGATGTTCGCCGCCGCCCCAAGCACAACAGTCAGCATCCCGATTTTGCCGAAGCCCTGGGAATTGATGAAGCTGTTCATTCCCAAACCGGTCATGACGAACAGCGTCCCGCACAGATAGATGCTCAGATAGTCGCTCGCATAGGGGTACGTGCTCTCACTCGCACCGAACAGGTAGAGGATGGGGCGCTTAAAGAGGAAACACAGCGCCATGAGGATGACGCCGGAGACCATCAGCATGCAGAACGAGTTGCCCATGATCCGCTGCGCGCGCTCATGATCCCCGCGGCCGCGGGCGATGGAGCACAGCGGCGCGCCGCCCGCACCGAACAGGTTCGCAAAGGCGGTAATGATCATGATGATCGGAAACGTGAGCCCCAAGCCGGTGAGCGCCAAGGTCGACGCCTCTGGAATATGCCCGATGTACATGCGATCCACTACGTTGTACAAAAGATTGACCATCTGTGCCGCCGTCATAGGCAGAGCGAGATTTAGTATATTTTTCCACATGCTCCCTTTGGTAAAATCATTCCTCGCTTCATCCGGCATCCTAGCTTCCCCCCGTTTTCTGTTTCCTGCTTATTGTAGCGCACAAGTGCCGCCGCGTCAAATTTTCCAGAGAATCCCCCTTCCCTATTTCGACAAAAGATGGTACACTGAACATATTACCATTCCAAACCGAGGAGGAAGTCATGAAAGGAAAAATTTCCCGCATTCCACGCATCCTGTCCGCCATTCTGTGCGCCGCCGTCCTGTGCGCTGTCATCCCTGTCCCGGCACAGGCCGCCAGTAAAATTTCTGTCAAGACGCTCAAGAGCTACGCGGCCGACGATCATTACGACGTTTCCGATGATTTTATCCGTGCGCTGCGGGACAAGACGTCGATTTCCCACAGCCAGCTCAAGGAATACGCTGTCGAATACCAGCTTCCCACCGAGTATGTCCAGCTCTTTTTCGACGACGCTTTCGTCTGCCGCAGGGGAAAGGAGTACGACTATGTCCCGCTCGACGACTCCCTCACCCGCAACAATTACGATTGGGACAATCTTGTCTACCTTGACAACAACGAGGTGGAGTATGTCCGCGACGGCAAACGCCGCGCTATCAAGGGCATCGACGTCTCCAAGCATCAGGGCCACATCGACTGGGAGCGCGTCTATGACGACGGTGTCCGCTTCGCCTTTATCCGCCTGGGCTACCGGGGATACAGCTCGGGAAAGCTGATGATCGACGGCTACTTTGAAGAGAACATCAAGGGCGCTATCGACGCGGGCGTCAAGGTAGGGGTCTACTTTTTCTCCCAGGCAAAGACCAAGAAAGAGGCTGTTTCGGAGGCGAACGTCGTGCTCAAGTATATCGAGGGGTACGACATTGACTATCCCATCGTCTACGATGTTGAGGGAGCCGCCAACTCATCCTACCGTACATACGGCCTCTCCAGAAAGCAGATCACCGATAACGCCATCGCGTTCCTCGACACCATCGAAGCGGCCGGCTACCGCTCCATGATTTACAGCTACTCCCGCTTCTTTATTGAGCAGGCCGACCTCTCCCGCCTTGAGGGGTACGACAAGTGGGTCGCCAACTACTACCGTGTTCCCTTCTACCCCTACGACATGCAGATCCTCCAGTACACGAGCAAGGGCCGTGTCGACGGCATCAAGGGCAATGTCGATATGAACCTCGCCTTTGTTCAGTACAACTGATACCTGCACGCAGACCGTGAAATGGTCCGCTGGAAACAGACCGGCGCCATGCTGCCTTTATGGAGCATGGCGCCGGTCTGTTCTGCAGGGAATCTCTGCTGGCTATGGCTGCTGCCGGAGAGAATGCTGTTTCAGGGTTTCGCCGTTCACCGATTCGTTTCCTCTTTTCCATTTCTCCGTCCTCCCCCATGACCGCCGCCATGTCCATGATGCCCATTTTCCCGGTTGCCGCGGGATGAGGAAACATTCTCACCGCCAGCTGAAAGGCTGTCTGTCAGTTCCCTGATTTCTCTCATTGTCATCCCCTGTACCATTTCGGGGGTAATATCGGGAGCAAGGAGCGGTGCTCTCCAGCCTGCTGTTCTATCCAAATCAGCTTAGCTCCCGTTGCATGAAAATGAGCTCCCACGGGCGCTTACCCGGGTTCTCCCGATGTACCCGATCGATAGGGACAAATCCCATTGCCTGCCAGAAGGCAAGTCCCTCCTCATTTTCAGCAATACAGCCCAGCCGGATTTTCTTAAATTGATTCTCCCGGGCCGCACGGCAGAAGGTTTCGATAACCTCCCTGCCGATGCCTTGCCTCGCACATCCGGCGTCCACCATAAACAGCCCTATCCAAACGATGTCCGCCTCCGGATATCCTTCCGCCCAGTCGGCGACGGCCAGCATACGCCCATCCCGGTAGAGCCCGAAAACCTGTTTCTGCTGCGGGGAAAGCTCCGGCGGCATTTTCATGATGTCCTCTATCGCTTCCTCGTAGGTGAGCGGATGATCCTGTTCATATGCGAAATAGTGAGCATTGCTCTCCTCCAGCTGAAAGAGGTCGAAAAACGTCTCCTCCCCAACGGGATGCAGCTCATATCTAGGCAGCATCTGCCCAAGTGTATCTGCCAACAAAAGCCTGTCCCCCTTTTTAAACGAATCTGCGGTTTTTTGCAGATTTGTCCCGCCGGAGCGTATTGCGGACCTGCCGCAATATACTCCGGCCATTTTTATGTCCCCTCCTCGTCCAGCTCCGGATCCTCCCGGCACAGAAGATCGATGACGCCCGAACACATCTCCAGCGCAATCTGCGCCAGCTCCACGGCAAGGCTCTGGGCCAGGCTGAGCCGCCCCGCCTTGTCGAGCGTGCGGTAGCGCATGAGCACGGAGAGCGCTTCGGAAAGTGTCATGTCCTCCGCAGGCATCCCGGCGGGCGAAGTCTTTGCAACCACCAGCGCCGTACCGGCAGAATCGGACGATATTCCGGCATCCCCGGCGCCTGCAGGTTTTTCTGCCGCAGCGGGCTCCGTTACAGGCGATTCCGCCGCAGGAGGCTCCAGAATGGAGGACTCCTCCGCAAAATATTCCGCCTGCGGGGCAGGCCCCTGCCGGGATCGCTCGTACATCCGGGCGATCTCCCTATTATAGCGCTGCATCATTTCCTGAAACGAACTGTCTGCCTGCATACGTCTCCTCCCTCACGGATGTTCTCTCTCATCCTTATGCGGGAGGGGGTTCCGCTTAGACGTGAAGCGGAACGTTTTGTCCGTTCACGAGGACAGCGTCGACCGTGGAGGCCACCTCGAAGCACTCCCCGCTCATGACAACCAGATCCGCATCCTTGCCCGGCTCGATGGATCCGACCCTGTCCTGGATGCCGATATGCTTTGCGGCGTTCAGCGTGATAGCGCGCAGAGCGTCGAACTTATCCATGCCGGAGCGGACGGCCAGCCCCGCGCACAGCGGCAGGTAATTCTGCGGGATGACCGGGGAATCCGTGATGATGGACACCTGGCAACCCGCCCGCGCAAGGATGCCGGGGGTGGCGAAGGTCTTCTCTTTCAGCTCGAACTTGCTCGCATGTGTGAGCGACGGGCCGACCGCCAGCGGCAGCCCCTCCTTGACCAGCTCTTCGACGATGAGGTGCCCTTCCGTCACATGCTCAAGCGTCAGCCGGACGCCGAACTCCTTCGCAATGCGGATGGCGGTAAACAGATCGTCGGCGCGGTGGGCGTGAGCCTTTAAGGGCATCTCCCCGTGCAGGACGGGCAGCATCGCCTCGAGCTTCATGTCGTAGGCCGGGCGCTTGCTCACATCGTCCCCGGCCTGGCGGAGGCGCTCGTCATAGTCCCTTGCGCGCAAAAGCAGTCCGCGCAGGTGGGCGGCGGTCGCCATGCGGGAATCGTTGCACTTCTCCTTATAGACCCTCTTCGGGTTTTCACCGAACGCGCACTTCATCGCCGCTGCGTCACGGATAATCATGTCGTCGATGCGGCGCCCCACCGTCTTGACTGCGGCAAACGTCCCGCCCACCACATTCGCGGAGCCGGGACCGGTGCAGACACTCGTCACCCCTGCCAGCGCCGCCTCGCGGAAGGTGGGGTCCATGGGGTTAATCGCGTCGATGGCGCGCAGATGCGGGGTAAGGATGTCGGTGCACTCGTTTGTATCGTCCCCCTCGAAGCCGATACCGTGCTCCTCCATGCCCAGATGGCAGTGCGCCTCGACGAAGCCGGGATAGACGTTGCGTCCGGCGGCGTCGATAACCGTGCAGTAAGCCGGGATGTCCAGATTTTCCCCTACTGCGACGATCTTCCCCTCGTCCGAGCAGAGCACATCGGCGATATACGGGGTCGGGTGCACGGCGTCATGCACCAATCCCTGCTGAATACAAATCATGTCTGTGTCCTCCTGTCCGTTTTTCCTCAGCATACCACGCCGGAGGAAAAAAGTCCATAACCTATATCCCCAGCTCCTCCACAAATTGGCGAAGCGCCTCCCAGCTCTCCCGCAGCTCCCGCAGCCGCGCCTGCCCCGCCGGAGTCAGCCGGTAGTATTTGCGCACCGGCCCTCCTGACACTGTGCCGGAAAACGTCTCCGTGTAGCCATTGTCGCACAGGCGGCGCAGAATCGCGTAGATCACCCGCTCCTGCATCCCGGGGATGCGGCCGGAGAGGCGCCCGAGAAGGTCGTAGCCATACGTCTCCTCGCGCCCGATCATCCACAGCAGCGCCATCTCCACGACGCCCTTTTTCATCTGGCTGTCCATGCGTCCACCCTTTTCCGATCGATCGCCGCAGCAATACACAGGACCAATCCGACAGCCAGCGGCAGGAGTACCGTCGGGAGCGCGCCGGAAAGGAAGCCGGCCGGTGTATCGAGCCTGTGGAGCAGGAGATCCAGTCCCACGCTCGCCTCTATGATACCCGCCAGCAGGAAGGAGAGCGGCCACTGTACCCGTGTCCCGCGCAGACGTGCCTCCCCCGCTATCCAGAAGAACGCGGCCATCAGCCGTGCCGCCGTGAGCAGCAGGGACAGTTTCGGCCCGCACTCCTGCGGCGGGACACCCCAGGCCGCCTCACCGCCCGCGGCGGCGGACAGCCATTGCACCGCCATCCCCGTGAGCATGGCAGAGAGCAGCGTCCCCAGCACGTACGCTCTCCGGACCGGCGGCGGGACTGGCGAGATGGGCATCTCTCTTCTCAAATACAGGCCGCCCAGCGGCAGCAGAAGCGTCAGCCAGGCGGTACCCTCACGCACGCACGGCAGCGGCAGGGCGAAGCACAGCACCGCCGCGCACCACAGGCAGAAAACCGCCATCGGCGGGATGCACTTCCCCCTTTCCTCCTCCAGCAGGCTCCGCACAATCTCCCCCGGCATACCGCACGCCTCGCACAGCTCCTGTTCCGTCCTTCCGTCCGCTTTCCCCTGCTCGAAATAGTCCCGGTAATCCGCGACGACCTCCCTTGTCCGCGCCCCGGAAAAATGCCAGAGCAGCTTTCTCTCGAGCTGCGCTAAAAAACGTTCCCTGTCCATTTCTTATCCTCCTCTATTGTATAATCATCAGTATAGCACACTACTGATGATTATACAATAGATGCCATAAAAAAACGTCCGGACAGAAAATCTGTCCGGACGCGTATGATCCGGCTACCATTCAAACGAGGCATGGGCCTTGTCGTAGCGGTAAAAATCGGCGTAGGAGAGGTCGAACACGGATTTCCCGAGATCTCCGACCGGGATTTTCCGCTTGACAAGCTCCTGCCAGAAGCCGGTGTTCGAGATATCCCCTTGAATGAGGACATGTGTCACGACACCATCGTGCAGGATAAAACGCTGATATCCGCTCTTGCTCTCTCTGAGCAGCACCTCGTCCCCCTCCGCCGGTGTGTTTATGCCGAGCGAGAGGGTAGTCAGCCCGTAAAAATTCATCGTGTTCTTCATGCCGTAGCGGTCCTCGTAAGGGACACTGGCGCCGCACATGTTTTTCGCCGCTGTCTCGCCCTGCTGCATGGCGTTGGGCCAGATGCCCGTAATCCCCGCCACGTCGCCCGCCGCCCAGACGTCCGGCACGCTCGTATGCAGGTATTCGTCTACCTTCACGCCGCGCTCGACCTCGATGCCGCTCCCCTCCAGGAACTCGACACTCGGCCGCACGCCCGCCGCGACCACCACAAAGTCGCATGGCAGCGTCACCCCGCTCGCGAGCGAAATCGACGTAATGTTTCCTTCTCCGTCCATCTCGGAGCCGGATGCCTTCTCCGCCAGATAGAACGTACAGCCCGCTTTTTCAAAAAGTGTCTGGTATGCGGCGGCGGCTGTCGTGTCGAGCTGGAGGGGGGAGATACGGTCCGCCATCTCCACCACGGAGCACGCGACACCTCTCTCGCACAGCGCGTTCGCCGCGTCAAGCCCGACCAGCCCGGATCCGACAATGACACACCGCTTCCCTTCCGCGGCCGCGGCGTCTATTTTCTCCGCGTCGCTCAGATCGCGCAGACCGAAGACATTCTTCGCCTCGCGGAAATTCGGCAGGGGCGGGATCACAAAATGCGCGCCCGTGGCAATGAGCAGCCGGTCATACGGCAGGAACGCCCCGCACTCCAGATGGACCTGCTTCGCGCCGGTGTCCACCCGGTTGACACGCTCCCCCTTCACCCAGCGAATGCCGTTCTTTTCAAAAAAGTCCTCCGGCACGAAGTTTATCCCCTCAGCGGTCCGCTCATGGCTGAGAAATTTGTGGAGCATGCAGCGGGAGTGAACCCTTTCATCCACGGAGATGACCGTAACCTCGTCCGCCGGCTCCCACTGCCGGATGGTCTTCGCGGCGCTTATGCCGGCCGCCGAGGCGCCTATGATGATATGGCGCATCACGCTCAAACCTCCTCCACCCAGATTGCTTTTTTCGGGCAGGCCTTTACACAGCTCGGCTCGCCGCCCTTATCCTTGCAGAAATCGCACTTGATCACCTTGGTACGCGAGACGCGATCCGGCTTCGGCACGCCGAACGGGCAGTTCATCACGCACATATAGCACGAGCCGCAGCGCGTTTCGTCGTAGGTGACAAGGCCGGTCTGCGGATCCTTCTGCAATGCGCCGCTCATGCAGCTCCCCGCGCACATGGGCACATCGCAGTGGCGGCAGAAGATGGGGCGGTAATGCTTCTCTCTGTCCAAGCGGATGAAGTTGCGGCTCTCGTTGGCCGGATTATTTAAGTCCAGCGTGTAGATATTGTCCTCCCCGCCGGCCCGGTGGGCGTTCATGCAGGCAAGCGAACAGTTTTTGCAGCCGTCGCACTTGTCCGCGTCGATGAAAATTCGTCTCATGACACTCCGCCCTTCCCTAAATTTTCAGTCCGGCACGCTTTTCCAAGATGATGCCTTCGAGCGTCCGCGCGGCGGAAGCGCCGTCCGGATCGATGATGACCTGTCCGCCGGTGAGCGCCTTCATGTCCTCGGTCAGCACCCGTGTGACCAGGCGGCTGCCCGTGATGAACGGCGGCTCGCCCAGATGCAGCGGCAGCCCCAAAGCGAGGCCGAACGCGCCGTCCGCCAGCGCCTGTTCCTCGAGCCACTGCGGCGCGGAGAGCACCAGCGGAAGCTGCGGCAGATCCACCCCGATGGCCTCCGCCAGCTCGGTCGCGACAATCTCCAGCCGCCCGATGGCCAGACACGGCCCGAAATTGAGCACGGGCGGAATGCCCAGCTTCTCACATACGGCGCGCAGGCGCGGCCCGGCCAGCGACGCGGCCTCCGGTGTCATCAGCCCGCAGTTCTCGAGCCCGCCGGAGGAGCATCCCGCACTCAGGACGAGGATGTCGCGCTGAATCAGCTCCCGCGTGAGGTCAACAGTGAGCACATCGTGCCCGCCGAAGGTGAGGTTCGAGCACCCCACAACCCCCGCGATGCCCTTGATCTCCCCCGCGACAATGAGATCGATGAGCGGCTTCCAGTTCCCGCCGAGGAACTTTTTGAGCGAAACCTCTGATACGCCCGTGACCGTGTTCCGGTTGCCGTGATCCGGCTGCAAGCGCAGCGGCACTTCCCCGCGGCGCGCACGGTAGGCGGCGATAATCTCATCGATGATGGCGTCGCTGTCCTCTTTGCGTGTCTCGAAGCGGAACGGGCGGTATTCGGCGTTCTGCTTCTTGGCCACATCGTCGAGGCAGATCTGCTTGATTTTGAGCTCGTCGCAGATGGGCTCGATACCGGGCAGGGTGCAGTTAAACTCAGAGAGCACCGCGTCGATGGCGCCGGTGGCGAGCACAGCTTCGGAGGTGTAGTTGTTGCCGGCATGTCCCTCGAAAACCTCCGTGTAGTGGGCGCCGCGCAGCTGCAGATCCTGCCCCACGCACGTGCATCCCACCAGGCGGAAGCCCTTCGCCCCCGCCGCCTTCGCCTTTTCTACGACATCCGGCTCAATGAGGCGATCCTGGAGGAAGGAGAACATCGAGTGCTGGTGCCCGGTAATCATGATATTGATGTAATCCGCGTCAATAACGCCCAGCCCCACCGGCGCGGGGCGAATCTCCGGCTCGCCGAGCATGACGTCGTTGAGAAGGTTGGTCAAGGTCAGGCCATAGATGCCTGTGGAGATGCCAAGCTTTAAGCAGGAGAGGAGCATGTCGACAGGGTCGGAGCTGAGGTTCGTAGAGCACTTGACCACACCCTTGACGATTTCGGCATTCGCGCCGCCGGGCAGGAGCCCCAGCTCCCTCCACTTCGCCAGGCGGGGGGCATACGCCATCTTTTCCACTAGGCGCATCTTTTCATATTCGGGGCGGTAGAGATCGTCGAGCACCGCCTGCGCGACGGCGAGCGCGTCGGCATACTTCTCTGTCCGCTCGATGCCGAACAGCTCACACAGATGAGCCAGCGCGTTTTCGCCCTTGATGACCCCCTTGGCCAGCGCGGTATTCTTGAGGTTGAGGGCGGTATTTTCTACCACGTGGATATAGCAGCCGGATCCGGAGGCGACCGCGCGCAAGAAATTGCGCGCCACGATGACATCCGCTGTCGCGCCGCAGATGCCGCGTCCGGCGTCGGGCGTGATGCGGCAGGGGCCGTTTGAGCACAGGCGGCAGCAGACCCCCTGCAGGCCGAAGCCACACTTAACGGACTGGCTCTCCACCCGGTGATGGGATGTCTGCATGGGCAGCGAGCGGATGTATTCCTCCAGCGGCTTATCCGCGCTGCGGCAGGTGTTGCAGCCATAGCACTGATTCATATGTATTCCTCCCGTTCTCTGTTTTGACGGCGCATTTGTGTACCCTCGAGCCTTTATTCTCCCTTTAAATATATCAAATCCGACAAAATCAGTCAACTATATTTCCGAATTTTCTTTATCCTTTCTCATTTGGCTTTCATCAGATCTTTTGTCCGCCGGTATAGTTCCTGGAACGTGCCGTACCGCTCGTCATACACGGCCCGGTGCGCGGGGATGGGTTCCCAGCTCGTTTCCTCCATGGTGACGAAGCGCCGCCGCCCCTCCGTGAGCGACGGAAGCAGCCCCGTCCCCACGGCGGCGAGCAGGCACGCCCCTAGGCACGCCTGCTCCTTCACTGTACAGGCCCGCACCGGCTTCTGCAGGATGTCCGCCTGAATCTGGAGCCATACTCCGGACGCCGCCCCGCCGCCGGAGGCGATCACCTCCGGCGCGTCCGCGCCCAGCTCCTGCATCAGCGTCAGGCAGTCCCGCAGGCTGTAGGCCACCCCCTCCATCACAGCCCGCAGGAAATGGCCCCGGCCGTGGCGGAGTGTCAGGCCGAAGAACGTCCCCTTAGCGTCCGGATCCATGTGCGGCGTCCGTTCACCGGAGAGGTAGGGCAGATAGATAGCCCCGTCCGACCCGGCGGGGACAGCCGCCGCCTCCCTGTCCGCCTGCGCGTAGGAATCCATGTGGAACACATCGTTTTTCACCCAGCGCATCGACTTCCCGCCGCACAGTGTCGCGCCGAAGAGCGTATAGCCCCCGGCCGCGTGGCAGAAGGTGTTCGTCCGCAGGCACCTGTCATAGCGCGGCTCCCGGACGAAGGCGGAGATCTGCCCGCCGGTGCCGAGGTTGCAGATGAGGCTCCCCTCCTCGAACACGCCGTTCCCGATGCTCTGCGCCGGCTGATCCCCGGAACCGTAGACAACCGGGATGCCCTCGGGCAGTCCGGTTTCCCCGGCGCACGCGGAGGAGACAAAGCCGGCCACATCCATCGGCTCCCCGACCGGCGGGAACAGACGCCGGGGAAGGCCGAACCGGTCGATGACTTCATAGGCCCAATCCCGTTTCGCCGTATCAAACAGGCAGGTTGACGATGCGTCCACCGCCTCCGCTCCGGCCTTCCCGGTGAGCCTCATCCGCAGGTAATCCTTCGGGCACAGGAGGGCGGCCGCCTTTTCCAGCGTCTCCGGCTCGTTTTCACGCACCCACAGAAGCGACGGAAACGCAAACCCGCAGCTTACGCGGTTGCAAAAGATTTCTCCCATCTCCTCTTCGCTCATCTCCCGCCCGATCTCTGCAAGCTGATCCTTCGAGCGCTGATCCAGCCAGAGGATAGCCGGGCGGACCGCTTCCCTGTTGTTGTCCGTGAGGACAAGCCCGTGCATCTGCCCGGAGAGGCCAATGGCGGCGATCTTCGCTTCCGGCTTTTTTAGTCGCAGTACGCCCCACAGTTCGCTCAATACGTCCAGAAACGCGCTCCACCACACCTGCGGATCCTGCTCCGCATAGTCCGGGCGGGGAAAGTCCACACCGTATCCCTTCGCCCGGACAGCGAGCACCCCTTTTTCCGTATCCAGCAGCATCCCCTTGAGGCTGCCCGTCCCGATATCGATTCCCAAAACGACCGCCATTTCTTTTCCTCCCCTTGAGAAACTTCTCCTCTATGATACTGTACTCCGGCCCTCATTTCAAGCGATCCCTCTTGATTTTCCAGTACAGATGAAATATACTAGATACGGTGGAAGAAAGGGTGAAGATATGTGAAAAGAGAGCTGGGTATTGCGCGGTGCGGATTGGCCTGCTGTCTGTGCTCGAAAAATACGCACTGCGCCGGCTGCCATGCGGATGATTGTCCCGACCTGCTCTGGTGCGAAAATCGGAGCTGTTCCCGTGAAAAGGGACTGGAGGGGTGTTATGCCTGCGATGAGGAATGCCGCAAGGGTCTTTTGAAAAAGAATAAACCGCAGGCATTCCGGCTGTTCATTCAGCGGTATGGTATGGATGAGCTTCTAGACTGCCTGGAGCGCAATGAAAAAAACGGCATCCTCTATCACCGCGAAGGTCTCTACGGCGATTACGATGATTTCTTCGATCTGGAGATGCTGATAGACTTCATCCGAACTGGGGAGCGGCCGCTGGAATGAAAGGATATACTGCGCCATGGATAAAAATTTTGATTTCTGCGCAGAGCTGGCAAACCATCTGCTGAAAGAATGTAAGAACAGCTGCGAGAGGACCTGCCTGTTAAAAAGCTGCGCAGACTTCCACTATGAGGTCAATCAGATGGATCGCATGCTCGCCCCGTATGTCGGGGATCTGGAGGGATTCATCTCCTTTCTGGAAAATACTCTGGGCTGGATAATCACCCGCAGTGAGGACAAAAAAACAATTTTCGCGGATGAAAATAAGCCGTCCTGCGTCTGCCCGATCGCGGCGAACGTGCAGGAAACCATTTCGCCGCTGTTCTGCGAGTGCTCCACCTTCTATGCACAGAAGATGTTCGCAAAGGTCTGCGGGCGGGAGGTAAAGGCGTCTCTAAAGCGTTCCGTCCTGCGCGATGGAAAATCCTGCATCTATGAAATTACTCTGTAACTTTCTCTACATTTGTTGTCCCGAGGACGAAAGCCGCTTGGCTTTCGTCCTCTTTTTGGCTTTCACGCCGGTTCTGCGCATATTCCGCTCCCGTGCGGGAACAACAAGAGAGAAGCGCCGGCAAAAGGAGGGAGAAATGTATGCGGAAGTTCGCCGCGCGATGGGGAACGTTCCGGCGTTACAGCGGCCTATTGCGGGAGCTGGTCGTGCGCGACATCAAGGTGCGCTACCGCCGCTCGTTTCTGGGGCTTGTCTGGACAGTTCTCAATCCGCTGCTCATGATGCTTGTCATGACACTCGTCTTTTCCACGATCTTCCGCTCCAACATCGAAAATTTCCCTGTCTATCTGCTCACGGGGAACATCGTTTTCGCCCTCAATGCGGACTCCACCTCCCAGGCGCTGATGTCCATTGTCGGCAACGCGGGGCTGATCAAAAAGGTATACATCCCCAAGTATCTGTTCCCTCTCTCAAAGGTGCTCTCCTGCCTTGTCAACTTCGGTTTCTCCCTCATCGCCCTCCTTATCGTCATGCTGATCACACATTCGCCTTTCTATCCGTCCCTCCTCCTGTTTTGGGCGCCGCTTGTGGGGTTGTTCCTCTTTTCGAGCGGACTGAGCCTCATCCTCTCCGCCGTCAATGTCTATTTTCGAGACGTGGGGCACCTGTACAGTGTGCTCATCACCGCCTGGACCTATTTGACACCCATCTTCTACCCCATTGAGATCCTTCCCCCCGTCATGCAGAAAATTGTATTCTGGAACCCCCTCTATCAGTACATCAAATATTTCCGCCTGCTCGTGCTGGCGGGCACGGTCCCGGAGTGGGACACCAATCTGTACTGCTTCGGTGCAGGGGCGCTGATGCTGGCGGCCGGGACAGCTGTATTCAAAAAATTACAGGATCACTTTATCCTGCACATTTAGAGGTGGGACATTTGCCGGGGTACAGGTTAAAAAATTACTACACACTCTCCACACTCCTGCGGGAAGCGGAACGCTTTCCCTGCATCGCGTTTGAGGTTTTCGACACACTTCTGCTTCGGCAGTTTCTTCCTGCGGACGAACCGTTTCATGCGCGCCTCAAAGACGAAACTCCCGCCCCCGCCTTTACACAGGCGGAGCTGGAATTTCTCCGCACCCATATGGCGCTCAACCCCCTGCTAAAGAAGGTGTACGACTGCGCCGCCCGGGCGGGGGCACGGATTTTTCTGGTGTCCCTCCTGCCGCTCCCGGCGGATTTTCTCACCGGCGTACTGCGGGAAACGGGTATCCCCCAATGGGAGGAGCTGCTGAGTGCCGGGGAAGCGGACGAATCCCTTCCCCACGCCCTCGCCTCACGCGCCGAAGGGAAGCTCCTCTATCTGGGCCAGTACAGCCCGGATGCGCTGCGGGAGGCGGGCATCACCGTTTTCCGGTATGTCCCGCCCATCCAGCGCTATCTGCAAAGCGGCGGGCACCTGCCCGAGAAGCCGCGGACATCCGCCCTCTCCGAGCGCTGCGCGGACACCGTCAACCGGTTTTATACCCGCGTCACCCACCCCGCCAGGGACGTGGCGGTACAGGTGGAAAATGTGTCGATGCTTTTTAACATCAGCAGCGAGCGTATCGACAGCATCAAGGAATACTGCATCAAACTCCTGAAGCGCCAGCTCCTGTTCGAGGAGTTCTGGGCCCTTAAGGACATCAGCTTCGAGGTCCGGCGGGGCGAGAGGGTCGGGCTCATCGGCCTCAACGGCTCCGGCAAGAGCACGATGCTCAAGGTGATCTGCGGCGTGCTGCGCCCCACGAAGGGGCGTGTCGAGGTGACGGGCACGGTCGCGCCGCTCATCGAGCTGGGCGCGGGGTTCGACTTCGATCTGTCGGCGACGGAGAACGTCTTTCTGGGCGGGGCCATCCTCGGGTATCCCCGTGAGGAGATGCGCCGGCGGTATGAGGGCATCATTGATTTCGCCGGGCTGCACGGGTTCGAGAACGTGCCGATTAAGAACTACTCCTCCGGCATGATTGCCCGCCTCGGCTTTGCTATCGCCACCTGCCACACGCCGGATGTGCTGATTATCGACGAGATCCTCTCCGTGGGCGACTTCGAGTTCCAGAAGAAGTGCCACCGGAAAATGGAGGAGCTGACCGGCCGGGGCACGACAGTGCTCTTTGTCTCGCACTCGGCGGGGGACATCGTGAGCATGTGCGACCGGGCCATCTGGCTGGATCACGGGCGGATCGCCGACATGGGGGAGGCGGAGTATATCGTGGAGAAATACCTGAATCAGTGAAGGAGGAAACGGCCATGGAGGCTAAAGACATTTCCGTCGTCGTGCAGGGCGCTGTAGACAGGCGGCTCACCGCCGTCTGCCTAGGGAGCATGAGGCGCCTGCTGCCCGGAGCGCAGCTCATCCTCTCCACGTGGGAGGGAACGGATCCGTCCGGGCTGGACTGCGACATCCTCGTGCGCAGCCCCGATCCCGGCGCCAAAACCATGGATACTGCCCACGCCTCCTCCTATAACCTCAACCGAATGCTGCGCTCCTCCCAGGCGGGGCTCGCGCGCGCTGGGCGGCCGTATGTGCTCAAGTGCCGCAGCGATACGGAGCTTGTCGGCACCGGCTTTCTCCGCGCGTTCGACTCCTTCCCCGCCCGCGGTGAGGACTGCTCCCTCGCCCGGCATAAGATGGTCATCCCCTGCCTTTACACCATGCGGTACGAGCGCGAATGGGGAAAAACGCACCCTACCCCCTACCACATCTCGGACTGGTACTGCTTCGGCCTGCGCGAGGACGTGTACGATCTGTTTTCCGCCCCGCTCGTGGAGATGGGGGATTTCGCGCGGTATTTTGAACATCACCCCAAGCCCCGGGACTATGCCATCGGCTGGCTCGGCCACAGGCTCTGGCGCTTCCCGCCCGAGCAGTATCTGGGCGTGACCTATGCCCGGCGGCTCTTCCCTGAACTGGACTTCCCTGACTGCCTCTCCTTTGACCGGGTGGATCCCGCCCGGGCGGAGCGGTTCCTGCTCAGCAACTTTATCGTTCTTGAGCCTCTGGACTTCGGGCTGATTGTGCGCAAGGCGTACTATGAGGACATCTCACGCGATCTGTCCCGCTGTCCCCGGCATGTCTGGCCGGGGATCTACCGCCGGGCTGTCTACGAACGCGCCTGCCGCCGGCAGTTCGGATACGGCTCCGTACATCCCGACACGCTCCTCTGGCGGCGCATCCTGCGCCGGACGCAGGCGCTGGGCGGAAAGGTGGTGAGGCTCCTTGGACAGGGCGCGTGACGCCATCATCACTCCCACCTATGCGGGGCATTTCCACTTCATCCCCTCCTACCTGCGCAGCTACGAGACCTATGTCTCTGACCGGGCGGAATACCCTGTCTATTTTACAATCAGCCGGGAGGAACGAGCGGCGTTCGAGGCGCTGATCCGCCCGTTCGCCGGGCGGCTGGATCTGCGTGTCGTCCTCCTCGAGGATCTGCTCGAGGAGGCGGATGTCCCCTTTCCCGCCGAACGCCTGCTGAATCGCTACGGCCGCTTCTCGTTCCAGACTCTCAAGAAGCTCTACACCATGCTCTTCTGCGGCGCCGAGCGCTTTCTGGTGCTGGACTCGGAGTCCATGTGGATTCGCCCCACGCGGATGCGGGAGCTCTTCGAGGGGTATTTTTCCGCCCCGTTCCTCTCCTTTTCCCCCATCGATCCGGCGCGGCGTGACCCGTTTCTCCGGGAAGCTGTCTCCAACATCGACGATCTCATCGGCTGCGGGAGGGAGCGCTGGTTTCTCGAGCACTTCGTCTGGTTTTACAGGAGGGATATCCTCAAGGACCTTGTGCGCGAGGCCGGAACACCCATTGAAATGGCCGAGCGTGTCCACCAGCGCACGCAGTTTCGCGCTCTGCGCCCCGGCGTGCTGGAAATCCTTCTCTACCACGGCTACCTCTACCGCAACCGCGACCGCTACGACTGCCGCGCCGTGGATATCGAGGAGCAGTGCCGCCGCTTCCTCCCCGAGGAGGAATTCGGGCGCTATGTCTCCCGCTTCTACCAATACTTCCACGGCCACAACGGCCTCACTGAGCAGGCCATGATGCTCCTCACGCCCGAAAATGTGCGTCCGCTCGCGGATCTGTTCATCGCCAACCGCATCCAGATCCTGCGCTGTGAGGCGACCACATACGAAAATTATCCGCTGCAGAGGGAGTTCATCGCCCGGGTGCGCCCGGCCATCCTCGCCGCCTCGCAGAACCACCTGTTTGGCCTGCACAGCGCCCCGTCCTATCGGATGCGGTGGCTTCTCCGGGAGTGGAAGCGGCGCATTCGGAGCGGAGCCAAGCGCCTGATCCTCCGGGTGAGCCCCGCCTACAAGGCCGGAATGGAGGCAAGGGAGCTCGCCGGGCGCACGCTGGCGCTGACAGAGGATCGCTTCCTCCGCCTGGAGGCTCTCCTCCGCGAGGAGAAAGCGCCGCAGACACAGGAGGATGCCCTCCGGCGTCTGCGGAGCCTCGTGGAGCGGTACGGAAACTCGTGGTTCCGGGGGCGGCGCGTCCTCTGCGCGGACGGTGCGGACAGCCCCTTCTGCGGGATGCTCCTCTCCCTGGGCGCGGACGTGACGCTGTATGCGGCGTCCCCGGAGCGGCGTCCCCGGCTGGAGGAACGTTTTCCGGGGCTGCGCATCCTCTCTCCCGACACGGACGTTTCCCCCGTGGATCTGCTCGCCGAACTGGAGGGGGATCTCTCCTCCCGCGGCGCGCTGGCGCGCTTTCTCCCCCTTGCCCGCGGCGCCGTCATTTCCGCGGCGCTCTGCCGGGATGAGGACGGGCGGTGGCTGGTCTCCGATGCGGGGAGCCTCCTTGGGCTGTTCGGCGCGGACGTGCCGGATCTCTCCCCCTGCGGCCCGGACAAATTCGCCGGAATCCTTCGGGATACAGGCTGGAAAGCCGTTCCCTTCCCGGATCCGAGGGACTTTACGCAGGAGGTTCACCCGCTCTGGCGTACCCCCGGCGGCGGATGCTTTGTATACTGGATCTGTAAAAAACGCGAAGAAACGGAGGCAGATAGGCTTTGAAAGCGCTCATCATTCCGAGCGCGGTACTGATTCCGCGCGAGATGCAGAAAAAATTCGGCAAGATCCCGGCAGTTCTCTGCCCCGTGCAGGACGCGCCCATCTTTGAAAGCCTCTACGAAAAATACCGCGGGCAGGTCGGGCGCATTTATGTAGTCGTCCACCACAAAAAGGAGCTGGTGGAGGACTATCTCCGCCTGCGCCGCCTGCCGGAGGAAACTGTCCGGCTGGTGACACTCCCAAATGTAGGGGATCTCGGCGGGACAGTGCGCGCCGGATTGGAAGCGGCGCTCTCCGGCGGCGAAGTGGACAGCGTCTACATCAATTTCGCCGACACCCTGCTCGAGGATCCCCTCTCTGACATGGGGGACGACGCTGCCTACTATGTCAACGCGCCCATCGAGGAGGAGTGGACCTACTTCGAGGAGGCGGACGGGCGCATCCGGCGCATCATTGATAAGAGCGCCTGCGGCGAGGAGGGGGAAAAGCACCTGTTCGTGGGCAGTTTCTCCCTCTCCCGCCCCGACATCCTCCTCTCCTACCTGCGGGAAGGTGCCCCCTCCCCGGGCGAGGACTCCTTCTATACCGCGCTGGCCGCTTACAGCCGGCAGCGGCCGCTGCGCTTTATCCCCGCCCGCCGCTGGCTCGACACCGGGCACCGGGAAAATTATCCGCGGGCGAAGCGGGGTGTACAGGCCCGCGCCTTCAACACCATCCATGTCGACGAGGCGCGCGGCATCCTCACCAAGACCAGCGAGAACCGCGAGAAGCTCCGCAGCGAAATCCTCTGGTACCTGCGCATGCCCGGGCCGCTGCAGTACCTCCTGCCGCGTATCTACGACTATTCACTGGATATTCAGCGTCCGAGCGTCTCCATGGAGTATTACGGCTACAGCACTCTGCACGAACTGCTCCTCTATGGCGACATCCCGCTCACACAGTGGCGGCGCATTTTTGAAAAGCTGCTCTTTGCGCTGCGGGACATGGGAAAATACACGCTGACCGACTCCCGGGAAAAGCTGGAATCGGCTTTACGGGACATCTATGTGCAGAAGACCGCCGGGCGGCTGGCGTCGATGCGGCAGGATCCCGCCTTCGCTCCCTTCTTTTCCTCGACTGTCACTGTCAACGGCGTGGCCTATCCGCCGCTGGACCGGCTTTTGAAGGCTCTCCCGGACTTCATCGAAAAGAAGGTCATCCGCACCTTTTCCGGATCGTTTCACATTATCCATGGGGATCTGTGCTTCTCGAACATCCTCATGGAGGACGGTTTCGGCTTTATCCGCGTCATCGATCCGCGCGGGCAGTTCGGCGGCTACGACATCTACGGCGATGGGCGCTACGAGCTGGCCAAGCTCCTGCACACGCTTGAAGGAAACTACGACTTCATCATCGAGGACATGTTCTCCCTCGAGGCGGAGGGTACGTCCATCCGCTATCAGGCGCCGCAGAAGTCCCTGCGCGCGCTGGAGGTTTTCCGGGACGTGTTCGCGGAGGAGCTTCAGGACGAAGCGGCTGTCCGCCTCATTGAGGCTACACTCTTCCTCTCGATGATCCCCCTGCACGCAGACGCCGGAGCCCGCCAGCTCGCCATGCTGGCGACGGGGCTGGAGCTTCTGCGGCAGGTCCCCGGCGCACAGGAGGTGCTTTCCTGTGCCTGAAGAACCGCTCACCATCGTCCTGGACGTGGACGGCACGCTCTGCCCGGTACGTAAAGGGCAGGAGCGGTATGAGGATCTCGTCCCATACGCGGATATGCTCCGCCTCCTGCGGGAGCATCACACGGCGGGGACGCGTATCGTGCTCTATACGTCGCGCAATATGAATTCCTATCACGGCAGCCTCGGCATGATTAACGCGCACACGGCTAAAATTCTGCTCTCGTGGCTGGAAAAGTGGGACATTCCCTATGACGAAATCGTCTACGGCAAGCCGTGGCCGGGTCGGCAGGGGTTTTATGTGGACGATCGCGCCGTCCGCCCGGACGAGTTCCTCCGCCACACGCCGGAGGAGCTCATGCGCCTGTGCAGCAGCTCCCGTCCGGACGCGCAGAACGAAAGGGGGTCGAACCTTTGGACATCATCATAACCATGGCGGGGTTGGGCAGCCGTTTTAAGGACGCGGGATATACCGTGCCCAAATACCGGATAGAGGCGAGAGGGAAGAGCCTGTTCGCGTGGTCGATGCTCAGCCTCCGGGCGATGTGGAAGGAGTCGCGCTTCTTCTTTATCGCCCGGCGGGAGGACGAGGCCTGGGAATTTATCCGGGACGAGTGCCGGGAGATGGGGATCGGCGAGTGGCGCCTCATCGAACTCGAGCGGACCACCAGCGGCCAGGCTGAGACAGCGCTCTACGCCCTCCCCTATTGGGAGAGCGGCCGGCCGCTGCTCATCTACAATATCGACACCTATGTGGAGCCGGGCCTTCTCTCCCCGGCGGATTTTCACGGGGACGGCTTCCTCCCCTGTTTTTGCGGGGAGGGGGATCACTGGAGCTTCGTGCGGCTGGACGAGACGGGGAAGGCATTGGAGGTGCGTGAAAAGCGGCGGATTTCCCCGCTGTGCACGGTAGGCGCCTACTATTTCCGGAGCTGCGGGCTCTTCCGCGCGCTGTACGAGGCGGATTACGGCAGCGGTCTGCGCCCCGAGTCAGGGGAGCGGTACGTCGCCCCGCTCTACAACCGCCTGATTGCCGAGGGGGGGAAGGTGTTCGTCAGCGACATTCCCCCTGAAAAGGTCCATGTCCTCGGCACGCCGGCGGAGCTCCAGGATTTTTTAAACGGCTCCCATGCGTGATAAACGCTCCATAAGGCCGGAGGAAATCACGGTCGTGGTGCAGGGCGGAGTGCATCCGGAGTATACACCGCTGTGTCTTCGAAGTGTGCGCACCGCGCTGCCGGGAGCGGTGATCCTGCTCTCCACATGGGAGGGGGCGGACTGCCGGGGGCTCGACTATGACAAGCTCGTCCAGAGCCGGGACCCCGGCGCCGTTTACAGCGACACGGAGGGCCGTGTCCTCAACAACTTTAACCGCCAGCTTGTCAGTACGCGGGCGGGCCTCGAGCGGGTGGAGACGCCCTACTGCATGAAGCTGCGCAGCGATATGCTGCTGCTCGATTCGTCGTTTCTGCGCTTCTTCGGCCGCTATGACGCCGTCCCGCCGCCGTATCTGGAAAACCGCATCCTCCTGCTCGATTTTTACACACGCAACCCCCGTGTTCTGCCCGTGCCGTTCCACCCCTCCGACTGGCTCACCTTCGGCCGCACGGCGGATCTCCGGCGCTATTACGATATTCCCCTTCAGCCGGAGGAGGAGCGGCGGTGGTTCTCTGCGCACAGGAAAGAAAACACCTGCTTCCCCACCCTCCTCATGCGCTACGCCGCCGAGCAGTACTTCTGCCTCGGCTTCCTGCGCGCAAGGGAACCCATCCGGTGCGAAAACTACTACGACGCCTCCCCCGAAAACATCCGGCGGACAGAGCGCTTCTTCGCCGAAAACCTCGTCGTGCTCGACTACGGGAGGCAGATGAACGTGCGCTTCCAGAAGCGGCACCCGAATTACCTCGGGGACAGGCCAAACCTCCTGCACCACCGCGACTGGCGGAACCTGTACCGCCGCTACTGCCGGGGGGATACGTCCCTTTTCTGGCGGACATACCTCTTCCGGTGCCGGATGCGCCGGTTCGTGTTCGTCACGCTGCGGCGGCAGGCGCTGGATTTCCTCGGCAGGGTCGGGCTGCGGGAGGGACTGCGCCGCCTGTGCGAAAAAATGGGACGGGTCCGACCGTGATCCTCTATTCCTCCCCGTTCCCCATCAATAGATTCTGCCCTATAAACTTCACGGCATTCCCCCGGATATCCAGCTTATCCGCCCCGGCAGTCAGGCTCCGATACACATCCCGCAGGATGCTGACGATTTCCTGCCGATCCGCTTCTTCCCGTGCGTGCTGAGCCGTCTCAATGGCGGCGTTTATCCTATTGCAGACCGCTTCAAAAACCAGTCTCTGTTCCGTATTCAGATATGGCTCCAGCCTTTGCAGCTCCCCTCTCCGATAAAACAGCGGGATATTTCCCTGGAAAGCCATGTCCTGATACTGTTTTATCAGTGAGCGTCCTGCCGCAGTACTCTCTGTACTCCGAACAATGTCTTCTGAAAGGCCCTGAAAAAACGCCTCCGCTTCCCGGAGCCAGTCTCTGATAAGAAAACATGGAAACCCCCAGTAAAATCAATGCTTTTTAAGGGCAGCTGAAAACGGGGCGGCGCAAACAAGTGAATAACAGCACAGAAAACGGGCAATGTCGGTAAGACACCGCCCATTTCTGCGTCCCGGCGAACGCCGCAGATTTAGAAAAGTCTGCGGCGTTTTTTCATGTCCATACACCGAAAGGAGCGGAGAACCATGCCAGTATTCCGCGTGGAGAGGAATAAAGGGTACACGGTGATGTCAAACCATCACCTGCGGAATAAAGA
>CATJVQ010000049.1 GCA_949743955.1 uncultured Oscillospiraceae bacterium | reverse complement strand
TTGTGCCTCCTAATTACTGCAAAGTATCTCTCGATCCATGATGGGGATTCGCTGAAGTCATTCTGTCATAATAACTTCAGCGGGAAAATCGATTTTGACCGCTTACTCCAACAAAAAACCGCATGATGAAGCCGCTTAGTGGCTTCATCATGCGGTTTTGGTTTTATCTGTCTGGGCGTGTTGGCGGATCTTCGCCGAGGACCTCTTCAATTAAATAGCGGGGGCGCGCCTTGGTCTCCAGATAGACCTTGCCGATGTACTCCCCGATGACCCCGATGGCCAGCAGCTGCAGCCCTCCGATGGCCCACATAGAGACGGCTAGGCTCGCCCAGCCGGTGACGGTATTCCCCGTGAAATAGCGCACCAGAAAATAGAGAAGCATCCCGAGGCTTACGAGGAAGACCGCGACACCCAACCCCGTAATCAGCCGAATGGGGCGGACGCTCAGGGAAGTGATTCCCTCCAGCGCAAATGCGATCATCCGGCGCAGGGGGTATTTGCTCTCCCCGGCCGCACGTTCCCCGCGCCGGTACGGGACGGATGCGCTCCGGAAACCCACCATCGGAATGATGCCGCGCAGGAAGAGGTTCACCTCCCGGAATTCGGAGAGAGCGTCGAGCGCGCGGCGGCTCATGAGGCGGTAGTCTGCGTGGTTGAAGACGACACTCGCCCCCAATACCCCCATCAGGCGGTAGAACCCCTCGGCGGTGGTGCGCTTAAAATAGGTATCCGTGTCGCGCTGGCTGCGTACACCGTAGACGATATCGCAGCCCTCGGCGTAGCGGGCGAGCATATCGTCGATGGCGTCGATATCATCCTGGAGATCGGCGTCCATGGAGACGGTGACATCTGCATGCGCCCGCGCGCTCATCAGCCCGGCGAGCAGCGCGTTCTGGTGGCCGCGGTTCCGTGTCAGGCGGATACCGGAGAAGACAGGGTCCGCCTCATGCAGCTCCCGGATGATTTCCCATGTCCGGTCGGTCGATCCGTCGTCGACAAACAAGATGCGGCTCCCTTCGGCGACGGCGCCGCGACGGCACAGATCCGCGAGTTTCTGCCGCAGCTTCTCCGCCGTGATGGGCAGCACAGCTTCCTCGCAGTAGCACGGCAACACAATATACAGGACATCCACCATGATTTTGCTTCTCCTTCGCTGTAATTACCGATACTGTATGAAAATGATGCAGTCTATTGCAGATTGAATATCAGTATAGATTACTTTTCCGGTCCATCCAGAGCGCGGCGGGGAAGGTCCTCGGCTTTTGGCGGAGCGCCCTCCGTGCTCTCGGACAGGAACAGGATTTTTAAAGTCATGAGAATCAGCTTGAGATCCAGAAACAGGGAGTAGTTTTCGATATACATTAGGTCCAGCTTGAGCTTGTCATAGGGTGTGGTGTTGTATTTGCCGAGCACCTGGGCATATCCTGTCAGTCCCGCCTTGACCTTGAGGCGGAAGCAGAACTCCGGCATCTCCTTTTCATACTCCTGTGCAAGCTCCGGGCGCTCCGGGCGCGGCCCCACCACCGACATATCCCCGCACAGGATGTTGAAGAGCTGGGGCAGCTCGTCCAGACGCAGGCGGCGCAGGAAGCGGCCCACCGGGGTAATCCGCCTGTCCCCCTCGCTGGCCAGACGCGGCCCGCCCTGCTTTTCCGCGTCGACGACCATGCTGCGGAATTTGTACAGGGAAAAATGTCTGCCGTCCAGCGTCAGCCGCTCCTGCCGGTAGAAAATGGGGCCGCCGTCTCCGAGGCGGACAGCCGCTGCGATGCCCAGCATCAGGGGTGCGGCAGGGATGAGCGCGAGAAGCGAGAACGTGAGATCCATCGTGCGCTTGAGAAACCGCTGGCCGGGGCGCAGCCCCGTGCTGCGGCAGAGAAGGAGCGGCGTATCGAACAGGTGAATGGGGTCCGCCCCGCGCACGATGGTGTCGGAAATTTTCGGCGTCAGGTAGGTGCGCACGGAGTGGCGGAAACAGAATTTTAACAGCTCGCTGCGCTCGGGGGACGGAACGTCGCTGATGAGGACGGAGCCGTAGTCCTGGATGCGCGCGAAAACCGCGTCGAGCCCCTCGCGGATGTGGACAGCCTCGCAGATGCGGTATTTTTCCGGACGCCGGCTCATCTTCAGGATGAGGCTCTCCGTGCGCCGCCCGCCATAGACGACCAAGATCCGGCGCGGAGGGAAGAACAGCGTGAGGGTGCGGTCCATGATAACAGCCCAGAGGACGATGCACCCGGCATCCAAGAGGGTGAGCAGCAGCATCGGGCGGATGGCGGCAAAGCGCCGCGCGATGAGGCTTATCTGGAAATAGGTCAGCACGTTGACAAGGACAGTGGAAAGAATGGTGGAATAGACAGCGTCCCCCCGCCGGCGGTGGCCGATGCGATAGCCGCCGTAGACACGAGCGAGAAGGAGCGTCATCACCGCGTAAACCGCGATGACCAGCCAGTTCCCCCGGCGGAAAAACAGCGGCGACAGGCGCAGGGAAGGGTTTACATATGCGTAATGCCGGTACCATATATAACCGAAGAGCGCACTTGTCAGAAGCAGCAGCGAGAGCGACATCAGCGCCGTGACGAACGGCTTATACCGGTCCATTTCTTTCATCCTTTTGTACTCCTTGCCTTATTCCCATTCAGACTTCCATATTTTGACCGGTATGTTTCTATTATATACGATTTTTCCACTCCTTTGCAAGCACCCTTTTTCGGATTCAGGGGCTCGGATGGTTTGCGCTTTTGCGGAAAAAATGATATACTGAACGCGTTCTATAAAGAAAAACATGGAGATGAAAGAAAATGGTTCGTATGATAACACGGTGGATGGCTCTTCTTCTGTCGGCAGCCCTTCTGGCCGGATGCGCGCAGGAAGCGCCGTCAGAGTCATCTTCGTCAGCGTCAGAGTCGTCCTCGTCCGCCCCGGAATCGGCGGCGCTGGAGGAAGAGAAGCCGGAGGCGGAGTGGGAAGCGCTGGAGGCTCCGGAGGCTCAGCAGACGAAGATCCGCCTCGCGGCGATGAAGGGCCCGACAGCGATGGGCCTGTGTAAGTTCCTTTCGGATACGGATATCCCCTACGACTTCACCCTCGCGGGCACGGCGGACGAAATTGTCCCGCTGCTGACAAAAGGGGAGCTGGATATGGCGGCGGTGCCGTGCAATCTGGCGAGCGTGCTCTATAACAACACGAAGGGGCAGGTGAAGCTCGCGGCGGTCAATACACTGGGTGTCCTGTATATTGTCGAGACGGGGGACACCATCCAGTCGGTGGAGGACCTGCGCGGGAAGACGATCCTCGCCACCGGCAAGGGCACCACGCCGGAGTACGCGCTCCGCTTTATCCTCACAAAGAACGGCATCGATCCGGATAATGACGTGACCATCGAGTATAAATCCGAGTCGACAGAGGTCGCCGCGCAGATGGAGAGCGCGGAAAACGCTGTCGCCATGCTGCCCGAGCCCTACGTCACCACGCTCAAGACAAAGAACGACCGGGTCCGCACAGCTTTGAACCTCACCGAGGAGTGGGATAAGGTCGGCGAGGGGAGCGCGCTGGTGACAGGCGTGCTGGTGATGCGCAGCGCGTTCCTGGAGGAGAACGGGGAGGCAGCCAGCGCGTTTCTGGATGCCTACCGTGAGTCGATCGCCTACACAGCCGCCAATCCCGCCGAGGCGGCGCAGCTCATCGGAAAATACGATATCGTTCCGGCCCCTGTGGCAGAGAAGGCCCTGCCCGCCTGCAACCTCGCGTTTCTGGAGGGGGAAGAGATGAAGACAAAGGTCAGCGGCTATCTGCAGGCGCTGTTTGACCAGAACCCGAAGTCGGTGGGGGGACAGCTTCCGGATGACGCCTTCTACTACCAAAGATAGGCTTTTACGTCTAGCGGCGCTCGCGTTCTGGCTGCTTGTCTGGCAGGGCGCGAGCGTATCGGTCGGGCAGGAGATTCTGCTGGTCTCTCCTGCCCGCGTTATGCGTGAGGCGGCTCGGCTGTGCGTGACAGAGGACTTCTGGCTCTGTGTGGGCGGATCCTTCGGGCGCATAGCGTGCGGGTTCTTTCTGGCGCAGGCGCTCGGTGTCCTGCTCGCGGCGCTCGCCTGCGCGAGCCGGGCGGTAGAAATCCTTCTGAGCCCGCTGGTCACGGTGATTAAGTCGACGCCTGTCGCCTCCTTCACGGTGCTCGCTCTCATCTGGATCCGTTCCGCGCATCTGTCCGTGCTCATCTCGGCGCTCATGGCCTTTCCCATCGTGTACCGCAACCTGTGCGAGGGCATCCGGGCGGCGGACGGGGAGCTGTTGGAGATGGCGTCCGTATTCCGGGTGAAGGGGCTGTGGGTGTTATACATCTATCTGCCTGCGGCGGCGCCGTATTTTTTGTCGGCAGCGTCGCTGAGCGCGGGGCTCTGCTGGAAGGCGGGCATCGCGGCGGAGGTCATTGGGCTGCCGGCGCGATCCATCGGCGGGGCGCTGTATGAGGCGAAGCTCTATTTCGATACGCCCGTCCTCTTTGCGTGGACGCTGGTGATTGTCCTCATCAGCGTTGTGTTCGAGCGCGTGCTGCTCGCGCTGGCCGCGGCGCTTCGGCGCAGAGTGGAGGGAAGATGATGGATATTGAGGTACAGCATGTGGATAAGTCGTATGCCTCGCGTGCGGTGCTCCGGGACTTTTCCGCTGTCTTTCCGGCGGGGGAGGCGACGGTCATAACAGGCCCTTCCGGCGCGGGAAAGACGACGCTCTTACGGCTGGTGCTGGGCCTTCTTCACCCGGACGCGGGATCCGTTACAGGGACGAAAGGGCGGCGCATGGCGGCAGTGTTCCAGGAGGACAGATTGTGCGAAGGGCTGTCCGTGCGGCGGAACCTGCTCTTCGTGCGGCCGGATCTCTCTGCGGATATGCTGCGGGAGCATCTCACACGGGTGGGGCTTTCGGGGGAGGAGCGCACGCGTGTGCGGGAGCTCAGCGGCGGGATGCGGCGGCGGGTGGCTATCGTGCGGGCCATGGCGGCTGCGGCGGATGTCGTGGTGCTCGACGAACCGCTGCGCGGGCTCGACGCGGCGACAAAGGCGGAGGTCCTGCGCTATATGGCGCAGGAGACAGCAGGCCGCACGGTCCTGCTCGTCACGCACGATGAGGAGGAGGCGTCGGTCCTCGGGGCCCGAAACCGGATAGAGCTTGACAGAGTGGAAAGGACGGGGGAGCAATGAGAGATCCAATTCTGGTGATTATGGCGGCGGGGATGGGCAGCCGGTACGGCGGCCCCAAACAGATCGATCCGGTGGGAGCGCACGGGGAGATTCTCATCGACTACTCGATTTACGACGCACTGAAAGCGGGCTTCCGGCGTGTTGTCTGTATCCTGACAAAGCGAATCGAAGCGGACTTTAAGGAGATCCTAGGCGACCGGCTCGGCAGAATCTGCGAGGTGCGCTATGCGTATCAGACCGGGGTTCTGCCGGAGGGGTTCGCCCCGCCAGCGGATCGGGCGAAGCCTTGGGGGACGGGGCACGCCATCCTCTCCTGCGGAGATCTCATCGACGCGCCCTTCTGCGTCATCAATGCCGACGATTACTACGGTCCGGGCGCGTTCCGGTCCATGTACGATTTCCTCCGGCATGCGGAAGAACCGGAGGAGTATGCCATGGTGGGTTACCGCCTCTCCAACACGCTCACGGAAAACGGCCATGTCGCGCGCGGCGTGTGCACGGTAGAGGGCGGCTGGCTCCGGGATATCCATGAGCGCACCCACATCGAGCGGCGGGACGGTGCTCCCGCGTACACAGAAAATGGGGAATGGTTCCCGCTTTCTCCGGAGAGCACGGTGTCGATGAATCTGTGGGGCTTTACCCCCGGCATCATGCCCGAACTGGAGAGGCAGTTTCATACATTTCTCCGGGAGATGCTCCCTCGTGATCCGAGGGGGGCGGAGTTTTTCCTGCCGGAGGCGGTGCGCTGCCTGCTGGCGGCAGGAAAAGTGCGGGTGCGCGTATTCCCCTCGGAGGACCGCTGGTACGGTGTCACTTATCGGCAGGATAAGCCCGCGGTGGAGAGAGCCATCGCCGAGAAGACAGCCGGCGGTGTCTATCCGGCGGACCTGTGGGAGGAGTTTGAGAGATGAAGGCATGTCTGGAAAAGGAGGTCCTGCCGGCCTATCCGGTGGACGGCGTGCCCGCGGGCGTATTGCCCTACGGCGACGGGCACATCAACGATACCTATGCGGCGTATTACCAGATGAACGACGGGAGCATGCGTCGTTTCATAGCGCAGCGCATCAATACAGAGGTGTTCACCGATCCGAAGGGACTGATGGAAAACATTGTGGGTGTGACAGACTTCCTGCGGGAGCGCATCCTTGAGCGCGGCGGGGATCCGCGGCGCGAGACGCTTACCGTCCACCGCACGGGGATGGGGGACAGCTTCTTCACCGACAGAGCCGGAGGTGTCTGGCGGCTGTACGACTTCATTGAGGGGACAAAGGTCTACCAGATCGCGAAGGATCCGGAGCCGTTCTATGCAGTCGCGTACACGCTGGGGATGTTCCAGAGGCAGCTGGCGGCGTATCCGGCGGCGTCGCTGCACGAGACGATCCCGAATTTCCACAACACCCCGAACCGGTACGTCCAGTTTGAAGACGCCCTGCGGCGGGATGTCTGCGGGCGGGCGAAGGAGGTCCGGGAGGAGGAGGCGTTCGTGCGGGAGCGTGAGGCGTTTGCCCACACGCTCATGGATGCGCAGAGGAGGGGGGATCTGCCCCTGCGCGTGACGCACAATGACACGAAGCTCAACAATGTCCTCATTGATGCGGAGACAGGGCGCGGACTGTGTGTCATCGATCTGGACACGGTCATGCCGGGATTTGCAGCCTACGATTTCGGGGACTCCATCCGTTCCGGCGCGAGCACGGCGCTTGAGGACGAGCGGGATCTCTCGAAGGTGGGGCTGGATCTTGAGCTGTTCGGGGCCTTTGCGCGCGGCTTCCTTGCGGCGGCGGGGGAGGCGCTCACGCCCTTCGAGCGGCAGACACTGCCCATAGGGGCCAAGATGATGACACTGGAATGCGGTGTCCGGTTTCTCACGGATTACTTAAACGGGGACGTCTATTTTAAAACGCACCGTGAGGGGCAGAACCTGGACCGGGCCCGTACACAGTTCCGTTTGGTGGCCGATATGGAGGATAAGTGGGAGGAGATGAACGCGGCTGTCCGTGCGGGGTAATTCGTTTTCTCTCTGAATATACGGAATCTTTACCTCTTTATATTTTATCATTCACAAAAAAGGCGGCACAAAATGTGCCGCCTTTTTTTATTTTTATTTATTCGGTGAAAGCAGGAATAATTTCAAAAACGGCAGCCTTTCAAAGAGACAAGAGTTTTTCAGCTTTCCGGCCACAATTCAACATTCTCGAGTGGAAGCGCGCACAATAAGCTGCGGGCGCAGCAATACCTTTTCAGTTGGAGAGGTACAGTTCTCCATCCGCTGGAGTAAAATCTCCACAGATCGAGTGCACATCTGCAGGACAGGCTGCCGTACGGTAGTCAGGGGTGTTTCGAGCAGTGAGGAGTAGATTAGATCGTCATACCCTGCGACGGATATATCCTCGGGCACACGGACACCCGCCTCCTTCAGCCGTTTGATTACCCCCATGGCCATAATATCGTTCATAGCAAGGATAGCATCTGGAAGGGGGCCGCTGAGCAGATTTCCTGTGGCATGGTAGCCTCCTTCAAAGGTAGCCTCATCCACGACAATCCAATCCGGGTTAAATTCATGGCCGGCCTTGCGAAATGCGGAAAGATAACCCTCCACACGCAGGTTGGACACCGGAATCGCCCGGTTCCCGATAATATAGACGATCCTTCGGTGTCCTGCCGAAAGGAGGTAGCTGGTCAGCTGATAGGATCCGTCGCTCAGATCCGTCATCACACAGGAGGCGTCCATATCATCATAATACGTCGTGATGAAGCACAGCGGGATTTTTCTTTCCCGCAGTTCCAGAAGGTGCGTTATATCCGGCGACTGTTTGTGTGAGGGGACGATGATGACCCCGTCCACACGCAGATCGATGAACTTAAGAATACATTTTTTTTCTTTAGAAATACTTCCGTTAGAAATTCCCAGCATCAGTTCATACCCCCGCTCCTCAAGCGCCTGCTCGATGTATTCGATGATGATGCCGAAAAATGGGTTTGAAATATCGGTTACAATCAGGCCGATGGTATACGTTTTTTTTGAAGTCAGCAGGCGCGCATACTGATTCGGCCGGTATCCAAGCTCCTCTGCGATTTCGAGCACCCGGCGGCGTGTCTCCTCATTAACTCCTTCCTTACCGTTGAGCGCCATGGACGCTGTCCCCAAAGAAACACCCGCGGCATTGGCTACATTTTTGATGGTTACGACTGACACAGCCTTTGTTCCTCCCCCCTTGTTCCCAGCTGCATTTATTTTACATTCTATCACACCGTGTTTTTATTGTCCAGCGGACAAATGATTAAACCTTTTCAAAATTGAACTATATTTTTATGTTTTTGCCTATAAATACTGCGTTAATTGTTGTATTTTATATAATTGACAATTTGAATCGTTTCATGTATAGTATAGTTGTAAAATGAAATTATAAAGCTGTCGTTCCCTAAAAGCGAAAATATATTGTGCGTTTTTACTTTAATTATCTTAAAATATACAATAAAATTTATATAAATTAAATTATAAAACATTTCAATTCAATAAGGGGGATATAAAATGCCGAAGTTTCAAAATGCGTCTGAGCTTTCTGCGGTTCGCCAGGAGATGTCACGGGCGCTGCAGAAGGGAATCATTCCCTTTTGGCTTGAACGCAGTATTGATACAGAATATGGTGGATAATTGCTGTCATTTGACGGAAAGGGTGATTTCACTGGCGATGATGAGAAATACATCGTGACACAGAGCCGGATGCTCTGGGGTTTCTCCCACCTGATACCGTATGCTCTCGAGGAACAGCGTCCTCAGATGGCTCAGGCGGCTCAATCGGGATTTGACTTCCTGCGGACAAATTTTTGGGATTCGGAATACGGCGGATTTGTGTGGAAAACCGCACGGAACGGTCAGGTTCTGGACAGAGCTAAGCTGACCTATGGAGAGAGCTTCGCTGTCTATGCGCTCAGTGAATACGCCCTGCGCTTCCAGGATCCGGCCGCTCTGAGGATGGCAGAGGAGGCCTTCAATCTTCTTGAATCCCGGGCGGCGGACAATGCTTTTGGCGGGTACTATGAAAATCTGGAGGCGGACTGGTCATTTTCTCCGAGCGGAGCCGGCGGCGGAGATCGCAAGTCTCTGGATATCCACATGCATCTGCTCGAGGCGTTCACCACTCTCGCCGAAGCAAGCGGGGACCCGATTCATCTGCGCAGACTGCGGGAGGTGATGTCGCTCATTCTCTGTCGGATGGTAAACCATGAGGCCGGGTTTGGTTATAATCAGTTTGATTTACAGTTCAACCGGATTCCGGCTATCTGCATTAACCGCACATGGAATGCTGACAGAGAGACCAACGAATGTATTGAAAAGGCGTTGGATACGACTTCTTACGGGCACAATGTAGAACTGAGCTGGCTGATGGATAGGGCTCTTCGTCTGACCGGCGGTGAAAAACCCCCGATTCTGCGGCGTCTGCTCGATCACGCGCTGCGGTATGGATGCGATACCGTGTACGGAGGGATATACCGCGACGGTGTTGCGGAGGAACCCGCGCTTGTCCATGATAAGGAGTGGTGGCAGAACTTTGAGTCCATGGTCGGTTTCCTCAACGGTTATTGCCGCTTCGGCGAGGAAGCGTATCTGGCGGCGTTTCAGCAGACATGGGGGTTTATCAAATCCTGCTTCCTGCATCCGTTGCTGGGGGAGAGCCGTCAGCTTCTGGATCGTGAGGGGAATCCAATTGTGGATCAGCTGGGGAATCCATGGAAAGGAATTTATCATACGGGGCGCGCTTTAAGCGAATGTATCGATCGGCTGGATTTACTCTGTGAGAAGCAGCCCCGGTAGTACATGGAGAATCAAAATGAGAAAGGGTATGGGATATGGTTAGAGGCATGCACTACATGTGCTGGTTTAAAGAGGACTGGAACTATCATCCGAGCATGATGAGCAAACGCCTGCAGCAGGTGGAGGACATTGTGAGTGTACATGGAAATATGCTTCTCTGGTCCTGCCTGGGCAGCGGCGCCATTGGGATCCCCTATCTGCAAAAAGAGGCATTTGAAAGGATTCAGCCGCGCTTTAGGTTCTACGGCTACCTCAATGACAGTGAATTCTGCCGGGAATGTGAAAAGCGGGGCATCACGGCCTATGCGGTTCTCTGGAAGGCTCAGCTTTGGGAATTTCCTGCGGAATTCAGTGAGGATGAATCTGAACTGCTGGCCCTCAACAAACTGCGCGGAGAAGGGAAACGCGGCTATGTGGGGATGTCGGAGCTCTCGCAGAACCGCTATCCGAAGTTGTTTTCTCCGATAGAAGAATTCTTCCCCAACGGCCTATATCGTTCCGACGGATCCCGTGTAAACGATTTCCTCGAGGATATGGCGGCGCGTACGCTTGAAGGAAAGAAGATTCTCTCCAGTTGGCTGATGGTACCCGGACATGATCATAAATGTTATTCCCCCTGTGCGAATAATCCAGCCTACATGGACTATATGAAAAAGCTGCTGGAAATCATGATCGACGCTGGCGCAGGCGGAATCCTTCTCGACGAATATGACGTTCAGTTCCATGTGCTGAATAACGCCGGCTGTTTCTGCCCGGACTGTATGAAACGTTTTCGAGAATACCTGTGGGAGCACCCTTCGAAGGAGACGAAGGCGCTGGATCTTGACACGTTCGATTACCGGGAATATCTGATTTCCCTCGGATATCATGATGAGGACCTGCTCGCACAGCAGCGGGAAGCTCGCCTGGATATCCCACTTTTCAGGGCGTTTACTGATTTCAACCTGAAACGGATGGAGGATGATTTCCGCCAGATTCATGATTTTGTCAAAGCCTATTCCCGTGAAAAGCGGGGGCGTGAACTGCCGGTGACTGCGAATCTTTATAACTGTCTGCCCCGCAGTGAAGGGCTGCGCCAATACTGCGATACCATCTGCGGTGAAAAGGGCGGAATCAAGCTCCGGCAGGATGCCTTTTATAAATTCGGCTACGCCTATATGGGCGGGAAAGAGGGCTCGTTTATCGAGGACCCCAACGAGCATATCTTACAGATCCTTGAAGACATTGACCATAATAAAAATGACGCCTATATCCTGTTCATGCTTGAGCCGCTGGTTCATGGATTCAATATCGCGATTTCCTATGGCGGATGGCTGATGAATTTCAAGAAGGATTCCTTCTATCCGAATCTGGAAGTAGAGCGGCGCATGGGTGACTGGCTGGCCGGGCATGAGGAGCTTTTCCAGATGAATCCCGCCGCCCAGATTGCGGTGGTCTATGATCAGAAGAGCGCGCTTGATGTGGAGCTCTATACCGGCAATTATCCCGACCCGAATAAGGAAGGAGGTTTCCGCACATTCTTTGATGTCACGCAGGAGCTCTGCCAGCGTCATATCCTTTATAATGTCCTCTACGTCAGCGAGAGTGAACCTTTGACAGACAGCCGACTCGCGGAATACGATACGCTCATCCTGCCGGACGCTTATCTGCTCACAGAGGAAGAAAAATCGGCTGTACGCCGCTTCGCTTCCAGAGGACGTGCCGCCGCGCTTGGAAGAATCGATCGGGATCTCTTTGATCTGCGCTTTGGCTATACAAAGTTCCAGGAGTTCGCCGACTGGCTTATGCAGGAAGATACCTTTTTCTCATGCGATGCAAATCCGGATGTAGGAACAGCCCTGCATAAGGCCCCAGGCGGCGGATACCGGCTGCACCTGCTCAACTACCGGCTGAACAGCATCTCCCGCGAGATCGAGCGAATCCCCGAGTTCCACGCCCGGCTGAACCGGCCTATACGGCAGGTGCGGGTGCACAGCTTCCCGCACGGCGATGCGTCCGCCTGCTTTGAGGGCGGTCAGCTGACGGTACAGAATCTTGACATTGAGACGATCATTGAAATCTGTGTTTAAAAAAGGAGTGTAAACAATGAACAGAAAAAGATGGATAGCTCTTGCAATGGCTTCCGCAATGGCTCTTTCGATAAGCGCCTGCGGATCGCAGGGCGGCGGGAACACAGCACAGGAATCCTCTTCGTCCTCTTCCCAGAGCGGGGATACGGCGGCCCCGGCGCAGGACAGAGCTCCCGGTTCCGCTGCGGCGGAAATTACATACCTGATGTGGGGCGAGCCGAGCAGAACGGGCTCCATGCAGCGCCTGGCCGATGAATTTTCCAAGAAGAATCCGGACATCCATGTGACGATTGACAATGCCGGTGATAATTTCGGTGTCAAGTTCAACACCCTTATAGCGGCCGGTACGCCGCCCGATTCAGCCCTTGTCAACGAGCTGGGAGGCGCGGGACTGTATGCGAACGGCTTCTATGAAAACATCTATGACCGTATCCAGAACGACTCGGAGTTTTTCACCAGCGTTTATCAGAAGATTGCCGATCCGGTCAAATCCCCGTTCACCATGTCGGACAGCGAAGTCTTTGCCCTGCCGACAATGAACTACACCTCCCTCATGTTCTACAATAAGGATATGTTTGACGCCGCAGGCCTCGACTATCCGGATGGTACGTGGGACTGGAATGATTTCCGTGAGAACGCAAAGAACCTCACGATCCGCGAGGGGGACGATACCACCCAGTTCGGCACATTCTTCACCCGCCTGATCGTTTATGAGCAGTCGTGGTTCTTCTCCAACGGATGCAATATCATTTCTCCGGATCGTACAAAATGCGATCTGGATACGGCGGAAGCGATTGAAGCGTTCCAGATCATGCAGGATATCATCCATGTCGACAAATCTGCGCCGATTCCGGATACCACGGGCGGCTCGCAGGTGAGCAATATCAGCTTTGACACAGGCAAGGTTGCCATGCAGCTGTTCGGTTCGTGGATGATTCCCACCTATGCTACCCTGCCCTTTAACTGGGCCGTTGCGCCGATTCCGACAGGCCCGAAGGGACGCCTGCCTGCGGCCTTCCCCAATGGGATGGGCATCGGCGGCGGCTCAAAGAATCAGGACGCCGCCTGGGAATGGATTAAATTCTGCACCTCCGAAGAGGGACAGAACATCATCGCCGAGGAAGGTCTGGCGCAGCCGACACTGGAGGCCATCATGGATACGGATGCGTTTATGAATGCGTCTGAAAAAGCGGATATGTCCATCGTCAAAGAAGCGCTGCTTGAATCCAAAGGGCCGAATGCCGTTGCGCGCTGGGAGGAAATCGGCGGAGCCACGAACTCCTATATCAACAGTGCAATGGACCGGATTTTGATCTATGGTGAGGATGTTTCGGCGGTTATGGCGGAAATTGTACCTCCCTGCGATACGATTCTCGCGGAGGTCAAAGAGGGCAAAGTTCAGGGCTAACTGATTTGCGGCCCCGCCGCAGAGCACCGCAGCGGGGCCGCCTTTTCATTTCAGGCGGGTCGATCTTTTTTTCAGGCCGGGGGAGTACAGCCGGATCTCCTGTTTCTGTACTGGATTTTGCCGAATTGACCGGATCTCGAAGAAAGGAATGGGTATAAAAATGAAGCACATGACCAAAAGAAAACGTGAGATTATCGCAGGATACCTTTTTCTGGCGCCCAATTTTCTGGGATTCCTTCTGTTTTCTTTTCTCCCTGTTCTGGCCTCTGTCGGGATCAGCCTGACAGACTGGAACATTTCCGGCCAGTTTCATCCGGTCGGCCTAGAAAACTATCGGTACATGTTCGCAGGCGATCCGAAGTTTTATACAATTCTCGGGAATACGCTCTATTTTACGCTTCTGTATGTTCCGATTGTGCTGATTGCGTCGCTGGGACTTGCGTTGCTGGTCAATCGGGGATACCGAACGGTTATCGTTTTCCGGTTTATGTATTTTCTTCCGGTGGTCACTTCCGCGGTTGCGGCGTCCATGGTTTTTCAGTGGATTTATAACCAGGAATTCGGTCTTCTCAACTATCTTCTGGGAATTCTGGGAGTTCCAAAAGTGGCATGGCTGACAGATCTGCGTATCGTTATGTTCAGCGTTGTGTTTGTGAACATCTGGAAGAATGCCGGCAAGCTGATGGTTATATACCTTGCGGGTTTGCAGGGGATACCGGGATATCTCTATGAAGCGGCTGAAATTGACGGCGCGAACGCGGCGCAGAAATTTTTCAGCATTACAGTGCCTATGATCTCCCCCACAACGTTTTTTATCCTGATCACTTCTGTCATTGATTCCTTTCAGGTCTTTGAAATCGTGTTCACTTTGACAGGCGGCGGCCCGCTTGACGCGACACGCACACTGGTCACCTACATCTATGATATGAGCTTCACCCGTTTCAGAATGGGCTATGCCTGCGCTCTTGCCATCGTGCTTTTTATTATCATTTTTGTTTTTACCGTTTTCCAGTTCCGCTTACAGAAAAAGTGGGTCCAGGCGGATGTTTAATACGGTGGAGGGAGGAAAACGCATATGTTGGTGAACAAAAGGATACAGTCGGGAATCAAAAATACCGTGGTCTATGTGCTGATGATCGCAGTTGCTCTGGTGATGATTCTGCCCTTCCTGTGGATGGTTTCCACCTCGTTTAAGGAGATGGGACAGGTTTTAATCTTCCCGCCGGAGTGGATTCCAAAGCCGTTTGTGATTCACAACTATTCAGAGGCATGGGAGCTGGCAAAATTCAATCTTTTCTTCCGGAATTCTGCGATTGTCACTCTCCTGACAACAGCCGGCCAGCTTGTTACCTGTTCTCTTGCGGCATTTGCTTTTGCGAGGCTGGAATTTCCCGGCCGCGATCAGATTTTCCTGATTTATCTGGCGACCATGATGATTCCCACACAGGTGACATTGATCCCCCTGTATCTTTTAATGAAGCAGTTCGGGTGGATTGATACCTTCTCCGGCCTGATCGTCCCCGGGATTTTCAGCGCGTACGGTACCTTTATGCTGCGCCAGTTCTTTATCGGGATCCCTAAATCTCTGGATGAATCAGCCGTTATTGACGGGTGCGGCTATATACGCATCTACTGGCAGATTTTGCTTCCCCTGTCCAAAGCGGCGCTGGCTACGCAGGCGGTTTTCTGCTTTATGTGGCAGTGGAACAACCTGCTCTGGCCGCTGGTTATGACCAACACGGACTCCCACCGCACACTGACGGTTGGCATGCAGCTTTTCAAGGGGCAGTATTCCATCGCATGGAATCTGCTGATGGCCGGTTCGGTGATTTCGGTCATTCCAATTCTCATTCTGTATATCTTTCTGCAAAAGTATTTTGTTGAAGGAATCGCGATGACCGGTATGAAAGACTGATCGAGAACAGCGCCCCTGTCTGTAACGTGGCGCTGTTCTTTATTATGCGGTTTATATGTGGTCTTCCGGAGACAGAATACGGGCGCCGGCACCCTGCTGATCGGAGATATATCGCGGGGGATGCTGAGATAAAGATTCGCTGAACATCAGGCGCTTTTTTATCGGCTTTCGGCAGTACTAATCATAATAGTATTGCTCTGCCTGCCGTAAGGGATTATAATAGATATAAAATGTAAAAAGAATGAGGTCGGATTGCGGGGGCATCCCTGAATTTTCTTACCCGCATCTGCTGGATTTATTACCTTTTATTACCATACCGGTTCGGTATCGGCACAATAAGGGAGGATTCTATGGAGCGCGGCGGCTGGAAAGAGTATCTGGGTTATAAGACCTTTTATCAAACCATTCTCAGGATTGCAGTCCCCATATCCCTGCAGCAGTTAATCACGGTGGGTATCAATCTGATGGACACCATCATGCTCAGCAATATGGGGGACGCTCAGCTGTCGGCTTCATCGCAGGCCAGCCAGTTTATCAACCTTTACCAGATCTTCTGCATGGGAATCGGGATGGGGGCCTCTGTACTGACCTCCCGGTTCTGGGGGATGGAGGACAGGACCAGCCTGCGCAAGGCAATCACGATTATGCTGCGTATAGTACTGGTTTTTGCCTCGGCCTTTTTTGTCGCGACGTTCTTTTTCCCGGAACCAATCATGCGGCTCTATACCACGAATACTGTCACCATCGGATACGGTGTAATGTATCTGCGGTGGATTCTGCCCACCTATTTTTGTATGGGGCTGTCTCTAACCTGCACCATTGTGCTGCGCAGTGTCGGAGAAGTGCGAATTCCGCTGATTTGTTCCGTCATCGCGTTTTTTATCAATATATTTTTCAACTGGGTATTCATTTTCGGCCATTTGGGTGCGCCCCGTATGGAGATTGCCGGGGCGGCTCTGGGCACGCTGATTGCCCGCATATTCGAGCTGGTATTCATCTGCGGGTTCTTTTTCTTTCGGGATAAGCGAGCGGCCTACCGGCTGCGGCACCTCTTCACGCCCTGCGGCGATCTGGCGAAGGAATATCTCAGAATCAGCATTCCGGTGCTTATCAGCGACGGTCTGCTGGCATTGGGGAACAATTCTGTCGCCATGATCATGGGGCGGATCGGCGATGTCTTTGTGGCAGCCAATTCCGTGACTATGGTGGTGCAGCAGCTCAGCTCTGTCCTGACCCAGGGGATCTCCAACGCCAGCGGCATCATTACCGGCCACACGATGGGGCGCGGAGAGTATGACAGGGCGCAGAAGCAGGGGTACACGTTCCTGATTCTGGCGGGTATCATCGGGTGTATGGCCTCTGTTCTGATTCTTCTGCTGAGAGGGCCTATCATCGGCTATTACCATGTCTCCCCGGAAGCAAAGGAGATAGGCTGGGAACTGATGGATTCCATCAGCTTCATTATTATTTTCCAGGCCATGAATTCCATCCTGACAAAAGGGGTGCTCCGCGCGGGAGGAGATACCAAATTCCTCATGGTGGGGGATATTCTGTTCCTCTGGATAGCCTCCATCCCCTTAGGAGCGCTGGCGGGGCTGGTGTGGCACTGGACGCCGTTCTGGATCTATTCCATGCTGAAAATTGATCAGATCATTAAATGTGTCTGGTGTTTTTTCCGGCTGAAAAGCAGGAAGTGGATGAAGAAAATCTCAGCTGTGCCGGAGTCATAAACGGTGTATTATTTTCTTAAAGCGGCAGAGATGAAAGCCTTAAATGGATAGGGAAACAGAGGCTGAGGCCGGAAGCCGTCGGGCGGCTTCC
>CATJVQ010000048.1 GCA_949743955.1 uncultured Oscillospiraceae bacterium | reverse complement strand
TGCACAGTCGATAGACGTGCCTTGAAAGAGGAAAAACCGGCCGGCGGGACTCTGATACGGCTCGGAGAATCTGAAAGGCCATGCCGCCAAAAAGGGCAGCAGGGCCTTTTCTGTTTGGAAGGGAACGGAAAAACCGAAAAAGATAGAGGAGAGAGAAGTATGGCAGTAACAGTTGCAGTAGCGGGTCTGGGCAGCCGGGGGCGGCGGGCATACGCCCCTTATGCGCTCGACTTCCCGCAGGAGATGCAGGTAACGGCGGTAGCGGATATCCTTCCCGAGCGCGTGGAGGAGGCCGCGAAAACCTTCGGCATCCCGCCCGATCGGTGCTTCCCGAGTGTGGAAGCGCTCGTGGCACAGGAGCGTCTCGCGGACATCCTCTTTCTCTGCACGCCCGACCGCGTGCATGTCCCGCCCGCCATCCCCGCGCTGCGAAAGGGGTACCATCTGCTGCTCGAGAAGCCCATCTCGCCCAGCGAGGGGGAGTGTGAGGAGATCCTGCGCGTAGCGGAGGAGGAAAAGCGCCATGTCGTGGTCTGCCATGTGCTGCGGTATACAGCGTTCTATCAGAAGATAAAGGAGCTCATCCAGAGCGGCGCCATCGGGGATCCGGTCACATTCCAAGCTGTCGAAAACGTGGGGTATTACCACCAGGCGCACAGCTTTGTTCGCGGCAATTGGCGGAACAGCGAGGAGACCAGCCCTATGATCCTTCAGAAGTGCTGCCATGATATGGACATCCTGCTTTGGCTGGCGGATAAGCACCTGCGGCGTGTCTCCTCTTACGGGACACTCATGCACTTCCGCCCCGCATGCGCGCCGGCGGGCGCGGCGAAGCGTTGCCTGGACGGGTGCGCCGCGAAGGATCAGTGCCCCTACGACGCCGAAAAAATCTACATCACCGACGAGGAAACAGGCGTGCGCCACGTCGGCGACGACTGGCCTGTCGACGTGCTCGCCCTGCACCCGACAGAGGAGAGCGTCATGGAGGCGCTGCGCACGGGGCCGTATGGGCGGTGCGTGTACCACTGCGATAATAACGTGGTGGATCATCAGGTGGTCAATCTGGAGCTGGACGGCGGCGTCACCGCGAGCCTGACGATGAGCGCGTTCACGAGCCGCCAGTTCCGGCAGCTTAAGGTCATGGGCACACTCGGCGACATTTCCGCCGATACGGACACGAACCTCATCACGCTCACGCGCTTCGGGCGGGAGCCGGAGGTCATCGACGTGCGCACCCTTACGGACGATTTCAGCGGCCACGGCGGCGGCGACCGGCGGCTGGTGCGGGAGACACTTCGCCTGGTGTCCGGCGGGGAAGCGCCCGGAACGGCGCTGACCTCACTGGAGGCGTCCATCGAAAGCCACCGGGCATGCTTTGCCGCGGAGTATTCGCGCCTGCGCGGGGGAGAGAGCGTGGATGTGGAGGCTTTTTTCCGCACAGCGGGCGATTCCACCCGTTGACGGGGGAGGAGAAACCGACTATAATGTGATAAATGTGAAGAGGTTAGTTCATGAGGGGGAGCGGTCAGAATGACATTGGATGAGCTGCCGGTGGGCGGCCGGTCGAAAATTGTGGCGGTGGGCGGACAGGGAGCCCTCCGGCGGCGCCTTCTGGACATGGGGCTGACGCCGCACACCGCGGTTATGGTGCGAAAGGTCGCGCCGATGGGGGATCCGATAGAACTGTATCTGCGCGGGTACGAACTGACCCTGCGGCTGGAGGACGCGCAGAAGATTGAGATCGAAGCCGTGCCGGCGGGGGGACAGCAATGATAGTATTTGCACTGGCCGGGAACCAGAACTGCGGCAAGACGACACTGTTTAATCAGCTTACAGGATCGAATCAGCATGTGGGCAATTTCCCGGGCGTGACTGTCGAGCGCAAGGATGGTGTGGTGCGGGGGCACAGGGATGTCACTGTCGTGGATCTGCCGGGGATCTATTCCCTTTCGCCGTATACGAACGAGGAGATTGTCACGCGGGATTTTCTGTTGGATCAGCGTCCCGACGGGATTATCAACATTGTGGACGCCACGAATATTGAGCGAAACCTGTACCTGAGCATGCAGCTCATCGAGCTCGGCTTGCCGATGGTCATCGCGCTCAATATGATGGATGAGGTCCGCGCCAACGGCGGCACCATCAAGGTGCGAAAAATGGCGGAAGAGCTGGGGGTGCCGGTGGTGCCCATCTCGGCGGCGAAGAACGAGGGCATTGAGGAGCTCATCGAGACAGCTGTCCGCACCGCCGGGGACCGGCAGCCCCCCAGGCGGCTCGACTTCTGTTCGGGAGCCGTTCACCGCGCCATCCACTCGGTGGCGCACGTGGTGGAGGATCACGCGCAGCGCATCGGCGTGCCGGCGCGCTTCGCCGCGACCAAGCTCCTTGAGGGAGATACCCCGATGTGCGACCGCCTGGGGCTCTCGGAGAACGAGCAGGAGCTCATTGAGCACAGTGTTGCCGAGATGGAGCACGAGCTGGATACCGACCGCGAGGCCGCGCTGGCCGATATGCGGTACAGCTTCATTGAAAAGCTCTGCGCGGACAGTGTTGTCAAATGCGGGGAGAGCCGGGAGTACCTGCGCAGCGTGAGGATGGACGAAGTACTCACCCACAAGGTTCTGGCGATCCCTATATTCCTGTGCATCATGCTCGCCGTGTTCTGGCTGACGTTCGGCGTCTTCGGCGCTCTGCTCAGCGGCCTTCTGTCCCTGTGTATCGACGGATTGACAGCCGCCGTCGATGCGGGGCTGACAGCCTACGGCATCAATCCGGTGGTGCATTCGCTCGTCATCGACGGGGTCTTCGCGGGCGTGGGGAGCGTCCTCTCCTTTTTGCCGACGATTGTGGTCCTCTTCTTCTTCCTCTCCATTCTCGAGGACAGCGGGTACATGGCGCGCGTCGCGTTCGTGATGGATAAGCTGCTCAGAAAAATCGGCCTCTCCGGGCGCAGCTTTGTGCCGATGCTTATCGGCTTCGGCTGCTCGGTGCCCGCGATTATGGCTACGCGCACCCTCTCGAGCGAGCGCGACCGGCGGATGACCATCCTTCTGACACCGTTCATGTCGTGCAGTGCGAAGCTGCCGATCTACGCGGTGTTCACCCTCGCCTTTTTCCCGCGGTATCAGCCGCTGGTGATGATAGCGCTCTACGTGGGCGGGATGCTCGTGGGCATTCTCAGCGGACTGCTCATGAAGAACACGCTCTTTCATGGCGAGCCTGTCCCGTTCGTGATGGAGCTGCCCAACTACCGGATGCCCAGCGCGAAGAGCGTGGGGCTGCTCGTGTGGGATAAGGCCAGGGACTTCCTGACCCGCGCGTTCACGATTATCTTTCTGGCGACTATCATCATCTGGTTTTTGCAGACGTTTGACACGAGATTCAATGTTGTGGCCGAATCGTCGGCGAGCATGCTCGCGGGTATCGGGCGGGCGATTGCGCCCATCTTTGCCCCGCTCGGCTTCTCGGACTGGCGCGCGTCTACTGCGCTCATCACCGGCTTCTCCGCGAAGGAGGCTGTCGTCAGCACGCTCGCTGTCCTCACTGGCACGAATACCGCTACGCTGCCCGAGGCGCTGTCCGCGATGTTCTCGCCCTTGGCGGCCGTGTCGTTCTTAACGTTCACCCTGCTCTATACGCCGTGCATCGCGGCGATCAGCGCGGTGAAGCGTGAGATGCACAGCGGCTGGCAGGCGCTCTTTGTTGTCGTTTATCAGACAGGCATCGCCTGGCTCGCCGCCGCGCTGGTCTATCAGTTGGGCGGGATGCTCATCCGCTAAGGAGGACATCGAATGGGCTGGCTTGATTGGCTGATACTCGCCGCCGTACTCATCCCCGCCGCATTTGCCGCTCACCATGTGTGGAAGCGGCGCGGAAAGGGATGCGGCGGAAACTGCGCAGACTGCCCCGGATGCGGGGCGGTAGGGAAGGAGGAGAGGCGCCGTGCGGATGCGCCGTAAAAAATGGGCGGAGCCGGAGCTCCGGTCGGCCGCGTACTGCATACAGGATCCGCGCGCCCAGCGCGGGGAGTGGAGGGCATGCTTCGCCCGCCCGGATCAGCCGCTGGCGCTCGAGGTCGGCTGCGGCAAGGGCGGCTTCATCAGCCGGTATGCATTTCTCCATCCAGAGTGGAACTTTCTGGCGGTGGACCTCATCAGCAATGTCCTCGGCTCCTGCAAGCGCGCGATCGACGAAGCGTTTTCCGGTAAGCGGGAGGTGGACAATATCCGCATTTTCGCGTGGGACGTGGAGCAGATTGAAGATGTCCTCGCCCCGGAGGATCGGGTGCAGCGGCTGTATGTCCACTTCTGCAACCCGTGGCCGAAGGCGGGGCACCGCAAGCGCCGCCTGACGCATACGCGCCAGCTCCTGCGGTACCGGACATTTCTCGCCCCCGAGGCGGAGCTTATCTTTAAGACGGACGATCCCGGCCTCTTCGCCGATACGCATACCTATCTCCGGGAGGCGAGATTCCGGATCCTTGAGGAGACGGACAACCTGCCCGTGACGGAGGAGAGCATCGTTACCGAGCACGAGGCGATGTTCCGCTCGACAGGGAAGCCTATCCATTTTTTGCGGGCCGTGATGGAGGAAAGGGAGGAACTGGAAGATGAAAAAACTGCTGGTGGTTGTTGACTATCAAAACGATTTTGTAGACGGATCGCTGGGCTTCGAGGGAGCGAAAGCGCTCGAGGACGCGATCGCGAAAAAAATAGACGCCTGCCGCGCGGCAGGCGACGACATTATTTTCACGCTGGATACCCATGGCGAGGACTATCTCGACACCCAGGAGGGGCGTCTCCTGCCAATAGAACACTGCCTGCGCGCCACGCCCGGCTGGGAGCTGTACGGCAGCATAGCCGAACGGGCGAAGGGGTGCCTCTGTTTTGAAAAGGACACGTTCGGCTCCGCTGCGCTTTACCACTACCTGGAGAATCACCGGTACGGGGAAATTGAGCTGTGCGGAGTGGTAAGCAGCATCTGCGTGCTTTCGAATGCAGTGATCGCCAAGACAGCCCAGCCGCAGACGCCGATCTATGTGGACGCCTCCTGCACCGCCGCGCCCGACGCCGCGATGCAGGAAAAGACGCTTGACGTGCTGGAAAATTTACAGATCCGTGTCCTGAACCGCGATCGTTAAAGCTCCTCGACAAAATTCCGCACGTCGCGCAGTTCGGTAAGGAGCGGATTGCCGATGGCGTGGCTGAGCGCGTGGTTAAGCTCGCTGTACGGTGTGTTAGCGGGCTTTTTCTCGTTCCGGTGTTCTTCGAGCCGCGCGATGCGGCTGTCCAGCTCGGCGAGGACGCGCGCCTTAATATCCGGTGTTTGGCTCATGGGGAAGCCTCCTTTCCAGGTGGATTCCCCTCTAGTATACCTAGTTAAAGGCGGCGGTATACACGGCACATGCGATAGGATGCGCCGTGTTCACCGGAAAGCGGTCTCAGGGTTGGAAAGTCCGTAGACAGTGCGGTAAATCTCCGTGCGCATGCGGACAAACTCGTCCTCACTGAGCGGAGCAGGGCGGGAGAGGAACAGGAGCGGCAGCGGGCGGCGCCCCGGGTGCAGCGGCGGCTGCAGGTACTCGAAGGGGTTGACAACAAAGCCCCCCCGCTCATAAAACCGGATGCGCCGCCGGGCAATCTCGGTCTCGGGCGGCTCGACCTCGAGCACAAAGGGCTCGTCCGCCGCCGTGAGCATATGCAGCATCTCTCCGCCGATACCGCCCCCGCGCATAGCCTCGTCCACGGCGAAATGTTCGCCGTAGCGGAAGGAATCGAACTGCCACCAGGCGAAAAAGCCCGTGATTTTGCCGTCCTTTTCCCGGCGCACGGTGAGGCGGTAGGCGGGCCGGGAGAGCAAATCGGCCTGTCCCGCCGGGGTGCGCCGTTCCTCCGGCGGGAAGGAGTGCTTTAAGAGCAGGAGAACGGTCTGGAATTCCTCACGGGGGATGGGGTGCGTTGTATCGTACTGGACATATTGCGCCATGGCGCAGCCCTCCTTTATGTTGTATCATCGTCCGCGCCCGCAGGGAGGCCGAATAAATCAGGGTATAATAGCTGCTTTGCAGCTATTATACCACAAAAAATCCGTTCATACAAATGTCTGCTGTCTGCACGGTGCGGGCATAAGGAAAAGAAGGTGGTTCTATGCCAATCATCAAGGGACTGGAATGGACGTTTGACACGGTAGCGCAGCAATATGAGAAGATGCGTCCGGGCTATGTCCCGGAGCTGTACGAGGATATTTTCCGCTATCATTCCGTCGATGAAACAAGCCGCGCGCTTGAGATAGGGATCGGCGGGGGGCAGGCGACTTTGCCTATCCTAAAGACAGGGTGCAGCGTGACCGCTGTCGAATATGGAAAGAATTTTTCGGAGCTGTGCAGAAAAAAGTTTCAGGCGTTCCCCGGCTTTTCGGCCGTCACGTCGAAATTTGAGGACTATTCCGGTGAGAGCGGTACTTTCGATCTCGTTTATTCCGCCTCGGCGTTCCATTGGGTGCCGGAGGAAGCGGGGTATCTCAAGGTGTTCGACCTGTTAAAAAGCGGCGGCGTGTTTGCCCGCTTTGCCAACCATCCGTACAGGGATAAGGGGCGGGAGGAGCTCCACCGGGCGTTTGAGGAGATCTACGCCGTCTATATGCCGAACTCCCTGGAGGGCGGCGAATACGATGAAGCGGCGGCAAAGGAGAGAGCGGACATCGCCGCAAAATACGGGTTTACAGATATCCGGTATCGCCTGTATCACCGGACACGGACATTCACCGCCAAAGAGTACACAGCCCTTTTGGGGACCTATTCGGATCATATGGTGATAGAGGAGCGGAAGAGAAGGGCCTTTTTCTCGGAGATCGAGCACGCCGTCGACCGCTTTGGCGGGCAGATTACACTCTACGATACGATTGATCTGGAGCTTGCCAGAAAGCCCTGATAAACCGGAAATCCGGGAGCAGTAAGATATGTTTGGGGCGAACCCTCACATCTTGTGCACGGAATATGGGCACTCCCGGAAATCTGCTTTCCGGGAGTAATTTTTCTGCAAAAAAGGGGGAGACAAACACCAACTCTTGTGCTATAATAATTAAGAATGGGGTATTCTCTCTGGAGACGCCCCAAATTCTCAAACACTGAAGCGGAGGTCTTCCCGGAACATGAAAAAAGTACTCTGCCTGCTGCTGTCTGTTTCCATTATGTTCAGTTTTTCTTCAGGAGCTTTTGCAGATGATACTCTCCCGGCGCCCCTGACACCGGGGGAGGGAATACAGGAGGAAGCCGAAATCCCGCCGCAGGAGGATATCCTCCCGGAGGAACCCGGTATTCCCGACATGGAGGCGCCTGCCGATCCCCTGCCGGAGGAGCCGCGTGAGGATATCCCCGTCGAGGAAGACGGAGAGGAGATCGCGGAGCCGCAGCCGGAAGAGCCCGCCGCGCCGGCTCCGGTGGAGGGAAGCTTTTCCATCAGCAGCGTGACGGCATCGAGCACGCCGGATCCGCTCACGGTGGAGGGCGGCAGCCTTGTATTCACTATCACAGGGACACATCTTGAGCAGGAGCAGGTCTGGATCCGCGTGGATAAGGACAATACGCCCTATCAGATCGTCCGTGCGAGCGAATACACCGGTTTCCTTGAGACACTGAAAAATAACCTGCTCTCTTTCCTGGGGCAGAATGTCACTCAGCTTTCCACGCCTGCCGTCACACTCGAGCCCGGCAGTGCGGACGCTTATTCTGTCTATACAGCCAGTGTTCTCCATTCGGCGGACGCGGAGGAGCCGAGCATCGCTGACAGCGGGTGGACCCCTGTCGATGGTGGATTCATCGTTCCCAAAAGCGGGAGCGATCCCGAACCCTCGGAGGAAGCTCTCCCCCCCGCGCAGCCCACTGTTGGCGAGAGCGCTGTGCCGGGCGGAAGCACACCGTCCGGCGGCGATGAGCCTGCGCCGAATGATCCGCAGCCACCCGTGACAGACCCTTCCGAAACGGATCCGGCCGAGCCGGTTTTGCCGGAGGATTTCCCGGCTGTCGAACCCGGAACACCGGAGGGGCCGTCCGCAGGGGAGGAAGCGCCGGATCTGTCCGACGTGCCGGAGACGCCCGCTGAACCGGAGCCGCAGGAAGAGCCCGTGATCCGCGGTGCGTCCGTCCTTCTGACACCCGAAACGCTGACCGCCACCGGCGGGATGGCGAATGTTGTAGTCCGCGGCGAGCATCTGGATAAAACGACTGTCTGGGTGCGCATCGTGTCGCCGGAGGGGAAGTCTTCGATGGTGAAGGCGTCCGGCAGTGCGGACGAGGTATACAGCGAGCGGATCACCATTGGAGAGAACCTGACGGGCGTGCCTGCCGAGTATGCACTCTTTGTGGCCGAGCAGGCGAGCGGGCGTCCCGCTGCGGACAGCGGCAGCTGGCGCCAGATTGATTCCATCGTCGTTCCGCCCGTCGCGAGCGATGATTCTGCGGCGTCCGGCGGGAATTTTGAGATTTCCGCCGTGCATGTCTCCACGCTTCCCACTCCCTTTACCTATCAGGGCGGCGCTGTCACGGTGATTGTTGAGGGTTCCGCGCTCGATACGCAGAAGCTCTTCGTCAAGCTCGATAACGGCGGCAAGGAGCCCATCATTAAAAAGCTGGTCTCCTCCGGCAGCGGTATAGCTGCCTCGCCTGAAATCAAAATCCCGGCTAACGATTCGTCCACGAGGGACATTACATATGCGGTCTCCCTCCTCGCGCAGGAGGACAGTTTCACCCCCTCCGCCCGCGCAGGCGGCTGGAAGCGGTACGCGGACTTCACTGTACCGATGGTGCCTGTCAGCCAGACGCCGTCCATCGACAGCGTCGAGTGGGAGGATGCCGCCGGTTCTGGCAGTCCCGCTATCGTCTTCCGTGTGAAGGGTGAAAATCTCGACAAGCCGGGCAACTCGGTGTGGGTGAAGGCTGTCCCGAAGACGGACAGTATGGGTGTGCGCACGAAGATCCTGCGCGCGTCCGAACTTTCGGCGGACGGCAGTGTATCCACAGAGCCTCTTGCCACGAAGCTGCGCGGCGAGGAGGCCGGAAAGGCCCGTTTCGACGTTTACGCTATGGCGAAGACGGACGAAAAGAAGCCGGACGAAAACGATAAAAACTGGAAGCGGTACAGCCAGAGCGCCGCGCTCACCCAGAACGCCGCGCCGCACATCACCCGCGCCGGAACCGAGACAGAATTCCTCCCGAGCGAGGGCGGCCGTGTGCGGATCGACGTGGAAGGCGAGTTTCTGGACGGTCTCGCCGAAGGGGACTGCTTTGTGCGCATGGAGCGTATCGAGGGCGACGGTGAGCCCTACCGTGTGGATCACAATGTGACAGGCGGGGCCGCGACATTCCTCCTGCCCGCGAACGTCTCACAGACGAAGAACCAGGTTTATCAGTACTCTACTTATTTAAAATCCAAGGCGCAGGTCTGGGGCACGATCACGGTTTCGCGCGGCATCGCCGTCTCGGTGGAGACGTTTGGGCCCGACGGATCCGCCGCGCCGCTGACCGCCGCGGGTGGGAGCCTGCGCTGCACAGTGTCCGGCGTGCCCGAAGGGGAGCACGTCTGGATCCGTGTGAGCGACGGGACGGAGCAGGTCGGCCTTTCGACGGATACCTTTACTGTCCGTGAAAACGATTCGCCTGTCCGGGAGCGCGAGGTGCGCGTCTATATGGCGATGGGCGGCGTGAAGCCCGGCGCGGGTTCCAAAGCGTGGGAGCAGGTGAAGTTCTTTACGCTTCCGGCGCTGAATGCCGGGAAGCCTGAGGCTGTCATCGATGCAGCGCAGGTGGAGGCGGAGGTCTCCGCAGAGGGCGGAGAGATCCGTGTGCGCTATGAAGGGATGGGGCTGAGCTCGACTGGTCTCGCTGTCTTTACACGGCTGGCGTCTGCGGATCCGGCAGAGTATCCCGATGTGATTTCCGCTGTGCGCGGGAGCTTCCCGGAGACAGTGACCGGCACCGTGCAGGTGCCTGCCAACGATTCGGCCCTAACACGCCAGTATACGCTCCAGTACACCCTCTGTTATGTGGACGGCGATACCCCTCCTGCGGGCGCGGTCTGGCAGAGCGCGGCCATCCCGGAGGGCAGCCGCCTTGTCACGGTGCCCGGAATGGCGGCGCCGTCGATTGCGTCGGTTGAGGTGCAGGCGGATGCCGATCCCCTCAGCGCGACCGGCGGGGAAGTGGATGTCGCTGTCCGCGGCATGGGGCTTGAGGATGTCTGGGTCAATGTCCGTTGCCCGGCGGACCCCATGCGGGATCTGATGGCCAAGGGCGTCCGGGACGAAAACGGCGTGACGGCCCACTTTGACATTGAACCCTACTCCGGAAGCGCGCAGCTCGGATACGAGGTCTGGGTGCTCGCCGGCGGCGGGGAGGACCCGAGCCGCGCTGTGACGCTGCCCGGGTGGAAGCTCTATGGCGCGTTCTCGCAATCGCCTGTGTTGGGTGCGCCGAAGCTGACGAACCTGCGGGTCGAGATGCCTGCATCGTATGAGGATGGCGTGGGAACGGCGACCCTGTCTGTGACGGGGCTCAACATGAAGAACCGCTCTGTCTGGGCGGCGGTCACGCCGCTCGACGGCGGGCAGGAGGAGCAGGCGTTCGAGGTCCGGCGTGTCAGCGGTTCGACCGATCAGTATACGGCTTCCTTCCCCGTTCAGGAGAACATGACCGGGGATGTCCAGCGGCTGGCGGTCGCGCTGGCCCACTTCGATCCCGGCAAGGGGCCGAAGGGCGAGGTGGTTCCCGTGTCCGCGCCTACACCCGTCGTGAGCACCGCGGTCCGCGCCGTGGATGGTATCCCGACCCGTTCGCTCTCGAGCCGGATTGCCTCCGCGTTCTATGCGAGCGGCGGGGAGAGTACGGTCGATACCGTCAGGGAGAATGCGAGCGTGTCGACCGTCGCGTTTGTGCAGACGAGAGCGGCGGGGAATACACCAGCAGATGTTTTAAGAACGGATCTTACTCTTGGAATGTCTGGTATTATCAATGAAAAGGCCACCATTACAATCCCCTCTCAGGGAGGAGACGTGTCTGCTCAAATTAAAGTAACTCTTGGAGCGACAAGTCAACCAGTTGAAGTTCTTGCTTATCTTGACGATGATAATAAGCATACTCAGGAGGCAACGCCATCCAGTCAAAATGATTACATGAATTCGTTGTCACATATTTATACAACGCAATTCCACTTTGATGCAAATAAGACAAAAGAGAATAAGGTTTATTATATTTATCTTATAGTAAATGGCATAGATGCTAAGGATGATTCGCTAAGGAGTACGTATGGAACTGTAACGGTTGCGGCAGATGAGACAGAAATTAGAAAATCCGGATTGCTTTATGATGGCACAACAGCGGAAAAAGAGTTGGTTCTTTCTTACAAAGGCCCAATGCCGCTGAATTTGTATAAGGCAGGAGGTTTGACCGGAGAAGAGCTTGCAAACAACTACGAGATACGTGCGGTAGCGGAGGATGGTTCTACTATCGGCTCAACGCCTGCTCTTTCCGCGATAGATGCGGGACGGGAGAATTTCAAAACCGGTGATTTCAGAGTGGCAGATCCCTACATAGGTTATCCATACAAGCTAGTTGTTGCCAGAAGGGGGGCCAGTGGGGAATCTGATCAAAGCTATGATCTTTTGACAAGGGATTTAAAGCCGGTCTATATGCGGATGGATATTGGTCGGGATCCCAACGAAACCAGCTCGCCATCCTCTAGTGACGATAGTTCCGATGATGATTCTTCAAAAGATGATGATGACAGCAGCTCTGACAATTCTGGTAGTAACGGTTCCATCTCCGGAGGCGATGGCATCTCTGGGGACGATCTCATCAATGCCGACAAGAACACGGATACCGACAGTAAAGACGTTATCATCGACATTCTTGATGACGAAGTCGTCCTCTCGAGGGATTTCCTCGAGGAAGCGGACAATTTCGACAAAAACATCATTCTGCGCACGAGCCGGTACGAGTGGAAGATCCCGCGCCGGAGTGATATGCGCTCGAACCTGAAGAAGAAGTACGATCTCACCGTCATTTTCGGCTCGGAGTACGAGGACGAGATGCAGGAGGAGGCGGGGAACCGTGCGGAGATCCTGCCGTTCCACATCCGGTACGAGGGGAACCTCCCCACGCGCATGGTGCTGACCATCTTCGACACCGGCTACGAGCGAGGGACGGATGTCTGGGTCCACCGCTACAACGAGGATGACGACGACTGCACCCTCATCGCGGAGGAGATCGTCAAGTCCGGCGGCGACGTGAGCTGGTATATGACGCACTGCTCGCACTACTTCATTTCCGACATCCGCGTGCGTAACGCGCGCCTGGACCGGGACTTTGACTCCGCTTGGGATGAAGACGACGACCGGATAGACAAAGTCTATCTGGACGACGATTTCTATGACGATGAATATTCCGACGGCGACGGCAAAGTAAACCCGCGTACAGGTACCCTACCTGCGTAATCCAAAAAGGATAAGAGACAGAACAAACGGCCCAACCAATTTTGGTTGGGCCGTTTTGCATGACTTTCAGAAATTTATACTCATTCAGTATTATACTGCCGCCCCGACGGGCTGGGAAGAGATGCTATGGGATTCTTCGGCCGCGGGAGCGGGGACATGCTGCGGTGCGGCCGGCTCTGGAGAGACGCCCGCGCGCTGGAACGCGGTGGCGAGCATGAGCTTAATGCGGTTCTCCTGGTTGATACGCGTTGCGCCGGGATCGTAGTCCACCGCGACAATGTTGGCCTGCGGGTGCGCCTCCCGGATCTTGCGGATCATCCCCTTGGCCACAATGTGGTTGGGCAGGCAGCCGAACGGCTGAGTACAGACGATATTGTCCACCCCCGAGTGGAGCAGCTCAAGCATCTCGGACGTGAGCAGCCACCCTTCGCCCATTTTCGCGCCCGTGCCGATGACACCTTCCACGAGCGTTTCAAGCGTTGTGAACAGTGCGGGCGGGCGGAAGCGCCCGTTCTCCCGGATAGCGCGGATCATCTGCTTCTGGCGTGCGAGCAGGTAGCCCCCCGCCACGTTCCAGACAAAACCCGCTGCGGGATTGAGCCCATAGAGGCGGTGGTCGAACACGCCGTTGCGCAGGCAGTACAGCACAAAGTCCGATACCCCTGACACCACCGGCTCCGCCCCCTGCGAGACGAGGAAATCCTCGAGCGCGTTGTTCCCGAGGGCGGCATACTTCATGTAGATCTCCCCGACAATGCCGACCCGTACATGCGGCTTTTCCACGAGCTGGATGGCGGAAAAGTCCCGCAGGATCCTCCGGAAATTCTTCTCCACGAACAGGAATCGCGGCGAACGGCACTGGTTGGTCAGTTCCTGCGTCCAGCGGTCCACGACACGCTGTGTCTCACCCGGATTCTTTTCGTAGGGGCGGCACTGGTTCGAGAGCCACATGAGCATGTCGCCGTAGGTGAGGGCGAACGCAGCCTTCACGAGTGTCGGTGTCGAGACAAGGAAGCCGCTGTTCTTCTCGAGTCCCGAAAAGTTGAGCGAAACCACTGGGATATACCCCATCCCCGCGTTGTGGAGCGCCTTGCGGAGCAGGCTCAGGTAGTTCGAGGCCCGGCATCCGCCGCCTGTCTGCGTGATGAGCAGCGCTGTGTGATGGAGATCGTATTTCCCGCTTTTTAAAGCGTCCATGAGCTGGCCGATGACCAGCAGCGCCGGATAGCACGTGTCGTTATGCACGTTCTTGAGCCCCTCGTCCACAATCCCGCGGTGGGTTGTGCGCAGGAGCTCCACCTTATATCCCTGCTGCCGGAAAATTTCACACAGCATCTCAAAATGGATGGGCAGCATCATCGGCACCAGGATGGTGTGTGTCTTTTTCATCTCCGGCGTGAATTCCACGTGCGCCGGGCCGTATTCCGGCTCTAAAACCGGCCTCCTCTGGGTGTTCATTGGATTTCCTCCGTTCGTTCCCGGTCTTCCATGGCTGCCAGGAGACTCCGCAGCCGGATTTTTACCGCGCCAAGATTATTGATTTCGTCGATTTTGATCTGTGTATAGAGCTTGCCGCCGCTGCGCAGGAGTTCACGCAGTTCGTCGGTCGTGATGGCGTCAATGCCGCAGCCGAACGAGACAAGTTGCACCAGCTCCGTGTCCGGCAGGGTGAAACACGTGCGCGCCGCGTTGTACATGCGCGCGTGGTACGTCCACTGATTGAGCACCCCGAGCTTGTGGTATTCGGGCAGGGGCTCGAGCGCGTCCTCACTGAGGATGACGAAGCCGAGCGACGCTATCAGGTTGTCGATACCGTGGTTGATGAGCGGATCCGCATGATAGGGGCGCCCCGCAAGAATGATCGTGCGCAGCCCCTTTTCGCGCGCATAGCGGATAGCGCGCTTCCCTTCGGCCCGAATGGCGGCGCGGTGCTCCTCCAGCGCGGCATACGCCTTTTCGGCGGCGGCCCGCACCTCGCGGGGGCGGATATCCGGATCCAGCTCGTGCAGTGTCTCCAGAATGCGCCGGCAGAAGACGGCACAGTCGTCGAGACTGATGTAGGGGTAGAAGAAGCGGACATCGGGCGGAAGGGGGAGGTTGCCGCGGATGACCTCCGGATAGTAGGCCACAACCGGGCAGTTGAAGTGGTTATCGGACATTCCCTCATCGAAATTGTATGTCATACAGGGATAGAAAATGGCTGTCGCGCCGTGATCGAGCAGGTTCTGAATGTGCCCGTGTACGAGCTTGGCGGGGAAACAGACCGTATCGGAGGGGATGGTGGCCTGTCCGGACGCATAGAGCCGCTGGGTGGACGGCTCGGAGACGAGCACCTTAAAGCCGAGCTCCCCGAAAAACGTGTTCCAGAACGGCAGGTTCTCAACCATATTGAGCACCAGCGGAATGCCGATGGTGCCGCGACGGGCTTCGGCCTGCGGCAGAGCGGCGATCAGGTTCCGCTTAAACCGGTAGAGGTTCGGCAGATCCGTGCTCCGTTCACCCGAGACAGGCCGCTCGCACTTGTTGCCGGAAATAAAGCGGCGTCCGCCGGGGAAGGTGTTCACTGTCAGATGACAGCGGTTTGTGCAACCGGAGCAGGTGACAGGGCGGCTCTCATGCCGGAAGTCGCGCAGTTCCTCGCGCCCGATGAGATGGCTCACGCCTCCAGAGCGCTCCTTCGCCAGCAGCGCCGCGCCGTAGGCCCCCATGAGCCCGGCGATCTGCGGGCGGACAACGTCCCGCCCGAGCTCCCGCTCGAACGCGCGCAGGACGGAATCGTTGAGAAATGTTCCCCCCTGCACGACAACGCACTCCCCCAGCTCCTCCGGCGAATGGACGCGGATGACCTTATACAGCGCGTTTTTGACCACGCTCATGGACAGCCCGGCGGAGATATCCTCAATGGGCGCGCCCTCCTTCTGCGCCTGCTTGACAGACGAGTTCATAAACACCGTGCACCGCGTGCCCAGATCGACGGGGTTCTGTGCGAACAGGCCGAGGCGGGCGAATTCGTCGATACGTTTCCCCATTGATCCGGCGAACGTCTCGAGAAACGAGCCGCAGCCGGACGAGCATGCTTCGTTGAGGAGGACGCTGTCAATCGCGCCGTCGCGGATATAGAAGCATTTCATATCCTGCCCGCCGATGTCGAGAATGAAGCTGACATCCGGGCAGAAGTGGCGCGCCGCCGTGTAATGCGCGACAGTCTCGACCACGCCGACGTCCACGCCGAATGCGCCGAGCATCAATTCCTCGCCGTATCCGGTCGCGGCGCTCCCGCCGACGGTTACGCGATCGCCGAAACGATCGTAAAGCCCGCGCAGCTCGCGGAGCACTACGTCGAGCGGGCTGCCCTCGTTGCGGCAGTAGTGGCTGTAGAGAAGCCGTTCGTCCTCGTCGATGACGGCGAGCTTGGTCGTGGTGGATCCAGCGTCGATACCGATATAGACATTCCCGGTATACGCCTCGATTTCCCCCGCCGGGACATCGGCGCTCCGGTGGCGGCGGAGGAAAGCTTCATACTCGGCCTCGTCACGGAAAAGCGGCTCGAGCCCCTGCGGGCGCTCCGAGGACGCCGCGGCCGCTTCGAGCGCGGCTTCAATATTCGCGAAGGGGCGGGGAGAGAGGCTTTCCGCGTAGACCGCCGCTCCGAGCGCGACAAAGTAGGGGGCGAGGTCCGGGAAGTGCGCGTGACGCTTATCCAGGCGGAGTGTCTCGATGAAACGCTCGCGCAGCCCCTGTAAGAAGGCGAGCGGGCCGCCTAAGAAGAGGACATGTCCGGTGATGGGCCGCCCCTGCGCTAGGCCCGCGATGGTCTGATCCACAACCGCCTGAAAGATGCTCGCGGCGAGATCCTCTTTCCGGGCTCCCTGGTTGATGAGGGGCTGGATGTCCGTCTTGGCGAAGACGCCGCAACGCGACGCGATGGGATAGATACAGGTATGCTGTAAACTCAGCGTATCAAGTGTGTTTAGATCAACTGCCAGTAAAGCAGCCATCTGGTCGATGAAGGATCCGGTTCCGCCCGCGCAGGACGAGTTCATGCGTTCCTCGGGCGTTCCGCTCAAGAAGATGATTTTCGCGTCCTCCCCGCCAAGCTCGATGACGGCATCCGTCTCTGGATACCAGCGCCGGGCCGCGCCGGAGGTGGCGAACACCTCCTGCACAAAGGACAGGCCGCTCTTTTCCGCGACACCCAGCCCCGCCGATCCGGTGATGGCCAGCCGCACCGGATCCTCACCCAGAAGCGGGTGGATCTCGCGCAGCTTTTCGAGCGTCATGGAACGTACTCGGGAAAAGTGGCGCTCATAGCTCTTATAGAGGATATCCCCGTTTTCGTCGAGCACGACGCATTTGAGCGTTGTGGATCCGATATCGATACCTACCGTATACGTCATGGCGCCTCCTTTGGTTTCAATAGATTTCTTCATCGATAAGTTTAATACAAAAGTCGATTTCCGTCAATCGCACAGGGGGAATTGTTTAAAAACAGATCGACATTTTGGGGACAAAAGGGAAATAAAGAAAGAGAATGAGAAAAAATCATCCTGTTTTTTTCCGGAAAGAGGGGCGGTTTTTGGTATTATAGCAATTCTCAAAAATATCTTCATTTCTGCGCGGCAGAAAACTCGCATTTATGGTTTTCTGCCGCGCTTTTATTGTTGATATTTTTAAGAATTGCCATAGTGGCTGTTGAATGTCCAGAGCAAGTCTGCTATACTGTGTCGTGTATCTCCTGTTATCCACAGTTTAAGGAAAGGAAGGCAGAAAATGAGTCACGCGGTACGCTCCAGCCATGAGAGTGACATCACGGGCGGAGTGATCTGGAAGCAGCTTCTGGGGTTCTTTTTCCCCATTCTGCTGGGGACATTTTTTCAGCAGCTCTATAACACGGTGGATGCGATTGTGGTCGGGCAGTTTGTCGGCAAACAGGCGCTGGCCGCCGTCGGCGGGACGACGGGCACCATCACGATGCTGTTCGTCAACTTTTTTGTCGGCCTCTCCTCGGGCGCGACGGTGATCATCTCCCAGTTTTACGGCGCACAGAACACCGAGGATGTTGGCCGCGCGGTACGTACCGCCATGGCGCTGAGCATCACAGTGGGCGCGGTGTTTACCGTACTCGGTATTCTCCTGTCCCCTTGGGCTCTGCACGCGATGGACACGCCGGAGGACATCGTTCCCGGGGCGCTTGTCTATCTGCGGACCTACTTCAGCGGCATCATTTTTCCGCTCACCTACAATATGGGCACCGGCATCCTGCGCGCGGTCGGGGATTCGAGGCGCCCGCTGTATTTCCTCATTGTCTGCTGCGGTGTCAATCTGGTGCTGGATCTGGTGCTCGTGGCGGGGATCGGGCTGGGGGTGTTCGGCGCGGCGATTGCCACTGTCCTTTCCCAGCTGGTCAGCGCGGTGCTCGTCCTGCTCGCGCTGGCCCATTCCGACCGGTCGTATCATCTGGACATCCGGCATATCGGCTTTACCGGGCGGATTCTGCGGAACATCATCCTCATCGGTCTGCCTGCGGGGCTCCAGTCGGTAATGTATTCTCTCTCGAATATCATCATCCAGCGCAGCGTCAACGGTTTCGGGACCGACATTGTCGCCGCCTACACGGCCTACGGCAAAATAGACGGCCTGTTCTGGATGACGATGGGCGCTTTCGGTGTCTGCGTGACGACGTTTGTCGGGCAGAACTTCGGCGCGCAGAATTATCCTCGGATGCGGGAGACCGTGCGGGTGACACTGCTGCTGGCGACCATCGCGACCGTGGTGATGAGCACCCTCCTCTATTTTGGCGGCCCCATCGTTTACCGCCTGTTTACCGATGATGCAGGTGTCATCGAGGAGGGGATGCGGATCCTCAAATTCCTTGTCCCGCTCTATTTCACGTATATCGGTGTGGAAGTGCTCGCCGGCGCTGTACGCGGCACCGGGGACGCGGTGCTGCCGATGGTGATCACCTGCTTTGGCGTGTGCGTGCTGCGGATCGTGTGGATCGCGGCCGCGGTGCCGCTGCGGCCGGATATCATAACGGTTGTGGCCAGCTATCCCATCACGTGGAGCACAACATCGGTTTTATTCGCTGTCTACTACCTCCAGGGCGGGTGGCTCAGAAGGCAAATCCGCCGCCACGGTTATGAACCGGAAAAGAAAGGAAGTGAGCCCTCTGCCTGTTGACGTTAACCTTCTCGAATGCGCACTGCGCCGGGTGCAGAAGCCCGCGCGCTATACCGGCGGGGAATGGAACAGTGTACAATGGAACAGTGTACAGAAGAAACCGGATACTGTCCGGCAGCGTATCGCGTTCTGTTTCCCGGATCTCTATGAGGTGGGCATGTCCCATCTGGGGATGAAAATTCTCTACGGCCTCTACAACGAGCAGCCGGACATCTGGTGTGAAAGGGTCTTCATGCCCGACACGGATATGGTGGAGGAGATGCGGCGGCTGGGGCTGCCTCTCTTCACGCTCGAGAGTCACGACGCGGTGCGGGACTTCGACTTCGTCGCCTTTACGCTGCAATATGAGATGAGCTACACCACAATTCTCGCCATGCTGGATCTGGCAGGTATCCCGCTGCGCAGCGCCGAGCGAGACGAACGGTATCCGTTCGTCATCGCGGGCGGACCATGCGCCTGCAATCCGGAGCCGATCGCCGATTTCATCGATCTGTTCCTCCTCGGGGAGGGGGAGGAGATGAACCTGGAGCTCGCCGCCCTCTACCGCGAGACCGGCCGCGACCGGGATGTTTTCCTCCGCCGCGCTTCGCAGATCCCAGGGGTGTATGTCCCATCCCTCTACGATGTCGCCTATCACGAGGACGGCACTGTCGCCGCCGTCACGCCGAAGGACGGGGCTCCCGCGAAGGTTACCCGCCGCATCGTGCGCGATATGGACAAGGCATATTTCCCCGACCGGTTTGTCGTGCCGTTTATCGGCGCTGTACACGACCGCGCGATGCTCGAGGTGCTGCGCGGGTGCATTCGGGGCTGCCGTTTCTGTCAGGCGGGGTTCATCTACCGCCCGCTGCGGGAGAAGACAGCCGCGACCCTCGCGTGTGATGCCCGGAACCTCTGTGCGTCCACCGGCTTTGAGGAGATTTCGCTCACATCTCTCTCCACAAGCGACCTCACTGAGCTCGAGCCGCTCATGGACAGTCTTTTAGACTGGACGCAGGAGGAGAAAATCAATCTGTCCCTGCCGAGTTTGCGCATCGACACATTTTCGCCGAGCCTGCTCGAGAAGGTGGCCCGCGTCCGCAAGAGCGGCCTAACCTTCGCTCCTGAGGCCGGCACCCAGCGCATGCGGGATGTCATCAACAAAAACATCGATGAAGAGGAAATATTTTCCTCATGCCGCACGGCGTTTGAAGGCGGGTACACGGCGGTCAAGCTCTATTTTATGCTCGGCCTGCCCACGGAGACCGACGAGGATCTCCTCGGCATCGCGGATCTGGCGCAGCGGCTGGTGGACCTCTACTATTCGCTGCCCACCAAGCCGAAGGGGAAAGCTGTGAGCGTGACGGTGAGCGTTTCGAGCTTTGTGCCCAAGCCGTTCACGCCCTTCCAGTATGAGCCGCAGGACACAATGGAGGAGATCCGCCGCAAACAGGAGCTGCTGTACACCACAATCCGCACGCGGAAGATACAGCTCAAGTGGCATAACCCGTGCGTGAGCTACGCGGAGGGTATCCTCGCGAGGGGGGATCGGCGGCTCGGGGACGTCATCGAGCGCGTGTACCGATCCGGCGCGTGGCTGGAGAGCTGGGAGGAGCGGTTTGATCTCTCCCGCTGGGAGGAAGCGCTCGCGGCGTGCGGCCTGACGGGATCATTCTATGCGAACCGCACGCGCGCCTATGATGAAATCATGCCGTGGGACCATCTGGACTATGGGATCAGCCGGGAATTTTTGCAGCGCGAGAACCGCCGTGCGCACGACGCGAAAACGACACCCAACTGCCGTCAGGCATGTGCGGCGTGCGGGGCGAACCGTCTGTTAGGGAGGGCCTGCTTTGAGTGACTTTATCGATCTGCGCGTGCGCTACCGCAAGCGCGGGAGCATCCGGTATATTTCGCATCTGGACATGAACCGCATGATGCAACGGGCCATCGCGCGCGCCAGACTGCCGGTATGGTATACGCAGGGATATAACCCCCACCTCTATCTGACATTCGCGCTCCCGCTTTCCCTCGGGTTTGAGAGCGAGAGCGAATTTATGGATCTGCGCTTGGTGCGGGAGATGTCCGAAGCGGAATTCCTCGCACGCCTAGGCGGGCAGATGCCCGAGGGTGTCGAGCTGTGTGCGGCGAGGCCGCCGGTACACGATGTCCGCGACATCGCGTGGTGCGAGTGGGAGACGCGTCTGCCGGTGAAGGATCCGTCCGCGGTGGAAGAGGCGTTCCGAGCGCTGCTGGGCGGCCCCATCGAGGTGGAGAAAAAGACAAAGCGTGGCGTGAGTCTCACGGACATCCGCCCGATGGTGGCGGACGTAAAAATGCAGGTGTCGCCGGACGCGCTCGAAGCCAGCCTCCGGTGCCGGGCGGGGAGCGAGACGAACTTAAACCCGTCGCTGCTCCTCTCGGCGCTGTGCACCCATACTGGGGACGACGCCCGCGACGCGGACATCCTGCGCACGGCGGTGCTCTGCGTGGATGGGACGCCGTTCTGTTAAGTGAAACCGCCCGAACCCCCGGCATCAGGCTTTCGGGGATTCGGGCGGCTTGAAGTATACGGGGATAGATCTGATTTACAGGAGGAACAGATGGCGGCGACCTATTATATCGGCGGTTCGCCCTGCGCAGGAAAGAGCACGGCGGCGGAAATCCTTTCGAGGAGATATGGGTTATATTACTTTAAGGTGGATGATTTCCTCGAGCATTACATCAGGCAGGGAGCGCTGGAGGGATATCCGATATGCGGAAAGATACTGGAGCTGACTGCGGAACAGACTTGGATGAGGGATCCTCAGCTTCAGTGCGAAGAGGAATTTCAGATTTATGAAGAAATCTTTAAATATGTGCTGGCGGATTTAGAGCGGGTAGACTGTAAAAAGAGCGTGATCACAGAGGGAGCGGCCTATGTGCCAAAGCTGATGAAGCGCCTGGGGATTCCCCATCGCAGATATATTGCGGTAACGCCCGCAAAAGAGTTTCAAATCTCCCATTATAAGAAAAGAGAATTTGTCCCATATGTATTAGAGGGATGCAGTGACAGGGAAAAAGCCTTTTCAAACTGGATGGACAGGGATATTCTGTTTGCAGAAGAAGTACAGAAGCAGTGCGGCGAAGAAAAATACGCTTCCATCTTCAATGACGGAAGCATAAAAATAGAGGAATTAGTCAATCGGGTCGCCATACATTTTGGGCTAAATCATGCGGGCTAAAAGTGAAAAGAAGGGGCAGAGGATATGGATTCCCTTCAGCAGCCGAAAGTTCCGGGAGCGAATGGTTGAAAAATCGGATTTTTATGGTACAATAACGAGAGAGACTAACTCGGAAGGTGCTGATGAAATCAATGGATACAAACCGTCTGGCCGAGCTCCTGTTCCCGGGCGTAACCACCCGCCCTGCCGACATTGAGGCGCTCTATCCGCCGCGTACGCTGCCCGAGGGCGCGAAGGTGACACGTATGGCCCCGAGTCCCACCGGGTTCATGCACCTCGGCAACCTCTTCGGCGCGATTACAGACGAACGCCTAGCCCACCAGAGCAGGGGCGTGTTCTACCTGCGCATTGAGGACACCGACCAGAAGCGCGAGGTCCCCGGCGGGGTGGAGACGATTCTCAGCGTCTTTCACGAATACGAGCTGCCCTTCGACGAGGGCGCGTCCCTCGGCGAGGAGATAGGAGCCTACGGCCCCTACCGCCAGCGCCGCCGCGCGAATATCTACCAGACCTATGCGAAGGAGCTCATCCGGCTGGGAAAGGCGTACCCCTGCTTCTGCACTGAGGAGGAGCTCACCGCCATCCGGGAGAAGCAGGCCGCGCAGAAGGCGAACTTCGGGTACTACGGCAAGTGGGCTGTCCACCGCGATATGCCGCTTCCGGAGATTGAAGCGAAGCTCGCGGCGGGTGTACCGTTTGTGGTGCGCTTTCGCAGCGAGGGAGATCCGTCCCGGCGCGTGAAGTTTACGGATCTCGTCAAGGGCGCGATGGAGTTTCCCGAGAACGATCAGGACGTGGTGATTTTAAAGTCCGACGGGATCCCCACCTACCATTTCGCCCACGTCATTGACGATCACCTTATGGGTACGACACACGTCGTGCGCGGCGAGGAATGGTTGGCGACACTGCCCATCCATGTCCAGCTCTTCGCGGCCTTCGGCTGGAAGCCGCCCAAATATGTCCACACCGCCCAGCTCATGAAGATGGACGGCGCCTCCAAACGCAAGCTCTCCAAGCGCAAGGATCCGGAGCTGGCGCTGGACTTCTACCGGAAGGAGGGGTACCCTGTCCGGGCGCTCAAGGAGTATCTGCTCACGCTCCTCAACTCTAATTTTGAGGACTGGCGCATCGCCAACCCCGACCTGCCGATGGAGGACTTTCCGTTCACGACAAAAAAGATGAGCGTGTCGGGCGCTCTGTTCGATATTGATAAATTGCAGGACGTCTCCAAAAACGTGATTTCCCGCATGAGCGCGGGAGAGGTCAGCGCTCTGCTGCGCGGCTGGGCGAAGGAGTTTGATTCCGCCTTTTACAATCTGCTCTCGCGGGATGAGAGCTATACGGAAGCCATCCTTTCCATCGGGCGCGGCGGGAAAAAGCCGCGCAAGGACATCACGGTCTTTTCCGGCGCGAAGGAGTACCTCTCCTTCTTTTTCGACGAACTGTTCACTCCGGATTACGCCTATCCCGAAAACGTCTGTGTGACCGATCGACAGCGGATTCTCACAGAGTATCCCGCCCTCTACGATCCCGCCGACGACAGCGCCGTCTGGTTCCAGAAGGTCTGTGCGCTGGCGGAGAAGCTGGGGTATCCGGGGGTTAAGGAGTATAAGAAGAGTCCCGACGCCTACAAGGGGCATGTCGGTGACGTGAGCATGGTGCTGCGCATCGCGGTGACGGGCCGGCCCAATTCGCCGGATCTGTGTGATGTCATGCGCCTCCTGGGTTCCGAGCGCGTACTGTGCCGGCTCCAGGCGGCGGCCCATGCCCTCAGTGAGGAAACGGAGGAAAAAAACTGTGATTGAGGAAAACAACTTTATCTATGAAGTGATCGACGAGGACATCAAAAACGGCCTGACAGCGCGCATTCACACACGCTTTCCGCCTGAGCCGAACGGATACCTGCACATCGGCAGCGCGAAGGCGATCTTAATCAACTACTCAGCCGCGAAGAAATACGGCGGGCTCTTCAACCTGCGCTTCGACGATACGAACCCTGTCCGGGAGGATGACGAGTACGTGCAGGCCATTGAGGAGGACGTGCAGTGGCTCATCGGGGAAGCGCCGGGCGGCGGTGTGTTCTACGGCTCGGACTACTTTGAAAAGTGCTACGAGTTTGCCGAGCAGCTTATCCGGGACGGTAAAGCCTACGTGTGCGATTTAAGCCACGAGGAGATGCGCGCCTATCGCGGCACGCTCACAGAGCCGGGGCGTGAGAGCCCCTACCGCACACGATCGGTGGAGGAGAATCTGGACCTGTTCCGCCGCATGCGCGCGGGCGAATTTCCGGACGGCAGCCGTACCCTGCGGGCAAAAATCGACATGGCGTCGCCCAACATGAACATGCGCGATCCGGCGATCTACCGGATTGTGCACGCCTCTCACCACCGCCAGGGAGACAAGTGGTGCATCTATCCACTCTACGATTTTGCTCACCCGATTCAGGACGCGCTCGAAGGCATCACGCATTCGCTGTGCTCCATCGAGTTTGAAAACCACCGCCCGCTGTATGACTGGGTGGTGGAGAACATCGACTTTGCGCATAAGCCCAAGCAGCGGGAATTTGCGAGGCTCAATATCACGAACACAGTCATGAGCAAGCGCTACCTGCGCGAGCTGGTGGAGACAGGGCGCGTCTCCGGCTGGGACGATCCGCGCATGCCCACACTCTGTGCCCTGCGCCGCCGGGGCTATACGCCGAGCGCCATCACGGAGTTTGTGCGCCGCGCGGGCGTGGCGAAGGCGAACAGTCTTGTTGATATCCGACTGCTGGAATATTGCATCCGGGAGGAGCTCAACGCGAGCGCCCCGCGCCGCATGGCGGTAACGGATCCCATCCGCATGGTCATCACCAATTACCCGGAGGGGCAGGTCGAGTCGTTCCACGTGGCGAACAACCCGCTTGACTCGGAGGCCGGGACGAGGGATGTCAAATTCACGCGCGAGGTCTACATCGAGCGCAGCGACTTTGCCGAGGTCCCGCCGCCGAAGTATCAGCGCCTGCGCCCGGGCGGAGAGGTCCGGCTGATGGGGGCGTATCTCGTCCGGTGCGATGAAGTCGTCAAGGACGAAGCGGGAACGATCGTGGAGCTGCGCTGCACGGCCGATCTCGAAACGCGCAACGGCAATCCCGCCGACGGGAGAAAGGTGCGCGGGACCATCCATTGGGTCTCGGCAGAGTACGCTGTCGACGCAAGCGCGATGCTCTACAACAACCTCTTTGAGATTGAGGATGTGAATGCGATTCCGGAGGGGAAAAACTATCTCGATTACCTGAACCCTGATTCCCTGACCGCCCTGCGCGGATGCAAGCTCGAAGCGTCCCTCGCGGACGCGGCCCCCGGTGAGCGCTTCCAGTTCGTGCGCATGGGGTATTTCTGCAAGGATACGAAGGATCCAGATACGTTTAACCGCATCGTCACGCTCAAGGACAGCTTTAAGTGGGAGCCGTAAGCTGACAAAAACAGTCCGGATGCCGCAGGGTGTCCGGACTGCTTTGTTTCGGAGGGAAAAGGAGGAGACAGAGATGTACTGCATCCTGATTGCAGGGATTCCGGCGTCGGGCAAAAGCCGGGCAGCGGAATTTCTGGCGGAGCGCCTAGGCCTGCCCGCCATCTCAAAGGACTGCATCAAGGAGCGGATGTATGATGCCGTCGGGTTTCGTTCCAGAGAGGAAAAGGTCCGGCTGGGCGCCGCTAGTATGGATATTTTGTATTACGTGGCGGAACAGATGATGAAGCGCCGCCAGCCGTTCATACTGGAGAATAATTTTGAGGACAGCTCAAAGGAGGGGCTGTTTTCTCTCCTGGAAAAGTACTCGTATCAGGCGATTACCGTTACCCTGACAGGGGATTACCGCACCCTGTACCGGCGGTTTTTGGAGCGGAATGCGAGTCCGGACCGCCACCGGGGACATGTTGTAAACGACTGTTATCCGGAAAAGGATCTGCGTCCGGTACCCCCTATCCCATATGAGAGCTTTGTGGAGGGAATTACCCGGAGGGGGATGGATCGTTTCAGAGCCAACGGCCCCTGTATCGTTGTGGATACAACGGATTTTAATCAGGTGGATTGGGAAGGACTATTGGGGAAAATAGCGGCCTGTCGTGAAGATTTCCCGGAGTAGAAGCAAAATAGTCTGGACGTCACACGACACCCGGACTGTTTCGTTTTTCGGTTTCATCTACCGGCCCGACGGGGCGGATACAAGCTCGAGGCTTTCCTCGCGGACGCGGCCCCCGGCGAACGTTTCCGGTTCGTGCGCATGGGGTTGACAAACCATCTCAGATGTGATAGAGTACGGATGAGAAGAGGCGCTGGCCGCTAGGCGGTCGGCCCTTTTCCTGTGTGCGATAGTTGTTTTGATAGTAGCGGGAGGTTGAAAAAATGGGAAAATTCATGAAGGCTTGCAAGGATAGAAGCATATCAACCACATCCGGGAGGAAAACGGATATTTAACCGGTAAAGTCCTCCCAGATCATCAGGAAGGACGGCATTTTGAATAAGACGTATTTTTACAAGTTAATTTCATTCTATAAACCCTATTGGGGTCTGTTTACCGCCGACCTGCTTTCCGCTTTGACAGCGTCCGGTATCGCGCTGGTATTGCCTTTAGGCATCCGGTATATCGCCGATCATTTGTTGGAAAACGGGTTCAATCAGCCGGCACGAATCCTGTGGGCCGGGCTGGCGCTGGCGGTGCTGGTCCTGGTACAGGCGTTGTGTACGTACTTTAAGGATTATCAGGGACATTATCTGGGGGCAAAGATCGAACGGGACATGCGTGCGCAGATGTTCCGGCACTGCGAGAGATTGTCCTTCAGTTACTATGACGATCATACCATAGGGGATCTCATGTCCCGCATTTCCAGCGACTCCCTTTCACTGGCCGAGTTTTTTCACCATATCCCCGAGGATCTTTTGGTGAACATCGTGAAGTTTACAGGGGCCGCGGTGATCTTGCTGACTATCCACTGGCAGACCGCTCTGGTCATTCTGGGATTTGTTCCCTTCATGGTGATCTATACGCTGCATTTCAACAAAAAGATGAATGCCGCCATGAGTCAGGCAAGAGAGAGCATGAGCGGCATCAACTCCCAGGTGGAGGACTCGCTGTCCGGCATACGGGTGGTACAGTCGTTTGCCAACGAGGAGTTGGAATACAAGAAATTTTCCCGGCAGAACCAGCGGTTTTTGGAGGATCGCCGGGCAGGCTACCGCAGCGAAGCGCAGCTATATTGCGGTATGGATACCTTTGCCGCGCTGATGCCGATTGCTGTTGCGGCATTCGGCGGACTGGCCATTCTGAACGGTGCGATGTCGCTGACCGATCTGCTGGCTTTTCTGCTGTACATCAGTTATTTTACCGCGCCGGTACAAAGCCTGGTGAATACCAGCCGTCTGATACAGGAGGGACGTACCAGCTTCCGGCGGTATCTGGACTTAATGGGGACCGAACCGGCTATACAGGACACCCCCAGCCCGACAGAGCCGGCGGACATCCGGGGGAAAATGGAATTTCGGCAGGTGAGCTTCCGCTATGACGAGGGCCAGACCGTTCTCCGCGGGCTGGATCTGACCATCGAAGCGGGGGAGTACGTGGCGCTGGTAGGGGCGTCCGGAATCGGCAAGACCACGCTTTGCTCCCTGATCCCTCGGTTTTATGAGCCGCAGCAGGGGCAGATCCTGCTGGACGGAGTTCCGGTAGAAAACTATCCCCTGCGCACGCTGCGTCAAAACGTGGGCATTGTGCAGCAGGATGTCTATCTGTTCAGCGGGACGGTGGCGGAAAATATCGCCTACGGGCGTCCCGGCGTGGGCAGGGAGGAAATCATCGCCGCGGCAAAACGTGCCGGGGCCCATGAGTTTATTGAACAGCTTGCCGGCGGTTATGATGCGGACATCGGCCCGCATGGAATAAAGCTGTCCGGAGGCCAGAAGCAGAGGCTGTCCATCGCCAGAGTATTTCTCAAGAATCCGCCCGTTCTGATCTTTGATGAGGCAACCAGTGCGCTGGACAATCACAGCGAAAAAACCGTACAGCGTTCCTTAGAGGAATTGGCGCGGAGGCGTACAACTCTGGTCATTGCCCATCGCCTGTCCACCATATCGGGAGCCGGGTGTATTCTGGTCCTGGACGAAAATGGCATCTGTGAACGTGGGACGCATCAGGAGCTAATGGCCCGCGGCGGCGTATATGCTAACTTTTACCGGTCGTCTATGGAGCTCTGAGCGGGCTCTGTGCGCGGAGATACTTTCCCCCTAATGGGGGCATTAACGAATCGGAAAAATCCGATTATACTAAAAACATAGGAAAGGGCGCTGCCGGTAGACGGTTAGCCCTCTAGTACAAGCAAAGTAGCCGCTTGCTTAGGGTGCAGGGCGGCTACTTCTTTTTATGTGTGGTACACACAGCTCAATGGTCACAGCACAAAATTCCAGGCAAAGATGCAGGATTTCGTATGTACTCATGGAGCTGCCCCCCTTTCCGAGGATCGGAAAGCCAAAGAGCCTGCCGCCTGTTATTCACAGACGGCAGGCCCTTTTCATTTACGCTTTTGCCCCTTTACATGACGCCCAGACTGTTCCGTTTTACGGTTTCATCTGCCGGCCCGACGGGGCGGTAATACGTGCGCACGACGATGTTCTGCGGATAGTTGCCGAACTTTTCGCCATAGAGTGTCAGACCGCCGACGTTTACGGCGTCGGCCGGGACCTCAAAACGCAGCGTACAGCTCTCGCCGCTTAAGTCTATCTCGTTAATCGTGAGCGGGGAGAGACACTGTCCGTCCAGAAACGTCCCCTCGCGGTTAATCCGGATGCTCTTGAGCATCCCATATTGGTTGACCTCCCACCATTCGGGCGTCAGCGCGCCGCGGCGGCCGCCGAAATCGCCGGGGCTCGTCCACTGGCACAGGCGCACGCCGTTGAGGTAGAAGGAGATGTCGCTGGGCCAGTCGTCGTTCCAACCGGGGGCCTCGCTCCCGATCTCGGCGGAGATCTCAATCTCCAGAGCCTCCTGCCGGGCGCTGAGGAAGTTGGCGAACTTGTACTCAATGAAGCCCTGCCCGAACCAGAGAACCTGAGCCTCCACACGCTGCGGATCCAGAAAGCAGCGGGGATCGTCGAAATAGCCGATGAATCCATGCTCGCTGGCGATGCCGCAGGTGGGGCGGATATGGCAGTCGGTAAACTGGCCGATGGGAATGGACACCTCATAGTGTGAGCGGGCTTCGGACGGGCGCTCAGGCAGGCGCAGGCGGTATTCCATCCCGCTGAGCGCGCACAGCTTCTGGATGGATCCGCCGCGCCCGACCATCTGCGTGCGGATGAGGCCGGCCTGCTCGAGCTGGCGCACATGCCGGGTGACGATGGCGCTGCTCAGCTTCAGCGCCGCGGCCAGCTCCTTGATGTTGCGTTCCCCCTCGGCCAGCTCGGCGATAATGCCCAGCCGGGCCTCGCTGGCCAGAGCGGAAAAGAAAGCGAGGTTGTCCTTGCTCACGTCAACGATCATCGGACGGCCCCCTTACCGGAGAAGAGTCAGGAAATTTTCAGGCGGATAACATTCCAGGAAGCGGGCGGAAGCACAGCCTCCAGGCGGCCGCTGTCGACCTTGCCGCCCTGCACGGACTTAGGCGCGACAGGGGAAGCGGTCAGGGTGTTGACAGCCTTCAGATCGCTGCAGGCGAGCACGATATGCTCGATGAGCGAAGCGGAACCGAAGCTGGAAACGTCGCAGCCCAGCTCGACATTGTCGCACAGATCACGGTTGACGGCGAAGAGCGTAACCTCCCCGGCCTCCTCGTTCATGACGGCCACAGACTCCACGACGGGAACATCGGTAAAGTCCTTGGTGTCGTACTTATCGCAGGAGAGGATGGTCTCGAGCGCAACACCGCGCCCGAAGCGGGAGGTGTGCTCGAACGGATAGAAGATGGTCTGCCGCCATGCGCCGCCGTTGTTGTCGGTCATGATGGGGGCAATGACGTTGATGAGCTGTGCAAGGCACGCCATCTTCACGCGGTCGGCGTGCTTGAGGAGCGTGATGAGCAGACAGCCGACGACGAGCGCGTCCTCGAACGTGTACGGATCCTCGAGCAGCGCGGGCGCGACGGTCCACGGGCGGTTGGCCATGGTGTCGTCGTCGCTGGCCTTCGTGTGGAACCAGACATTCCATTCGTCGAAGCTCAGGTTCATCGTCTTCTTGCTGCGCAGGCGGGCCTTCACATAGTCGCAGGTGGAGATGACGGTCTTGATAAAGTGATCCATCTCCAGCGACTGGGCAAGGAAATTGGGGGTATCGTCTTCGGCATTGCCGAAATACTGATGCATGGAGATAAAGTCGACAGCGTCGTAGGTATGCGAAAGGGTGGTCGCTTCCCAGTCGGGGAAGGTGGGCATCTTCGAGTTGGAGCTGCCGCAGCTCACCAATTCAATCGACGGATCGATCTGCCGCATCGCGCGCGCGGTCTCCACCGCCAGGCGGCCGTATTCCTCCGGGGTCTTGTGGCCGACCTGCCAAGGGCCGTCCATCTCGTTGCCCAGGCACCAGGTCTTCACGTTATACGGCTCCTGTGCTCCATGGCGGCGGCGCAGGTCGCTGTATTTTGTCCCGCCCGGATGATTGCAGTATTCCAGCAGGTTGCACGCGTCCGAGATGCCGCGGGTGCCGAGGTTGATAGCCATCATCGTTTCGCTGTTTACCTTCTTCACCCACTTGGAGAATTCGCCCAGACCGAAACGGTTGGTCTCCAGTGTTCTCCACGCCAGCTCCAGGCGTGCCGGACGATCTTCCACCGGACCCACACTATCCTCCCAGTAGAAGTTAGAGACAAAGTTACCGCCCGGATAGCGGATGATCGGCACATCCAGCTCCTTCACCAGCTCGATGACGTCCTTGCGGAAGCCGTCCTCATCGGCCTGCGGGTGATCGGGCTGATACACGCCGCCATACACACACCGGCCCAGATGCTCCACAAACGAACCATAGATTCGCTTGTCGACATCGCCGATGCGGAACTCCCTGTCCAGCACCATTTTTGCCTTTTTTGCTCCACTCATGCTGATTCACTCCCATATTCGTTAATATTTAATTTGGCATAGATATAAGTATCTTTCCAAATCGCTTTCCCGTTTTCGTCCTTCCAGAAGTAGACGTTCTTTTTTAAATGGGCTTCACGCCGGAATCCCAGGGCTTCAAGCAGTCTCCATGAACGCCGGTTGCAGGGGTCGCATTCCGCGTATATCCGGTGGATGCCGTTGGCAAATGCCTGTTCGATAAAAGCCCGGCAGCTTTCTGCGGCGTATCCCTGCCCCCAGTACTTCTGGTTAAAGACATATCCGATTTCCATCGCCTCAAATTCACGTTTTCCCAGATAGACGTTGCCAATCATTTTGCGGGAATCCTTGAGTTCGACGGCAGCCATTTCCTCTGTTCCCAAGCGCCATTCAAGATTTTTTTCGGTTTCCTGAAGGGTCATCGGCTTATAGGGTTCATACTCTACCACTTTACTATCGGATAGATATTCAAACAGATCCTGCAAATCCTCTTTTTTATATCTTCTTAAAATTAACCGCTCTGTTTCTGCTAAGATGATTCTGTTTTCCATACAGTTCTCCCTTTATCATACCGCAAAAACCAGCGATTTTGGTTTTCCGCGGTGTATTTTATGTGGGACTCCCTGTCCACGCCATATTTTCTTTTTTAACTCCATTCATGCGAATCCCTCCTATCTTCTTTCAAGAAACCATCTATTGATTGATAGAATAGAAAATCAATCAACTTTTTGGTTCTTTACTGGATTCATCATAGCATGGCGTTTTTTCTTTGTCAATAGAAATCAAGCGCTTTATCAAATTGATTTTGCATGAATTGCGGATAATGGAGATCGAACCGGTCAAACAGGGCAGATAAATTGACAAAAAAGTAAATTGAAGACATCAGGAGTGAATTCTCTTTACTTTCGTCCGTTAAAATGGTAAAATACAGGGAGAGGGAGGCGGCAAAAGTGATCGCAAAGTTGAAAGACGAAAATATCGAATTTTTATACCGGGCAGTTTTGGCGCTCCAGACACGGGAGGAGTGCGAGAGATTTTTTGAGGATCTGTGCACCGTGCCCGAGCTGCGCGCCATGTCTCAGCGGCTGACAGTGGCGAAGATGCTCAGCGAGCATCGGGTATACAGCGACATCGTCGCGGCGACAGGCGCATCTACGGCGACCATCAGCCGCGTCAACCGTTCGCTCAATTATGGGTGCGACGGATATTCCACCATCTTCGCCCGCTTGGACGGGGAGAATGGGCATGTATGAGCGTTTCGCGCGCTGGTATGACCGCCTGACCGGCAATGTGGACTACGCGGCCAGAGCGGATTATTTTGAGGAGATAATCGCCCGCCACCGGAGGGGCGAAGGGAAGCTCCTTTTAGATCTCGCGTGCGGAACGGGGACACTCTCCCTGCTGCTGGCACAGCGCGGATGGGATGTCATCGGTGTGGACGGGAGCGGGGATATGCTCGCGCAGGCGCAGGCAAAGGCGGCGATGTGCGAAGCGCGGCCGCTGTTCCTGTGCCAGGAGATGGAGGAACTGGATCTGTACGGCACGGTAGATGTCTGCCTGTGCACGCTCGACAGCCTCAATCATGTGCTCACGACGGACGGACTGCGCCGGATTTTTGCGCGTCTCCGGCTGTTTGTGGAGACGGACGGACTCTTTATTTTCGACGTCAACACGCCGTATAAGCACCGGCAGGTGCTGGGGAATTCGGCGTTCCTTTATGATGAGGGTGACGTTTTCTGTGCATGGCAGAATGAGCTGGCAGAGGAAAACATTGTCGATATCCGGCTTGATTTTTTTGAAAAAGAGGGGGACAATAGGTACCGCAGAAGGACGGAGACCTTTTCCGAGCGGGCGTATACCGAAGAGGAGCTGTGCCGGGCGGCCGAGGGGTTCATGCTCGAGGCGGTGTATGGAGGGGATACATTTCTCCCGCCCGCAGAGAGGGATGAGCGTCTGGTTTATGTAATGAGGAATAAGACGAAGCATCGGGCTTGACTGATGAGGGGAGAAGAGCAGAATGGGGAGACTGGTACGGGCCATTTCCGAGGACGGCGGTGTGATGTGCTGCGCCGTCGACATGACTGACGTTGTCTCGGAGGCGGAGCGGATTCATAAGACATCAGCGGTGGTGACGGCGGCGCTGGGACGGCTGCTGACAGCGGCGTCAATGATGGGGACGTCGTTTAAGGGCGAGCGGGACAGCGTTACGCTGCGCCTGTCCGGCGACGGCCCGGCCGGTGTGGTGACGGCGGTAGCGGACTGTTATGGCAATGTAAAGGGGTATGCCCAGAATCCGGTTGTGGAGATCCCCCTCAACGCATTCGGCAAGCTGGATGTGGCGGGCGCTGTCGGGCGCTCGGGGACGCTGACGGTCTCGAAGGATCTGGGGATGCGGGAGCCGTACATCGGGCAGACGCCCATCGTCTCCGGAGAGATCGCGGAGGATATGACGCATTATTACGCTGTCAGCGAACAGACGCCCACGGTATGCTCGCTGGGAGTGCTGGTGAACCCGGATCTGACAGTGCGTGCAGCGGGCGGATTCCTGGTGCAGCTTCTGCCGGGAGCGGACGAGGGGTGCATCGACCGGCTCGAGGAGAACATCCGCCGAATGGACGCAGTTTCGAGCAGCATCCGGGACGGGAAGACCCCGGAGGATCTGGCGTTTCTCGCGCTCTACGGCTTTATGCCGCAGATCCTGGAACACAGCCATGTCTGTTACAGCTGTGCCTGTTCCCGGGAACGGATGGAGCGGGCGCTGATCTCTCTGGGGAGAGGCGAGCTGTTCCAGATGGCAGAGGAACAGCCGATCACGGAACTGTGCTGTCAGTTCTGCGGGAAAAAAGAACTGTTTACGCCAGAGGAGCTGCGGAATTTGGCAGAAAAATAAAAAACAGGGAAATAACCCATTGACAGATTGGAAACAAGTTGATATAATAAATTGGTATTCGGAACTTGTGTTCCATTCGGTCCATTAGCTCAGGTGGTAGAGCACTTGACTTTTAATCAAGTTGTCCGGAGTTCGAATCTCCGATGGATCACCAATAGAAAACCGCATGGTGAAGCCGTTTAGTGGCTGTCATGCGGTTTTTATTTTGCCCGAAAATCCTGTCGATATATGGTGGCGTGTCTGTGGGATATTTCGGCGTTCCGGGCGCTGCCAGTAACGATAGGCGGTTGACTCTCCTTAGAACCTGTTCGACGGAGGGCGGCTTCTATGGCCCTCCGATCCTCGGAAAGGGGGGCAGCTCCATGAGTACATACGAAATCCTGCATCTTTGCCTGGAATTTTGTGCTGTGACCATTGAGCTGTGAGCCCTGTTTTTAGGGACACATAAAAAGAAGTAGCCACCCGACGCCTCCTAAGCGTGCGACTACTTCTGCACAATGAGGAGGGCTAACCGTCTACCAGCCACACCTCTTTCTGCTTTAAGTATAGTCAGATTCCTGCGACTTGTCAAGGCTAACTGCACATGCCATACTTATTGTTGTGCCTCCTAATTACTGCAAAGTATCTCTCGATCCATGATGGGGATTCGCTGAAGTCATTCTGTCATAATAACTTCAGCGGGAAAATCGATTTTGAC
>CATJVQ010000047.1 GCA_949743955.1 uncultured Oscillospiraceae bacterium | reverse complement strand
CTCCTCCAGTTCCCCCAGTGTACGCTCATACGCCTCCTCCCCCAGCGCCTTCTCCATCTCCGCTTCCCACCGCCGCAGCAGCTCCGCCACTCCCTCCACAATGGCTTTCCCCGCCGGCGTCAGGTATAGGATATACGCTCTCGATTCCAGCTTCCCTGTCTGGCGGTCCACGTACCCGAGCCTCCCCAGCCCGGACAGGCTCCGCGTCACCGCTGCCTTATCCGCGTGGACGGCGTCCACCAGCTCGCTGATCTTGCACCCGGGATGGCTGTCGATGTAGAGGAGGTATGAAAACGCCGTCTGCGATACGCCAAGCGGTTCGATGTACGACCAGATGCGCGCGTGCAGCTCGAGGGTGAGGGCATAGAACGCGGAATAGAACCCGCGCTCTGTGGTGAGTGTGGACACGGTACAGCCTCCGTTCATGTTGTGATACCCGAAAAAACCGGCCCTGGAGAGTAGGCCGGTTTTTCCAGTTTAAATCAAGTTAAGTGATAAGGTATCACTTAGAAGGGCATCGCGCCAGTGCCAGGATTCGGCTTGCTGCCGGTGGCATCGGTGTCGTCGGGCTCGGTCGGCTCGTCGTCGACGGGCTCCTTGTCAGCGCGGACATTGCCGCCCTCATAGGGCTCCTCGAGAACAACGTAGGTCTTCAGGGCCTTGCGCTTGAAGGTCCAGCCATCGGAGGTGTACTCGCACTCGTCGGTGATGTCAACAACGTCGCCGGTATTCTTGTCGAACTCGTAGATGTAGGAATCGCTGTCAGCGTCAACGCGGACGGTGACGTCCTTCGCGAACTTCGGCGTGCCGATGAAGTCGTAGTAATCAACGTCGTAATCCTGGAAGAAGTCCTCGACTTCCTTGATGTCATCGGTCAGAACACGCATGTTCTCAAAGTCAGTGCCGTAGTTGCCCTTGAAGAGAACGTCAACATAATCGTTGCAGATGATACGGGTGGCTTCGTCGATCACCTGATCGAAGTTGTAGACGCAGCCGTCCTCATGATCCTTATCCGGATCGGACTTCTGGTTGATGTAGCGCTCATCGGGCTCAACATCACGGTAATCGGAATAAGCGACCTTACCTTCAACAAAGAAGACGAGGTTGGAATCGTGGCAGTCAAACTCGACCTTGTAGTCGTCGAGCTCGAAATCACGGACACCGGCAGCGGCCTTGATGGTGACGTCATAAACGTCAACTTTGCCGCGCACGTCAGACTTGCCGGCGGGGATCTTCTTGCGGACTACCTTGACATCGCCAGCCGCGACATCAATGCGGAGATCCTCATCCTTCGGAACCGCCAGACGGACGACAACTTCTTTCGCGTCGTCAGTGCCGTAGGTGTAGAGGTTCCAGTCTTCGCCGTTATCCCACAGCAGCTTAAAGGAATCCTTGTTCTGGATCTGATAAGCGCCGTCCGAAGACGAATTCGTAACATCCACAATGTTTACCCGAACGTTAGCGGGTTTCGTATATTTATCAAGGATAATTTTAGCCGCCGTCGCAACAGAAGAGGGTGCCAGCGCCTTGCCATAAGCAGCCTTCCCGTTCAAGCTAAGAAGGTTGTCGACACCAGTATCCTGGCTGATACCAACAGTTGTGATCTTCGAGGTGTAATTTGTTTTAATGGTTGCGGTGGCCGGGAGGGTATAATCAGCCTTCACCTCTGCAGGAAGAGCCTTATACTGTGTCTCAAGGGCGGAATAAGCGGTTTTGAGGGCAGTAACAGCCGCCGTAATATCCGCATCCTTCTTAGAAGTAATCATTTTTTCAAGAGCGTTATACGCATCGATGTACTCCTTCGCCGCCTCTTTGTATAACGGGGATACCTCTACGTCCTTGTAGTTTGTTACTTCTCCTCCAACATCCACATTCCCAAGAACAGCGGGAACAAGGCGGAAATCATAATCGTTCGAACCCGAGTTCTTTTTGATGTCTCTTGCAAAAGCGACGGACGCCATGCTCAGCACCATAGAACCGGCGAGAACGCTAGCCAGTACCTTTTTCATAATGGCATTTCTCCTCTTTCTTTATTATTTTTAAGTATACTTAAAAATAACGCTGAAAAAGGCGGTTTTTCACTCGAAAAACCACCTGTTTGGGGGAGAAATCTCCTAATATTTGGTGTTCTTTAAAGGTATACTTTTCCAGACAGCCAAGCACGCTCTCCACTTCGTTTCCGTCCTCGACTGTGACTTCATTATAGAATAAATGACAAAATGGTAAAAGTAAAATAAATGAATTATATATGGTAAAATTATGAATTAAATATGTTAATAATATGAACAAAAACGAATTTTTGGAAATAAAAGAAATTCTTACCTTATTTTAATGGGAAACGTAATCTATACGGCAATTAACTTTACAGGTTTCGCCAAAATGCGCTATACTCATTATGCTGCCCTTATACCTGTTCCGGCAACGGAAAGGGGGCGTTTTGCATGTTATTATAAAGTTCATTGAACTTATTCTGTCTGTCGAAGCAATTATTATCAGTTATTATATTTGCAAAAGGCTTGACAGACAAAACAAGGGCGGATAAGCCTAAAAAAGAACTCCCGGAGAGACATCACCTCTCCGGGAGTTCTTTTGATATGCGTTTTGCATTTATAAAGTTCGTGATTTTATTATATCACACCGTTTCGAATTATGCAAGCGTTTTTCCTCCCGGCGCAGTCCTCGGGAGCACTCTCCTACTTCCCGGCGTGCTCCTTCGCCTCGGCGTAGGTCATCACAACGATGCGCTCCATCTTCACGGGCTTGGCGGCGGTACCGTTCTGATCCGTAACGGCCCCGGCCGCGATTTTATCGACAGCTTCCATCCCGCCGAGCACCTGCCCGAAGACGGTGTACCCCTGATCGAGCCACGGATAACCGCCGAGAGAGGCGTACCGGTCGATGGCGGAAGCGGGATAGCTGTACCCCTGCACGCCGTTGTCAAACGCGCCCGCGCGCATCATATCGAGATACGGCGCGGGGATCTCCCCCGCCTGCACGATGTAGAACTGACTCCCGATGGAATTGGGCAGGGAAGACTGCGCCATCGCCAGCGCGCCGCGGAAGTGGAAGAGGTTGTCCGTTGCCTCGACGCCGAACCCTTCGCCCCAGATGCTCTCTCCGCCCATGCCAGTCCCCTCCGGGTCACCGCCCTGGATCATGAAATCCTCAATCGTGCGGTGGAAGACAGTCCCATCATAGTACTTCTCCTTCGCGTGCGTGACGAAATTCTCCACCGCCTTCGGCGCGCCCTCGGGGCAGAAACGGACCAGGATATTGCCGCAGTCCGTCACGATGAGGGCGACCTCGTCGGTATCGGCGGGCTCCTTAAACTGCGGCAGGCCCGCGCTGTCGCTGAACTCCGTCGTAATGGCGGGGACGGTATCGGTGATCGCCTGCCCGTTTCCCGCCTGTTCACTATCCTTCTTCGTATTGCCGCAGCCGCCCATAAGCGCGCATACGCATGCGAGCGCCAGCACGGCCCACTGTTTCCTCTTCATCGGACATCTCCTCCTTTCTTTTTGGCGTCCGCGTTACGCCGCCGGACGGTACTTTTTCGCGCTGAGCTCCGGGAACTGGAACTCCACGCCGCTCTTCGAGAAGTCGCCGTCCGCCAGGTGCGACTCTCCGAACGTAAGGCCGCCGAAGTCCTCTCTCGAGAGTGTCACCCTGCCCACGAGGAAGAAGTCCCGGCGGATGCCGTCAGGCTGGTCGTTCCACGTCGCGTCGACAGCGTACCACTTCCCGTCCTCCATCTGGACATAGTTCCACATGTGGTTCTCGCCTTCCTTCGCCGTCTTACTGGTGAAGCCTGTCCCCGTCACGATGACACAGGGGATGTCCGCCGCGTCGCACAGCATCTTGAACGCCTTGGCGTACCCCTCGCAGACAGCCGTTCCCTCCACAAGCGCGCCATAGGGGCTGCGGGCCTGGGCGGATTCGCCGTATGTCACTTTCTCACACAGGCGGTCGTGCAGGAATTTGACCTGATCGTAGCGTGTCGCTCCCTCCGGGGCGAACAGGGCCTTCTGGAGCGCCGCTTCCCGGGCCGCCGAACCGGGGAGGGCGGAAACGTCCATGAGCAGCGTCGAGATGGTCCACTTGTATTCACTCGATCCGTCGGAATACCCCTTGACCTCGGCGCTTGTTGTGCAGCCGCTCTTGTCCACCCGGATGATCTCGGGGTGATCGTAGAGCAGAGCGTCGAGCGCGCCCTGGCCGATGCGGGCAAATTTCCGGTCCGCTTTCCGGCTTTCGCCGGACTCATCGGCCGTGTAGGTGATGGGGTTGGGCAGGCGCAGCGTTATCCGGTCGCCCGCCGTGGAATCCGCGATGGACGCTATCTGCTTATAGAGCGCCTTCTGGTTTGCGTCGAGCTGGCTGTAATAGGTAAAAGAATTCCCCTCGGCAAAGGCGGCAGAAGAGAGCAGAAGCATCCCCGCCAGAACGAGGGACAGGACACGGCGGAACATTTTCATCGTTCATTCTCCTTTTTATACTCATTTAATTAAATCCTGCAATTTACCGAATATCCGTATGACTCGCCTCTTCTATTATCCTCAGCTCGGGGGAAAAAATCAAGGGGTTCCAAAGTCTATGGAAAAAATTCACGAAACGGACAAATATTTAACAGGGCCCGCTTGTAAAACAGGAGGGAAGCGTTTATAATAAAGTCGTATGCAAAATGGCCTGTTGAGGACATTTCAGGAAAGGAGCCAAAAGCGATTATGAACTATTCCCATGAAGTCGAGAGAATGTGTACTCTCACCAAGGGTCCCAAGCACGGCCCGGCGCCCATCCCCGAAGAGGGCAGATGGGTCAAGGCGTATCAGATCACCGACATCTCGGGCCTCTCCCACGGCATCGGCTGGTGTGCGCCGCAGCAGGGCGCCTGCAAGCTGACGCTCAACGTCAAGAACGGTATCATCGAGGAAGCCCTCGTGGAGACCCTCGGCTGCTCGGGCATGACGCATTCCGCCGCGATGGCCGGTGAAATCCTCCCCGGCAAGACCCTCCTTGAGGCGCTCAATACTGACCTCGTGTGCGACGCTATCAACGTTGCCATGCGCGAAATCTTCAAGCAGCTCGTTTACGGCCGCACCCAGACCGCCTTCTCTGAGGACGGGCTCCCCGTCGGCGCTTCGCTCGAGGATCTGGGCAAGGGACTGCGCAGCCAGGTCGGCACCATTTTCTCCACTGGCGCGAAGGGCGTGCGCTATCTGGAGCTGGCTGAAGGGTACATTCTCTCTGTGGCAGTGGACGATAACGGCGAAGCCATCGGCTACAAATTTGTCCGCGTGGGCAAGATGCTCGAAGACATCCGCCACGGTGTGGATGCGAAGACCGCGTTCGAGAAGAACATCGGCACCTACGGCCGCTATGCCGACGCGCCGAAGTACATCGATCCGCGCGAAGAATAACGTAAAAGGGAGGGACTTTACCTATGGCACAGTTTGAAGGTCAGGAAAGAAGAATGCCCAAAATTGAGGCATGTCTGAAGGAATATGGTCTGGAGTCGCTTGAGGCGGCCCGCGACCTGTGCAAGGAAAAGGGCATCGACGTGGAAGCCATTGTCAAGGGCGTGCAGCCCATCGCGTTCGAGAACGCTGTCTGGGCATACACGCTGGGCACCGCCGTCGCCATTAAGAAGGACTGCAAGAAGGCTGCCGACGCATCCGAAGCCATCGGCATCGGGCTGCAGGCGTTCTGTGTGCCCGGCTCCGTAGCCGAGCAGCGCAGTGTCGGCCTCGGGCACGGCAATCTCGGCGCGATGCTCCTGCGCGACGAGACCAAGTGCTTCTGCTTCCTCGCCGGGCACGAGTCCTTCGCCGCCGCGGAAGGCGCTATCGGCATTGCCCGCAACGCGGACAAGGCCCGCAAAGAGCCCCTGCGCATCATCCTCAACGGCCTCGGCAAGGACGCTGCGTATATCATCTCCCGCATCAACGGCTTCACCTATGTCGAGACCGACTACGATTTCGCCACGGGCGAGCTCAAAGTCGTGCGCACTGTCCCGTTCTCAGACGGCGAGCGCTCGAAGGTCAAGGTCTATGGCGCAAACGACGTGCTCGAGGGCGTAGCCATCATGAAGGCGGAGAAGGTCGATGTTTCCATCACCGGCAACTCCACGAACCCGACTCGCTTCCAGCACCTGGTCGCGGGCACATATAAGAAGTGGAGCTACGAGAACGGTGTCAAGTACTTCTCCGTGGCTTCCGGCGGCGGCACGGGCCGCACGCTGCATCCCGACAATATGGCCGCCGGCCCGGCTTCCTACGGCCTGACCGACTCGATGGGCCGCATGCACGGCGACGCTCAGTTCGCCGGCTCCTCCTCTGTGCCTGCGCACGTGGAGATGATGGGCCTCATCGGCATGGGCAATAACCCGATGGTCGGCGCGACTGTCGCGTGTGCGGTAGCTGTCGAGACCGCGCTCAAGTAAGTTTTTGGTTTCTGCGCGCGCACCGGCTCACGGGCTGGTGCGCGCTGATCTTTATAAAAAATACGCGAAGGTGACAAAGACTATGGCAACAATCCGTGTGGAGCGCGCGAAGACGCTACGCGAAAAACCGTCCGACGAGACAAAGCTCGGTTTCGGCACCATCTTTACCGACCACATGCTCATCATTAACTACGACGAGGGCCAGGGCTGGCACGACGCGCGCATCGTCCCTTACGGCCCTATCGAGATGAATCCGGCCGCAATGTGCCTGCACTATGGGCAGGAGATCTTCGAGGGCATGAAGGCCTACCGCGGCGGCGACGGCACTGTCTACCTCTTCCGCCCGGAAGAGAACTTTAAGCGGCTCAATTCCTCCTGCGAGCGCATGTGCATCCCGAAAATGGACGAAGGGCTCCTTCTCGAGAGCCTGATGCAGCTGGTCGATATGGATCGGGACTGGATCCCGGCCGTGAAGGACTCTTCGCTTTACATCCGCCCGTTCATCATCGCCACCGAGCCGAAGCTCGGGGTGCATGCGTCGGAGAGCTATCTGTATATGGTCATCCTCTCCCCATCCGGGCCGTACTACCCGACCGGGCTGGATCCGGTGAAGATCTACGTTGAAGATCAGTATGTCCGGGCTGTCCGCGGCGGGACAGGCATGGTCAAGACCGGCGGCAACTACGCCTCCTCCCTCAAGGCCCAGGACGTGGCCAACGAGCAGCACTACTCCCAGGTGCTCTGGCTCGACGGTGTCGAGCGCAAGTACGTGGAAGAGGTCGGGGCGATGAACATGTTCTTCGTCATCGGCGGCGAGGCTGTCACCCCGGCGCTGACAGGGAGCATCCTGCCCGGCATCACGCGCAAGAGCGTCATCGAGATGCTTAAGAGCTGGGGCGTACCGGTGAGTGAACGCCGCATCACCATCGACGAAATCGCCGACGCCTACCGTGCCGGTAAGCTCGACGAAGCCTTCGGCACCGGGACAGCGGCAGTCATCTCCCCCGTGGGCGAGCTCAAGTACGGGGATCTCGTCATGAACATCGGCGGGGGTAAAATCGGGCCCATCTCCCAGCGTCTTTACGATTCCCTGACTGGCCTGCAGTGGGGCCGCACAGCGGATCCCTTCGGCTGGCGTGTGGAAGTGCCGAAGAAGCAGTAAAACCCGTTTTTCAGGACGCCTTTCCCCCCAAAAAGGAAAGGCGTCTTTTTTCTGCCTGGAACCCGATGGTGTCCTGCGGCATATCCTGTAAAGAGCAGATGATCTCCGCTCGAATCCATAAGGAGGTTTTGCCCATGAGCATCCATCGGGATTCTCACTACTTCGACGATATTTCCGCAAAATATCGCCCTTCCTGTCCGCCTGCGGGCATCCCGTGCTGCCCGCCGCCATGTCCGCCGCCCTGCCCGTGTCCGCCGCCCCACCCGTGTCCGCCACCCCACCCGTGTCCGCCACCGTGGCCCGGACCCGGCCCGACCGGGCCCGTAAATGGTCCTACCGGTCCGACAGGGCCTGCCGGGCCGACCGGGCCCACCGGACCGCAGGGTGTACGCGGTCCTGCCGGGCAGCAGGGTATCACCGGCGCACAGGGACCGCAGGGCGTGCAGGGGCCTGCCGGTGCGCAGGGCCCTGTCGGCGCACAGGGGCCGCAGGGCGCAACCGGAGCCGTGGGGCCCACCGGACCTGCCGGACCCATCGGTGCACAGGGGCCCCAGGGGCCTCAGGGACCGACCGGGCCCGCCGGCGCTGCGGGTGCCGCAGGGACTGTTGGCCCAACCGGACCTGCCGGTACACAGGGACCCCAGGGGCCTCAGGGACCTATTGGTCCGACCGGGCCTGCGGGCGCCGCCGGTGCTGCTGGTGCGCAGGGGCCTCAGGGGCTTCAGGGGCCTGTTGGCCCGACCGGGCCTGCCGGTGCACAGGGGCCTCAGGGACCTATTGGTCCGACCGGGCCTGCCGGTGACACCGGTGCTGCCGGCGCTGTTGGTCCGACCGGACCTGCCGGACCTGCCGGAACCGTAACCCCCGCCGCGGCTGTTGCTGATCTGGACGCCGCCTCATCGACCGCCGATATTATTGCGCGCTTTAACGAGCTGCTCGCTTCCCTGCGCGCAGCCGGACTGCTGCAAGTTTGACGCCACCTTTAAAGAGGCCCGCCCTAATGGCGAGCCTCTTTTCCTATTTTGCGTCCCCTTCGATGCGGGAATAATACTTCTGCCCATACTGCTGGTACAGCCCGGTGTATGCCTGCGATGCGCCGCGGTGGACCTCCTTGAGGTATCCGTGACGATCGAGCGCCGTATTCCCGCCCTGGTGGGTAATGACGTGTACGCCGACGTTTGAGCAGTGATCGGCCACACGCTCGAGCGCGCCGAGCGTTTCGACAAACAGGATGCCGGTGGAAACCGAGCAGTGCCCCTCCCGCAGGCGCAGCACATGCCGCTCCCCGAGTGTCTCCCGGATGGCGTCGATGACCTCCTCAAGCGGCTCGATACGCTGTGCGGCCGACGGATCCTCCGCCTCGAACGCACGGATCGCCAGCTCGATAATTTCTGTACACGCCTGCCCCATGACGTGCAGCTCCTCGAGCGCATCGGAGGAGAGATGCGCGTTCTCCTCCTCCATCTGCATCGCACACTGGGCGTTGTTCATCGAGTAATCGCCCACGCGCTCGAATTCGCTGATCACCTGTAAGAGTTCGTTGATGCGCTGGGATTCCGTCTTTGTCATCTCATGCCCGGAGAGCTTGAGCAGATACGCGCCCAGCCGGCTCTCGAGCCGGTCGATGACATCCTCCGTCTCCCGCAGTCGCTCCTCCACCTTCGGATCGAAACGGTCGAACTGCGCCATAGAACGGGTGAAGTTTTCGAGCGCCAGGCGCCCCATGTGCACCGTTGCCCTGTGCGCGTAGTCGACAGCGAGGCCCGGCGAGACAAGCAGGCGGTCGTCGAGCCCGGCGAGGGCAGCGTCTTCGGGGGATGCGGCAGTTCCCGGTTCCGTCTCGGGCACCAGCCGGCACACCAAGTGTTCGAGGAGCCCCGTCAGCGGCAGGAAGACAAGTGTAATCATCACGTTGAAGATCGTGTGGAAATTGGCGATGCCGCTCATCGTGATAGGATCTCCCCAAAACGGAAACCCTATGGTATACTGAACCGTGTAGGTCCCGGCAAGGAATAGGAGTGTCCCCAGAAGGTTAAACGTCAGGTGGACAAGCGCGCTGCGCTTGGCGTTTTTGCTCGCCCCAATGGAGGCGAGGATGGGGGTAATCGTGGTGCCGATATTCTGCCCCATGATGATGGGAAAGGCGGCAGCCCAAGTGATGGCCCCCGTCCCCGAGAGGGCCTGCAGGATACCGACAGAGGCGGACGAGGACTGGATGATGGCCGTGACAGCGGCGCCCACAAGCACGCCGAGCAGCGGATTCTGGAACGCAGTAAAGAGCGCGCTGAACGCAGGCATGTCCGCGAGCGGGGCGACAGAATCGGACATCGTGAGCATGCCGGTAAAGAGGATCCCGAAGCCGATGAGGATCTGCCCTATCTCCTTATGGACAGTGCGTTTGGCGGCGAGCAGGAGCACCACGCCGATAATGGTGAAAAGAGGGGCCAGCGTAGAGGGAGTCAGGAAGCGCAACAGCAGATTGGAGCTCTCCACCCCGGCTAGGCGCAGGATGTGCGCTGTCACAGTGGTGCCGATGTTCGCCCCCATGATGACGCCGATGGCCTGCCGCAGCTTTAATACGCGCGCGTTGACCAGACCCACGACAACCACCGTTGTGGCCGATGAGGACTGTACTGCCGCTGTCACCAGCGCCCCCATCAGGACAGCGGAGAGCGTGCTGCTTGTGAGCTTCTCCAGCGTGTGCGCCAACCGCCCGCCGGAGAGCTTCTCCAACCCCGCACCCAGCAGGTGCATGCCATACAGGAACATGGCGAGCCCGCCCGCCATCGCAATCAGTACAAACAGATCCACGAATATCCTCCCGCTCTGTTTTTCATTTTATTTTGCCCATCAAACCGATTCTCATGATTACCTGCCGCTCATTCTGCACGAGGAAGAAAAGGAAGGAATAAATCCGGCCCGCTCCTGAAAGAATAATCGTATATCGTATATCACGCGGGATTTCCCGCAAGGAGGTTCATTTCATGCACATTCTGTCCCATCGCCGTGCGGGCGCCGCTCTCCTGCTGTGCGCCTGCCTGATTTTTTCCCTCTGCGGCTGCAAGGCGCGCACCGGTTCGCCCTCGAGCTCGTCTTCCGGCTCCTCGAGCTCGTCCGCCTCTTCCTCGGGGAGCGAGTCCTCATCATCGGGCGCGGCCAGCCCCATCCTGCCGGACGATAAGGAGCATCCCGTCCCACCAGAATCCTCTTCGTCCCCCGCACCGGAAAACGAGAGCAGCGAGCCCGCCGCCCCAACCGGAAGCGCCGATCTTGGAGGGATCGGCGCTCTTCCTGCGGAAGCTGTCACCTGGGGGCCGGGCACACAGTTCGACGATAAGAACCGCCCGACAGCCTGTGTCGGCTTACAGGCACAGTATGAGAAGTACGGCAGCCTCTTCCTCGGCGCACCGGGACAGGGCGGAGAAAAAACCGTTTACTTAACCTTTGATCAGGGCTACGAAAACGGCTGCACCGCCCGCATCCTCGACACGCTCCGCGAAAAGGATGCGCCCGCGACATTCTTCCTCACCGGGCACTATGTCGAGAGCGCGCCGGATCTCATCGAGCGCATGGCGGCGGAGGGGCACACGCTCGGCAACCACTCCAACCGCCACCTGGACGCCACCGAGGTCCCGCTCGCGGAGATGCAGTCCGATTTGCGCGAGCTGCGCGATATGGTGCACGAAAGCTTCGGCGCGGACTGCACCCTCTACCGCTTCCCCGAGGGGAAATTCAGCGAGCAGGCGCTGGCGCTCGTGCAGGCCGAAGGGTGCCGCCCTGTCTTCTGGAGCTTTGCCTACGCCGACTGGGATCCGGAGAATCAGCCCGCCGAGGGCGAAGCGCTCGAACGGCTCATCTCCCGCCTGCACGACGGAGCCATCTATCTCTTACACTCCGTGAGCTCCACGAACGCCGCCATCCTCGGCCGCTTTATCGACGCGGCCCGCGCTGAGGGGTACACGTTTTCTTCCCTCGAGTAACCTCTTAAAACCGATCCCGCCCACTCTTAATAACGGGAACCGCAGCACCTGTCTTTATGAAATTGTGCATCGTCCGCAGACCGAAGCATCCGCCGCCGCGAAAATGCCGGCCTGCGGACGATGCTGTTTTTCATGAAGGCGGGTGTCTTATTTATCCATCCGCTTAAAGCCCTCGCCGAGGATTTCCCCGGCTTCGGCGGCTATCATGAACGCTCGGGGATCCTCCTCGTGGACAAGGCGCTTGAGGCGCGGGAGCTGGTTTATCCGCACCGCCGCGAGCACGACCTCCTTCTCCTCCCCCGAATACGCCCCGACACCCTTTAAGAGCGTCGCGCCGCGATCCATCTCGCGAAGGACACGTTCGGCTATCTCGCGGCTGCGCGGGGAGACGATGAACGCCATCGTTCCCTTGTCCACACCGTAGAGGATGCTGTCAATGACGCGGGAGTTGACAAAGATGGCCACCATCCCGTAAAGCCCCGACTCGAACGAGCGGAATACCACGATGGACGCAAAAAGCACCACCGCGTCGCAGATCATCATCGCGCGCCCCATCTGGATATGGGGCCAGCGGAGCTGCAAAAGCCGCCCAGCGATGTCGGTGCCGCCGGTGGTGGAGTCGCGCAGAAAGATGACCGCCAGCCCCAGCCCGAGGCATACCCCGCCGAAGAGAGCGCCCAGAAGGCGTTCCCCCGTTTCAAGAAGCACCAGATTCGTCCGCTCTAGGAACGGGGCGACAACAAAGTCAATCACCACCGTGTTGATAGCGATGGTGCGCAGTGTCTTCATCGTGAACACACGCCCGAGGTAGCGCAGCGCGAGCAGGATGAGCGGGACATTGATGACAAACGTCGTCATACCGATGGGCAGGCCGAAGAGGTAATGGAGCATAATAGCCACGCCCGACGCTCCGCCCGGCGCGATGTTGTTCGGCGCAATGAAGCACAGTGTCCCCACCGCATAGACGAGCGAACCGGCGATGTCGTACGCCGTATCGGCGGCGAGCGTCTTCCAGTCGATGTTACGGGACAAGCTGCGCCTCCTCCCCCTCCGTGATACGGCAGATGATTTCCACGATTTCTCTGAGCCGCTCCGCCTCCCCCGAGAGGTGAAGGTAGCCGATGAGCGCCTCCACCGCCGTGGCCCGGCGGTAGTCCATCACGCTACTGTGCTTCGGGTGCGCTCCGCCCGAGGCGTTCCGGCCCCGGCGGAGCACCTGCGCCTCCCGCTCGCCCAGCACAGCCTCCACAGCGTCATACGCGGCCGACTGCGCCTCGGCCCGCACATAGCGGACTGTCTCCTCATGCAGCGCCCCCACCGGGCGGTTGCCGCGGAGCAGGACTCGCTCGCGCACCATCGTTTCAAACACAGCGTCGCCGATAAAGGCGAGCGACAGCGGACTCAGGCGCGACGGAGCCTCCCCGCCGCGCTCCTTCCAGTTATCAGGAAACGTATTCAAACTGCCAATCCTCCACACACACAGTGTCCCCATCCTGTACGCCCATCTCCACGAGCCGGTCGATGATGCCGCTCTCGCGCAGCACCCGCTGGAAGTACTGGAGGGACTCGTAATCGTCCATATTCACCGAACCGAGCACCTGGGTAAGCCACGGCGCGTCGACAAAATATGCCCCGTCCCCCCGGCGCACCTCGAAGGCGCGCACGTCCCGCACGACCGCCGGCGCGGGCTCGGGTTCGTAGCGCCTGACGGGCGGCAGCGTGGAGAGGGCCTGCCAGACAGCGCCTGTCAGCTCCTTAAGGCCCTGCCCCGTCGCGGCGGAGATCTCATGAAACGCGCAGCCCTCGCCGGAGACATAGTCCCGCAGGCGCCGGATGTCCTCCTCGGAGGCGATGTCGCACTTATTGGCCGCCACAATCTGCGGCAGCGTCGAGAGGATGTCGCCGTAACCGGCGAGCTCGCGGTTGATTGTCTGAAAGTCCTCAATGGGGTCGCGCCCCTCGCAGCCGGAAACGTCAATCATATGCACAATCAGGCGGCAGCGCTCGATATGGCGCAGGAACTCATGCCCGAGCCCGACCCCCTCGGCCGCCCCCTCGATGAGCCCTGGGATGTCGGCCATGACAAAGGAGCTCCCCTCCCCCACGCGCACGACGCCGAGCATCGGGGTGAGGGTGGTGAAATGGTAATTGGCAATTTTGGGCTTCGCGTCGCTCACGCGGGAGAGAAGCGTCGACTTGCCCACGTTCGGGAAGCCCGCGAGCCCCACGTCCGCTAAGAGCTTGAGCTCGAGTGTCACCACGAACTCCTCCCCGGCGAGCCCCGGCTTTGAGAAGCGCGGGATCTGGCGCGTGGGGGTGGCGAAGTGGGCGTTGCCCCAGCCGCCGGATCCGCCGCGCGCGAGGATCTGCGGCTCGCTGTCGCTGAGATCCGCAAGGATGCGCCCTGTCGATTCCTCTTTGACAAGCGTTCCGGGCGGGACGCGCACCAGAAGGTCCTCCCCCTTCTTACCCGAGCAGCGCTTCCCCGTGCCGGGCGCGCCGTCGCCCGCAAAATACCGCTTCTTGTAGCGGAAGTCCGCAAGCGTGTTGACGTTCGAGTCCGCCTGGAACAGGACATTCCCGCCCCGGCCGCCGTCGCCGCCGTCCGGTCCGCCCGCGGCGACGTACTTCTCCCGGTGGAAGGAGACCGCGCCGTCGCCGCCCTTGCCGGCGCGGATGCGGATTTTTGCCGTATCTACAAACATGAGGTTCCTCCGTTGAGCCGGGCTATTTCCCCGGCTGTTCGTATTGATCCATCTCCTCGAGCAGTTCGTTCTTGACCTTCCAGAGCTTCGGCGACAGGTCCACATAGTACCGGTGCGGATGCTCGAAGCGTTTGACCTCGTCCCAAAGATGGTCCACACTGTCCAGGCAGTACGAGCGGATGTCCCCAAGCGCGGGGGACTGGTAGACACACTCCCCGCCCTTAAAGACCGGGACGAGCAGCGGCACGCAGGTCACGTCGCGCAGGACCTTCTTCTTCCAGGTCGCCACGGGGTCGAAGATCATGACCGGGCGCGTGGTGTCGATGACCTCGCCGTGGAGCGTGACGAGATCCGCCACGGCCAGCCCTGTCTCGTTGGAGAAGAAGCGGTAGACGGACTTGAAGCCCGGAGTGGTGATCTTTTCAATCGACTCACTGATTTTGATTTTGGGGATCTCCTTCCCGTCCCGCTCGACAGCCGCGAGCTTATACACCCCGCCGAACACGGGATCGGACTTGCTAGTGATAAGGTTTTCACCCACGCCGAACAGGTCGATTTTCGCCCCTTGGATGAAGAGGTCGCGGATGATATATTCATCGAGCGAGTTAGAGGCGACGATTTTGCAGTCCGGATACCCGGCCGCGTCGAGCATGCGGCGCATGCGCTTAGAGAGGTAGGCAATATCGCCCGAGTCGATGCGCACGCCCTTCGGCCGGTGCCCGCCGGGGGCGAGGACCTCGTTAAAGCAGCGGATGGCGTTGGGCATGCCGGAATGCAGGACGTTATAGGTATCCACGAGGAGGGTGCATTCGTCGGGATAAATCTCGGCGTAGCGGGCAAAGGCCTCGTATTCACTGTCGAACATCTGCACCCACGAGTGCGCCATGGTGCCCGTGGCGGGGATAGCGTAGTCGCGGTCGGAGATGGTGCACGCCGTCGCGGCGCAGCCGCCGATGTAGGCCGCGCGCGCGCCGAGGACCGCGGCGTCGAAGCTCTGGGCCCGGCGGGATCCGAATTCCGACACGGCGCGCCCGTCCGCCGCCCGGCAGACACGGTTCGATTTTGTCGCAATCAGGGACTGATGGTTAATCGTGAGGAGCACCATCGTCTCAACAAACTGCGCCTGCATGACCGGCCCGCGCACGATGACAATCGGCTCCCCCGGAAAGATGGGCGTGCCCTCCTTCATGGCCCACACGTCGCAGGAGAAATGGAACGAGCGCAGGTAGGAGAGGAACGCCTCCGAGAAGCACTTCTTCGAGCGCAGGTATTCGATATCCTTCTCGGAGAAGGACAAATTCCGCAGGTATTCGATGAGCTGCTCGAGCCCCGCAAAGAGGGCGAAGCCGCCGCCGTCGGGGATTTTGCGGAAGAACATGTCAAACACCGCTACCGTATCCTGCATCCCACTCTGCAGGTAGCCGTTGGCCATTGTCAGTTCATAAAAATCGGTCAGCATGGTCAGGTTTCTTCCCAGTTTCAGATCCAGACCCATTGTCTGTCATTCCTCTCTTCTGGCAGTTTTCTCTGTCTTCTATATTATATATTCCACCGGAAAACCGGCTTCATACGGATCTCTGTTTTTATCAGAGATCCGTTCCACCGTGTATTGTACCACTCGCACCCGGAGAGCGCAAGTCATCCGGGGAGAAGCACGTCGACAGACAGGACGTTTTTTTCCGTTTCTCCTCTTCCCGCCGCTTTCGCGGATACTTTTCCATTGTGAGCAGCACAGGCGGAATTTTTTCCGCCATGAGCAGCACAAATGGAAATTCTTCCATTATGCGCCTGGACGATCGCTTTCGCAATCGACAGGCCGATGCCGTAGCCGCGGGTGGAACGGGAAGCGTCGGCGCGGTAAAAGCGCTCGAACAGGCGGGAGAGATCCTCGGGCAGGGGCATGTCCGTTGTGTTCCATACCCGCAGGCGTATGAAGCGCCCCCGCCTCTCCAGCGTCATGGCGATGTCCCCGCCCTCCGGGGAGTATTTGAGCGCGTTGTCTAAAAGGATGGTCAGCATCTGGCGCAGGCGCTTCTCATCCCCGCGCAGCGAAAGATTCTCCTGCACCTCTGCCAAAAAGGTCCTGTTCTGCGTGCGGGCGAGCGCCGAATAGGACTGTGCCGTCTCGGAGACCATGTCCGAGAGGGGGAAGTCCAGGCGCTGGAGGGGCGGCTGCTCCTCGTCCATGCGGGAGAGGTCGATGAGATCCCGGGTCAGCTCTGTCAGCCGCTCCACCTGCCGCCGGATATCCCGGAGCCACTCGTTTTCCCCCAGATCCATCTCTAAGAGCTCCGCGTCCGCGCCGATGACGGTCAGCGGTGTCTTGAGCTCGTGCCCGGCATCGGTGATAAAGCGCTTCTGTTTGGCGTAGCTCTCCGCCACCGGCCTCACCGCGCGGGATGAGATGCAAATCATCAGTACCAGCACGGCCAGAAATCCAAGGAGCGAAACGAGCAGGCTCGTCCACAGGTTCGAGCGGAAAGAAGAGAGCGTGCGTCCGCAGTCCAGAAAAACGACACGCACCCCGCTGTCCGCTTCCTTTACACTGTACCGGTAATCCCCGACAAAGCCCTTTTCCCTCCCCTTTTCCCAGACAGCGCGCGCATAGTCCATAGCGGTTTCCTTGCTGACAGCGGCGATTTTCCCCGTATCCGCCAGGACAGGGGATCCGTCCGCGGACAGAAGGACGAAGAAGTAGCGGGACTCGTAAGGGATTTCCGGGGATGCGAACCGGGGCGGCGGGGCCTTTCCGAACCGGTCGGGCCGCGGGAAATGCCCGCCGTTTTCCATGAGGACAGCGAGCACAGTGTCCGCATCGGTGAGAACCTTCCGGTAGCTCAGGACATGGACAGCCCCGATGATCACCGCCAGCACCGCGAAGAGCGACGCCATCGCAGCAAGGATGAGCTGAACGCGCAGCTTCCTAATCATGCGCGCTCCTCAAGGGAATACCCCACGCCCCGCACCGCTTTGATCTGGACATCCGCCCGCAGCGCGGCGAGCTTCTTGCGCAGGTAGGAGATGTAAACCCAGACAACGTTGATTTCGGCCGCGGCGTCATACCCCCAGATTTTCTCCATGAAGCGTTCGGCGGAAAAGAGATGGTGCGGGTTGCGCATAAAGATCTGCATCATCTGGAACTCCTTGCCTGTCAGGCGGAAGCTCCCCGACGGGGATGACAGTGTAAATTCCGCCTCGTTGAGCGTCAGGTTTCCCGCGCGCACCTCGTTTCCCGCCTCCGTATGCAGGCGGGTCATGGCCCGCACGCGCGCGATGAGCTCCTTCGGATGGAAGGGCTTGGTCAGATAATCGTTCGCGCCGCTGTCCAGCCCGAGGACCTTGTCCTCCACCTCGCTCTTTGCTGTTAAGAGCAGCACCGGGATAGGGCTGCCCGCCTCCCGCAGTTTTCGCAGGACACTCAGCCCATCCATTTTCGGCATCATAATGTCAAGAACCGCGCCGTCGTACTGGCCGCCCTCCAGATAGTCCAGCGCCTCCTGACCGTCGTACACGGCGTCGGCGGAAAAGCCGGCGCGCTCCAGAAGCGCCGCTACCGCACGGGAAAGGGATCGGTCGTCCTCCGCAAGCAGAAGCCTCATCCTGCCCGCCCTCCTTTCTCTCTCAGGATACTCTATCCGCCTTAAACCAGGTTAAAAACAGCCGCATATCCGCTCATTCCCTGACCGCCTTGACCAGCAGCATCATCGGGCGCCGCATCTCATCCGGCATTTTCTCCCGCATCGCCGCCGAAGGCTCGGCCTCCTCGACGGCTTCCAGCCGGAATCCGATGCGCGGAAGCGGATTTAAAATCTGTGTCAGCGTATGGTGCTGTTTCTCTACCCTTTGCCCGAGGAAGAGGGTCTCCCGCTTCCCGGGATAATAGTAGTTGTCAACCGCCCAGTACAGCGGTCTCCCGTTTTCATCGTAAATCCAGTCCTGGCGGATACCCGCCGTAAAGACGGGATGTTCGATATTGAAGAGGAAGCATCCGCCCGCTTTTAAAGTCCGGCGGACATTCCGGTATACGCTTTCCAGATCCTCCACATAGTGCAGCACGAGATTCGAAATCACCAGATCCCAGCTCTCCTCCGGATACGCATATTCCTCCAGCGGGCACACCTCGTACCGTATTTCTCCGCCCGATGTTTCCGCTTTCGCTTTGGATATCATCTTTTCGCTGCCATCCAGCCCCAGAACGCCGGACGCTCCCTGTTCCGCGGCGTACCGGCAGTGCCATCCGTATCCGCAGCCCAGATCCAGCACCCGCTTCCCCCGTACATCCGGGAACAGCGCCCGGAGCCGGTGCCATTCTCCCGCAGCATCCAGCCCCTCCCTGCTCCTCGGCATGCCGGCATATGCTTCGAAAAACGCAGCGTCATCATAAATGTTTTCCATCATACCCCTCCCGCAGTCTGTCAGGATGCAGTCATTATAACACGCCCGGAACCGGGAAAGCAAGGAAGGCTCCGGCTGGCCCGCCGCTGTACTCCTGCAGTGCCGGGAAGCGGAGCGCCGTGATCCCTATTGACAAGCGCGGCGGCCGGTGCTATAATACACCTACAACTGAATATCATAAACCGTTGACGCGGAGATAACGGCAATGATGCCTTTACAGAGAGCCTGCGCTGCTGAGAGTCAGGTAAGAAACAAGTTGTCAAATGGACCGCTGAGGGCGCAGTCAAATGGGAAAGTCTTCCCAGAGTATTCTGCGACGCTGCAGGCAGGCGTCACTTGCCGAGGATATGCTGGTATCCTGATAAGTGCACGGGGGAGCCCGTGAATGCAAGGTGGCACCGCGGATAATATCACCGATTATTCGTCCTTGACAGAGAGGAGATTTCTGTCAGGGGCGTTTTTATTTTTGTCCGGAGCAGGGAACGCGGGCGGAATCAACAGAAAAACAGAAACGGCGGTGTCCCGCCGCCAGAAAGGGAGACTGACATGACTAATCCAAACGGGCGCTTCGGCATGCACGGCGGCCAGTATATCCCCGAAACGCTGATGAACGCGGTCATTGAGCTGGAGGAGGCGTATAACCGCTATAAGGACGATCCTGCCTTCTGCGAAGAGCTGCGCGAGCTTTTTAACGAGTATGCGGGAAGGCCCTCGCGGCTGTACTTCGCGAAAAAGATGACAGAGGACCTCGGCGGCGCGAAAATCTACCTCAAGCGCGAGGACCTTAACCACACTGGCGCGCACAAGATCAACAATGTCCTCGGCCAGGCGCTGCTCGCCAAAAAGATGGGGAAGACCCGGCTCATCGCCGAGACCGGCGCGGGACAGCACGGTGTCGCCACAGCGACAGCCGCCGCACTCATGGGCATGGAGTGCGTGGTCTTCATGGGGGAGGAGGACACTGTCCGCCAGGCGCTCAACGTCTACCGGATGCGCCTGCTCGGGGCGGAGGTTGTCCCGGTTAAGACAGGCACGGCCACGCTCAAGGACGCTGTCTCCGCGGCAATGCGCGAGTGGACCTCCCGCATTGCCGACACGCACTACTGCCTCGGCTCCGTTATGGGGCCGCACCCGTTCCCGACCATTGTCCGCGATTTTCAGGCGGTCATTTCCCGGGAAATCAGGGAGCAGCTCCTCGAAAAGGAGGGCCGCCTGCCCGACGCGGTCCTCGCCTGTGTGGGCGGGGGATCCAACGCCATCGGCAGCTTTTACCATTTTATCCCGGAGGAGGGGGTCCGGCTCATCGGGTGCGAGGCGGCGGGCCGGGGAGTCGATACCTTCGAGACGGCGGCGACCATTGCCACCGGAAAAATCGGGATCTTCCACGGCATGAAATCCTACTTCTGCCAGGATGAGTTCGGCCAGATAGCCCCGGTCTATTCCATCTCCGCGGGGCTGGACTACCCGGGAGTCGGCCCCGAGCACGCGTGGCTGCACGATACCGGCCGGGCAGAATATGTCCCCGTTACCGACGAGGAGGCTGTCTGTGCTTTCGAGTACCTGGCGAGGACGGAGGGCATCATTCCCGCCATCGAATCGGCCCACGCTGTCGCGCACGCGATGAAAATCGCTCCCGGCATGGGCGAAAACCAGATCATCGTCATCACCATATCCGGCCGGGGCGACAAGGACTGTGTCTCTATCGCCCGGTACAGAGGGGAGGATCTCCATGAGTAATATCCGCAAAGCGTTTGAAAACGGGAAGGCGTTCATCGCCTTCATCACCTGCGGCGATCCCGATTTGGAGACAACGGCCGCCGCTGTCCGCGCCGCCGCGGAAAACGGCGCGGATCTCATTGAACTGGGAATCCCGTTTTCCGATCCGGTCGCCGAGGGGCCGGTCATCCAGGAGGCGAACGTGCGGGCGCTTAGGAGCGGTGTCACGACAGATAAGATTTTTGCCTTCGTCCGGGAGCTTCGCCGGGATGTCCGCATCCCGCTCGTGTTCATGACCTATGCCAACGTTGTCCTTTCCCGCGGCGCAGAAACATTTATCTCCGCCTGCCAGGATACCGGTATCGACGGGATCATTCTGCCCGATCTGCCCTTTGAGGAAAAAGACGAATTCCTGCCTGTCTGCCGCCGGTACGGGGTGGATCTGATTTCCTCCATTGCCCCGACAAGCGGAAACCGCACTGCGATAATCTCCCGGGAGGCGGAGGGATTCCTGTACATTGTTTCCAGTCTCGGCGTCACGGGGGCGGGGGGCGGGGACAAAACGGATCCGGCATCCATGATAAGGGCTGTCCGGGAAAGCTCGGATATCCCCTGCGCCGTCAGCTTTGACGGCTCCTCTCCGGAAGAGGCCGCCGCAATGGCCGCCGCCGCGGATGGTGTGATCGCAGATTCCGCTATCGTCCGGTTAATCGAGCGGTACGGCCGGGAGGCGGCGGAGCATATCGGTGAATATGTGCGGGCGGTGAAACAGGCGCTGCGCTGAACCGATGGGAAAAGCCCTGTTCATCTAAAAGAACCTTAAAACGAAAAATGTGTTGCCGGTTCAAAAGCGGGAGGGACGGAAATACCGTCCCTCCCGCTGTCATTTCTGTCTTGGATACGGGGCCTCATTTCTTTGCCAAGGTAAAATGCTCCACCAGCTGCTTGAGACTGTCCGCCTCGGCGGAGAGCTCTTCACTGGCGGCGGCGGACTGCTGAGCGGTGGCGGAATTGGTCTGCACAACGGAGGAGATCTGGTCCATCCCCTCAGTGACCTGAACGATGGCACCGGTCTGCGTCTCCACAGCGCCCACTACGATCGACATTTTCTCCGTAACATGACTGGCACTGACAGCGGTGCGTTCCAGCGCTTCGGTGACCCTGTTCACCGCTTGGCTGCCTTCCTCCACGGTAGCGATGGAGCTGTTGATCAGAGCCTTGGTGGCTTTGGCGGCCTCGTCGGACTTGGAGGCCAGGTTGCGCACCTCGTCGGCCACCACAGCAAAGCCCTTGCCGGCCACGCTCGCCCGGGCGGCCTCTACAGCGGCGTTCAGCGCCAGGATATTGGTCTGGAAAGCAATACTCTCGATGGTGTCGATGATCTTGGCGATCTCGCGGGAGGAGGTGGAAATCTTCTCCATAGCCACGTTCAGTTCCTTCACATAGTCCACGCTGGTGCTCAGCTGGGCTCCGGCCTGGTTGACAAACTCACCCGCCTCCTCGGCGGCGGAAGCTGTCTTCTGAGCGCTGGCGGAGATGTCGTTAATGGTATCTGCCAGCCTCTCCACGGCGCTGGCCTGCTCCATGGATCCCTGACTGAGCGTCTGAGCGCCTATGGACACCTGCCCGCTTGCAGAAGATACCTGCCCGGCAGAGGCGTCGATCTGGCGGATGGTGTCGCTCAGCGATACCTTCAGGTTGCGCATGGAAAGCAGGATATTCTGATAGCTGCCCACATAGGCATCCCGGTGGGAGGACTGGATGTCGAAATTCTGGTTTGCCATCTCATTGAGCAGATAACCGATGTCGCTGATGATGGTATTCAAATCGGACACCATATCTGCGGTGGAGCGGGTGAGCTCCGCTGTCTCATCCTGACCCACGGCCTCGGGGACGGGGGAATCCAAATCGCCCTGTACCAGCAGCTTCATCCGCTCGGCACAGGCCCGCATGGGTCTGCTGATATTGTTGGACAGCTTCAGCGCCACCACAATGGAGGCCAGGATGGAACCCATGATCACCGCGAGATTGATGAGAATACCGAAGTATGTATCCGCCAAAAAGTTTATCTTCGGGGAGGCCACCGCCACGCTCCAGCCGTCAGTCCCGCGCACAGGGGCATAGGCCAGGAAGCGGGGACCGTCCTCCGCCAGGATAGAGCCGAAGCCGTTCTTTCCCTGGCGCATCTCTTCATGAAGGGCAGCCCGGCTCTCCAGAGACTTATCACTCTGGGCTTCCCGCTCCACATTCTGGGTGGTAATGGTGTCCAGCGTGATGTCGGCAATGGTGTCGCCATTCTTGTTGATCATGTATGCCCGGCTGTTTTCGCCAATCTTAATGGAGGAGACAATATCATTGAGGAAAGTCTCCTGAGGGACAAAGTAGACCACGCCCGCAATCTGGCCGCCTTGACTGCCGTCCGCATAGAGAGGCGCCGCCACCATGATGGACAGCTTACCGGTGATCTTGCTCACAATCGGCTCGGAAACATAGACATTGCCCTGCATGGCTTGGCTCACATACTCCCGATCGGAGTAATCGTTGCCGTCGAAGATGCTCAGGCCGTCTGAACCGATGATGTTCCCCCGCTGGAAGCCGTGAATCCGGGCGAGTTCATCAATAATGGCCTGTTTATCCTCCACGGATGTCTCGCTGTCGGTCAGCTGGGGCAGGCAGCCGGCGTCCATGGCTACATTTTTGTAGGCGGTCAGTTCCTGCTCCACCCGCTCCGCAGCCAGCACAGCAGTCTCTCTCATCATCTGATCCACAGTGCTGATAGTGCTCCTGTAGTTTAAGAAGATGCTGGACGCTCCCACTAACGCTAACGCGGCGAGGACTGTCGCCATCAGACTGACAGTGATCTTTTTCCGGATACTTTTCATCTTTTCCACCTCAACAAATGATCCTCTTTATATATTATATGAAGAAATCTTCCCATTTGTCAACGTATTTCTGCCAAAAATCTGTTGTTTTCTAATGTCAGAATGACCTGTTACGGAGAGAAGAGCGGACAGATGGCAGGGGTATCGAAGTGTATCCGGTGCAGGACGGTATACCACAGCTAAGGTTGCCGCCTTACGCTGGCCGTGATAAAATCAGTAAGTCAGGCAAAGCCCTATGGAGGTTAATAGCATTAAATTTATTGAGAGGCAGGAGATAAAGAAACTCGTGAATCCGAGGATCGTCTCAAAGCAGCTCTTAAACGGTGAAAACAGTGCGGGCCAAAGGGCGACGGTAACCGAGGGCCATTGTGGATATGCCTGCCAGGAAAAAAGATAAGTCCGGCGAGCCGGCCGGCAGTCCGAAGGTGAAGCCTTTCCGGCCGGGACAATTTCACCGAATACCGGATAAGAGTTAAAAAAAACTTCACCAACTGGGAGGAAAACAGTTTATAATAAAGGAAAGGAAAACCGCTGTTTGAGGAAGATGAGGAGGAAAAAAGATGTCAATGGGCAAAATCCTTGTGGCGGATGACGACCAGAACATCGCCGAGCTTTTGCGCCTTTATCTGGAGAAGGAAGGATACACCGTCGCCATCGCCGGAGACGGCGAGCGCGCGCTGGAAAAGTTTGCGGAGGAAAATCCGGACATCGTGCTGCTCGACATTATGATGCCCAAGCTCGACGGATGGCAGGTCTGCCGGGAAATCCGCAAGAAATCGAACTGCCCCATCATCATGATCACCGCCAAGGGCGAGACCTTCGACAAGGTGCTCGGGCTCGAGCTCGGGGCCGACGATTACGTCGTCAAGCCGTTCGACGCGAAGGAGATCGTCGCGCGCATCAAGGCGGTCATGCGCCGCACCGGCAAGGCGGCCGATGTCTCAGATATCAAAGAGGTGTCCTACGATAAGCTCGTCGTCAATATGACAAAATATGAACTCAAGGTGGACGGACGCGTCGTCGACACGCCGCCCAAGGAGCTCGAGCTGCTTTACCACCTCGCCTCGAACCCGAACCGCGTCTACACGCGCGACCAGCTTCTCGACGAGGTGTGGGGCTTCGAGTATTACGGCGACTCCCGCACCGTGGATGTTCATGTCAAGCGGCTCAGGGAAAAGCTCGAGGGTGTCTCCGATCAGTGGGCGCTCAAGACTGTCTGGGGCGTGGGATATAAATTCGAGGTCAAGGAATAAGCCCCATGCGCAAGAGCCTGTTTACCAAATATTTTTCCGTCTGCGCGGCCATCATCATGCTCACCGTGACCGCGCTCGGTGTGATGCTGCTCGTACTGACCGCGCAGTACCTCAAGAGCGACAAGCTCCAGCTCCTGCGCGACAACGCGCAGGAGGCCGCCGTCCTAGCACTCTCCAACAGCCAAATCGCCGCCGACAGCCTGCGAATCGATAAGGCGCAGGTCGTCGGCTATTTCAGTCTTCTCTCCACCGCCATCAACGCGGATGTCTATATGGTCGAGCGCTCGAGCGGAAAGACCCTTGTGTGCAGCCATAAGGCCCCCTGCAACCACACCGCCTATCTGGTGCCGGAGAGTATCTTAAAAACGGTGGAGGAGACAGGCAGCTATCAGGAGCTCGGCCGCCTCGGCGGCATCTATACGGAAAATTACTACACTGTCGGCGTGCCGATGAAGGTCGGGGGGACAGTGGTGGCCGTGATTTTCGCCTCGTCCTCCGCCGCCGCGCTGCTGACAATGACCGCCCAGACCGTGAGGCTCTTTCTGGTGAGCTCCCTTTTTGTCCTTATGGCGACATTTGTCATCCTCTATTTTGTCTCCCAGCGCCTGGTGAGGCCGTTGCGAGAGATGCTTGAGGCCACGCAGTCCTTTGCCAAGGGGGATTTTACCGTGCGCGTGCCCATTGAGCGGTACGACGAAATCGGCAAGCTCGCGATGGCCTTCAACAACATGGCCACCTCCCTCGCCTCGCAGGAGGCGTCGAGCCGGTCGTTCGTGGCGAACGTCTCGCACGAGCTGAAGACCCCTATGACCACCATCGCCGGCTTTATCGACGGAATCCTCGACGGGACCATCCCGCCAGAGAAGCGGGATCAGTATCTGGGCATTGTCTCGCAGGAGGTCAAACGCCTTTCGCGGCTTGTGCGGTCCATGCTCGGCATCGCCCGCATCGAGGCCGGGGAGATGAAGCTCGTGCCCACCGATTTCGACATCGTGGAGATCGTCTGCCGCACAGTGTTCACCTTCGAGCGGCAGATCGAGGAGAAGCATCTGGAGATGCGCGGGCTCGACAGCGAGAAGGTCATCGTCAACGCCGACGTGGACCTCATCCATCAGGTGGTATACAACCTAGTGGAAAACGCTGTGAAATTTTCCAACGACGGCGGGTATATCGAGGTGTCGTTTTCCGCGGAGGGCGGCATGGTGTCGGTGAGTGTCCGCAACTCGGGCGAGGGCCTCTCCAGGGAGGAGCTGCCCAAGGTGTTCGGGCGTTTCTATAAGACCGACCGCTCCCGCAGTGTGGATAAAAACGGAGTCGGGCTCGGCCTGCACATTGTGCGTTCCATCATAAATCTGCACGGCGGGGAAATCCTAGTACGGAGCGTGGAAAACGAATACTGCGAATTCCGCTTCACCCTCCCGGCAGCCAAAGCGCCGCAGGGCCTGTTCCGCAAGGCGGAGAAGAAGAGCCGGCCGGAATGAACGGGGCCGCCCGCCTCTGATGCGGACAATAACAGGTTTACCATCAGGAAAGGAATGGTTATCACAATGAACGATTATTTTAACGACGGCGGATATCAGGAGCCCCCCCGGGAACGCGGGCCGCGCCGGGCGGAGGAGCCGTATTCCTATCAGTTTTCGGATTATGAGGGTGTGGGCGGGGCCGGAAAGCCCCCTAAAAAGGGAAAGCGCGGGCTCATTGTGTTCGCAAGCATCCTGGCGGCGGTGGTGGTGCTTTCGCTCGTCTCGTTCACGGGATACGGGGTCTATGTCATGATGACGGGGGACAATTTCCTGCACGAGGAGGCGCCGTCCGCCGCTTCATCAGAGGCGGCCGCGCCCCGCGACATGCCGCAGATGGATATAGCCGCGGCGCCGTCCTCCCCCGGCGCGGGACAGGACGCCGACGGCGGGCTCACCACCGAGGCGATAGCGGCGAAGGTTTCGCCGTCCGCGGTGCGGATTACGGCCTATCAGGCCGGGAGCCAGTACGGTGTCGCCGGCGGGGGGACGGGCATCGTCCTCTCGGAGGACGGGTATATCGTCACGAACGCGCACGTCATTGAGAACGCGGCGGGACTAACCATCACGCTCCTCGACGAAGGGGAGAGCTATAATGCGGTTGTCGTGGGACAGGACACGGTCACGGATCTGGCGGTGGTCCGCCTTGAGGCCGACCCGATGCCGTCGCTGACCCCGGCGGAGTTCGGCGATTCGGACGCGCTCCGGCTCGGCGAGCGCGTTGTCGCCATCGGCAACGCGGGCGGGAACCGCTTCTCCGGCTCGGTCACGAGCGGCATCATCTCGGGTCTCAACCGGCAGATCACTAACTCCAAGGGGACATCCCTGACCGTGCTCCAGACCGACGCCGCCATCAATCCCGGCAACTCGGGCGGACCGCTGATCAACAAGTATGGGCAGGTTATCGGCATCAATTCCGCGAAATATGCGGCCGAATACTATGAGGGCATCGGCTTTGCCATTCCGAGCAACTCCGCCAAGCCCGTGGTCGACGATCTTATCCTCTATGGCCGCGTTACCGGCCGCGCGAGGCTGGGGGTGAGCTTCTACTCCACGGCCATCACCTCCACGAGCGGGGCTTATCTGGGGCTGCCGCCGAGCGTGACGGGGCTGCTGGTCCTCACCGTCGACCCGGCGTGCGACGTGGCGAAAAAGGGGATCGTGGCCGGAGACGTCTTCATGGCGATGGACGGCACGCCCATCGATTCGTTCTATCAGCTTCACAGCTACATCCTCGGCAAGAAGCCCGGAGACGAGGTCACGTTTGACATCTACCGCCCCGCGGCGCAGCAGGGGCAGAACGGTCGGGTGTTCTCTGTCACCGTCCGCCTTGAGGAGGACACGGGCGAGGAGGCTTCCGCGCAGGAGGAGCCCCAGCAGCCGCAGCAGGATCAGCAGTCCGAGGAGAACGGCGGGCGGCAGTATTTCGGCTCCTTCCCGTTCTTCCCGTTCTATTGAGATGGGAAAAGCGCTGATAAGGCCCCGGCGGCTCCGCCGGGGCGATACAGTCGCCGCAGTCAGCCTTTCGAGCGGTATGATGGGGGATCCGCAGTTTATCCACCGGTATGAGATCGCTCGGGAACGGCTGGAAGGGGACTTCGGCCTCCGCCTTGTCCCGATGCCGCACGCCCTCTCCGGCAGCCGTTTCATAGAGGAAAACCCGGCCCTGCGCGCGCAGGATCTGATGGACGCGTTTCGTGATCCGTCGATAGCGGCAGTCTTTTCCGCCATCGGAGGCGACGATACTATCCGCCTCCTGCCGTATATCGACTTTGATGTCCTGCGCCGGAACCCCAAAATCTTCATGGGCTATTCTGACACGACTGTCAATCACCTGATGCTGTGGAAAGCGGGCGTCGCCTCGTTTTACGGCCCTAGCCTCCTTGCCGAGTTCGGGGAGTACGGGGAGATGTTCCCCTATACAAAGCGCGCCGTGGCGGATCTGCTGTTTTCCGCTCCGGCGCAGTATCCGCTCCTCCCCGCCCCGGAGTGGACGGACGACTGGATCCCCTGGGAGGAAAAAAACCGGGACATCCGGTACCGCATGAAGCCGGACACGCACGGGTATGAAGTCATCAGCGGCGCCGGAAAGGTGAGGGGACGTCTTCTGGGCGGGTGCATCGACGTGTTCCCGATGGCTGTCGGGACCGCCGTCTGGCCGCCGCTCTGCGACTGGGAGGGGGCTGTCCTCTTCATTGAGACGAGTGAGGACAAACCCGGGCCGGAATGGATCTGTTACATCCTCCGCGGCCTTGCCGCGCAGGGAATCCTCGGGGCTGTCAGCGGTATCCTCGTGGGAAAGCCGCTGGGGGAGGTTTACTATGAGGAATATAAGAAGGAAATCATACGGGTTGTTGTGGATGAGGAGCACCGCCCGGAACTGCCTGTCTTTTACAACGTGAATTTTGGGCATGCGAAGCCCATCGGCGTCCTCCCTTACGGTGTCCTGACCGAGCTCGACTGCGAGGAAAGGTCCATCACATTTCTTGAATGCCCTACGGCGGGATAAAGTGAGGACGAAGGCAAAAGCCTTCGTCCTCATTCTTATTTTACAAACGAATTTGGGGTTCCCCCGAAAGCGGGATTGCGGTATAATGAAATAAATTTTATCAAAAGGAGAGACGAGATCCATGCTTGGTCCCATCGCTACCGCTGCGTAAGCAAGGCTGCTGACGCAACGAATCAAATAGGTCGGGTGTTGCAAAGAAAGCCTTGCTGTTCCTGTTAAAAAGATTTAAAATAGGAGCGCAAAATGGGATATAAAAAGGCAACACATGTTTTACCCCGCGAACTGCTCACCAAGGTCCAGGAGTATATTGACGGGGAATGCCTGTATATTCCCCGGGTTTCTGACAATAAGAAGGGATGGGGCGCATCCACCTCAACCCGCCGGGAGCTGCGGGACAGGAATAACCGGATTTACACGGATTATCTCGCCGGAAAACGGATGGAGGATTTAGCCGAAGCATATTTTTTGTCCCTCAAAAGCATTCAGCGGATTATCAGGCAGAAGAAAAAAGAACACAGCGAATAGGAACGGACCGGTGCGGTTTTTATACTAACCATGCCGGTCCGTTCCTTATTGTTGTTTAAGAAACAAAGATACGGTTTGTCCTGCCGTGCTGTGATGCTAGAATTCATAGTGCGGGATGTTTCCCGCACTCGACGCGCACGGAGGGAAACAGATGAAAAGGATCAGATGGGAAGTGCGGTGCCTTTCGCCGCTGCCCGTATTCCGGTACTGCAAAAAATGCGGGGAGAAAACAGAATATGTCTGTTCGGGAAGGTTCCGGATAAACGCCCAGCGGAAAAGTCTGGACATCTGGCTGATTTACAAATGCCGCCGCTGTGAGGCGACATGGAACGCGGCCGTTTACTCCCGGATATCCCCGCAGTCCCTAGACACGGAACTGCTGGACAGGTTTTCCGCCAACGACAGCGCCCTCGCGCAGCAGTACGCCATGGACAGCCGATTCCTTCACCAAAACGGCGCAAAAACGAAGGAGCCTTCATACGAAATCATCGGGGAGGATCTCTCCAGCGGGGCGGCGGCGGAAGTGAAAATATGGAGCCGGTATCCGCTGCCGCTGAGGGTGTCCGCCATCGTCAGGGGGAAGCTGGGGATCTCCCGGGAAGAATATGACCGGCGGGTCTCCGAGGGCAGGATATCAGGCGCCGCCGGAGAAGACCTGCAAAAGTGCAGGCTGGGGCAGAAAATCACCCTGATTTTTTCATAAAAAATAGCCCGCAGGACTTGCCGGGCAGGAGTTCAGGCTGTATAGTAAGGAGGAGATGGAAAACTCCTTGTATATTTCCCGGAAATAAGAAGGGGAAAAGAGGCGAAAACACTTTCCACGCCGGTTTAAAACCCAGTGGAAAGTGTGAATTTCTTCGACAGTAAAGCGGGTTTTTCCGAACAGAGATGTTGAAAACCCGGTGGAAACAGTGGATTACTCTTTGTAGAACAAGCCGGCCGGAAAGGGGTCATGTCAATGTATTATCCGGAAGCGCTCGAATACATCCACAGCGCGCCGCGCTTTAAGGGGACAGCGGGTCTCGCCCGAATCCGCCGCCTGTGCGCGATTCTGGGGGATCCCCAGCGCGGGATGCGCTTTGTCCATATCGCGGGCACGAACGGCAAGGGCAGTATCGCGCACATGACTGCCGCCGCGCTCACGGCGTCCGGGTACCGGACGGGACTGTTCATCTCGCCGTTTGTACTCGACTTCCGGGAGCGCATGCAGACAGACGGCCGCCTCATCCCCCGAGAGGCGTTCGCGGACATCGCCTCCCGGGTGCGGGCGGCGGCAGAGCGGCTGGCCGCGGAGGGGATGGACGCCACCGAATTCGAGCTGGTGACAGCGTGCGGCCTCCTCTGGTTCCGGGAGACGGCGTGCGACTTTGTCGTGCTCGAAGTGGGTCTGGGCGGACGCTTCGACGCCACGAACGTCATCGACAGGCCCGAGTGTGCCGTCATTGCGAAAATCGCGCTTGATCACACAGCCATCCTCGGGGATACGGTGGAACAGATAGCGATGGAGAAATGCGGCATCATTAAGGGGGCGTGCGAGGTGGTGAGCGTCCCGGGGCAGGCGCCGGGCGCTCTGGAGGTCATCCGCGAAACATGCCGGCGGACTGGTGCGCGCCTGACAGTGCCGGAGCCGCCGGAGCCGATCGCCGTCACGCTCGGGAGCTGCCGCTTTTTCGCCGGGGGGCTGAAGTGGATGATCCCGCTCGGGGGAGCGCATCAGCTTCAGAACGCGGCGGCGGCACTCGCTGTCCTCGAAGCGCTGCGGCGGCAGGGGGTGCGCATCCCGCCGGAGAGGGCGGCGGCCGGCATCGCGGTGCTCCATTTCCCCGGGCGGCTCGAGCGCGCGGCGGAGAACCCGCCCATCTACCTCGACGGCGCCCATAACCCCGACGGCGCCGCCGCCCTGGCGAAGGCGCTCGAGGGGATACCGCATACCGTGGTGTTCGCCGCCATGAAAGATAAGGATTACGCGGTCTGCGCGCGCATGCTGGCGTCATCGGCGCGGCGGTTCATTGTGTGCGGACTGCCCATGGAGCGGGCCGCCGCCCCGGCGGAGATCCTGCGTGCGCTGGAGGGGATACGGGCCGAGGCTGTGCCGGATGCGGCGGCAGCGCTGCGCTTGGTGCGGGAGGCGGGGGAGACGGCTGTCTTCTGCGGCTCTCTCTATCTGGTGGCGGAGGTGCGGGCACTTCTCCGGGGTGTCGACGGGGAGTGACCATTTTTGCGCGGAATATGCGGTATGATAAGGGTGTTCCTTATCATAGGGACAGAGGACATCCCTCTGATAAGGAACAGAAGGACGAAAGGACGTTATCCTGACTGCCGGGAAACCGCGGAGGATCAGGAGTAAAACGGAAAGGGATGAATGCTGTGCCGGTGGCCATCGACTATCTCGACGAGACGGTATACGCCTCGCTCTCCGGTGAAATCGACCACCATACCTCGCGCATGCTGCGCGCGAAGATCGACGACGCTGTCTCCCGCGCCGTGCCGCAGCGGCTGGTGATGGACTTCGCGCATGTCACCTTTATGGATTCCTCGGGAATCGGGCTCATCATGGGGCGGTATCAGCAGATCTCCGTCTATGGGGGGCGGCTCTCCTTAAGCGGGCTGAACACGCAGCAGAAGAAAGTGATGCGTCTGGCAGGGCTGGACAAGCTGGTCGATTTTGAGACGACAGGAGGTGAGGCGCATGAAGGAAATCCGCAACAGAATGAAGCTGGAGTTTGAGAGCCGATCGTGCAACGAGAGCTTCGCGCGCACGGCGGTCGCCGCGTTCGCCGCGCAGCTTGACCCCACCTATGAGGAGGTCTCGGATATCCGCACGGCGGTGTCCGAGGCGGTGACAAACTGTATCGTCCACGCCTACCGGGAACGGGTGGAGACAGTGTACATAACGGCGGAAATCCGCGGGGAGAGGGAACTCGTGGTGCGCATCCGGGATAAGGGGTGCGGCATCGCGGACATCGAACAGGCGATGCAGCCGCTCTTCACAACAGCTCCGGGCGAGGAACGCGCGGGGCTGGGGTTCGCCGTCATGCAGTCTCTGTGCGACAGGGTGCGCGTGCGATCGAAACCGGATGCGGGCACGACCGTCACGCTCATCAAGACGCTCAAATTACGACAGTAAGGCGGGGTTAAACAGGATGGAAGCCGGAGCCACGCACGGCACAAGGGAGGATATCATCAGCGGCAATCTGGGGCTGGTACACGCCTGCGCCCACCGGTTCGGCGGGCGCGGAATCGAATACGACGATCTGTTTCAGGCCGGGTGCATGGGGCTCATCAAGGCCGCGGACGCCTTTGACGAGGAGCGCGGTGTCCGTTTTTCCACATATGCGGTGCCGGTCATCCTCGGGGAAATCCGCCGCCTGTTCCGGGACGGCGGCACTGTCAAGGTTTCGCGCACGCTCAAGGAGCGCTCGATGCGCCTGGCGAAGACGAGGGAGCAGATGGCGCTCTCACTCGGTAGGGAGCCGACTGTCGGCGAACTTGGGGAGGCGCTGGGGCTCGACGCCACGGAGGTGGTGGAGGCCATGGGCGCTGGGACACCCCCTGTCTCGCTGACCGGCGGCGACGGGGAGGACGGCGGCGTTCAGATCGATTTGCCTGTTCCCTCCCCGGAGGAGGCGCTCTCGGACAGGCTCTCCGTGCGGCAGCTCATCGGCGCGCTGCCCCCGAACGACCGCAAGCTCCTTGTCCTGCGCTATTTCTCCGGCATGACCCAGTCGAAGACTGCCGAGGCGCTCGGCATGACACAGGTACAGGTCTCCCGGCGGGAAAAAAAGCTCCTCGCACTGCTGCGTGAGGAGCTGATGGGATGATATGCGGCGGAAGATCAGTGATATTATAAATACAAAGGCACTCTCGAAAGCGAAGACGCCGGACGGTTTGCCTCTTATATAAAATCAGGGGATAATAACCGCTTTGTGGTTATTATCCCCTGATTGATTTTGCCGCCCTGCGGGCATGGCCGATTTCCGCTCCACTCTTGCGGACAGTGATCCCCTCGAGGGATCTTTGATGGGCGCAAACCGCTCATGTCCCAGGATGATAGAAATCGTACACCGCCTTCGCCGCCCTCGCGTTCATGCCCGGCACGGCTGCGAGCGCCGCTTCGTCCTGCTGCCGGATGGCGTCCGCCGTCTTAAACGCGCGGTAGAGCGCCCTAGCCCTCGTCTCCCCGATGCCCGGCACCTTGCACAGTTCGAGCTGTATGGACGTCTGCCGGTGCTTTTTGCGGGAGAAGGAGATGGTGTAGCGGTGCGTCTCATCCTGGATGCGGGTGATGAAAGCGAAGAGCTCCCCGTGGGCGGAGAGAGCTATCTCCCCCCCGTCGCCAGTGACGGCGCGCGTGCGGTGGCGGCTGTCCTTGACCATGCCGAAGACCGGGATGTCCACACCGAACTGGGCGAGCACCTCCTTCGCTGCGGCTACATGCGTCTGTCCGCCGTCGATGAGCCACAGGTCCGCCTGTCTGGCGAACCCCTGCGGCAGCTCCTCCGCGTCCGGCGGGGCCTCCCCGTTCGAGGACGCCTCCTGCAAGCGCGCGAGGCGGCGGGAGAGCATCTCGCGCATGCTCGCGTAATCGTCCGGTGCGCCCTGTACGCCCGCAATCGTGAACTTGCGGTATGCGCTTTTCTTCGGCTGCGCTCCCTCGAAGACAGTCATCCCGCCCACAATGGTGTCCGCGCCGATGTTCGAGATGTCGAACGCCTCGATATACTGCGGGGCCTGCCGGAGCCCCAGTGTCCGGGCCAAATCGTCGAGCAGCGCGACCTCGCGCCCGCCCGCGCGCATCCGGTGCGAGAGCACCTGGGCCGCATTCTCCCGGCACAGCTCCGTGAGCTGGTTTTTCTGCCCCCGCTGCGGGATAGTGAGAATTACCCGCCGCCCGGCCCGCTCGGAGAGGTAGCGCTCAAGCAGATCCCGGTCGTCGCACTCCGCGTCGAGCAGCACTTGGCGCGGGAAATCCGTGCAGTCGGCGTAGTACCGCAGCAGGAACTGCGCGCGCAGCGCCGACGGCGACGAATCCGCCGGCAGCGAGAGGACGAAATCCTGCTTGTCGCACAGCCGCTCCCCGCGGTAGAGCATCACCGAGACAGCGAACTTGTCTGTCCCGACAGCGAGGGCCAGAATGTCGCAGTTGTCCACGCCGCTGTGGAGCACCTTCTGGCGCTCCCCCACGCGCCGGATAGCCGCGATCCGGTCCCGGAGCCGGGCGGCCTGCTCGAAGTCGAGCGCCTCGGCGGCGGCCTGCATCCGTTTTTCAAGCTCCCCGCACAGCCCCGACACGTTCCCCCTGATGAAGCCGAGCGCTCCTTCGACCGCCTCGTCGTACTGCTCGAACGGGATTTTCCCCGTACACACGCCCATACACTGCCGGATGTGGTAGCTCAGGCACACGCGCCCCTTGCCGAAATCCTGCGGGAACGGGCGGCGGCAGGTCGGGAGGAGGAAAATCTTGTTGGCCTGCTCCACTGTCTGGGAGACAACATAGTTGGAGGTATAGGGGCCGATGAGGGTCCCGCCGTCGCCGGGATCCTGCTTGACAGCTGTCAGCCGCCGCCAGCGCTCGTTCGAGATGTGGATATAGAAATAGCCCTTATCGTCCTTTAAAAGGATGTTGTACTTCGGCTGATGCTGCTTGATGAGGCTCGCCTCGAGCACGAGCGCTTCAAACTCGCTGTCGGTGAGGATATAGTCGAAGCGGTCGACATTCTCCACCATCGCGAGCACCTTGGGGGTGTGGCTCTCGAGCGCGCGGAAATAGCTGGTGACGCGGTTCTTGAGCTTCTTCGCCTTGCCGACATAGATAATCACCCCTTTTTTGTCGCGCATGAGATAGACGCCGGGCTGGAACGGAAGCTCGTTAGCCTTCTGGCGCAGGGCGGCAAGGTGGGCGGGATCGATCACAGGGGGATGCTCCTTTCATAAAAAAACGCCCAGACCGGCTTCGGCCAGTCTGGGCAGGATACGGCGGGAAGAGTTATTCGGCGAAACCGCTCTCCACGAGCTTGACAAGCTCAGCGACAGCCTGCTGCTCGTCGGGGCCGTCCGCAATCACTTTGATGGTGGTGCCGCCTACGATGCCCAGCGAAAGTACGCCGAGCAGGCTCTTGGCATTGACGCGGCGTTCTTCCTTTTCGATCCAGATAGAGGATTTGAACTCATTGGCTTTCTGGATAAAGAAGGTGGCAGGGCGGGCGTGCAGTCCAACCTGGTTCTGAACGGGAACGTCTTTGACAAACATAACTGATCTCTCCTTATCTTACGGGTTCAGCTGGTACACGAAAAATAATCTCCACAAAACAAAAACGGCGCCAATTCATACATATAAAGCCACGCCGCAGTGAGTGGATTCCTTCTTTCATTATTATAGTCACCCATACTCCCTTAGTCAACGGACATCACATGAATTTTCTGTCAACGGAAGTCAAATTCTGCTTGTTATCTATTGATCGGACAAAAGTTTCTGACATTATTGTGCAATTTATCCATTAAATTTTCAACAATGGATTTTGTTGGAATTAGCACTTTAATTATTAGAGTGCTAACAATTTTCAAAACACTCATAAAACGGTCTAAAAAACTTCATATATAGGGTGTATGATAGATTTAGTTTCAGGGGAGAGACGAATACCGGCCCCGGCCGGTAGGAGCCTGACAGTGAAAGAGCCGGATCCCCTGAACCTCAAAAATTATCCGAACAAAATGATATGGAGGAATGGTTATGTTTGAACTGATGCCCCTGAGCCGCAATGAAAGAAAACTGATGAACATGTTCGACGAGTTTGACCGGGCCTTCTTCCAGGATCTCGACAAATCCGTCCTGTCCTGCCGCACCGATGTGCTCGATAAAGGCGACCGGTACGTCCTGCAGGCGGAGCTGCCCGGCTTCCGCAAGGAGGACATCCACATCGACATCGACGGCGACAGCCTCACCGTGCGCGCTGTGCACAGCGAGGAGACGAAGGAGGAGACACCTAACTTCATCCGCCGCGAGCGCCACAGCGGCACGTATACCCGCAGCTTCGACGTCTCGGGCGTGGATGTGGAGAGCATCTCCGCCAAGTATGAGAACGGCGTGCTCGAGCTCGCCCTTCCTAAAAAAGGCGAGGTCCGCCCCGCTTCCAGAAGCGTCAACATCGACTGACAGACAGGAAAGCCGGCCACGAAAAATCCGCGGCCGGCTTTTTGCTGCCCGGCACCTGCATAACGGTTCGGTGTTGCTCACTTAACGGAGTTCCTTCCATCTCTATCATGTTTTTCTCTTCGGTCTGTTGCTCTGAATCGTCCCGCGCCCGATTCCAGATCCGGGTCGCTCTCAAAGTTGAAGGGTTCCGTTCGTAAGGATCTCCCGGATTCCCGGTATCTTATCCGCTCCGTCTATTGTGATGGAAAACAAGATCAGAAATACAGCCAATACAATTTTATCCCTCTTGCGGTCTCCCCCTCTCTGTTCCCCTGGCACCGGCTCCGTCTGAATCTCCAGAACTCTGCAAAATGAAAGGAAAGATGCAGACCCTCTGCTAAAACCGTCCCGGCGAAGATGCGCTGCCCCGTAAAATCTCACAGCCTTTAAAAGCAAACGGCCCGCACGGACTGGGTACTGTGGTTTCCCAAACCGATACGAGCCGTTTTGCCAGCTGCACTTATACGTTTAAGCCGCAGTGCATCGGTTGGTATGCACAGTGGCATAGGGGCGGAGAAATCCGCCGCCCCGCTTTAATACAATTCGCCGACTGTCTCCCCATCCTGAAGCTGGCGGCAGTTCTCCCGGAGGGTTCCGGCATAGGAGGACTTGGTATAGAACTCGCTCTCGCCGTTGATGGACAGGAACGCCTTGCGCGACGCATCGGACGCGATGAGCGCGAGGTTATCGGCGGGTCTCCCGTCGCGGTAAGCGAACGTGACGCGCGCGAGAACGGCGGCGCCCTCGGCGGGCGTATCGGACGTGAAGTCCTCGCTCGGGAGGCCGATGACGTTCTGGTAGAGCTGGCGGAACTCCTTCTCGCTGACCGCCTGCCCATTCATGGTGACTGTCAAATCGTCGCCCTCGCCCTCAAGCGCGCAGACGAACGAATCCCCGTTTTCGAAATCAAGCGTCATGGTTTTCACATCGTCGATAAACGGCAGAAGCTGGAGCCGGGAGAGGAAGTCCTGATACGCCATCTCATACCACGGCAGGCTGTCCGCCCGGACACGGTACACCACCGGCACGCCCTCGCGCTCGATGAAGACAAAGCCCTCGTCATCCCGTGCACTCGCGCGCAGGGAAACTGTCTGCTCCTTCTCCTCCGCGTCCAGATACGTGAAGCGGACAGTCGAATACGGCTCGGTGAGACCGAACGCATCCCGCTGCGCCTCAGTGGGCTTATAGCCGGATATCTCGCTCGCGCTCAGCGACAGCAGCCCGGAGAGCACGTTTACCGGCTCATTTGAATCAATGCTGCGGGCCTTGGGGGAGACCATCTCAAAGAGGTCGAGCCCCATGCTCTGGGCGGTGTCGTCCTCATCCTTCTTCGTGCGGCGGATGACGATCTCCTCCGCGCGGAACGATCCGCCGAAGGTGGCGGTCTCCGGCATTGTCGTCGTGCCGCTCTGCTGGGCGGCCAGATCGTCCGGCGACTCGACGATGGTCTTATCAATAAACTGAAGCGGCGCGTTAAAGATGTTGTTCGTGCTGGTCTTCGTGAGCAGGTAGACGGTATTCTCCTCCGGCAGGCGGGCATAGACCCCGCTGTTCGCGGGCGCCTGCGCCCCCAGTTCCAGAGAGAAAGCTGATCCGTCCGTATAGGAGGCCTTGAGCCGGACTGCCGGGGGCTGGAGCCCATAGGCGGAGAGATCCTCCGCCGATTCTGTCACGACCGAATCGGCCCGCAGGCTGACCCCGGCATTGGCCACGCTCTTGAGCATGGCGTTGGAAAGGGGCGCGTCCTCATAACCCTTGAGGGTATACTGTCCATCGCCGAGGTTGCGCACGGTGTAGGATCCGTGCTCGTTTTCCACAGTGACAGTATCCAAATCGTAGTCGGAGCGTTCCGTAAGCTGGACAGCTGTCGAGACCGTACTGGACGAATTCTCATCCGGCTCAGGCTCATAGCCCATCAGCAGCCACAGCGCGACACCGAGCGCCCCCGCCACCACCAAACACACCACCAGAATGATGAGCTGTTTCTTCATAAACGATAACCTTTCTTTTCTTGAAATGAACCATCCCAAAAGAAAACACCCAAAAGGGGGACGAAAAGACAAACCAAAGGGGAACGCCAAAGCCAACCCCAGAAAGTCCGCCCAGTTGTAAAACCAACGTGCCAAAACAGCACGCGAGTCCCCCTCTTAGGAAAAGCTGCGGTTTTGCCCGCATAGCGGGCAAAATTGACTTCCTCACAGGGAACGCCAAAGCCAACCCCAGAGAGCCCGCCTAGTTGTAAAACCAACATGCCAAAACGGCACGCGAGACCCCTCTTAGGAAAGGCTGCGGTTTTGCCCGCATAGCGGGCAAAATTGACTTTCTCAAAGTCAAAGCAGCTTTTCCGAGGCGTCGCCATCATTTATGGCGACGCCGGATCCAGATCACAAGGCCGATAACGATGATGGCGAGCGGAACAACGACCACCATGATGACGGCGATGGTCCCGGCCTGTAAGAGCGAGACGCCGAGCTGATCGCCGCTCAGATCCTTGGGCGCGATGGTGATGACATCCTCGCGCTCCGTCACCGTGTTGAGGATGCTCATCAGATAGTCGGCGTTGTTGACAGACTTGCTCTCGAGCACGTTCTGATCGAACGCCGACGAGGACGAGAGAATAAACAGGTTCGACGCCAGGAACGTCGTGCCCTCATAGCGGCGGCGCTGCGCGCGCACCATGGCGGGCACCTCGCCGAGATCGTCCTCCGTCGGAGCCCAGTCCTCGGCCGCGTCCGCCGGACGCACCACGGACGTGGGCGAGTAGGAGAGGAGCACCTTCGTCTCATACCCGCTGCGCGCATCGAACAGGGTCCGCAGCGGACGGCCGAACGGCATCGTCACCCGGATGCTCTGCGAAAGGCGCTCCAGATAATCCTCCGTGTCGGTATATTCCACCGTGCAGAAGAAGGGGCTCGTGAAGCTCAGCACGTTTGAGGAATTCGTCTCCGCCACGACACCGCCGTCCACCGCGACGCCCCATTCCTCTAAGAACGCGCTGACGTTCGGCAGGTCCGGCTGCTCGCTTGAGGCCGTGTAGAACATGTGCTTGCCGAAGTTCATCCCGTTTTCCAGGTAATCGTCCAGCTTCTGGAAGAGGCTCCCGTCCGGATCACGCTTGGGCGCGTTCCAGAAGAGCACCTCTATCGACGGATCAATTTCGTCGCTCTGCAGGTTTACGTCCACCACCTGGAAATTGTTCTTTTCGAGGAGCGTGCGCAGCGCGGGGGATTCCTCCTCCTCGTGCCCGGAGAGGATGCCCACGGTGACGATCTCGTCGCTCGTGACGCCCATAATGGCGGAGGTCATCATCTCGTCCGCCTTCGAGGAGCGGATATACTGCTGGCCCGTCTGCTGATTGTAGCTGACGTTGAACATATCGTACATCGACACCGTGCGCCGGCGTGACCCGCTCTCGACAAGCACGTCCCCGTAATTAAGCGACAGCTCCGGATACTTCGTCGTAAACGTCGGATCCTTGACGATGTCCACATAGGAGACGGTGATGTTCCCATTATACTGCGCGTATTGATCGATAACGCGTTTCACCTGCGTATAATAGAGATTCCCCGTGTTCTCCAGATCGCTCTCGCGGGAGAGCACATAGACATTCACCGGCTGCGTCACGCCCCGGACATACGCGATGGACTCCTCCGAGAGGGCGAACGCGCTGTTGGGCGTGAGATCGATAGTCAGGGGGAACTTGTCCGTCAGAACGGTCGCCACTACGTTGACCACGACAATCAGCGCAATGAAGATAACGCTGATAGCCGTGGAGACGGCGCCGAATTTAAATCTTTTGGAACTCAAAAAACTGCCTGGTTTCATCTTATTCATCTCCTGTCCGTCAGCTCCATCTTCTCTTCTCGAACACGCGCACAGTGAAGAACACAAAGAGTACGCATACGCTCAGGTAGAAGATGACATCGGCAAAATCGAGTACGCCCACAGTAAACGACTGGTATCTCTGGTAGAACGACACGCCCTCAATGATGCTCTGCCCGAGGGGGGAGGACACCACGGAGGTGAGCGCGTCGACCAGCATGAGCGCGAAGCCTGCCGCGAAGCCGCCGACTGCGGCGATAACCTGATTTTCGGTGAGGGACGAGATGAACGTGCCAATGGCGATGAGCGCCGCGCCGAGAAGGAACAGGCCGATGAAGTGGCCGAAGATGACCGCCCAGTCCGGCGTGGCGAAGAGCGCCACGATGACCGCCATCACCAGCGTAATCAGAATGCCGATGAGATAAATCAGGACTGCGGCCAGATACTTGCCCATCACAATGCCGAGGATGGAGACCGGCGCGGTGATGAGGGCCTGATCGGTCTTGTAGCGCCGGTCCTCACTGAGCAGGCGCATGGTGAGGATGGGGATAAGGAAGAGCGAAATGGTGAAGAGAGAGGAAAAAACGTTGGAAAGGCTGGTGGAATTGCTCATGAGGGTGGTTGCAAAGAAATAGAAGCTCGCAAACGCGTAAAAGACAGCGATATAGATATAGGCGATGGGGGAGGAGAAATAGTTGCGCGTCTCGCGGCGGAAAATGGCGAACATCAGTTGTCACCTCCTGTGGATGCGTCCGGTTCTTCGGGGACAGCGTCTGCGGTGTCCGAAGAACCGGACAGGAGCGGCGCGGCGGACGCATTATCGCTCGTGAGGGAGAGGAAGATGTCCTCAAGGGACATCTCCGACGAGCGCAGCGAGAGGATGGGCCAGCTCCGGTCCGCTAGGCGGCGGAACATTTCCCGGCGCACGTCCGTATTATTTTCAGTCTCGATAGTGTATTCATACACACCGTCGCGCTCGCGCTGGCCGAGCGGGTGCACCTCGAGCATCGAGGGCAGGCCGCGCAGAAGGGCGAGCACCTTTTCCTCCGGTCCGTCGATGCGCACGGTGAGCTTATGGTCGGTGCTCATGGCGTGGGAGAGGTTGTCGGGCGTATCGTCGGCGACAAGGCGGCCGCGGTTGATAACAATAACCCTCTCGCACACAGCCTGCACCTCGGGCAGGATGTGCGAGGAGAGAATAACAGTGTGCCGCTCCCCGAGCTCCTTAATCAGCGTGCGGATCTCAATGATCTGCTTCGGATCGAGCCCGACAGTGGGTTCGTCCAGAATCAGCAGATCCGGGTTGCCGAGCAGCGCCTGCGCCACGCCCACACGCTGGCGGTAGCCCTTGGAGAGGTTCTTAATCAGCCGCCCATAGACATCCGAAATGCGCACCAGCTCGCAGATTTCGCTGATGTGGGCCTTTTTGGGCACCCGCACCCGCTTGAGGTCGAACATGAAATCGAGGTATTCCGCCACGGTCATGTCCAGATAGAGCGGGGGATGTTCGGGCAGATAGCCGATTTTCGACTTGGCCTTGATGGGGTCGGCGAGAATATCGAATCCGTCGACCAAAACCGTGCCGCTGGTCGAGGAGAGGTAGCCGGTGATGATATTCATCGTCGTGGACTTGCCCGCGCCGTTCGGGCCGAGGAATCCGAGGATCTCCCCGCGGCTGACCGAAAAGCTGATGTCGTCCACCGCCCGCTTCTCGCCGTACGTTTTTGTGAGGTGCTGCACCTCCAGCATGTTGATGCTCCTTCCTTTCCTTTCGGATTGTGCCTCCTGGATCCGGCACAAAACGGGAGGACCTTCGCTCTCCGCCATGGCGGACAGAGATCCGGCCCATATTCCTACATCTTAACAAAAAAGTGCCCGGCAGTTGTTACCAAAGATTGAAGAAACCGTATCGAAACGCCGTCAGGCATCCCCGAGCGAAAAGGCCCGGACAAAGTTTCGGTACAGGATGGCCTCCTCCCACTCCGGCGGCAGCTCCAGCGAGAGGAAGCGGCGTATCTCCGCCTCCGGCTCAAAGAGGGGGTAGTCCGTGCCGAAAAAGAAGCGCTCCGGGCCGAACTTCTTAAAAAAGGCGGCCGCCCTCTCCCGGGGGAGGGCGAACAGGGAGGAGCTCACGTCGAAGAATGTGGTTTCCCCCGCGCGCAGCTCGAACGCCTCGTCCCACCGCCGGTATCCGCCCATGTGCGCCGCGATGAGGGGCAGGCCGGGAAAGCGGTCGATGACATGCTGCAGCCGCCGGGGGGAGGAGAAGTCGAACCGTACGTCCCCGCAGTGGATGAGCACGGGGAAGCCTTCCTCCCGGCAGAAGTCATAAATCGGGTCACAGCGCCGGTCGTCCATATCGAACTCCTGGTAGTCCGGGTGGATTTTGACCCCCCGCAGCCCCTCCGCCTTCGCCTGCCCGAGAATGCCGGGGATGTCCTCACAGTCCGGATGGACCGTGCACAGCCCATAGAACCGCGGCCCGCCCTTCTCTTCGGCATGGCGGCAGCTCTGGGCAATGAAGCGGTTGAGCCTCTCCACCAATTCCGGCCGGTGCGCGGCCTCCGAGACGAGCGACGCCGATATTCCGCAGCGGGTGTCCCGTTCGAGCAGATCGTCGACCGTGCCGACACACGCGTCCTCGTGCATGCGCCCGGTAAAGCCATAAAAGGACGCTATCTGCCGCAGCGCGCGCTGGGCAATATCGTCCATATAGACATGCGCGTGGGCGTCGATAATAGGGCCCGCCCGCCGGCGTTGCGTCCCGTCCATAGCCTGTCACCTCTACAGCTTCAATCTAACCTTTTTATTATACCTCATTTTTGGAAAAAACGCAAAAAAATACCGCATTTTTTATGCGGGACAAAAAATCAGATCAGACAGGGTGTGCTCGCTTTGCGCAAGCCGTAACCACCCCAGAGGAAGAACGTTACCTCAACAGTAAACCAGTAACTTTCAGGCGGTTACTGGTTTACTGTTGGCCATCGAGTCATGTTCCGTTCGTATTTCTGGATATAGGCGTCCCGGATTTCCTCCGGCGTCACGGAATAGGCGAGCAGGACATCGCCGAAATACATGAGTACATCACACATCTCCTCCACAAAGTGCGACCGCGCCGCTTCGTCCATCAGGATACCTTCGTCGCCCTGCTTCTTGATGACCTGCGCCGCTTCCCCCGCTTCCGCCATCATCCACAGCATGAGCTCTTTCCCCAACCCAGGTACCAGTTCTCCCCAGCGCGCCCGGTAGTGTTCGTGCAGCTTTCGCTGCATATCCAGCATCTCGCTGAGGCTGAGATCCTTCATTCTGCCTCGCCTCCCCAAATCCCAAAATCGTGCCGCTTTCTTCTTTTTTCTATAATATCACAGCAGAAACGTGAAATTCAATTTAAATTATTGAATAATTCTTAAACTGTTGATTTTTTCCGCCTGCGGACAGGGTAAAATGAAAGCGTTAAACATCAACAAGGGGGGATATCCATGCGCACAGGGCGGCGGATCTTTTGGGGGATGCTGCTATGTGTCCTCTTCTGTGCCGGATGCGGCAGCGGGGCGGACGGTTCCCTGCCCGGTCAGAGCATCCCGAGGGAAAACATTGTGGCGGTGAACGTCGTCTCGGAGAGCGGAGATGTGCATATCTCGCGCGGCAGGGGGGACACGGTGAAATTCACGGCGAAATACCGGGTCGATGCGCAGGACGCCGGGCGGCGCAAACTCATTGAACAGAACCTTATCGTCGCGAATTCTGTGGACGAAAACGGTCTTTTGACCCTCTACTCCCACTTGGGCAGCGGCGCGACCCTCGGCGCAGGCGGGCAGGATGAGAGCTACCGCATCGATCTGGAGGTGCAGGTGCCCGACGGGATGGGCAGCATCGTGGTCCAGTCGCAGCAGGGGGACATCTCCCTTGAGGGGCTGCGCGGGGCGGAGATTCTGCTCGTGGGCAACACGGGGAGCATCACGGTGCGCGACACCTCCATCGCGGGGACAAGCAGTGTCACGGCGATGCTTGGCGACATCGACATGCGCTTAAAAAGCATTGAGGATGCCGATCGGCTCACAGTGTCGGCGGATCTCGGGGATCTGCGGCTGAACGTGCCGAAGAGCGCGTCGTATACCGTCACGATACAGGAACTCTCCCAGCCGGCCACTACCTGGAAAAACCGCGGCGGCGAGGCCCAGCTCTTCCTCTCCGCGAAGGTGGGATCCGTCCGTTTCCAGAAGTGACGGAATCCCCGTGGAAACAGTTGACAAAACCTCCGGCGGGGATTACAATGAAGATGTTCAAAGAAGTGTCATATTTTTCCGATTTTTGAGAGAGGGGTATGCGTTATGAGAATGAAGCAGTGGAAAAGGTCTGTTTCGAGGAAAAAATGGGTAGCAGCCCTGGCGGCTGTCCTCACGGCCGCGATGTGCCTGTTCGCCGCCGCCGCGGGCCGGTGGAGCGGTATCGTGCGGGAGTCGGCGCTCATCCCCGCCGGATATATAGTCAGCTTCGATGAGGACGCGTTCTCTCTCCTATGGGATGGGAAGGAGATTGGGACCTACTCGCTGCGCTTCACGGACGTGACGCTCTCCTGCAATAAAACCGACGGCCTGTGCTTACAGTTCACCGATGGGGACGGGCAAATCCGCGTGCTCACGTTCGGCGAGCAGGATTCGTTCGCGTTTACCGGCAGGGCCGACAGTGTCACAGTGGAGCAGAGCGTACATACGCCCATCACCATCGCGGCCGGGGCGAGAGTGCGCAATCTGGCGGTGGGCAGCGCTATCCCCGTGCGGGTGGAAGGATGGGTCGGCTATGCCGTGTTTGAGCGTGCGGCGAAGGTGGACGTCCTGCGGGGCGGATACATCGGCACCGTAAAGGCGCTCTCAGGGCATGCGGTTCTCAATGTGGCCCAGGGCGGAACCGTTGGAAAAGCGAAGGGTGTCTCCCCGAGTTTAACGAAGAATTCCTCTGTGCCCGTGCGCGTCACAGCGCCCTCCGTACCTGAAACGTCAGGCGGCGGCTCCTCCTCCGAGAGGCCGACTAGGCCGACTATCGGATCCTGCGACGGCCTGACTATTGGATCCTGCCCCGGTTCGAGGAGCTGACAGCCGGCAGGCGTGGTGCTTGAATGCTGCAGTATTCCAAACAAAGAAAAAACGGCGTCCGCTTCGGACGCCGTTTTTATCTTTCTGCTACTCTTCTTTCGAATCCTCCGTAAATCTCACCCTCACCGAAACCCCGCGCAGTTCCTCGGGCAGATCCCTCTCTGCGCTCAGATTCATCGCGGGGAAGCCCTCCGCATTCAGGTGCACCCGGCGGATGGCCGTGCAGCGGCCGCCCCGGCCGTCCTTCCGGCATGCGTGATGGGCGACATAGATTTTCCCCGCTTCGTCCCGGAAAAACGAGTTATGGCCGGGGCCGTAGATCCCCTCCACGGAATAGTGGGACATCACCGGGGCCGGGGTCTTCCTCCAGCTCCCGGCGTCCAGCAGGTCGTCTTCCGTGTCCGCCATCAGAAAGCCCGCTGCATACGACCAGCCGTAGGCCGCGCCGCCGGAATAGGCGAGGTAGATCCTGTCTTCCAGCACCAGGGCATAAGGGCCCTCGTTGTTGATGGTCCCGCCCTGATTCTCCCACGCATAGAGCGGCCTGGAGAGGAGCACCGGTTCGCTGGCCAGCACCCAAGGTGTCCTCTCATCCGCGGCGGCGATGTACAGCATGGATCCGGTGTCCTTCTCTGTCCCGATACCAAACCGGTACGACCAGACCAGATAGGGCTTTCCCCCCGCCCGGAAATACGTCATATCCAGCGTGATGCCCTCCTCTGCCAGCGGTGTCCCGTCCATCCGCTTCACCCGGACAGGCTCCTCCCAGTCCTCCCGGCGGATGATGCTCCCGCCCCGCTTCAGCCGCATCATATGGGACTGCGGGCTCCACGCCTGTCCGCTCACAGTGAAGAGGAGATACACGTCCTTCCCGATCACATGGAATTCCGGGGCCCAGAAGAGCTGGATGAACCCCTTCTCCTCATCGCGGTCCAGGATACAGTATTCCCTCACATCCGGCGCGAACAGTCCGGCCACGCTCTGCGCCTTCCGGACCCGGATGCCGACGGCGTCCCGGTTGTCGTCGGTCGCGATATAGTACCACGCGCCGTCCCAGAAAAACAGGACCGGGTCCGCGTACCCCTCGGCGAGCGGGAAGGGGTAGGCCGGCTGCTCCACCGCCCCCCTCACTCTCCAGACACCGCCCTCGAAGGCGGCGGAGCCCCTGTCCCAGCAGACACGCTTCCTGTCCGCCGTTCCGTCGCTGTACAGGACCTCCGCCTCTGTCCGCTCCACTTCCTCCCAGGACGCCGCCTCCACTTCCTCCGGGCAGCGGACCGCTACGGCGTGCACCGGCGTCCACACCCGGTACAGCCTGTCCCCGATATCATCCGGGATCTCGAGCACAGCGGCGCCCGCTTCCGGAGGCCGATCCGTCAGGCCATGATCCTCAAACGAGAGGAAGTCCTTCGTTGTCCACAGCAGCACTTTTCCGTCCCCGACAGGGTTCCCCTCTTCATCCACGCATTCGGCGGTGACGCTGTAGCCGTCCCTCCCGGCGAAAAGAGCCGGGGCGCGCAGGCTCCTCGGCTCCAGCGTGTTGTCCTGCCGGACAGCCGCCTTCGCGAATAGGATCCCATAGTGCTGGTTGAGCGGCTCCCAATTTACACTGTCCCGGCTGTAATACAGGTGGACACTGTCCGCCAGCGCGCGCGGATAGAATTCCCCGTCCGGCTTTCGCACCGCAGCTTTTATGTAGCGCATCTCGTTTCCCCCATTCTGTTCATCATACAGGCGTCATTTTATCACAGGGAGACCATGTTGTAAAGGCGCTCATCCGCCGGGAATGCGTGACTTTTTTTATCGAAACGGTTGCGGAGCGGGCGAGTTGGAGGTATACTGAAACTATATGCTTCCATACCGGAACAGACTATAGGCGGAGCCGCCGGGCGGTTCCGCCGTGGAGGAGGAGAACCCAGTGGATCAGATCAGAAATGAACAAATCGAGAAATATTTGGCCTCACAACGAGACAATATTGTAGAGGACCTGTTTACGCTCGCGCGCATTCCGAGTGTCCGGGGCGAAGCGGCCCCCGATAAGCCCTACGGCGAGGAGGTCGCCCGCGCGCTGGACGCGGCCCTCGCCCAGTGCGAACGCGAGGGGATGCAGACAGAAAATCTCGGCTACCGGTGCGGTTCGGCGCTCTGGCGTGCCGAGGGAGCGGGGGAAAAGGAGCTGGCTCTTGTCGCACATCTGGACGTTGTCCCCGCCGGGGACGGATGGAGCGGCAAACCGTTTGAGCCGTTCCTGCGGGACGGCTACGCCATCGCCCGCGGCGTGCGCGACAACAAGAACGCCGCCATCGCGGGGCTGTACACCGTGCGCTGCATCAAGGAGCTCGGTTTCCCGATGAAGCACGGCCTGCGCGTCATCTTCGGCTGCGCTGAGGAGACGGGGATGGACGATCTGCCCTATTACGCAAAGGCCCACGAGGGGAACATGCCGGTCTTCTCCATCGTGCCGGATACAGCCTTCCCTGTCTGCCACGGGGAGAAGGGCATCTACCGCGGCGACTTCCTGCTCGAGGTGGGCGAGGATCTGCGCGCGTTCTGTGGCGGCATTGCGCTCAACGTGGTTGCGGATAAGGCGTCGGCTGTCCTCAATACGCCGGACGGGGAGGTCGCCGTGAGCGCGCAGGGGATTTCGTGCCACGCGTCACGCCCTCAGGGGTCGAAGAACGCCATCCGGGAGCTGGCGGCAGTGCTGCTCGAGAGCTATCCCCTCTCCGAAAAGACAAAACAGGCAATGACATTTGTACGCGACATGCTCTCCGACTGGTACGGCGAACATCTCGGCGTCGCGTTCGAGGATGAGCCGAGCGGGAAGCTCACGTGCATCAGCGGCATAGCGAAGCTCGAGGGCGGAAAACTCCGCCTGTGCCTCGATATCCGCTACCCGGTCACGCATTCCGGGAAGCTCATCACTGAGGGGCTCGAGCGCTGCGCGAAGGCGGCGGGCGCCGGATTTGAAGTCCATGAGGACGATGCGCCCAGCTTCATCCCGAAGGATAATCCGGCCATCGAGCGCCTGACACGGATCTACGCCGAGGTCACGGGCGAGAGGCGGGAGGCCTATGTCATGGGCGGGGGCACGTATGCCCGGCACCTGCCCAACGCGGTAGCGTTCGGCATGGATTTCCCGGACGAACACATCCCCTGCCCCGACGGACACGGCGACTGCCATGAGCCCGACGAATGCCAGAGCATCCGCGGGCTGATGGAGGCCGTGCGCATCTATGTGCACGCGCTGCTCGAACTCGACGAAGCCATGGACTGACCCAGAAGAGAAACAAAGGGGGCCCAAAAGGGCCCCCGGAAAGGCGGCTCAAATACAGATGAAAAAACTTACAGTCGAGGTCTGCGTCTGTACGCAGTGCGTACTCAACGGCGCGATGCACATTATCGAGTCCATCGAAGGGCTCAAGAAGCTCAAAACGCAGCTTCGCATGAACGCGCAGGTGGATGTTGTGACCACCTCCGGGCTTGTGGAGGGGAAGCATCCGGACACGGCGCCCCTCGTGCGGGTGAACGGCGAGCTCATCGAAAAAGCGAACAGCGAAACTGTCATGGAAAAGGTGCTTTCCCAGAGTGTACGCAGTGTGAAAGTCCAATAAGCTGAAAACGAAGGAGTACTGAGCGTGAAAGGAATTTATACTCCCGTAACCAAAATCCGCCGTCAGGTCTTTCAGGAGATTGCGAAGCTCGCTTTCGAGGGCGGAGATTATCACCGGATTGAGGAACTCCCCTTTAAGATTATCCCTGGCGAGGTGGCCAGCTACCGCGACAGCGTCTTCAAGGAGCGCGCCATTGTCGGGGAGCGGCTCCGCCTCGCCTGCGGGCTCGACGTGCGCCCCGCGGACAAGCACGCCCCCGTCAGCGACGGCGTCAACGAGGCCGCCATCGACCGGCTCAACTACGAGCCGCCGCTCGTCAACGTCATCCCCTTTGCGTGCGAGGCGTGCCCGCCCAAGCAGTATTTCGTCTCCGACAACTGCCGCGGATGTCTGGCGCACCCGTGCGTGAGCGTGTGCCCGGTCAAGGCTGTCTCGATGAAGGACGGGCATAGCTTCATCGATAAGGAGAAGTGCCTCAAATGCGGGCGCTGCCACGATGTGTGCCCCTATCACGCCATTGTGCAGTTCGACCGCCCGTGCGCGGCCTCCTGCGGGGTAGACGCTATCGAGAGCGATTACCTCGGGCGGGCGAAAATCAATCAGGACAAGTGCGTCGCCTGCGGGCAGTGCCTGGTCAACTGCCCGTTCGCGGCGATTGCAGACAAGTCGCAGATCTTCCAGCTCGTCCATGCGCTGCGCGAGGGGGAGGAGCTCATCGCGGAAATAGCCCCCTCGTTTGTGGGGCAGTTCGGCCCGCTCGCAACACCCGGGCGTGTCAAGGAGGCGCTCAAGGCGCTGGGCTTTAAGGAGGTCTACGAGGTCGCCATCGGAGCGGACCTCGGCGCGCTGGCCGAGGCGGAGCACTACGCCCACGGCCTTTCCGACGAGCATCCGATGATGCTCACCTCCTGCTGCCCCTCGTGGTCGGTAACAGTGAAGAAGTTCTTCCCCCAGCTCGAGCCGTGCATCTCTACAGAGCTCACCCCCATGGTAGCGACAGCGCGCATTGTCAAGCAGGAGCACCCGAACGCACGGGTTGTCTTCATCGGGCCGTGCGCCTCGAAGAAGCTCGAAGCCATGCGCCGCACCGTGCGCAGCGATGTGGACTTTGTTATCACCTATGAGGAGCTCATGGGCATCTTCGCGGCCAAGGAAATCGAGTTCGGCGAGTACGAGGACGTTTCGGACGCCGCCGAGGCCACCGCGGGCGGACGCGGATACGGCGTCGCGGGAGGCGTGGCGAGCGCCATCTCGGCGGTGATTAAGGAGAAGTACCCGGATCTGGAGGTTAAGATGGACCGGGCCGAGGGCCTGCGGGAGTGCCGCAAGATGCTCCAGCTCGCCAAGGCCGGGCGCCGCAAGGGCTACATCCTCGAGGGCATGGCCTGCCCGGGCGGGTGTGTCGGCGGCGCAGGGACACTCGAGCCCATCACCAAGGCGGCGGGCGAGGTGAACAAGTTCGCCAAGGCCTCGGCAGAGGCGACCGCTGTGGGCAGCCCCTTCGCCGGGAAAGAGGCAGAATAAAAGGAGGGCCGCCGCAAAATTGCGGCGGCCCCTGATGTATGCGTGTTTCTGCCGTATTCGCCCCGCGTGCCGCAGCCGTCCCTGCGCGCCGCAGGCGTTTCGCGGCAGAACGGGCGGCTTTATTTTGAGGGAACCTTCCCGGCGGGCGATGCCGGTTCCCCGACGCCGGACGGTTCCAGTTTATCGGAAGCGCCGAACAGCCGCCGGTGGAGGCCGGTGCGTTCTAAGATCCAGCACATAGGCAGGCCGAGGCAGACACAGGCGATAAGCTCCCCGAGCCCGACCCACCCGGCCTGCACAAGGAACGCCCCGATACCTGCGCCGGGGGAGAGCAGGAAGTAAAGCTCCCCGCCAATGATGGCGGCGTTCAGTATCACCGGCGGGAGCGCGGAGAGGACAGGCAGCCCTTTCACGCGCACATCCCGCAGGGCGCGGGAGAGGAGAGCGGCTAAGACCGTGGCGAGTGTCCCGAAGGGGATGTCCAAGGCCCCTAAGATGTCCGCGCCGGTAAAGAGGCCGATGAGGTTGGATAAAAAGCATCCGACCCCCACTCCCCAGATGGCGGCGGGCGAATAGATGGGCAGCAGCGTGAGCGCCTCGGCGATGCGGATCTGCACCATCCCGTAGCTGATGGGCGCGAGCGCGACCGTCAGCACTGTGTAAAGTGCGGCAATCAGCGCCGCAAAAACGAGCGTTTTCACAGACATTTTCATATTCGGTTTTCCTCCGTAGTATGGTTTAAAGTCAGGAGTTTGCGACTGACTGTGTCCCGGAACGGCGGGACGTATCCCTGACAGGTCAGGGACATGTCTATCATAGCACGCCGCTCCTGTTTTGGCAAGGACCACGGAGGGAAGAGAGGGAGGAAGTCCACTTGTTTTGCGACAGTTATCCGATAACGGCCTATGAGGACCTCGGCGCCGGGGTCTATTCGCTCCGGGTGAAGGCCCCGCAGATAACGGCGGCGGCACAGCCGGGGCAGTTTGTAGAGATAGGCGTGCCGGGCTTTTCTCTGCGCCGGCCCATCTCGCTGTGCGGCATCGACCCGGAAAAGGGAGAAATCCGCCTCGTCATCGCCGACCGCGGGGCGGGAACGCACACGCTCTCCACGCTCCGTGAGGGAGACAGTATCGACCTGCTCGGCCCCCTGGGCACGGGCTTCGCGCTGCCAGAACCGGGGGCGCACGTGGCGCTGGTGGGGGGCGGCATTGGAACGCCGCCGCTCCTGCCGCTGGCCGAACGCTACCGGGAAACGTGCAACGCTATCCTCGGCTACCGGGGGCGGGATCAAGTGATCCTCGACGTGGACTTCGCCCGCTTCTGCGACACTGTCGTCTGTACCGACGATGGAACCTACGGCGTCAAAGGGACAGTATCCCCCGCTCTCGAGGCGCTTTTGCAGGCGTGCCGCATTGATATTGTCTATGCGTGTGGCCCGGCCCCGATGCTGCGCGCCGTGCGGGATCTGTGCATGCAGTATAGCGTGCGTGCCCAGCTCTCGCTCGAGGAGCGGATGGCGTGCGGCGTGGGGGCGTGCGTCGGGTGCGCGGTGATGACGGAACACGGCGGCGTGCGCCGGGTGCGCCGCGTGTGTAAGGACGGCCCCGTGTTCGAGGCGGCCGACATCGTCTTTTAACCGGAGAGGAGGGGAACAAAATGGCTGATTTATCCGTTACGATAGCAGGGGTACCGTTTAAAAACCCGGTCATCGCCGCGTCGGGCTGCTTCGGCTTTGGGCTCGAATACGAGGACTTCTTCCCGCTCGAGGCCCTGGGCGGGGTCTCCTTAAAGGGCACGACGCTTGAAGCCAGGGCCGGGAACCGCCCGCCGCGCATCGCCGAGACGCCCGCCGGCATGCTCAACAGCGTGGGGCTGCAAAATCCGGGCATCGACGCGTTCCTCAGGGAGGAGCTGCCGAAAATCGCCGGGCGGGACGTTGTACGCATCGCCAACATCGCCGGGCGCAGTCCGGCGGAATACCGCGAGCTGGCCGAACGCCTGCGGGGGGCGGCGGTGGATCTCATCGAAGTCAACATCTCCTGCCCGAACGTCCGCGAGGGCGGAGCCGCGTTCGGCGCGACATGCGAGGGAGCGGTAAGCGTCGTGCGCGAGGTGAAGAAGGCGGCGGGGCAGCCAGTCGTCGTCAAGCTCACGCCGGCGGCCGCGGACATTGCGGAGATCGCCCGCGCTGTCGAGAGCGAGGGGGCGGATGCTGTCTCCCTCATCAACACCCTGCTCGGGATGCGCATCGATCTCGAGAGCCGCCGCCCGGTACTCCGCAACAATTTCGGCGGACTCTCCGGCCCGGCGCTGCTGCCCGTAGCGCTGCGGATGGTGTGGCAGGTGTCGCACGCGGTGAAGATCCCCGTCATCGGCATGGGGGGAGTTTCCTCGGGGCGCGACGCGGTGGAGATGTTTCTCGCGGGCGCGTCGGCCGTGCAGGTGGGGGCGGCGCTGTTCCGCGATCCGTTCGCGCCGGTGAAGATCATCGGGGAGATGAACGCGTGGTGCGATACGCACGGTGTAGAATATGTCAGGGATCTCAGAGGGGCGGCATCCCTCTGGGAGGACGACCCGGACTGGAGGCTCCTATGAAAATTCTCGCTGTCGACGTAGGGGACGCGCGCACCGGCCTGGCCGCATGCGACCGCACGGAATTTCTGGCCTCCCCCATCGGGGTCATTCACGACCGCACGCTTGAAGGGACAGTCGAGAAAACTGCCATCGCCGTAACGGAATACGACATCGGCCTGGTGGTGGTGGGGTACCCCCTCAACATGAACGGTTCGCGCGGGCCGAAGGCGGAGCAGTGCGCGCAATTCGCCGAGGCGCTCCGGGCGCACGTGGAGGTGCCGGTCATCCTCTGGGACGAGCGGAGCACCACCGTCTCAGCCCATCAGGTGCTGACAGAGAACGGTGTCCACGGGAAAAAGAGGAAGAACACTGTCGACGGGGTGGCCGCCGCGTTCATCCTCGAAGGGTTTCTCGCGTGGCGAAAGAACCACCCCGGCGAGATGCCGCCGGAGGATCCCGGAAAGGAGGACGCATGAGCGAATATCTCAACCTGACCGCGGGCGGCGTGGATTTTCTGTCCCTGCCCGCGGGGAAAATCACCCGCTATCCGCTGGAGGCACGGGACTACCGCCCGTTCGCACAGGTGCAGCTCGCGCTGTCGCCCGATGCGCTGCACGTCCGCCTCCTCGCCTTCGAGGCGGAGCCGCCCGCCGGGAGCATGCTGCTGCTCGCCCTTGAGGGGGGCATCGTCCTCCCGTTTTCCGCAGATGAAAACGGACCCGTCCCGGCAGGGCAGGTCCGTGTGGAACGTCTTCGCGGTGAGGATTTGCAGGGGATCTACTGGGGCGTACACGCTATGCTGCCGCGGGCGGTGCTCGAGGAGCGCGTCGGGCGCGTCATCCGCCCCGGAGGGGTTCTGCGCGGGAACGTGCTGAAGATCTGCCCGTCCGGAGAGAGGCGGCATTTCGGGTGCCTGTTCGAGAGCCCCCCCGTCTGGAGCGCGGAGGAGGCGGGGAACGCCCGCTTTGGCGAGTGGGAGGCCGTGGACTACTGAACGGAGGCCTCCCCGGCCGATATACGGCGGTACAGATACGCCGCAAAGATTCCCGTCAACAGCTGCGAGAGGGGGACGGACAGCCATGTCCCCGTAATCCCGCACGCGGCGGGGAGAAACAGGAGCAGAAGGAATAAGCACAGCGGCTCACCGTAGATCAGAAGGTAAGCGGCTGTGTTTTTTTCGGTGGCATAGAAGAAGGACGTCGCCTCCCGGGCAAAGCTGAGCGGCAGGAAGCCGAGGAGGAACAGCGGCAGGATGTCCCGCACGCTCCGGGCCACCGCGTCCGACGCGCCGAAAAGGATCCCCACCCATCCCCGGGTGAGGAACACCCCGGCCATGCACGCCGCCCCGACCGCCGCAGAAAAGAGGCACGCGAGGCGGAACAGCCGCCGCACGCGCATCGCGTCCCCGCGCCCGTGCGCGAGACTGATGAGGGGTTGGCTCCCGTCGCCGACACCCTGGAACAGCATCGTCACCACATACGTGACATAGCTGACCGGGGCATAGCACATCACGGCGAAGCTCCCGCCCGCCGCGGCGGCGCTGCGGTTGACGAGGATGAGCGTGAAGTTTGCGGAAAACGACAGCCCAAACGGCGAGAGTCCCACCCGCAGCACCTTCCCAATGAGCGGAAGGCTCTCCCTGTCCCAGCGCGCCTTCGGCCGGCGCAAAAGCAGGAACAGCACGCAGATCCCCAGCGAGACCCCCTGCCCGGCAACAGTGGCCCACGCGGCCCCGCTCATCCCGAGGGAGAGGCGCCAGACAAGGAGCCAGTCGAGGGCGATATTCGCCAGGAACCCAGCGCCCATGGCGGCGGTGGCGGCGAGCGATCCGCCCAGGTTGCGGATGACGGGGACAAGCCCTGTCCCCGCGACCTGGAACACGGCGCCCATCGCAATGCAGCGCAGATACGCTTCCCCCAGAGCGTGGATCTCACCGGACGCGCCGAGCAGGATGAGGACGGCCGGGGAACAGGCGAGGATCAGCGGTGTCAGCAGGAGGCTGGCGAGGGGGAGGAGAAGGAGCGGCAGGCCGAGCGCCCGCTCGAGGCCGGATTCGTCCCCGCCGCCGGCGGCGATGGCGTACCGCACGGCGCTGCCCATGCCGAGGCCTGTCCCCACCGAGAGGAGGAGCGCTGTCACGGGGTAGGCGACATTGATGGCGGCAAGGGCGGCATCCCCGAGCGCATTGCCGACAAAGAAACCGTCGGCAATGGAATAGACGCCCGAGAGCGTGAAGGCGAGCATCGCCGGGAGCACCGCGCCGAAGAAGTCCCTATAAAGCGCCACGGTGACGCCTCCTCCTGCGCCGGATCATCCTCCGCACTCGGAAGAAGACGCGCAGCGCGTACAGGACAAGGAAGATCCCTGCCGCGCCGCCCAAGAGGATCCAGAGCGCCGCTTTCATAACGCCGCCGGCCGGGACACCCTCCCCCGCGGCGGCCGCCGCCTTTGCGGGAGCCTCCGTTTCAAAGCGGCGGACATTATACTCAAGCGGGATCTCACGCAGAATCGTTTCCCCCAGCCCGACCTGGAGGGTGGGCGCGATATCCTTCCCCGCCTCATACTTCTCCGCGATGTCAAGCTTCGCGTAGACGTTTTCCGCCTTCTCCGCCTTCGCGATCGTCACAGGCACGCTCTTCGGGAGTGTCAGGAGGACTTCGCCCACCGTCTCCCCGCCCTCCACATACGGGATGCCCACGTCGTGCTCGAGCGCGGGGACGGTATAGTCCACCCGCTGGAAATGGGAGAAGCAGTAGTCGTAGAGCGCAACGGCGTTGCGGAATTTGTCGTACTTCTTGGGCGTCTTCAGATCCACGAGGACAAGGCGCAGCCCATCCCGCTCGGCGGCGGAGACGTAGGTGTTTTCCGCGTCGTCCGTCAGTCCCGTCTTGCCGCCGATGGCCCCCTCGTAGGTGAAGGCCGACTCCACTGTCAGGCAGTCATAGGTTCCCCAGTTCCTCGCCGCGGGCTGGAGGTTTGTCGGGGACATAGTGTATTCCGGCGCGCCGAAATATGTCACGAAATCGGGCACTGTGAGAGCCCAGGCCGTGATGCGCGCGAAGTCAGCCGCCGTTGTGTAGTGGTCCTTATCCGGCAGGCCGCTCGGGTTCACAAAGTGCGACTGCTCCGCTCCCGCCTCCCGGGCCTTCTCATTCATGCGCCCGGCAAAGTCGGCGAGGGATCCGTCCTCGAAGACGGCGAGCGCGTTGGCGGCGTCGTTGGCGGAGGGGAGCATCGCGGCGTAGAGGAGATCCCGCACGGTCATTTCCTCGCCCGGCATGAGCCCGGCATAGGTCGACTCGGGGAGGATGTCGTAAACCTCCTTGCCGACTCTCACGCGTTCGTCCGGGCTGTGGTCGCAGAGGACGAGCGCGCAGGTCAGCACCTTCGTGATGCTCGCAGGGTACATTTTGGCGTTTTCCCGTTTCCCGATGAGGACCTGCCCCGTGTCGGCGTCCATGACGACATACGCCTGCGACGAAGTCGCAGGCACATCGGCGGCGAATGTAACGGTTGGAGCCATGACAGCTCCAGTCGTTAAAGCCGCCAGTACGGCGGCGCAGGCGCGGCGAAAAATGCCCTTCATGAATGACCTCCCTGTTTCACATATTCCCGCCGGCAGAACTCGCCTTTTTATTCTGTGCAAACGGGGAAAAGTGTGATATGATATAGGATAATGGTGCAACGAGAAAAAAGATAAAGGACAGTGGTAGCATGAAACATGGCGCGCGCATTCTGGCGGCCCTTACATTTGCGGTGCTTGGCGCAGCGCTCTGCGCCTGCCAAAATACAAAACCGGAGCCGGAGGCACCGCCCAGCCAGGCGGATCCGGTTCAGGCAGAGGAGGCGCCGGTGGAATACCCTATCGAGATAGCGCCGGGGGAGGAGACCTTCTCCGCCGCCCCCCTGACGGACGAAATCATCGAAACGATAACGGGCGTATCCTGGAAGGAGAATGAAAAGGTCCCGCTCGACGCTCTGTCCCTCCTCACCCTCAGCTATGTCGGGTTCGACGGAAAGCGCTACACCGGGCAGATGATAGCGGCGGCGGAGGTGGGCGAGGAGCTTGCGGACATCTTTCGCGAGCTGTATGAAGCCGGCTTCCCCATCGAGCGCATGCAGCTCATCGACACCTACGGCGCGGACGACAATGCCTCCATGGCGGACAACAACACCTCGGCGTTCTGCTACCGGGAGATAGCCGGCACGGATGTCCTCTCCAACCACAGCTTCGGGAAGGCGGTGGATATAAACCCTGTGCAGAACCCCTATGTGCGGGGGGACGTGGTGCAGCCGGAGGATAGCCGGGATTACATGAACCGTGAGGATGTGCGCCCGGGGATGATAACGCCCGGGGACGTATGCTACAACGCGTTCACCTCGCGCGGCTGGAGCTGGGGAGGGGAATGGTCGGGGACCGGCGTGACCGACTACCAGCATTTTGAAAAAGAAACGCAGCCCGATCATCAGTAGGCGTACTGCGTGGATCAAGCGGACGGGCGCCTAGAACGCGCCCGTCCGTTTTTTGCATTACTGGCCGGCGGAGAAGCGGTAGGTCGTGGCGTGGCGGAATGTTCCGCCCGCCGGGAGGATGGCGCTCGGGAAGGAGGGCCGGTTGACAGAGTCGGGGAAGAACTGTGTCTCCAGGCACAGGCCGTAGGAGGGGCCATAGGGCTTGCCGGTCTTGGAAATCTGTGTGGAGGCCAGCCCGCCGCCCGTGTAGAGCTGCACGCCCGGCAGATCGCAGAACACATCGCAGACGATGCCGGTCAGCGGGGAGGTAACCGTCGCGATGGGGCCGTCCCCCGCGCGCAGGACGAAGTTATGATCGTATCCGCCCGCCACCTCGATGTCGCGGCCGATTTCCTTCGCCGTGCGGAAATCGAGCGGCGTGCCCTTTACGGGAAGGATTTCCCCGGTCGGGATGAGCTCCGCGTCCACGGGGGTGTACTCGTCCGCGCGGATGAAGAGCGTGTGGGAGAGTACGTCGCCGCTCGCGTCGCCGGAGAGGTTCAGGTAAACGTGATTCGTGAGGTTGACAGGGGTGTTCCTGTCCGTCTTCGCGGTGTAGTCAAGGGTGAGGGATCCGTCGTCAGAGAAGGTGACGAGGACCGAAACCTCCAGCCGGCCGGGGTAGTTCTCCTCCCCGTCCTCCGACACGCGCGAGAAGCGGACACCGTCTCCCTCCGTTTTGTAGTCCCAGACATAGCGGTCAAAGCCGCGTTTGCCGCCATGCAGGGAATTATTCCCGTCGTTGCAGAAAAGGGAATACTCTGTCCCGTCAAGCGTGAAGCGCCCGCGCGCGATGCGGTTCGCATAGCGCCCGACTGTCGCGCCGAGGTAGCCGCCGTTTGCTTCGTATTCCGCCACGGTGTTGTACCCGAGGCAGACGTCGCACAGAGCCCCGGTTTTGTCCGGCACGCGGATGGCGTGGATGGTGACACCGTAGTCCAGAACGGATACGCTCGCGCCGTTTGCGTTCGTGAGGATCAGCTCCTGGACGGCGCGGCCGTCCGCTGTCGTGCCGAAGGGGCGGACTGTTATCTCTTTTTTCATTTCGATTCCTCCCGCAGATAGTCTGTACTTTCCTTCATTGTAGCATAACCGCCGCCTCCCGGCAAGCCGCATCCGCCAAAAGGTTTGTTTGGAAAGGGAGCAATGCCCGCCTGGGGCGCTTGCTTTCCGGCAGGCGTATGCCTTATAATGGAGTGTACCGGCAGACCGGCGGCCGTTAAGGAGGGAACGGGAGATTGAAGTTAAAAAAACTGCCCTATGCGCTCACCATTTGTAAAGTCAAATCCCTGGCGGATATCCATTTAAACGCGGATTTTTATTTTATCGGGAGGACGGAGGAGGAGCTGTCGCTGGTATGCAGAACAGAAGACACCCCGATTCATACAACCGGCCGTGAGGACGGCTGGAAAGGGTTTTGCGTGGAGGGAATCCTCGACTTCTCGCTGACCGGCATCCTCTCTGGAATTTCATCCCTCCTCGCCGGGAATCAAATCGGTATCTTTGCCGTTTCCACTTATAATACGGACTATATTCTGGTAAAAGCCGGGGATTTTGAGAGGGCTTTGTCCGTTCTGAAAGCAGGGGGATATGAGGTCATTCCATAAATTCCGGATTGCAGGCGGTTCGCCGGCAGGGTTTCCGTTTGTGTGCCACTGAAGGTGCCGCAGCGATGATGCCATGGAAAAGGGCAGGACAAACCGTTCCCGGTCTGTCCTGCCCTTATTTTTGCGGCAGATTCGTTTCCTTTCCGATCGGTTCCTGTTCTATGTACAGGAAACAAAGCCCTGCGCCTTACCCGAGCATCGACTCATACATCTCATAGAACTCGGGATACTCGGCCATCGCGCCGGCAAGGACGCCTGCGCTGGCAATCAGGATAATCACAAGCACCACCGTGACCGCGCCGCAGATGATGCCGGCGACCGCCATTTTCTTACCTTCCGGCCCGCGCCGCAGCACGAGGATGCCGAAGACGACAGCCAGCACCGCGCAGGGGATGGACAGATAGTAGCAGCACGAGAGCACAACAGCCACTATGCCCAGCACCATCGACGCGATGGCCATGCCGGGCGCCTTCCCCCCATTTACTCCACTCATGAAACACACCTCTTTCCTTACTCGTTCCTCCACGCGGAGGATTTTTATAATTCTCATTGTATCACGCTTCACCTGTTTTGGCAATTACTTTGAGGGGCGGATCCCCTCTGAAAGAGCAAAAATGCGGGGAGGAAATTTCCGGCTGAAAAATTTACTGGATTTTTTCGGCCGCCTACTTGCATATCGTGTGGGGCTTGGCTATACTGGTAAAAGACATCGTATGTTTAACAAAACGAAGAAGTCGGAAGATAAGGAGATGAATGGAATGACACTGACAAAGGACAGCATCATCGGTGAGACGCTCGACGCCCATCCTTCGCTTGCGCCGCTCTTCCTGGAAATCGGCATGCACTGTCTGGGCTGCCCGTCGGCACGGGGCGAGAGCATCGGCGAGGCGTGCGCCGTCCACGGCATCGACTGCGACGCGTTCCTCCAAAAGCTCAACGCACAGAAGGACTGATTCCTGTCCCTGACGAAAAAAGGGGCCTGTGATTTTTAAGGCGGCTGTTCAGGGATGTCTGAGGCCCCCTCTGAATTCGTGTGCAGACCGGGAGCTGCCCTTTTCCGGCAGCTCCCGGTATTCTCCCCCGTTTACTTTTCATCCTCAGTTCATTGCAGAATTGCAGAACCATATAATTCAGAAAAAGCGGCACTGTCCGCGAAATGAGGATACAGCTTATGAAACGGCAACTTCAGAATTTATTCAGCCATGCCTACACGTCCATGGGGCTCTACCGCCTGGCCGCCGGATTCGGCAGCTTCGCGCTCGTCCACCTAGGCTTCAACCTCTTCACCAATTTGCAGGGCGTTTTCATCAACACACTCCTCATCCGCATGACGGGGGACAACGACATTGTGATGCTCTATAATATCATCCTCTGGTGCTTCTCCGGGCCGATGATGCTTGTCGCTTCCCAGGTTGCGAGGCGCACTTCCCCTACATTCGTCATGCGGGTGGGCATTATCTTCCACATCATGGTGTATGTGCTGTTTCTCCTCACGATGGATAATCTTACCCGGACAATGCCGCTTATCGCCATTTGCTCGGGCACGGGGAACGGGTTCTATTGGTTCTCCTATTCGTTTGTCATCAATGTCTTCTCGACCGACGAATCAAGGGATCTGGCGGTATCGCTGATGGGCATCATCGGCGGGTGCGTCTCGCTGACAATGCCGGCCATCTCGGGCATGGTAATCTCCTGCTTCGACGGACTGACCGGCTATCTTGTGATGTTCGCTTTCTCCTTGGGGATGGCGCTGGTGACAGTGGCCCTCTCCCGGCGCATGAAGCGCACGCAGCTCGACGCTGCAGAGAGCCAGCTCGGGCGGCTGATGCGGGTGATTTTTTCGGATAAGCTGTATCTGCTGTGCCTCTCGGGGGACTTTCTCAAGTGCCTGCGGGAGGGGATCTGCTCCTTTCTCTTCAACATTCTGCTCTTTTCGGCGATCACCAACGAGGCCGTTGTCGGTCTCAACACACTCCTGGCGGGGCTGGCGTCGATCATCGGCGCGTGGGCGTATGGCAAGCTTGTCTCCTCCCGCACACGCATCCGCTCGATGGGGATTGCCACAAGCGTCCTGCTCGGGCTGTGCCTGATGCTGTTTTTTGGGCTGAGCCCTGTGACGATTATTCTATACAGCACCATCAACGCTGCGCTCGGCACCTTCTTAATGAACCCCACCTTCTCCCTCTCCTACGCGCTCGTGCTCGGAGACAGCAAGTGCCGCTCCGCGATGCCGGAGTTCATTGGCCTGCGCGAGTGTATGATCAGCTTCGGCCGCATCTGCGGGGTGGTGTTCACCCTCTTCATGCCGCACACGTCCGTGATGGGATACATCATCATCATCGTGTTCCTCACCGCGATGCAGTATCTGACAACGTTTGTGATGTTCATTGTCAAGCGCGGCGTGGACAGGCGCGCCATGGTGAAGGCGTCGTGACAGATATCCGGCTTGACGGGCGCCTCTCGGCCGTGGCCGGGGCGGTCCGGCAGGGGAAGCGCGTGGCCGATGTCGGATGCGATCACGGGCGGCTCATCTGCTCCCTCGCCTTGAGCGGACATATCCCGAGCGGGATCGCGTGTGACCTCCGCGAGGGGCCGCTGAAGAGCGCCGCGGCGCTCATCCGGGAGATGGATCTCACGGAGAAAATCGACACGCGCCTGTGCAACGGTCTCTCCGGCGTGCGCCCGGAGGAGGCGGACGACATTGTGATAGCGGGCATGGGCGGCGAGACGATCATCGCCATCCTCGCCGGCGCGGCGTGGCTGCGGGACGGGGAAAAGCAGCTCGTCCTCCAGCCGCAGACAAAGGAGGCGCTGCTCCGGCGCTGGCTCTGGGGGAACGGATTCGCCATCACCCGGGAGCGCGGCGTGGAGGCAGGGCGGTTCGCTTACACAGTCATGACAGCGCGGTACTGTGGCATACGGCGGGAGGCGGATGAGTGGGAAGCGCTTGTCGGGCTTCTGCCTAAGGAGACGGACGCCGGGAGCCGCGCCGTGCTCCGGCGGCTCGCGCGGCGGCTGCGGCGGGCGGGAGAGGGCGCCAGGGATGAACGGCTCCTCGAATGGGCCGCGCGGCTGGAAACTTTAATCGGAGGAAAAAATCCATGACGATACAGCAGCTGTTTGAACGGATCGACAGCGAGATAGCGCCGTTCCGGTGGGCGGAGTCCTGGGATAACGCAGGCCTGCTCGCGGGGGATCCGGGCCGGGAAGCGGCAGCGGCGCTCGTCTGCCTGGACATCACGCCCGAGACGATATCGGAAGCGATCGGGTGCGGGGCGAATGTGCTGGTGAGCCACCACCCGGTGATCTTTCATCCGCTGCGACGCCTGACGGCGGATAAAGCGGCTGTCCGCCTTGTCAGGGAGGATCTGGGCGCCATCTGCGCCCACACGAATCTGGATGTAGCCGACGGCGGTGTCAATGATGCGCTCGCCCGGGCGCTGGGGCTTACGGACCTTGAGGGCCTCGAGCCGGCTTCTGAGGGGCAGTCCCTCGGCCGGATAGGGACACTGCCCGCCCCCCTGCTGCCGGACGATTTTGCCACGTATGTGGAGGAAAGGCTCCGTCCGGCAGGGGGCGTGCGGTATACGGCGGGCCGGGAGGCTGTCCGGCGTGTCGCGGTGTGCGGCGGAGCGGGCGGAAGCCTCGCGTCCCTCGCGGAGGAGAAGGGCGCGCAGGCGCTCATCACCGGGGAAGTCAAGCACGACGTTTATGTCGACTGTGCGGCGAAGGGGTTCACTGTCCTCGACGCGGGCCACTTCGACACGGAATGTGTGGTGCTCGAGCCGCTGGCCGCGCGTCTGCGGGAAGTCTGCCCCGGCGTGCCGTTCATCGTCTCGCACGCGCAGAGCCCGGTGAAGCTGGCCGGGCGGCCGAAAGAATGAGCAAAGGAGCATGACATGGCCATTGATGGAATTTTTCTGCACCTTCTGGCGGAGGAGCTGCGCCCGCTGTGCGGCAATGCGCGGGTGGACAAGATCCACCAGCCCGCCAGAGAGACGCTGATTTTCGCGCTGCGCGCGCGGGGCGGGGCTGTGAAGCTCCTGTTCTCCGCCGCCGCGCAGTCGGCGCGCGTGCAGCTCACAAAGGGCAGCTACGAAAACCCGGCCGCCCCGCCGATGCTGTGCATGCTGCTGCGCAAACACCTGAGCGGGGCGAAGCTCCTGGACATTGAACAATCGGGGCTCGACCGGATCCTCTCGTTCCGTTTTGAAAACCGCAGCGAGCTCGGGGATGTGGTGGAGCTGCGCCTCGTGGCGGAGATCATGGGCCGCCACTCGAACGTCATCCTCCTCGGGTCCGATGGGATCATCATAGACGCTCTCAAGCGCATCGATCCGTCGCTCTCGTCGGTGCGGCAGGTGCTGCCGGGGCTGCGCTATCAGCTTCCGCCGGGTCAGGACAAGCTGAGCTTGCTCGACGACGGCGCCGACGCCATCACCGACTGTATCCTGGAAACGCCGGACCGCCCGCTCCAGAAGGCGGCGATGGGGGCGATGATGGGCATCTCGCCGGTGGTGGCCGAGGAGATAGCGGGCTATGCTTCGCGCACAGGCGAGGGGACCGCCGCCTCCCTCGGGGAGAGCGGGCGGGACCGGCTCCGCTTTTTTCTGCGCGAGATGGAGCGGCAGGTGCGCGCCGGCGGCGTGCCGACAATGCTTCTTCGGCGCGACGGGACACCCAAGGATCTCTCGTTCCTCCGGCTGACACAGTATGAGGGGCTGTGCATCACGAAGGAGTACACGTCATACAGCGAGCTGCTCGACGCGTTCTATGCCGAAAAGGATCTCCGGGAGCGCATGAAGCAGCGCAGCGGGGATCTGTTCCGTTTCCTTGTGAACCTCTCCGAGCGCACGGAGCGCAAGCTCCAGCACCAGCGGGAGGAGCTCATGCAGAGCCGGGACCGCGATCGCCTGCGGGTGCAGGGGGATCTCCTCAACGCGAACCTCTACCGGATCCAGAAGGGGGACGCAATCGCCCGGGTGGAAAACTTCTATGAGCCGGACTGCCCGGTGGTGGAGATCCCGCTTGACCGGCGGCTTACCCCTTCGCAGAATGCGCAGCGGTACTACACGGAGTACCGCAAGGCAGACACGGCGGAGAAGAAGCTCCGGGAGCAGATTGCACAGGGGGAAACGGAATACGCCTACCTCGACACGGTGATGGACTCCCTCCTGCGCGCCTCGGGCGAGGCGGAGCTCGACGCTATCCGCGAGGAGCTCATCCAGGGGGGGTATCTGCGGCGGCGGGCGGTAAAGGAGAAGCGGACTCTCCGGCTCGAACCGGTGCGGTACCTCTCGTCGGACGGATTCCTCATCCTCCAGGGGCGCGGAAACCTCCAGAACGATCGCCTCACGATGCGGGAGGCCAGAAAGAACGACGTGTGGTTTCACACACAGAATATCCCCGGATCGCATGTGATCGTCGTCTCGGAGGGGAGAGAGGTACCGGAGCGGACACTTGAGGAGGCTGCCGTCATCGCCGCGTACCACTCCAAGGCGAAGGCATCCGCGGGCGTGCCGGTCGATTTCACGGAGATCCGCAACGTTCGCAAGCCCGCCGGTGCGAAGCCCGGGTTTGTGCTCTATGTCAATTACCGCACGGCCATCGTCACCCCCGACCGCGAACGCGTGGACGCACTCCGGCAGGGAGCGAACGGAAACGGCGGTTAATCCTCTCTCTTGATCCGTGCGGAGGAAAAAGCCCATAAATACTGGATTTTTTCCTCCGCATATCTTACAATTTCAATAGTGATACAGATATTAGCCCTGTGAGGAGAGGGAGCTTATGAAGAAAAGAGGGATCGGACTGCATTTGCTGGCACTGGCTCTGTGCGCGGTATGCGGTCTGCGGAGTGTGCCCGCGGTCAGGGCAGAGGATTCGGCGACAGCCGCGTCCATGCGGCTGATGAAGACAGAGGGTACGGTCAGCCTCAATGACGGGAACGGGAAAAAACTGTCTGTCTTTGAGCGGATGCTTCTGCGCAGCGGCTACCAGATGGAGACAAAAGAGAAGAGCTACGCCTGGATCAATCTGGACGATACGAAGCTCATCAAGATGGACGCTGTCAGCGAGGCAGCGATCCAGAAGGACGGTAAGAAACTCGAGGTCCGCCTGAACGCCGGGGCGCTGTTTTTCAATGTTACCGAACCGCTCGCAGAGAATGAGTCGCTCAATATCCGGATTTCCACGGCGATCATCGGCATCCGTGGGACAAGCGGCTGGGTGCGGATTCTCGATTCGCGCACGGCGGAGGTCAGCGTTCTGGAGGGGACCGTATACTGCCATGTCACGGATCCGATTTCAGGGCAGGTGAAGGAGGGGGCCGTCACCGGAGGCGAGACAGTCCGGTGCGAAGTGTACCTGCCCGAGACACCGGGGGATAAATGCGCCATCGTCCGCCAAAAGTTCGATGTGAAGGATATCCCGGGTTTTGTCCTAGTCGACGCCTCGCCGGATGACCCGCTGTGCGAAAAGGTCCTCACCGAGACAGGACTGGATATCCGGGGCTGGAACGGGAATCCGCGGCAGAAGCTCCGGGAGGAGCAGGCGGAAGTCCACAGAAAGCTGGATGCCTCTATAAAGGGGGAGAATCGCCAGGCCGCCAATATTTCCACTGATCCGGTCTGGGCGGATGAGAGCGCAAACCCCACCAAAACGGCATCTCCCTCTTCTGAAAAGAGCGACAGGGAAGACAGTTCGTCCTCCCGCGACGATACGCCGCCGGATGATCCCGCACCGCCCGAACCCGGGCCGCCGGATACCACGCTCACGATGCCAGTGACGCCGATGGACATCGAGAGCGCCCTGCGGCAGTACGATGATGTGACAGTTCAGTCATAAAGATCACGAAAATAAAAGGGGGGAGGCGCTGCCAGCGGGCGGCGCCTCCCTTTTTGGATCGCTATCTCCATCCGTATGGCCGCCGGATATCCAGATAGTCCTCAATTTCGTGGATCGTGCAGATCACGTCTACAAGCATCTCGCCCAGGAGCCGGACACGCCGGGCGGCATCGCTTCTGGCGCTGCTGCCCCTGCGCAGCTCCAGAGCCGCCAGATCCCGGCTCATACGCAGATGCTTTGCTGTCTCCCGGTATTCGGCGAGCAGGGTTTCCATGGACTGATTCAAGCGCTCGCTTCCTTTCCGTGCGGGCTGTGCTCGTCAAGAAAACGGTTGTGCCGGATGCGCAGTGTGTCCGCACAGACACCGTTCATCCGGTTGGAGATCTGCTGCCAGGTCATCCCCTCCAGATAGCGCAGAATAAAGCTCTGCCGGAGGGAACTGTCCGGGATGCTCTCAATGAAGCTGAGAAGCGAGCGTGTCTCCCGCTCCAGTATTCTTTTCCGGCGCAGATAGTTTTCCCTCTCCATACGCTGCCGCTCAAACACCTCCTCGCGTACCTCGCGGGCAGTATCCCCCTCCGCTGCCGGCAGCTCGCGGTAAAAACGGGCCTCCCTCTCCAGGCGCATGAGCTGCTCGGTCAGGATATCCGTCTCCCGCCTCAGCCGCCGCAGCTCTCCCAGCCGCTTACGCGACATGTACGCCGTTCTTACAATTTCCATCGTGACGTATCCTTCCTTCCTTTTTCGCCGCGTCCTTGACGGGATGCGGAAACCAGTGTATACTGTACAACAAGAACGTATGTTCTAATTTTATTGTACTATCGCTTTAAGATTCTGTCAAGTCCTTTTTTCAATCGCTTTGGTGTGCCGGAGGCATTTGTCAATGCGGCGGTGGCGTATTGCCGGGTGCAGGGTCAGGCCCGGGTGAGGATAAAATGGGCATCCCCGGGGCAAACTGGAAGCGGAGGGATGTCCATGTGGAAAATGACGAAACGGGGATTTATCCGGACCCTGTCGTATATGACAGCGGCGCTCGCCGTGATGCTGGGCTTTACGATAGAGGCCTACGACGGACAGCGCCGCCTGGAAGCGGAAAAACAGGATCTGTACCGGCGCTCACTTCAGGATTCGGCGGATCTGGTGCGGGATATTTCTGTCACGCTCGGCAAGGGAGCGGACGCGGGGCGCGGTGTCCTCTCCCGGCGGCTGACAGCGTCGCTCATCCGGGATACGGGCGCGGCCAAGGCGGCGCTCTCGTCGCTGCCGCTCACAGACGGGGAGCGGATGGCGGCCAACAAACTCTTAACACAGGTGAGCGACTATTCCGCGTCGCTGGAGCGGGCGGGTGAGGGCCTGACAGCCCGCCAGCGCGACACGCTCCTCGAGCTGCGGGAATACGTGCTGCTGCTTGAAAAGGAGCTCTCCAGCCGCCTAAGCGGTGCGGCGGAGGGTTCCTGGACAGGGGACGTTCCGGCAGGAGAAGCGACAGCGCTGGAGCAGGGGTTTACGGACTATCCGTCCATGATTTACGATGGGCCGTTTTCCGATCACATGCTCGAACGTGAGCCGTTCCTCACACAGGATCTGCTGGTGATTTCGCCGGACGACGCGCTTCGGACCGCTGCGGCAATGCTCCTTGTGGACGAGGGCCTTCTCACACAGGGGACGGACGAAGCCTCGCGCATGCCGTCCTACACGTTCACGCTCGGGGAGAACCTCAGCGCGGCGGTGACAAAGGCGGGCGGACTGCCTGTCTACATGGTGGACGGGCGCCCTGTCGGAGAGGTTACAGTCTCGGAGGAGGACGCACGCGCGGAGGCGCTGTTGTATCTGGCGTATCTGGGGCTGACGGGCCTCGAGGAGACCGCCGCACAGAGACAGGACGGTATCCTGCGCCTTCAGTACGCCCATGTACAGGACGACACCGTCTGTTATCCGGATCAGGTGAAGGTGGGCGTCGCGCTCGATACAGGGGAGATTGTCTTTTTCGATGCGCGCGAGTATATCATGAACCATCACGAACGGACCCTGCCCGCGGTGAATGTGGAGGCGTCCGCCGCACGGAACGAGGTCTCCTCGTTTCTGGACGTGCGCAATGTGCGGCAGGTCCTGATCCCGACATCCGGCGGCGGCGAGGCGTTCTGCCACGAGTTCTACGGTGTTGATGCCGACGGGCGCGAGATGCTGTGCTACGTCAACGCCCTCACCGGCGCGCAGGAGGAGCTGCTCGAGCTCGTGCGTACAGATGAAGGCGTATTGACACGGTAGAACGGGATAAAATAAAACACACCGGGTTTTCCACATTCCAATCAGGAAAAGTGGAAAACCCGGTGCGTCTTCAGGTTTTAATCTATTCCGGGACTCTTTTTCACATAGACCCCGCACTCTGCAATGACATTTTTATACTTATACGTTTTCAGCCACTGGTATAGCTGCGGATTATCCTCATCCAGACGGATATGGACGCCGTCATGATAAATTTCCACCTCACCGGGGAAATCCTTCATGCACGCCAGATTCTCCACCGTTTTGGCGACCCGCCGCATACGGAACAGGGAAAATTCCGCCTTGTGGTACGTGACCTGCACCAACGGCTCCCCGCACGCCTTAACCGCCGTGCGGACCTTCCCCTCATTGACGGCCCAGATCTGGATTTTTCCCGGGGCATAGTCCATCATACTGGCGTAATCCTGCGGATCGAGTTTTTTCTCCAGCTTATGATACAGTCTCTCGCTGGCCTGGCTCAGCTGGACATCGTTATAATCCTTCCCGTTGATGCGGGTCCACTTGATTTCATCAAAGACGACCGTTACCTGCGGATCCTGACAGGCCGAGACCGCTTTCCGGACATTTTCCTCGTTCGCCACACCGATGTTAATACTTCCCTGCCCATAAATATCCCATCCGTATGTAATATAGGTGTAATCCTCACCCAAAACCAGATTTTTTTCTAAGGTTTCGGCAATCGACTGTGTCACAATCGCGATTTCTGGTACACCTTCAGGCCCCGGATCCGGCGGAGAACCCCAATCGTCACCGATCAAATCCGAATCCAGCGCTGCGCAGGGAAACGTCAGCATGAGCATGGCCAGCAGGGGGCCTACGATCAATCGACATTTCATATGAACTGCCTCTTTTCACTGATTCCCCTATTCAGAAGCCTATAACGGAAAATTTACCGTCCGTGATGTCCATACCCGCGGTAACACCCGGTTCTCTGCGGACGCGTATGCGCACAGTCTCCCCAAACGTGATCGCAGCCCGGGGCGGTGCACAGCACATGCTCACACGTCCCTCTGGCATACCCGCATCCTTCGGCGGGACAGATTGTATGCTCGCACTCACCCCAGATGTGTCCACACCCTTCGGCAGCACAAAGCGTATGCTCGCACTCACCCCAAACGTGTCCGCAGCCCTCAACTGTGCAGTATGCCGGAAGGGCAGGTGCGGCCGGGGTAACGGCAGAGGACGTGACCGAAGCGGCGGACGCAGCCGGCGCATAGGCGGCCGCCCGATGATGCCCGCAGGCCCACGCGCCGGCGGACAGAGAAACAAACGTATACAGGCAGGCAACGCCCAGACAGATTTTCTTCACAGAAAGCTCCT